>JBELAO010000005.1:0-166999 GCA_049508735.1 Bryobacteraceae bacterium | reverse complement strand
CTTCCATCGGCCGGCTGCGTCCCTGCCCGGTGCTCGATTGGAAATTCGTCGTGCTCAGCCACAACACCATTCGCGGCGCGGCTGGCGCGGCCGTGCTCAACGCCGAGCTGATGCATTCGGAAGGGATGCTCGACTGATGATCGTGATGAAGTTCGGCGGGACGAGCGTGGAATCGGCCGCCGCCATCGCGCGCGTCGCCGCCATCGTGAAGGCGCGCGAAGATCGCCACCCGGTGGTGGTGGTCTCCGCCATGGGCAAGACCACCAACAAGCTGCTGGCCATCGCCAACGCCGCGATTCACGGCACGCGCGAAGAATACCTGCGGCAGATTCACGACCTGCGCGATTTCCATTCCCGCGAAGCGCGCCAGGTGGTGCCGCTCGAAGAGCGCGCCGCGCTGGATCGTTTTCTCGACGAACATTTCCAGGAGCTCACCGAGCTTGCCAAGGGCTTGGCCGTGCTCGGCGAACTCACGCCGCGCTCGATCGACGCCATCTCCAGTTACGGCGAGCGGCTGTCGAGTTTCATCGTCACGCAGGCCTTCCGCCATTTCGGGATGGAGACCGAGCACCTGGATTCGCGCAACCTGATCGTCACCGACAAGCGCCACACGCAGGCCGCGCCGCTGTTTCCGCAAACCTACGGGCGCCTCGCCGCGGTTGTACCGCCGGTTGCCGCGAGAAGCGTCGTCGTGATGGGAGGCTTCATCGCCGCCAGCGAGGATGGCGTCACCACCACGCTCGGCCGCGGCGGCTCCGATTTCACGGCATCGATTGTGGGAGCCGGCATCGGCGCCGAGGAAATTCAAATTTGGACCGATGTCGATGGCATGCTGACCGCCGATCCGACGATTCTACCGGGCGGCCATCGCGTCAAGACCATCTCTTTCGCCGAAGCGGCCGAGCTGGCCTATTTCGGCGCCAAGGTGCTGCATCCGGCCACCGTGCTGCCGGCCATCGAGAAAAGCATTCCGGTGCTGATTCTGAATTCGCGGCGGCCGGATGTTCCCGGCACACGCATCGTGGCCGAGCGGGTGCATTGCGAAAACGCGGTCAAATCGATCGCCTGCAAACGCAAGATCACGGTGGTCAACATCCACTCGACTCGCATGTTGATGGCGCACGGATTTTTGCGCCGCATCTTCGAAGTCTTCGACCGCTTCGAAACGCCGGTGGACATGGTGGCGACCTCCGAGGTCAGCGTCTCGCTCACCATCGACAATCCGGCGCGGATCGAGGAAGTGCTGGCCGAGCTGCGCGAGTTCGCCGAAGCCGAGACCGAGCGCGATCAAGTGATCGTCTGCCTGGTGGGTGAGAACATACGCTACACGCCGGGCGTGGCGCGCCGCACGTTCAACGCGCTGGAGGGCATCAACGTTCGCATGATCTCGCAGGGAGGGTCGCTGCTGAATATCAGTTTCGTGGTGGCGGAGAAAGATCTGCGCGCGGCCATCGAATCGCTGCACGCGGAATTCTTCAGCGAGCTGGACCCGGCCGTGTTCGAACGCAGCGAGGCGGTGCATGTCTGAACGGTGTGGGCTCGCGATTGTCGGCTATGGCAAGATGGGCAAGCTGGTCGAACAACTGGCGCCGGAATTCGGATTTCGCGTGGCGCTCAAGCTGGATGAATTCAACAACGCCAATTTCGAGGGGCTGACGGCGGAGAATTTTCGCGGCGTGGATGTCGCCATCGATTTTTCGATTCCCTCCGCGGTGCTCCCGAACGCGGAAGGGATTGCGGCGCTGGGCGTGAACCTGGTGATCGGCGCTACCGGCTGGCTGGATCAACTGGGAGCCGTCAAAGCCGCGGTGGATCGAAACGGCACCGGTGCGGTGTGGAGTCCGAATTTTTCGATTGGAGTGAACGCATTTTTCCGCGTGGTGGCGGAAGCCGCGCGGCTGCTGGCTGGGCAACCCGAGTATAGCGCTTGGGGTTGGGAGATTCACCACGCGACCAAGAAGGATGCGCCTTCGGGTACACTACTGAAGCTGGTGGAAGAGATGAAGAAGGCCGGGTATGGGCGCCCCATCGATACGGCTTCCAACCGGGCCGGAACGCATCCCGGCACGCACGAGATCGGCTTCGATTCCGCCGCCGATACGATCACTCTTCGCCACACCGCGCGCAGCCGCGAAGGCTTCGCACGCGGAGCGCTGAAAGCCGCGCAATGGATCGCCAGCAAAAAGGGATTTTACGAATTCAGCGAAGTGGTGTTTGGATAAGGAGCGCCGTGGCGCACGCACTCGTGCGTGCCGCGTCGAGACTCTTCTCGACGCCGGGCCCGTATCACAGCGGGCGTCGGCAGAAGTGCCGACGCTGCACGCACGAGTGCGTGCGCCACGGCAGTCTGTCGGAGAGTATGTTGAGTTGTAGCGGCGTGCATTGTTTCTAGTGGGAGGTGGCACATGTTTACGGGATGCGGGACGGCGTTGGTTACGCCGTTCACGAAGGATGGGTCGCTCGATGAGAGCACTTTACGGAAGCTCGTCCGCCGCCAGATCGAGGCGGGCATCAACTTCCTGGTTCCGTGCGGCACCACCGGCGAAAGCCCCACGCTGACGCGCGCCGAGCATCTGCGCGTGATCGAGCTGGTGGTCGAGGAAGCGAAGGGGAAAGTGCCGGTGCTGGGCGGCGCGGGCGGAAACAACACGCGCGAAGTGATCGAGCTCGCCCGCGAGCTGGAGCGCATCGGCGTGGATGGCATTCTCTCCGTCACGCCTTATTACAACCGGCCCACCCAGGAGGGCCTCTACCAGCATTATGAAGCGATCGCCGCGGCCATCCGCCTGCCGATCGTCGTTTACAGCGTGCAGGGCCGCACCGGCGTCAACGTGGAGCCGGCGACACTGAAGCGCCTGGCGCAAATCGAAAACATCGTTGCCGTGAAGGAAGCTTCCGGGCACATGACGCAAATCGCGAATGTGCTGCACGAAGTGCCGCCGGAATTCACCGTGTTCTCGGGCGACGACGCAATTACGATTCCGGTGATCGTGCTGGGCGGACGCGGCCTCATCTCCACGGTTGCCAACCAGATTCCGGGCCCGATGGCGCAACTCGTCAAGGCATCGCTTGCCGGCGATTTCGCCGCGGCGCGGCAGATTCACGCCCGCTACCTGCCGCTGATGAACGTCAACTTCGTCGAGACCAATCCGATTCCGGTGAAGGCCGCGATGGCGTTGATGGGCCTTCTCGAGCCGGTCTGGCGGCTGCCGTTGTGTGCGCCCGCCGCGGCCAATCTGACAAAGATCGAGAAGGTTCTGGAAAGTGTGGGCCTGCTGGGGAGCGTGCCGGTTGCAGGCTGAAATCGAACGGCTCTACGACGAGAAGCCCGCCGCTTACACCGACGCCCACTTCCGGCTGTTTGCCGAATTCAAGATCGCGCTGAACGAAGGCCGCGCGCGCGCGGCGGAACCGGACCCCGATTCGCCCACAGGCTGGAGGGTCAACCAGTGGGTCAAGAAGGGAATTCTGCTCGGCTTCCGCATGGGCGGCGTGATCGATATGTCGATCGACGCAAGCCGCCAGCCCTATTTCGACAAGTCGACTTACGCGGTGAAGCAACTAACCGCTACGAGCGGCGTGCGCATCGTTCCCGGCGGCTCCAGCATTCGCGACGGCTGCTACGTCGGCAAAGGCGTCACCTGCATGCCGCCCATGTTCATCAACTCCGGCAGCTACGTGGATGACGGAACCATGATCGATTCGCACGCGCTGGTGGGCAGTTGCGCGCAGGTCGGCAAGAACTGCCACATTTCGGCAGCCAGCCAGATCGGCGGCGTGCTGGAGCCGGTGGGAGCGATGCCGGTGATCGTGGAAGACGAGGTGCTGGTGGGCGGCAACTGCGGCATCTATGAAGGCGTCGTCGTCAAGCGCCGCGCGGTGCTCGGCACCGGTACGATTCTGAACGCCTCAACGCCGGTCTACGACCTGGTCCGCAACACGGTGTATCGCGCCACGGCGGAACAGCCGCTGGTGATTCCAGAAGAGGCGGTGATCGTGGCCGGCTCGCGCGCCGTCACCAGCTCGCCCGGCAAGGAATGGGGCATCTCCATCTACACGCCTGTGATCGTCAAGTACCGCGACGCTCGCACCGATTCGAGGATTCAGCTCGAGGATTTGTTGCGATAAGCTGTCCGTGAGGAGTCCCTCATGTTCCGTCTTCTCAGCATCGCGTTGCCGATCTGTTTGATGACTGGTTTCGATCCGGCAATGGCCCAAGCTCCGGTTCCGGCCACTCACCCCGCGCGTCCGGCGCCGCCGACCCGCGATCCCAACACGCCCGGTTATGTCACGGCGAAAGAGCTGCCCGACGGCGCCAACGCTCCGGCGGATCAGGACGGGAACTTCATCCTCGGCCCCACCCACAACCCCGCGCCGGAGATGAGCGCGCAGGAAGGCGTGCCGCAAGGAACCGTCTTCACCTTCACGATGGAATCGGCCGATAGCAAGATCTACCCCGGCATCGCGCGCGAACCCAACACGTTTGGCACACCGGACCCCACCGACCCCGCGAAGATGGTGATCTTGACCAGCCACGCCGCGCCTTACACGCGCCGGGTGAGCGTGTATGTCCCCAAACAATACGTCGCCGGCACGGCCGCGCCGTTCATCGTCGGAGCGGATGGACCCGACCGGGTGTTGTTCGCGGCGCTTGACAATCTGATCGCCCAGCACCGGGTGGCTGCGATGATTGCGATCTCCATCGGCAACGGAAGCGGCGACGCGCAGGGAAGCGAACGCGGCCTGGAATACGACACCATGTCGGGCCTATACGCGGAGTTCGTCGAGAAGGAAGTGCTGCCGCTGGTCGAAAAACTAGGCGACGTGAAACTAACCAAGGATCCCGAGGGCCGGGCGACCATGGGCGGCAGCTCCGGCGGCTCGTGCGCGTTGATTATGGCGTGGTATCACCCGGAGCTATACCATCGCGTTCTCACTTACTCAGGCACCTATGTGAACCAGCAGTGGCCGTGGAACCCGCAGACTCCCCACGGCGCATGGGAGTTTCATGAACGCCTCATCGCCAACACACCCGCCAAGCCGCTGCGCATCTGGATGGAGGTTGGCGACAGGGATCTTTTCAATCCGAACGCGATGCGCGACAACATGCATGACTGGGTAGTGGCGAACGAGAACATGGCCAAGGTGCTGGCCGCCAAGGGATATCATTACCAGTTTGTATTTGCGCGTAACGCCGGGCACACCGACCGCGCCGTGAAACAACAAACCCTGCCCGAGGCGCTGGAATACTTGTGGCAGGGCTATCCTGTCAGCAAGCCGCGGAATTGACGTAAGGCGAAGCTGTTCAGCCCGAACTCCGAAGCTGGACGCCTTCTTAGTTGGTAACGCCGGCGGCAAAGACCGCCGGCGTTACCGGGCCTCTTACGAAGATGTAGAAACTCGGTTGGCAGGCGAAATCCGCATCGAACCCGCAAACCGGGGCGCCTGCCCCACTCTGCTGTTCTCAGCCAGCCACCCGCTCCAGGCACTCGGCGCCGCAGATGGCTTCGAGAGCGGCGCGGAATTCTTTATCGGGACGCACCTTGGCCGGAACGTCGAGCAGGACCGAGAAATCGCGCGGGGATTCCAGGCGCAGCCGCACCTGTGTTTCGCCCGGCTTGCGTTTGAAAAGCTCGTCGAGCGCGGCGGCTCTGTCCGTTCCGCCGTTGCGGCCCAGCCAGACGCGGATGGAAATCACCGACGGCATGTCCACGCGCGCTACATCGAGCGGAATGATATCCTGCACCGACACCTTGGGCGCCGCGTTCTCTTCGGGCAGAATCAGCCCGCGCACCAGGACGGCCTGGTCTTCCACCACCTGCGCGGCCAGGCGTTCGTAGCTGGAGGCGAACACCATGCCGTCCACCGAACCCTGCTGGTCCTCGATGGTCAGCGCCACCCATGGCTTGCCTTCCTTGTTGCGTTTGCGCGCGATGGAGCGCAGCACGCCGCACAGGGCGACCTCGGCATTCTTATTGAGGCCTTCGAGGCTGCCGGTGTCATGGGTGGCGAGTTCGGCGATCTTCTCCTGATAGCGGTCGAGAGGATGACCGGTCACCCAGAACCCGAGCAGCTCTTTTTCGCCGGCGAGTGAGTCCTTTTCGGTCCAGTCGGGGACGTTGGGCAATGGCGGATCGTGCGGTTCGGCGCCGCCCATCAGCTCGCCGAACAGGCCGGTTTGCCCGCTTTCGCGATCGCGATGAGCTCGCTGGCCGGCTTCCATGGCGCCTTCCACGGCGGCGAACTTCTGCGCGCGCGTGCCTTCCAGCGAATCCATCGCGCCGGCGCGAATCAGACTCTCGATCATGCGGCGGTTGACGGCTCCCAAGTCAACCGTCTCGGCGAACTGGTGGATGGTCCGGAAGCGGCCCAACGGCTCGCGCGCGCGGCCGATGGCCTCGACCGCGGATTGGCCCAGGTTCTTCACCGCGCCCAATCCGAAACGGATGCCGATTCCACCGGGCGCTTGCGCATCCGGCGTGAAGCTCCATTCGGATTGATTCACGTCCGGCGGCAGGATGGTGATCCCCATGGCTCGGCACTCGTTGATATATTTGACCACCTTGGCTGTGTTGCCGGTTTCCGAAGTGAGCAGCGCGGCCATGAAATCCACCGGGTAATGGGCTTTCAGGTACGCGGTTACGAACGCAAGATACGCGTAAGCGGCGGAGTGCGATTTGTTGAACCCGTAGCCGGCGAACTGCTCCATCAGATCGAAGATCTTCTCGATCTTGCGCTGGGCGAAGCCGCGCGCGACGGCGCCCTTCACAAAATGCTCGCGCTCCTGGGCCATTACCTCGGCCTTCTTCTTGCCCATGGCGCGTCGCAGCAGATCGGCTTCACCCAGCGAATAGCCGGCCAGGCGGTTGGAGATCTGCATCACCTGTTCCTGGTAAACGATCACGCCGTAGGTTTCTTCGAGCAACTCTTTCAATTCCGGCAGATCGTACTGCACCGCGCGGCGGCCCCACTTGCGCTCGATAAAATCGTCCACCATGCCGCCCTGAATCGGCCCCGGCCGATAGAGCGCGTTGAGCGCGGTCAAATCTTCCAACCGGCTCGGCTTGTAGCGGAGCAGGATGTCGCGCATGCCCGGGGATTCGAACTGGAACACGCCACAAGTCAGACCCTTGCAAAAGATCTCGTAGGCGGCCGGGTCGTCAAGCGGCAAATCCTCGGGGACAATCTCCACGCCGTGCCTCTTCTTGATGAGGCGAAGGGCGTCCTCAATCAGCGTCAGGGTGGTCAGCCCGAGAAAATCCATCTTGAGCAGCGATAGTTTTTCGAGGCCGTTCATATCGAACTGCGTGACAATTTCATCGCGGTTCGTTTTATAGAGCGGCACCAGCTCCTTGAGCGGCTGCGGCGAGATCACTACGCCCGCAGCGTGCACCGAGCAGTTGCGCGAAAGGCCTTCCAGGCGCAGCGCGACCTTCAGCACGTCGTCGATGCGCGGATCTTTGCGCGCCTCGGCGAAGCCCGGTTCCTGTTTGATGGCGTCCGGGAGCGAAATGTTCAGCACGTTGGGGACTAGCTTGGTGAGCTTATCCACGTCCGCGTACGGGATTTCGAGCACGCGGCCCACGTCCTTGATCGCGGCGCGCGCGCCGAGCGTGTTGAAGGTGATGATCTGCGCCACCTGCTCGCGGCCGTATTTTTCGGTGACGTAGTGGATCACCTCGCCGCGGCGGTTCATGCAGAAGTCGATGTCGATATCGGGCAGGTTGACGCGCTCCGGGTTGAGGAAGCGTTCGAACAGCAGCCCGTACTGGAGCGGATCGATATCGGTGATCGCCATCGCGTATCCCACCAGGCTGCCCGCCGCCGAACCGCGCCCAGGCCCCACCGGAATGCCCTGCGAGCGCGCGTAACGGATGAAATCCCAGACGATCAGAAAATAGCCGGAGAACTTCATCGACTGGATCATCTTGATTTCGCGGTCCAGGCGTTCGGCGTAGTCGGCGAGATCGTGCTTCAGGGCGCCTTTGGCGCGCATGGCTTCCAGGCGCGGCCGGCGCTTCTCGAACCCCTGGCGGGCAACGTATTCGAAGTAGGTGTCGGTGGAGTGTTCCGCGGGAACGTCGAACTTGGGGAACGGCTCGCTGACCTTTTCGAGCGTGACGTTGCAGCGCTGGGCGATCTCCCAGGTGCGGTCGACCGCGTCCTCCAGCTCGCCGAACAGCTCCATCATTTCGTCGCGCGTTTTCAGGTAGAAATCCGGCGTGTTCCAACGCATCCGGTTGGGGTCGTTCATCATCTTGCCGGTCTGGATGCAGAGCAGGATCTCGTGCGCGCGCGCGTCATCGCGGCGCAGGTAGTGCGAATCGTTGGTGACCACCAGCTTGAGGCCGGTCTCCTGCGAGAGCCGGTTCACCTGCGGGGTGAGCCGCTTGTCCTGATCCAGGTGATGATCCTGGACTTCGAGAAAGTAATTGTTCTTGCCGAAGATATCGGCGTAGGTGAAGGCCAGCCGCTTGGCTTCGTCGTACTGATCGGAAAGAATGGTCTCCGCGATGTGGCCCTTGAGGCAGGCCGAGAGCGCGATCAGCCCCTTGGAATGCTGTGCCAGCAGGTCCATATCGACGCGCGGCTTATAGTAGAACCCGTCGAGGTAGGCGGTGGAAACCAGCTTGATGAGATTGCGGTAGCCTTCCTGGTTTTCGCACAGCAGCACCAGGTGGTTGTAGTCGCCTTCGGAGCGCGACTTGTGCCCACCCCGCGCCACGTACATCTCGCAACCGATCACGGGATGCACGCCGGCGTGCCTGGCGGCGTTATAGAATTTCACCGCGCCGAACAAGTTGCCGTGATCGGTCATGGCCACCGCCGGCATCTTCTGCTCGACGGCGAGTTGCATCAACTGGTCGATGTCGCAAGCCCCGTCCAGCAGCGAATAATCCGTGTGGCAATGCAGGTGAACGAAGGCCATTGTTTCCTTTTCGGCTCCTCTAGCCCAGGCACACGCCCGGCTCTTGGGGGAGGCAGGAATGCTTCTATTCTAGCGCTTGGTGGGAGGACGCCATAATCTGGTAGGGAGGACGCCATAATCGTGCCCTCAAGAATTGGGTGCGCGACACCGGCGTGGGTAACCACACGCCAGCCGGATGCGGACCAAGCTCCGAAGGAGCGTAAGAAAGTAGCCCACGGCGGAAGCCGTTGGGAAACGAGAGCAACGAGCACTAGCCCCGGCACGGGGCGTAAGACGCTCCCGTCGGCGCCGTATCGCCCCGTTCCGGGGCTGGGACGAGGAGATCGCGTACCCGCATGGCTTACGCCGTGGGCTACTTTCTTGCGCCCTCCGGGCTTGACGGCACCAGACGTCTTGTCTGTACGTCCGGATACTGGCAGACCCTCTGGGAGTTTATACCGCAGCCGCTCTCTTGTCGCATACCCTCGAGTTGCCGAAAGAACGAACGCCCAACGCGGCGGGCGGAGAAGGAAACGCCCGCCGCAGTCTGCCCCTCCAATGTGTACGCCTACTCCGGGCGCGGCGGCGGCGGCGGCGGCATGTGTTGGCCGCCTGGGCCGCCGTGTGCGTCCGCGCCGTGGGGACCGTGCTCCTCGTTTTCGAGCATCTTCCATTGCTCCGGCGTCAGCACATGGCGCAGTCCCAGCAGCATCCGCGCGTTGGCCTTCTCCAGTTCGGCGCGGGCCTCCGCCACCCGGTCGATCTGCGGCAGAACTTTGGCATCATCGGGATTGGCCGCCTCGTGCAACGGCTCGAGAATCGCTTCTTCCTTCTCGAGCGCGGCGTGAAGATCGATCAGCCGCAGCCGGTGTTGCTGGAACACTTCGTCCATTTTCTTCTGCTGTTCGGCGGTGAGGTTCAATCGCCTTGCCAGATCGGGGTTGTCCCACCACTTTCCAGCCGGACCGGGCATCATCATGCCGTGACCTGGAGCATGCGGGGCTCGCGGGGGAGCGGGCGGCGCTGGCGCAGCCGGAGGCGCGGGCGCGGCTGGCGGCGCCATATCCGGCGAGGGTTGCGCCAGCGCCCATCCGCTCAGCGCGGACACAAGTAGAGTAGTCTTCAGAATCGTCAGTTTCATTTTCTGCCTTCCTTGTTTCGAACTTATTGGGTGGAAGCGGATTGCCCGGAGGGCGCGTTCCATTGGACCAGCTTCTCGAGCGGCTGCATCGGCTCCGGCGCCGAGCGCGATACTTCGGTCTGCACCTGTTCCAGCAGGGCTTCGTCCTGGCGGGCCGTCTCGATGGCGCGCTGGTGCTGGAGGTAAACCGGCGCCGCTATCATCAATGCCGCGGCCGCCGCCAGCGCGACGCGCATCGTCACAAATCGCTGCCGGCGGCGCGCCGCGGACGCGACCGCCCCCATCCGCGGAATCGGCGTTTCGGCCGCGCACCAGGCACGCGTCGCCGCGCCGAAAAGGGCCAGCGGCTGGTTCGCCCGCTCCAGTTCAGCGGCGCAACCGGCGCATTCGGCCATATGCCGTTCCGCTGCGGATGCGCGAATCCCAGCCAGCCATTCCGATACTTCGACCGGCGACAAGTGCCCGCTCATGGCGTATCCCTCAGTTTCTTCCGCACCGCGTCCACCGCGCGAAACAGATGCGCCTTCACCGTGCCCTCCTGTAGTCCCGTAGCCGTGGCAATTTCCCGTATCTCCATTTCCTCGACGAACCGGAGCAGAAACACTGTGCGCTGCCGCTCCGATAGCGCCACGGTAGCCCGCCACACCGCCCTCACCTGCTCGCGCACTGACGCTTCGGCTTCCGGGGAACTGCGCCGGTCGGCCAGCCAGTCGCCGGTGAACGCGACATCCAGGCTGGTTTCGGCAGCCCGCCGCCAGAAGCGCAGCGGCGCGCTCTTGCGATGGTCATGCACCAGGTTCACCGCGATGCGCATCAACCAGGTGCGCACGCTCGCTTCGCCGCGAAAGTTGCGCCGCGCCTGATAGGCGCGCAGGAGACACTCCTGCGTCAAATTCTCCGCCGACTCGCGTTCGCGCAAAGAGGCCAGCAGAAACCGGAATACCGCCGGCTGGTGATCCCGCACCACGGCATCGAAATCCGCGAGTTCCCCCGCGGGAGCCGCCGTCATCGAAGCTGGTTCCGCCGCCAGCGTTGTCTCCATTCGTCTATATAGACCGGAATGCGGGAGGAAAGGTTTACAGGCCGGGCGAAGAATTCGACAGCTCGGGGGCGTAGAGGATCTATACTCAAGGCGATATGCTCCAGCGCATGCTGATCGTCGCGGCGCTCGCCGCCCTGGCACAAGCAACGGAGGCGCCGGCGCCGTCGGGATTCTATATTGTGTCGGTCTTCTTCTCCGACGCCGGCCCGCACTATTATTACCGTGTGTTCGACGTTCGCCCGGACGGCCGGGATTCCATTGTTCGCCACATCCGGGTGGCCCCGGAGAGCCTAATCTGCCCTCGGGTGATCGTCCAAGCCGCGGAAACCAGGCTGCGGGACAGGAGTCCTGCTGACCTGCTCGGAGCCAACAATCCCTGCGCGATCGATCCGCGTTCGTTCCGGGGCGCCCTTAAGAAGTACCAGCAGACGATTGGCACCTTTGAGACCATCAGATTCGGCATCGTCGCACAGTGCGGAGAAACACCGGTCTCGTTGGCGGTGCCGATCGCGGAGCGTGTAAAGATGGCGCAGATGAAGGCGGCCCACCCTGAGTTCGCGGCGCTGTGGGATCTAGAGGCAAAGGTCTTTGGGGCCGCGTATGGGGACAGGGACATCTTTCATGACCGAACCGACGAGGAGGAAATGGCGTTCCAAGACGCCGGTGCGAAATTGGTCCCCGAACTGGTCTCCGGCCGCTACGATCTAGGTCTGGCAGCTGGGATGGGTGGCAGTGGCCGTTCGCCGACCTTTCGATCCGTGTTGGCGGGATATCGGGGGCCAGCCAGCTCCGCGGAGGGCCCTCAAATCGTTGACCGCCAGAGCTACCAGTTCAACCATTTCCTCCCTCCGAAATATCCGGCCCTCGCGATGGCTGCGGCCATTTCGGGGACGGTCAAGCTGCGGCTAACCGTTGAGCCATCCACGGGCGAGGTGAAGGACGTGGCAATTATCTCGGGGCACCCGATTCTGACCACGACTGTGATTGCAGCCGCGAAGCAGTGGCGCTTCGCACCCAACTCTGTCCAATCCGGCAGTGCGCTTGTGACGCTGAACTTCGCCTATCATTGCCAGTGAGTGGCGCGCAAGAGCGCCGCCTGCGGAAACATCGATTGGCAGGCGAAAGCGCCTACCCCACCCTTCGACAGCAAAGTGGGACAGGCGCCCGGGTTACGGGTCCGAAGCGGACTTTCGTCTGTCAACCCGTTCTTAGCAGCTGAGCCTACTGCACCGCGATCGTCACCTGATTCGACACTGCGCCGCCCACGCTGAGCGCGACCGGGACGGCGTCGCCAACCGGGGCGTTGGCGGGCACCTGCACATTTACCTGGTACAGGCCAACCCAACCGGGCGCGAGGCCGGCAAAGCTGGGAGTGGCGGGCACGCCGCCGATAGTGACGGTCACCGTCGCCGAAGTCCAGGCGAGCGGACTCGGCGGTGCGGGCGCGCCGCTCGAAGGCTGGTTGGTCACCGGGCCGAGTCCGGTGGCGAAGATGTCGATGTAATCCGTGCTGCGCTTGGCCGGCTGCCCGGCGAACGGTCCGCTGGCCGGCGCGGCGAGCGTGGTGGTGCCGTCAATCAGAATCGCGCCCTGGCCGGTTCCGGTGCCCGTCGCTGTGTAGAGGCCCGGCGAGAATTCGGCGAGCGGCACGCTGACGGTGTTCCCGCTCAGGTCGTCCGTCACGATGGTGAGCGGCGCCGCAGTCTGGCCGGCCAGTTCCCAGGGAATCTGCGCATCCACCTGATTTGGAAATGCGTGGATGAGCGGAACCGGGACGCCGCCGAGCATGAGCGCGGTGGTGCCCAGTTCAGCCGGTAGAGACGGGCCGGCGGCTATCGCGGCGTCTCCGGCGAGGTCCGTTCCGAAAATCGATACCAGGCTTCCCGGCGCAACCGGGGTGTTGACCGCGAAGCTGGCATTGTCGATGGTGCCGCCAGCGCTCAGGATGGGCGGCCCGAAGGCCAGCCGCCGCTGCGCCATGGCCAGATTGGCCGAGCGCACCTGGTTCACCAGGTCATACTTGGGCCGGTCCGCGACATCGACCATTCCGAACGCGTAATCCTCGCCTTCCACCAAATCCTGGTCCGTCTCACCGAGAAAGCCGCGGCCCGAAACCGGCTCATCGCGATATTCGAACCACGCCACGCCGACGCACCAGGGGTTACGCGCGGCCGATTGCAAGTTGGTCTGATATTGCGCACCCGCATCGGCGTCGTCGGTCGCGCTGGCGGAAGGGTAAACCTCATAGCCGCGCAGCAGATTGTAACTAGGAGGAAACGAGAATTCGCCCAGAAACATCGGCTTGGCAGTGGATTTGGCCAGGCCTTCGAGCAAGCTATCCTCGAAAACCGGAGAATAACGGTCGTAGCCGATCACATCCACGTGCGCGGCGTTCAGTTGCCAGTCGGTTGCATTCACCCACCAGCCGGGGACGATCCAGATGCCGAAATACAGATGATTGGGGTCGATCCCCTTGATCGTCTGATAGACGAATCCGAAATACCGATCCTCGTAATACTCGCGCAGCGTCTCGATGTCCGCGGCCGGCGGCGTGGGCAGTGAGCTGTAGAGGCCGGCGGTGGTTGTGGCAGTGACGCCCCACGCGGACGCCATGGCCGCGACATTGTTGCCGTAAACGGCGCTGAGAGCCTGGTTGATCAAGGCTTGTTTGGCGGGGACCGTGCTGGCCAAGGCGAGGACGCTCTGCACTTCAGCCGGTGTGATGAGATCGTCGTACTCATTACCAAACGACCAGCCCAGGATTCGCGAATCGTTGACACTGGCTTGGATTTGCTGCTGCAAAGAGGACTGGAGCGCATTTTGGATGGTGGGATCGAAAATGTCCGGGTGCAGCACCAGGATGGGGACATTGTATGGCTCCAGCACCGGCAGAATCGGCAGGTTCCCGGCCTCGTTCGACCATTTGCCGAACCCCGAGAATCCCCATGCGTTCATCCGCTGGACGGTCAGGTTCGTGGCGATGCTTTGCCAGGAGCTGCCGTACTTGCGGATCATGTTCCAGGTGTCGAAAGAGACGCTCGAAATTCCCGTATTGCCCCAGTCCGCATAGCCCCAGGCCGTACTGTAAGGAGCGGTCTGTGGCGGCAGCGCGGCGAATTCCCACGTGCGGCCGGTGGTGGGGGTGTTGTTGCCCGTGACGAGCGGACCGGTATCGAGACCAATATAGAAGCATGGATTGCCGGCCGGTGAGATCAGCCACCACACGCTGTTGTGCTGGACGACGTGGAAGAAGCCGGTTGCCGCGTCCTGCCAGCCGGCGTTGAGGACGCCGCCCCAGGCATCGTAGCCGCCCAGTGTTCCCCATGCGGCCAGTGCCTTTTGCTCTTCGGTGGCGGCGGTTTCGAGGTCGGCGTCGGACTGAATCATGCCCGGAAAAGTCGAATAGACGCTTTGGCCGTATTTGTCCACATACGGTGCGTAGGTCTGCATCGCCGCTGCGGCGGTCAGGCTGAACACGGCAGTGAAGGTCAGCGACTCGCCCGCGCCGTATGGGAACGGCAGGCTGTCGGAAAGGGACGCCGGCGCAAGCAGCATCAGCGGAACCTCGCGCGTGTCCGCCGGGAAGGTGGCCGATGCCGTGGCTCCGCCGCTCGCTTCCGCATCGATCGAGCTTTGCGAAACGATATAGTTGCCGAGGCCATCCGCCCAGGAGGGCACCGTATCGAGCAGCAAATCCTGGTTTGGCAGACCCGAGAATCCGCCCGTGACTTTGTCGAGGAGTTGCCCATCCAGATACAGCTCAAAGTAAGCCGGCGTGACCACGGCCTTAGCGGTGTAATTGTGACCCACTGTCCAAGCGGGATGGCCAACGATGAATCGCCAGGTGGTGCCGTCGGCAACTCCCATGGCGATGGTCGTATTGGCTAACTGACAGGAAGTCGACGATCCGGTTGGAGTGTTTTCCAGGTCCATATAGAAGCCGGTATTGGCGTCCCAATTGGACTGGTCGACGAGGGTGAAGCGGCAGTCGGTGGCCAGTGCGATGGCGGGAAGCAGGAAAGCACCGGTCAGGAGACGTTTGAAGCGCCCAAACGTCTCCATGATTTCCATGCCTTCAACGTAGCACTCTTCAGCGGAGCGGGAAGTTTCTGCGCCACCACTCCGGAGGCGCGCCGGCCCGCTTCACGCGAGCACTGGCGCAAGCATGGTTGCGGCCGCTCCAGCATCCGGCGAATCGGCCGGCCATCCCAACCGATTCCGCAGCCGAACGTCCGAGCAGCCTGACAATTTACTCTTCGGCAGCAGCGGGCGAGGCTTGAATCAACCCGGTGCGATAGCGTTGTACTAGGCGTCCTACGATGGTTCGCATGGCGAAGCCTTGGGGACGATGGGGACGGCGTAAAAGCGCTTGCCGCAATAACGGCAGTGGCGGGGCAGGCGGCCACATCGCACCATCAGGGCGTCGAAGAATCCGCGGGGCTTGGAGGGAACGACGTCCTTTCCGAAACATCGGGGACAGCGCAGCTCCCAGGGCTTTGAGTCGGGCTCGCCAGCGGTTTCCAAACCGTGATTTTAGCACCGCCTCACTGCGCGGTGCCGGCCTTCGCGCGGTGGTAGCCTGTTGGTGGTGCGCCCCGTCTTCCTCTTTCTGTCGCGGCTGAGCTGGCTGCGGAGCTGGCTGGAGACATCGCCCGCCGCACGGCGGTTGGCTTCCCGGTTCGTGGCGGGAGAGACGCTCGAAGACGCGCTGGCTGTCGGCCGCCGGCTGAAGGCGGAGGGCATCGCTCTCACGCTCGATCGACTGGGGGAAAGCGTGACGTCGCTCGACGAAGCGGCGGCGGCTCGCGATGTGTACCTGGGCGCGCTCGAGTCCATGAATCAGTCTGGCGCGGAGCCTAATGTCTCGCTCAAGCTGACGCAGTTTGGCCTCGATCTTTCCGGTGACGCGTGCCGCGACAACGTGGAGCGGCTGGTGCGGCGCGCCGCCCAGGTCGGCGGTTTCGTGCGCATCGATATGGAATCAAGCGGCTACGTGGATCGCACGCTCGGCCTGGTGACGGACCTGTACGCCCGCTACCAGGCGGTAGGCACGGTAGTCCAAGCTTACCTGTACCGCTCGCAGGCTGACGTGGAGAATCTCTGCGACATCGGCATTCGCGTGCGTCTGTGCAAGGGCGCGTACTTGGAAAATGCCGGCGTGGCGTTCCCGGGTAAAGCCGACGTCGATCTGAATTATGTGAATCTGATGAAGATTCTTCTCGATCGGGGCAATTATCCCGCCATCGCCACTCACGACGAAAGGATGATCGCCGAAACCAAGGCCTTCGCCGCGGCCCGGAAAGTGCCTCGCGAGAACTTCGAGTTCCAGATGCTCTACGGGATTCGCCGCGAACTGCAACGGCAACTGGTGGCGGAAGGCTACCGGGTGCGTCTCTACGTGCCATTCGGCAGGGCGTGGTATCCCTACTACATGCGCCGCCTGGCTGAGCGGCCGGCCAATGTGCTTTTCATTCTGCGGAATTTGTTGCGGCGGTGAGTAGGAGGGGAAGGAGTCGGGACCGAGGAGTCAGAAGTCGGAAGAAAAGCCGAGATGAATCTCGGCTCCGCAGGCCCGACGGCCCGCGCCACGGGCGCTCAGTCGCCCGGGACACGTTCGGGGGTGGGAGCATACCACCAGCCCGTGTTGGCCAGCGCGGCGCGGATGCGGGGCCAGTTGGTGCGCAGGGCGGAAAGCGCCAGCATGAACAGGATGACGACCACGGCGGCTAGAGCCGTTTGCGGCACCGTCAAGTTGTTCTTGAAGAACCACAGCCAGCGGCCGTAGACCAGCTCGATATGCACCCAATAGACGAGCAGTGAGGTGACACCGAACTGGCGCACCCAACTCCATGCGCCGTGCCGCGCGCCGTAGCGTGTCCACAGATACGCGCCCGACAGCATCACCAGCGTCACGCTTGCCTTGGTCAACACCTGCGCCGGGCTGTTGAGCCAGAAATCCGAGGCGGCATAAATCGAGCGTGTAGCCGCGGCGCACGCTTGTGCGATCACGATGGCGAAGCCGGCGCCTGCCGCGATCCAGCGCATGGCGCGATCGGTCGCTTCCGGCGTGAGCGAGCGGATCAGGCTGCCGGCGCCGATGCCGAACGCCAGGTGCGCGCCCCAAGGGAAGAACCCGAACGTCACGCGGCTGGGCGCGATGTAGTTCGCCAACGCCTGCGGCACGCGCGTCCAATTGGCCGCGCTGACCAGCGGCCCGGCCAGCGCGATGGCCAGCCCCACCGCCGCCGCGGCCACTACGCGTTGGCGGGTGCGAAAAACGGCCATCACGGAAAGCACGGCGATCGAAAAACCCATGCAGTTGAGGATGTCCACTTTGAGCAGATCGGTCCACGCAGCGGGGAAACCCGAAACGAACATCTGCGCGCGGAAGGCGAAGGCCAGAAAGAACAGGTATCCGGAGCGGCGGAACGCAGCGAAAACGCGCTGGCTGGGCGTCAGGCCTCGGCGCTCGCTCGAATCCATCAGGAACGCCAGCGTCACGCCGGTAAGAAACAGAAAGATGGCCGGTGGCATGCCGCCGGCGAACTGCGAAAGCACCCACGCGCCACCGGGACGCAGCTCGGGCTTGAGGAACGAATCGAACACGTGCCCCTGGAGCATAATGATGGCGCCGAGCCCGCGCAGCCAATCGAGATACTCAAGCCGGTATGTGCTGGTCCTGGTCTTCATGCCGCTCAATTCCCATGCGCGCTAGTTCAGTTTCTCCGGCTTAGCGTTCTTGGGGATATCCCACTTCAACTCCGGGGGGGTGGTGGAGTACAGCTTGACGTTGGTGTACGTGGCCACGATGTAATCCTCGCCCGGCTCCCAGAATTTCTGCTGCACGGCAATGCCCAATTTATCGGAGATCCACAACTCCACCTTGGTCAATTGCGCCAGCACGTCGGCGGATTTCGGCGTGAGCACCAGGCGCACGGTCTTCTGGCCGGCCACGGTTTCCGGCCCTCCGAGCTCTATTTTGTATGAGTTGCGAAGCTCGGACGAATTGCTGCCGAAGCCCAACAACCAGAATTGGTCGATCAGGTGGCTATCCTTGCGATCCAGGTCGATGATCTGCACCGAATTGTTCTTGGGATAGTACATTTCTACTTTGTGACGGGTCAGCAGAATCTTCTTGGCGTCGGGCTTGCGGATGTCCACTATGGCGCGCAGATCGTGGGGGTTGGAGCGGCGCACCGCCATGGTGCCGCTGCAGTCCTCGTCCGCGTTCAGTACGGCAGTGTGCGAGACCTGGGTCATGTCGGCGGAAAGGCCTTTGAAGGTGACGGCGGCCCGATCCATGCGGTCCAGCGTAGCTTGCAATTCATCGGCGCCGGGAGCCGGTGCGGCCGTGTACGCCGCCGCCATCCACAAGGCAAGCGCAGCGAGGCGCGGCGAAACTGACTGTCGGGAGTACATAGAGGGGCTTGGCGTCAGGGATGCACGAAGGCCATGTAACCTTGCAGTTCCCCTTCCGAATCCAGAATTGGCTCAACGCGCGTGATACTGATTTTAGCCGTGCTGGGCTGCGTTTTGAGAAACGCCCGTAGCCGATTGAGACGTTGCGGCTCCGGCACGCCGGCCAGCACCTCGGAGTCCACGAACAACACGTTGCCGCCGTTTTCCGAAGGCCGGGCGATGGCGGCGACGTGCGGAATCCGCGGCTGGTCGCGGAACCAGTCGCGGGGAGTGAGGAAGATGAAAGCAACAATGATCCCCACCATCACGTCGTATTGCCAACTGGCGCGCGCGTAGTCCCAGAGGATGAAGCGCTTCAACATCTCGCTTCATTTTAACAGGCCCGCACCCGGTCAAACCAACGTGATTCGCCGCGGACCATCGTAAAATGGAGGACGCGCCCTGTAAGAGCGGTTGCACGTTGTGCCGATCGAATGGCCGTATTCGAATCTTGAAGCCTGACCGCTCCCTCCGGTCGCGGCTCCGATTTCGTTCCGCGAGGTTAGCAGGAAGAAAGGAGCGAGCGATCCACTGTGGAGTATACTGTGGAGTAGAGTCCACATATGGAAACGATCCAGGTCGTGCTCGATTCCAGGCTATTGCGCGCCACGCAAGCGGCGGCTCGCCGGACGAAGTTGAATCGCTCCGCGCTGATTCGTGAGGCCCTCCGGGCGCACCTGAAGGCCCTCGAGGTCCGGGAACGGGAACTGCGCGACCGGAGAGGCTATGAAGCCGGCCCGAGAGACGCAGAGGATGTGTCCGGTTGGGAAGCGGAGGCGATTTGGCCGGAGGAATAGCCAGGGGCGACGTTCGGCTTTACCGTTTTGCGCCCCCGGACAAAGCCAGGCCAGTCGTAGTATTGACCCGCAGCAGTGCCCTTCAATACTTGTCCACGGCGACGGTTGCGCCGGTGACGTCCAGCATCCGAGGGGTTCCCTCGGAGGTGAGGTTGGACGAAGAAGATGGCATGAAGAGGCCTTGCGCGGTGAACCTGCACAATACGGTAACGGTGTCGCAACAACGTTTGGGTAAGCGGGTGGCTCACCTCGCTCCACTGCGCATGAAGGAGGTCCGCGCCGCCTTGCGTTTTTCGCTGGGCTGCGACGCGGACTAACCGGCCTCGGACTTCGCGTGCGAGGCCCTGGCTCCGGCGGCGCAGCCGGGCCGTCTACTCTTCGTACAGCGACGGCTCGCCGGGCGGGCGGGTCTTCCAGCGGCGATGGATCCACAGCCATTGATCGGGATTGGCGCGGATGGCGGCTTCCAGACCGGCGTGCAGCGAGGCGGTATCGCGCGCGGCATCGCCGGTAATTTCGAGCGGCGGATGGAACCGAAGCACGTAACGGTCCTCTTCTTCCGCCCACAAGGCGTAAGCCGGAATCACCGCGGCGCCGCTATGGGCGGCGATTTTGGCAAAGCCCAAGCCGGCGCAGGCGGGCACGCCGAAGAAATCGACGAACACGCCGGAATCGAGCGATGCGTTCTGATCGATCAGGATGCCGACCTTGTCATTGGCGGCCAGCGCTTTTAGAATCGAACGCGCGAAGTCCTTTTTGAAGATCACGCGATTGCCGCACAGGCCGCGGCGGCGCTCGACCAGGCGGTCGATCAGCGGATTGTCGAGCGGCCGCGCCAGCACGCTCATCGGCCCGGAGGCCAGCCCGTGTGCGAACGCGCTCAGCTCCCAATTTCCCAGGTGCGCGGTGGCGAACAGTACGCCGCGGCCCTGGCGGAGGGCGGCGTCGATGTGCTCGGCGCCTTCGATGCGGATCCAGCGGTCCAGATTGTGGTGTCCGATGGAGGGAAACCTGGCCAGGCTGACCAGCAAACGCGCGATGGAGCGGAATACGCCGTCGACGATCACCCCGCGGGCGGCCGCATCGAGTTCCGGCAAGGCCAGCACGAGGTTCCGTTCCGCCACGCGGCGCAGGCGCGGAACCCAGCGGTCCAGCAACCGCGCGTAGTAGCGCGCCAGCAAATCGGCTGCGCCGATCGGCGTCCACTGCAGCGACTTCAAAACCACCAACGCGAGCGTGTATTCGACCCAGTTCCGGAGGCGGGAGCGCTGCCGCATGAAATCGCATTGTAGCGTGCGCTGCGCCGAGGCGCGGGCCGGAAGCCCGCTCAGGCCGAGGCACGACGCGAAGACCTGCGACAAACCGATCGCCGGCGTCACCCGCGCCGCATGGACTCCGAAATTTACCGTGCCGGAAACAAAATCGCCTACAATCGTAGATATAGGATGGTAGCCCAGCCGGATCGCGCAACCGTAACCTGGTCAACGCCGGAGTGCCCCTTTTCGATCGAGTGCGGCAGCCGCGTGCTCGACGACATTCGGCTGGCGGTGAATGACGCGTTCTTTTCGCTGCCGCGCGGCGGCGCCGAAATCGGCGGCATTCTGATGGGAAACATTGAGGATGGCCGGCTGACCATCTCAGGTTGCGCGGCGCTCGACTGCGAACATGCTTTGGGCCCTTCTTTCACGCTTTCGTTAGGCGACGAAACCAAGCTGCAGGAACTGATCCGCGTTGCCAGCGCCGCGGGCGCGGGCCGAGTGGTGGGCTGGTATCATTCGCACACGCGGAGCGGCGTCCTTCTCTCCGACACCGATCTCACTATCCACAACCGTTTTTTCCCCGAGCCGTGGCAGGTGGCGCTGGTGGTGAAGCCGCATGCCTTCGAACCGATGCGCGGCGGGTTCTTCTTCCGCGGCCCCGGCGGCATTATTCATTGCAGTGCGAGCTACCGCGAGTTCACGATCGAGCCGGTGCCGATGCAGCAGGTTCCCAGAGCCGTTGCCGCGGATCAGGCGGCACAACCGGCGCAGCGGACCGCATCCGCCGGTCCCATCGTGGATGTCCGCGCCGAGCCGGAAGTTCCCGCGGCGACGGCTGCGCCCATCGTCGACGTCCAGGCTGAGCCCGAAGCCCCGCCGCCAGCGCCGGCTCCTCCCGCGCCCGAGATCCGCGCCGAGCCCGCATCGGAATCTGCGCCAGAGGCAACCACAGTGCCTGAAACTGCCATGCCCGAGGCCGCGCCGAAAGCCGAGCCCGCCGCCTCCGAAATACCCATCCCGCGCCTGTTCGAGCAAGCCCCAGAGCGCCCGCGGGCGTGGCCGAAGTTGGTGCTGGTGGCAGGATTGGTGGTGGTGGCGGGCGTCGCGGCATATGCCACGCGCGGAGTCTGGTATCGCGCTGCCGCTTCGCCAGTGCACCAGGCTCCCCCTCCGGCCCGTGCGGAATCGATCGGCCTGAACACCATGGATGAAGCCGGGCAATTGCAGATTCGCTGGGACCCGAACTCGGCCCCGGTGCGCAGCGCCTTCATCGCCTCGTTGGAGATCGTGGATGGGGATGCGGCGCCGAGTGTGGTTGCTCTCGATACGCGGCATCTGGCTTCCGGCGTGTTTACCTACGGCCGCCGCAGCGAGCGGGTGGACGTCACGCTGGCGCTCGATCAGCCCAATGGAACCAAGGTGCGGCAGGTCACCAGCTTCCTGGGTCAAAAGCCGCCTGCGCCGGTTGCGCCGGCGCCCGCCGCACCGCTCGCGAACGCCGCTCAGCAAGACCTCGCTCAGAAGGAACTCGCCCAGGCGAAGAAAGATCGCGAAGAAATGTCGCGTAAGGCAGCCGGCCTGCGAGCGCAACTGGACGCGGAGATCGAGCGCAGCCGGAAGCTCGAAAAGCAGCTCGCCGCAGCGCGCGCCCAACTGCGCGAACAGCAACTCCGCCGCCTGGGCAACCAGGCCGCCCCGCTCGATCGCTAGCCGTCCCGGCGTTCCCTTTGGCCCGCGCCGATTTCAAGCCAAGCTCACCCGCCGGCTCGTCCGCGCGCCCCGTGTCGATACACTGAGCGGCTGCCATTGCCGCCCGGAACGCGGGGCATCCGGGGCATCCCGGCAGCGAAGCGAAGGCGCTTCGGGCCTGCTATACTCGCACAAATGGGAATCTGAGGTTTTCCCAAAACCGGGGTTTCACCACGTCGTAATCGAGGTTCAGGTAACCTCGTTGATTCTCCGGGCACGGTCTCGTTCGATTGGGAGTTGCGCCTGGCTACCGCCGGCGCATGAACCGGCGTTGGGCCGGGGGGGCAACACAGATAAGGGGTCTGTTAGCGATGAACGATTCTGTTTCTCGTGGAGAAAAATCATGAAAAGTTTACCGACGGATTTTCTCAAGAAAGCTGTCTGCTGGACGGTGTTGATCTGCGCCGGCGCCTATCCCGCGCTGCGCGCCCAGCAGATTCTAGGCGCGATTACCGGCACGGTTAAAGACGCGTCGGGCGCGGCTGTACCCGGCGCGACCGTGAAGGCGCTCAATATCGCGACCAACTTCGCGGTGACCGCCAAGACGCAAACCAACGGTTCCTACCTGGCGACAAATCTGCCGGCGGGGACCTACAAGTTGACGATCACCAAGGAAGGGTTTGAAACCGAGACGCATACCGAGGTGCTGGTGAATGCGGACCGCACCACCACCGTCGATGGCAGCCTGCGCGTGGGCGCGGTGAGCACGACGGTGGAAGTGACGGCGACTCCGCTGATGAACCAGGTGGACACCACGAACGGCTATGTGGTGGATCAGTTGACCATCCAGGAAACGCCGCTGGGAACCGGGAGTTTCACGCAACTGGCGATCCTCACGCCCGGCGTTCACGCCGATATGCTGGGCGGGGCCGGCAGCAACGCGGGACTGGGCAACCAGGCGATTTTCGCCAATGGGAATCGCGACACCAGCAACAGCTTTTCGATGAACGGCGTCGATACCAACAATCTGTTCAATGGGAACTCGACCAGCCAGGTGGGCGAGAACCGCTTCGTGCTGAACATTGGAGAGAACTTCGGCTCAGGCGGCGCGATTCAGACCAGCACTTCGGTCTACGGCGCGATTGGCCAGGCGCTGCCCACGCCGCCGCCGGAAGCGATTCAGGAGATTTCAGTGAACGCGGCGATGTACGACGCCACGCAGGGCGCCCATAGCGGAGCCCATGTCAGCGTGATCACCAAGTCGGGAACCAATGCGATTCACGGCATGCTCTACGAGGAATTCCAGAACAGCTTCTGGAATGCGGCGCCGTTTTTCTATAACGCCTCGCCGGCCATCACCGTCAAGGACCCGTTTCTGAGCCGCAACCAGTTTGGGGCTAACTTCGGCGGGCCGATCAAGAAGGACAAGGTGTTTTATTTTCTGGCTTACCAGGGCGCCCGCATCGCCGATGCGGCGGATGCGTCCAAGGACGTCAGCGTGCCGATCGGGCTTACCAACGATCGCAGCTTGCAGGGCATCGTGAATGCGATGGCGACGAGTTACGGCAAGACGATTACCACGACGCAGATCAGCCCCGTGGCGGCGGCCATGTTGCAGGCGACGCTGCCCAATGGGCAGTTCCTGTTCCCCAGTGCGCAGATCACAAATTCAACCACGGCGAAGGCGCTGGGCTATGACGCGGTGGTGCAGGGGCCAAACGCGAAATCCGACGTCGATCAAGGCATCGCGAACATTGACTACGTGGTGAGCGACATGGACCGGCTGACCGGGAAGTACTATGTGCAGAACAACCCGACGACAAATCCGTATGGGGCGGTAGGCGATCTGTTGGGGTTCTCGCAGCAGCTTCAGGCCGGCAGCCAGGTGGCCGCCATCAACAACACTCTGATTCTGGGTCCGACACTGACGTGGCAACAACACGCCGGATTCACGCGGCTGCGAGCTTACGCAAATACCGGGCAGCAATTCACTCCGAGTTCCTTTGGGATGAACCTGCTGGGATCAAGCTCGTTTCCGCAGATTCAGATCTCCGACTCCCTGAGCAGTTACGGCATCGAGTTCGGGCCCAGCGTAAGTTTCGCCAATGCGGGCATGTATCAGAACCAATGGGAACTGGGATCCTCTCTCAACTGGGTGAAAGGCCGTCACACGATCGCCATCGGAGGTAACTGGGATCACACGCAGCTCAATGTCATCAATAACACCACCAGCAGCGGCACGGATAACCTCGGGTTCAGCAGCTTCCTGAACTTCGTGGAAGGGAACGTGCGGACCGGCAGGTACTCGGTTGCGTTTGCCGGCAACTCCAACCGTTATTACCGGTCGGACACCGCGGGCGTTTATGTGAATGACAACTACAAGGTTCTCAGCAATCTCACGGTGACGGCGGGATTGCGCTGGGACTTCGATGGTCCGCTTTCGGAGAAGTACGGCAGGCTAACGGATTTCGACCCGAGTCTATATGCTTATGACGCGTCGAACGGCACGATTACAAACTCCGGCCTTGAAGTAGCCGGAAACAACGCGACGTTCGGGACGCCGGGCGCCAGCGACACACTCCTGCAGCAACATCAATGGGGATTCGCACCCCGCATCGGAGTTGCGTGGAGTCCGCGGTCGAAGCTGACGGTGCGCGCGGGCTTCGGCATGTATTACGACCGCGGCGAGTTGTTCAGCGATTTCTCGCCCAGCGCCGGTTTCGGGTTCAATGGCCCGCTGGGAGTGACCCTCCAGGAGCCGTTCGTGTCGGCCGCCTTCGCCACCAAGGGCGCCACGCTGGCTGCGCCGTTCGGCAGCACGGCGCTAGCGGCGCCGCCGGCGAGCGCCGCGGCGTTCCAAGCCCTGCTGCCGGACCTCGCACAGACCACCAGCGGCAGTTATCCGACCGGCAATGCTTTCGGACCTTTCCTGATGGGTGGGTACGATATCAACAACAAGCTGCCTTACACGCTCAATTGGACGCTCGATTTGCAGTACCAATTGTCCAATAGCTGGATCTTCAGTGCCGGCTATGTCGGCAATCATGGGGTTCATGAGGTACTGCCGATTCCGTTCAACCAGCCGGGGATTGCGACACCGCAAAACCCCATCAACGGCCAGATCTATTCCTATGGCGGAGTGGCTCCGCTCAGCTCATGCAACGACGGGGGACTGGACCTGGAAACGATATGCCCCGGCCCGGAGTATGCCGGCAATGCGCCGGTTCGCGTGCCCTACATCGGCTATGACATGAACTCTGTGTTGTACACCACCGACGGTATTTCGAACTACAACGCGCTGCAACTGCAAGCCCGCAAACGGCTGGCGAACGGCCTGCAGCTCACCGCTTCTTACACCTGGTCTCACTCGCTCGACGAACAAAGCGGCTTGGGTTTGTTCTTCACCGGCAACAATCCGCTTTACCCGCGCTCGAACTACGCCTCGTCGGATTTCGATCAGACACACGTTTTTCTGATCAACCTGAGTTACACGATTCCGAAACTGACGACGAATCCGTCTCTCGGCTATTTCCTGAACGGGTGGACGATAGGCACACAGATCGTGGCGCAGAGCGGCCAGCCTTACAGCGTCTACGACTTTTCGGGATCGGTCGCGAGCCAATACTACGGATCGAGCGACTACATCACGAACCCCATCGTGCCGATGGTGCCCGGCGTCAGCGCCAAGCAAGCCGAGTTACAGGGAACCACCGGCGTGAACGCGGGCCAACCGGTGTTGAACGCCGCCGATTTCGGGCCGCAGTTCCTGGCTCCCGGACAAGGCGGTGTCCCTCCCTGCGATGCATCGGGATGCGACAACTACGAGTCGCTGTATGGAACTACCGGACGCAACCTGTTCCGCGCACCGTTCCAGTTCCGCATCGACACGACGCTGGCGAAGGAATTTCAGGTCGGCGAGCGTTTCCGGCTGCGATTCAACTTCGACGCATTCAACCTGTTCAATCACCCCAATTTCGACGCGCCCAACAACGACGTCGATTTCTTTCCTTACTACGAAGGACCGCCCTCGATTCCGCCGACCGGCAGTTTGGGGATGATTCAACACACCATCGGCAGCCCGCGTTTCCTGCAGATGGATTTGCACTTGTCGTTCTGATCGCCGCCTAAGCGGCGTCGACGCGACGAAAGGGGCAGGCGCTTCGAGTCTGCCCCGCCGTTTCACTACCGCACCGGTGAATACGCCGTGGCGCGGTGCAGCGAAAGGTCGATCACGGCGGTGATCTGGCCATCGCGCTCCACGGATTCCTTGCGCACCTTGACCCACTCTTCGTCCGCGCCAAACGCGCTCCACGCCTTTTCGCGCGCGGCCAAATTGTCGAACGGAATCAGGTAAGTCAGGTTGGGGCGGTTAGCGCCGAAAACAGTTGATGTGTAAAACACCGGGTGAATGCCCGAACGGTGGAAGATCTTGATTTCAGCGCCGCTGAAGCGCGCGTCGAGCGCACGGTGCTGCCGCACGGTGGGCGAGTGATAAGTGCGCATCTCGAAAATGCGCGGCGACTCGGGCGCTTTCTCCGGCGGCACGATTTCGGGCGAATAGGCGGTGGCTTCGAGCAGCGTCGCGCTCGATGTGACATACGGCTCCTCGCCAGCTTCCCACTGATCGAAGGCGCGGCTGAAGTCCTTGTCGGCGAAGAGCTGCTGCGAGATCTCCCAGATTTGGGGCACTGATTCGACGCCGACGATCGAAGTAACTGTTGGCAGGTGCGGCGCGGCTAGCGCTTCGAGGAAAATCTTCGGCCCGGGATGAACGCGGTCGAGCGCCGGCAGCAGCGCCTTGGAAAAGAAATCGTGGATGCGGGAAGTCTGCGGCCCCTGCTCCAGTTGGTATTGATCGACCACATAGAAGCGCGTCTTGCGCTCGGCTTCGGCGCCAGAGATCGCGCCCGGCGCCAGCAGCGCGGGCATGGCGGAAAGAAAACCACGGCGATCGAGGATCATGCGGGACATTGTATAAGACTGGCGAGGGCGGTGGGTGGGCGGGGCAAGCGCTATGGAGCGATTCTCACCATCACGGGCTCGGGCACGCGTGACATTAGCGGGACAGCTTCTATTGTCGACTAACTCGCCGATGATGATCGCCGTGACGCAGCGCTTTAGGCGTGACCGCTCCCTCTGGTCGCGGCTCCGATTAGAGCGGTCGAGTGTTTTCGGATCGAGGATGATATTGAACACGCCGGTTTCATCTTCGACGCTGAGGAAGACGAGGCCCTTGGCCGTGCCTGAGCGTACGATGGCTGGGCCGGTAGTGGCGCGTTGCGCCTTCTCCGATACCGTCACAGAAGTTGGCGAAATCGGTGCTCCGTGAGGTGGGGAATTCCGGATATTTTGGGCATTCGCTACGCTGGGACTTCGACTTCCCTCAGATATTGTTCACCGGCGAGCTGTTTGGCGACTGCGAGGTATTCTCGGATTGCGGCTCGAATATTCTCTAATGCCTCTTCCTCGGTGGCGCCTTGCGACCAGCATCCAGGGAGGCCAGGGCAGGACACGCTGTAACCTTCCTCTGTCGGCATTAAAGCCACTGGATACTTCATGCTTCTCACTTTAGCATGTACCCGGAGCGCGGCTCGGGCTTCTCAGGGAGGTTGAAGAGAGCTGCTACCGGAAATTGTGCACTTCCGCCGCGGCGCCTTCGGGGAGGGCAGCGACTCTGGCGGCTTTTACCGAGACCACGTCATCGATATTTTGCAGCACGCCATCGATCAGCAGAAACGGCTCGCTCAGCACCACGAATTTGAAACGATCGAAGGTTTTCGGATCGAGGATGACGTTGAAGACGCCGGTTTCATCTTCGATGCTGAGAAAGACGAAGCCCTTGGCGGTGCCGGGGCGCTGGCGCACGATCACAGAACCGGCGATCCGTACCAGGCGGCCGTTGGGCATGTGCGCGAGGGCGGCGGCGCGGGTGACGCCGAGCGCGTCCATCTGCTCGCGGCGATGCGCCATGGGATGGCGGCCGATGGTGAGGCCGGTGCCGCGGTAATCGGCCCACAGGCGCTCTTCGGTATCCATGGGCGCGAGCGGCGAAGGCTCGCCGGTTTCCTCCTGCGGAGCGAGCAGCGGACCTACCGGCAGGGTGGCGCGTTGCGCCTGCCAGAGCGCGTCGCGGCGGTGGAAACCGCGGGCGGGAAGCTTTGAGAGATCTGGTTGGCAGGCGGAAGCGCCTGCCCCACTTGTGCGCAAGGTGGGGCAGGCGCTTCCGCCTGCCAACCTCCCGCCGATGGAATTCAGCGCGCCGATTTCCGCCAGGCGAGTGATCTCATCCTTGCGCAACTCGGGCACGCGCAAGCCCAGGTCGTCGATACTCGAGAACGGGCGGGCGCGAACGATGGCGCGGCCGGCTTCTTCGCGCAGGCCGCGGGCGTAGCGGAGGCCGAGACGCAGAGGAAAGCCATTCGCGCGACTTGGCGCAGCGGCGCGGTCGAAAGTGTCAGGTTGGCAGGCGATAGCGCCTGCCCCACTTTGCAGCAGCGGCGCGCGCGTCTCCACCTTGCAATCCCAGTCCGATTCCATCACATCCACCGGCAGCACGCGCAGGCCGTGCCGCTGCGCGTCTTTGATCAGCACGGCGGGAGAGTAAAAGCCCATCGGCTGGTTGTTCAACATGGCGCAGGTGAAAGCCGCCAGGTAGTGGCACTTCAAATACGCGCTGGCGTAAGCAAGTAAGGCAAAGCTCGCCGCGTGCGATTCGGGAAAGCCGTACAGCGCGAAGGATGCAATGGAATGCACGATGGTATCCTGCACCGCGCCGGTGATGCCGTTGGCCGCCATGCCGGCGCGCAGCCGCACTTCGAGATCCGCCATGCGTTTTTCCGAGCGCTTGAATCCCATGGCGCGGCGCAGTTCCTCGGCTTCGCCGCCGCTGAATCCGGCGGCGATCATCGCCATCCGCAACAACTGCTCCTGAAACAGCGGCACGCCCAGCGTGCGGCGCAGCACCGGTTCGAGCGAAGGGTGCAGACAATCGGCCGCTTCCCGGCCCTGCCGCCGGTTCAAATAGGGATGCACCATTTTGCCGACGATCGGCCCCGGCCGAATGATCGCCACCTGCACCACGATGTCGTAAAAGCGGCGCGGCTTCATGCGCGGCAGGCAGGACATTTGCGCGCGGCTTTCCACCTGGAACATGCCGATGGTGTCGGCCTTCTGGAGCGCCCCATACACCGCCGGATCGTCCTGCGGCAGGCGCGCCAGGTCCACCGGCTCGCCGTAAATCCCGGGGATCGTTTTCAAGCTGTCCTGGATCACGGCCATCATGCCCAGGCCGAGCAGGTCCACCTTGATGATCCCCATGTCGGCGCAATCTTCCTTGTCCCACTGGACGACCACGCGGCCGGGCATGCTGGCGGGCTCGAGCGGCACCACCGAATCCAGTTGTCCCTGGCAGATCACCATGCCGCCGGAGTGCTGGCCGAGGTGACGCGGCATGTCCTGCGCCATTTTGTAGAGCTCGCAAAACTTGCGCACGCGCGGATGGGCGAGATCGAGGCCGGCCTCGCGAAACTGGCTGTCTGTGGTGTCCTTGGGATCGCGCCACTCCCACGTGTGCGCCAGTTTGGATAGTTTTTCGAGCGAGGTAACCTCGAAGCCCAACGCCTTGCCCACTTCGCGCGCGGCGGAGCGGCCGCGATAGGTGATGACGTTGGCGGTCATGGCCGCGCCCAGCTTTCCGAAACGCTGGTAGACGTGCTGAATGACGCGCTCGCGCTGATCGCCGCTGGGCAGATCGATATCGATGTCGGGCCATTCGCCGCGCTCTTCGGAAAGGAAGCGCTCGAACAGCAGGTCCATGCCGACCGGGTCCACGGCGGTGATTTCGAGCGCATAGCAGACCGCGCTGTTGGCGGCCGAGCCGCGGCCCTGCGCCAGGATGCCGTTCTCCTTGGCGAAGCGCACGATGTCCCAGACGATCAGGAAATAGCCGGGCAGCTTGAGCTTTTCGATCAGATTGAGTTCGCGCTCGATCTGCCGGCGCGCGCGCTCGTGATACGGCTGATAGCGGCGGCGCGCGCCTTCATCCACACGCGCGCGCAAGAAGCTGGCCATGGTTTCGCCCGCAGGCACGGGATAGTGCGGAAATTCGTAGCCGAGACGGTCGAGCGTGAATTCCAGGCGCGAGGAAATTTCAAGTGTATTGGCCAGCGCTTCGGGCAGGTCGGCGAACAGGCGTGCTATTTCGGCTGGAGTTTTGACGTGGCGTTCGGCATTGCGCTCCAGCAGGCGGCCGGCGGCGGCGAGCGTGACATGGTTACGGATCGCGGTGAACACATCCAGCAACTCGCGCTGGGCTGGCTCGGCATAAGCCGCGCCGTTGGTGGCGACCAGCGGGATGTGGAAAGGCCGCGCGCGCTCGACGATAGCCTGGTTGGCCGCCTCCTCTTCCCGCAGGTGGTGGCGCTGGAGTTCGGCGTACACGTTGGAGCGGCCGAAGATATCGAGCAGGCGCGCCTCGGGATGGCGGGTGAGACAGATCAGGCCGCGCGCGAATTCGGCCAACTCATCGAGCGTGGCCGCGCCCTCGCCCTTTTTGGCGCGCAGCTTCATGCGGGTGATTAGCCGGCAGAGATTTTGATAGCCTTCGCGAGTGGCCGCCAGCAGCGGGTAGGAGTGGCCGTTGGTGCAAGTGATCTCCGAACCGATGTGGGCGCGGATGCCGGCCTTTTTCGCCGCCATGTGAAAACGCGGAGCGCCGTAGAAGCCATTGCGGTCCACCAGCGCCATGGCGGGCGCGCCCGATTGCGCGCAGGTTCCAGCCATCTCTTCCGGCACCGAAGCACCTTCGAGAAAGCTGAAACCGGAGCGGGCGTGCAGTTCGACGTACATGGAAAAAGGTGCGGGGGACAGACACCACTGTCCACGCGGCGCAAAGACGGCGCCTTGGGACAGTGGTGTCAGTCCCCCGGGTTAGTCATAGCTTCCTTCCACGAACCAGCCTCTGATCTCGCAATAGATGCGGTAGAGGGCGCCATCGGAAAGCGCGATATCCCATTCGTCGCGCGACCAGGGGTCGATGGTCCACCAGTCACCGGAGGTGCGCCAGGGGCCGGCGCGTTCGAGAATGCGGCCGCGGATGCCTTCGGCGGAAAGGAAACTGGGCTGACCGGAAGCCAGGGTGACGCGGGCTATACGGGGCGGGCGATACATGCGGAAAATAAGCTTGGGACTGACACCACAAGGTGCGGGGGACAGACACCACTGTCCACGCGGCGCAAAAGCGGCGCCTTGGGACAGTGGTGTCTGTCCCCCGGTTTCTGCCAGTTTCGAATGCATCGAAGAAGCGGGGACAGCGTAGCCTGTCACCGGTTTCTGTATGCGAAATGCGTCGGGACGGTGGGTGTCGAGCAGCTCGGGGCAGCCCGCGCGGCCTTCGCCGACAATCGCCTGAATGCGCGCCAGCGTCAGCTCCAGCTTCACCGGTTCCGGCGCGGCGAGCACGAAAAGGCCGCCCTGCGCGGCTTGCGGCTTGACGGGATTCACGCCGAGCTGGATCCGTTCGATGGGCGCGGCGGGCGGATGGCCGGCCAGATCGAGCCGCAGCAATTTCAGAAACGATTTGCCGTCGAGCGATGGCGCCGGCAGCCGCAACGTGCGTTCGTGAATGGCGCGGGTTTCGAGATGCAGGCGCAATCGCAGCTCATCGGTGGCCAGCCCGCGCGTGGCCAGCCGCGTGGTGAGGCCGTTGAGCAGGCGCGCCAGCAGAAACTCGAGCGGCTCCAGCAGCTCCACCGGATATTCCAGCTCGAGCTCATCTTCAAACTGCTCCGGCTCTTCGATCGGCGTCAGCTTGCGCCCGGCTTCCCCGCGCGCCAGCTCGCGCAAGTGCAACCCTTCCGCACCCAGCCGCTCGGCAATTCCCAGCGGCGGCAGCGCGGCCAGATCCTGAAAGCGGCGAATGCCCCAGCGGTCCAGCGTTTCCCGCAATTCGTCGGAAGGCTCTAGCAGCGCGACCGGCAGCCTGCCCAGGAACTTGGCTTCATCGCCCTGCGGAACGATGCTGACGCCCGAAAATCCGCGGGCAGCGCTGATGGCGGCATCGGGATTGGCGGCCAGGGCAATGGATGCCCGCGCACCGGTTTCGGCGGCGCGGCGCGCGAGGGCCGCGGCCAGCTCCTGCGCCGCGCCGAAAAGACGGTCCAGGCCAGCTACGTCGCAGGTGACGGTATCGGGCGCGGTTCGCTCGACCAGCGGCGAAAAATCGAACGCTACCGCCGCCAGGTTACCCGTGCCATGCAAACAGGCGAACATTTACACGGGGACTGACACCACTGTCCCAAGGCGCGTTTTTTGCGCCGCGTGGAAAGTGGTGTCTGTCCCCTGCCTCCCTTCAGTGCCCAGGGACAGACACCACTGTCCACGCGGCGCAAAGGCGGCGCCTTGGGACAGTGGTGTCAGTCCCTGATCGAAAACAGCGGTGAGGGCCAGCCCCGGTTTGCGCCGCGCCACCGTCACGCGCATGCCGCCGAGCAGGCGCGCGGAATCGAGCGCGCCGCCCAACCAGCGCGCTCGCTCGCGCGACAATTCCAGCGTCAGGCTGGCGCAGGTTTTGGCATTCGATTGCCTCGCGACCGCAATCAGCACGGTGGGTGTGTGCTCCACGGCGCGGCGCAAACGGAACCAGGAAGTGAGCGAGATGCGGCGCGCCACGCGCACAGGAGTATCGCCCAGATCCAGCGCCACCACGCCGCAGCCGCCGCCTTCGAGCAGCAGGTCCGCCGCACGGAGCGCGTGCCCGGCGTTGTGGCCGCAGCGGATCCACAACAGGCGCGGCAGATCCACGCCAGCCGCGGCGGCGGAAAGCGGATCGAACGCATCTTCGGCATCCACCAGGGCGCAGAATTCCTGGCGCGCGGTGGCACCGGCTAGAATCGAAACCAGCAGGCTGGCACGGCCGGAAGATGGCGCGCCGAAGATCTCCGTGAGGCATCCGCGCGGCAGCCCGCCGGTCGCCCGATCGATTTCCGGGATACCGCTTGGAACCGTTTCGGCAGCCGGTTTCGCCTGCCACCCGAGATGCCCGCCGAGCAACGATTCGAACTGTTTCCGGAGCACCGCGGCGTTCATAATTTCGCCTTTTGTTCGCCTACTTGATTTTTGCAGAAATGACGGGCGGTGTCAATCCAAACGACCGGCAAGCTAAGAAACATGCCCTACCAATACTTTCGTATTGGCCAACACACTGATTCGCAAATTTAACTTGTGTTTTGCAAGCGACTCGGATAATTTATGGCAAATGCCAGGGGAGCCGAAGTCAAAACGGCGGTCTGGCTGCCCGGTGAGCGTCTCCTTGGAGATGCTGGGGGATCGCTGGTCGCTGCTGGTGGTCCGCGATCTGATGGTGCGCGGACTGCGGACATTCAAGGAGTTTCAGGAAGCGGGCGAAGGGATTGCCACGAACGTCCTGGCGGACCGTCTGCAGAAGCTTGAGGCGGCGGGGATCATTGCCGCGGAGGCGGACGAGAAGGATGGAAGAAAGGTAAACTACCGGCTGACGGAAAAAGGGATTGACCTGGCGCCGGTACTTCTGGAGTTGCTGATTTGGGGGGCACGGCACGAAGAGACAGAAGCGCCGTGCGCGGCGATTGAGCGAATGGCTAAGAATCGCGAAGCAGTCATAGCGGAAGCCCGGCGGCGCTGGCGAGATCGCAACTCGACTCCACTGATACCAAAGTTCGAGGGTGGCGACGGGCAGTAAAACAGCACTTAGGAGAGAGATGAGGAGGGATCGAACAACATGAAGAGACTTTCAGTACTGTCAAGCGCGCTGCTGTTATTGGGCGCCGTGGCATTCGGCCAGGGACTTACTCAGGCGGATCGGGACAGGGGCGTCGAGTATCTACAGAAAACACGCGACGGCGTTGTTGAGGCCGTGAAGGGACTTTCAGATGCGCAGATGAAGTTCAAAGCGGCGCCGGACCGCTGGTCAGTGGCGGAAACGCTCGAACACATTGCCAAGTCCGAAGATTTTATCTTCCAGAATGTCACGGATAATGTTATGAAAGCGCCCGCCGGACCTGCCGGCCGCGATACGGCGAAAATAGACGCCCTGGTTTTGGCCAGGATTCCGGATCGAAGCCACAAAGTCCAGGCGCCGGCGCCGCTGGTGCCCACGGGTAACTGGACTCCAGCGGAGACTCTCGACCATTTTCTGAAGAGCCGCGCCACGACCATCGCGTTCATGGAATCGACCCCGGACTTACGCGAGCATGTCACCGACAGCCCGCTGGGCCAGCCGCTCGATGCATACGAATGGCTGCTCTATATCGGAGCGCACAGCGAGCGACACACCAAACAGATTCTCGAAGTGAAGGCCGATCCGGGCTTTCCGAAGAGTTAGGGCTTGTTAGGGATCGGAGCCGCGACCATAGGGAGCGGTCAGTGAGTTATCAGCGAGGTCATCGACCGGCAGATTCGCTGCTATAGAGGCGACCGCTCCGTTCAACAATCGAGCCCGCGCGGCGGCGAAGAAAAGCCGAGATGACTCTCGGCTCAGCAGGCCGGACGGCCCGCGCCACGGTGCTTCCCATGGTCGCGGTTTCGTTCGGAGGCTAGTTAAAGGGTGAAAAAGGACCGCTCCCTATGGTCGCGGCTCCGTTCGGAGGTGAAAGATGAGTAGCGTACGCGTATTGGTTGGCACGCGCAAGGGGGCGTTTGTGCTGACGTCGGATGGCAAGCGCGATCAGTGGGATGTCAGTGGCCCGTACTTTGCTGGCTGGGAAATCTACCATCTAAAGGGCTCGCCGGTGGACCCGAACCGCCTGTATGCATCGCAGTCCACCGGCTGGTTCGGGCAGTTAATGCAGCGCTCGAACGACGGCGGCAAGACCTGGGAACCGGTGGGCAACAAATTCGTGTATGACGGCGTCCCGGGCACGCACCAGTGGTACGACGGTACGCCACACCCTTGGGAGTTCAAGCGAGTCTGGCATCTCGAACCATCGCTGACCGATGCGGACACGGTCTACGCCGGCGTGGAAGACGCCGCCTTGTTCCGGTCGACGGACGCCGGACAGACATGGCAGGAACTTTCCGGGCTGCGCAGGCATGGCTCGGGGCGGCACTGGCAGCCGGGCGCCGGCGGCATGTGTCTGCACACGATTCTGCTCGACCCGAGCGGCAACGGCCGCATCTTCATCGCCATCTCGGCGGCGGGCGCCTTCCGCAGCGACGACTCCGGCGCAACGTGGCAGCCGATCAACCGCGGGCTGCGCTCGCAGCAAATCCCGGACCAGGATGCCGAGGTGGGCCACTGCGTTCACCGCATCGCGATGCACCGCTCGCGGCCGAGTGTGCTGTTCATGCAGAAGCACTGGGACGTGATGCGCAGCGACAACGGCGGCGACTCCTGGCAGGAGGTCAGCGGCAACCTGCCGACCGATTTCGGGTTCGTCATCGACGTTCACACGCACGAACCGGAAACCATTTTCGTGGTGCCGATCAAGAGCGACTCGGAGCACTTTCCACCCGATGGCAAGCTGCGCGTGTACCGCAGCCGCACCGGCGGCAACGAGTGGGAGCCGATGACCAAGGGCCTGCCGCAAAGCGACTGCTACGTGAACGTATTGCGCGACGCGATGGCGGTGGATTCGCTCGACCAGTGCGGCGTCTATTTCGGGACAACCGGCGGGCAAGTGTACGCTTCGGCCGATGCTGGAGACAGTTGGGCGCCGATTGTCCGCGATCTTCCGGCCGTGCTATCCGTCGAGGTGCAGACACTCCAGTGATCCGGGTCGAGCTTCCGGCGCATCTGCGTATCCTGGCGCACGTCGCGGGCGAGGTGCAGCTTCCCGTAGAGGGGAAAGCGACGCTGGGCTCCGTTCTTGACGCTCTGGAAGCCCGCTATCCTATGCTGCGCGGAACCCTCCGCGACCAGGTCACCGAACAACGCCGGCCGTTCGTGCGGTTCTTCGCTTGCGCGGAGGATTTGTCTCACGAGGCACCGGATGCGCCGCTGCCTGAAGCAGTCGCGAGCGGGGCGGAGCCATTGCTCATTGTGGGTGCGATCGCGGGAGGATAGCGAGACCTACATCGAGCCCTGGCGCGGCCGGCAATCCGGCGCCAGTTGCGGCCCCCGTGCCGGATGCGCGCGGACTCAGACGGATGGACGTCCGCGGGAAAAAGGCCTACACTTGGGTCGTTGACAGGTGACGGATATGAGAATCCTAAGTTCGCGATATTGGTGGCTGCCGGTTGCGGTCGCATGCATGGCGGGATGCGGCAAGCAAGAGCGCATGGAAGCGGTCCAATTTGCCAAGGCGCTCCGCGGAACTGGGGCTAACTTCGCGAGCGCGAACACGACTGAAAAAGACCTGGTGGCTAACGCTCGTGCCTGGTGCGGCGGCATCACGGCAAACGGGGGCGGCCGCGGAGCCGAACTGGATCAGAATGCCGCGGTGGCGGCGGAACTGGCGAAATACACCGAATCGGTCAGCTCACACTTGAGCCAGGTGCGTCAGGCGATTGACGGCCAGACGCTCAAAGAGGAATATCCGCGGGAAGTCCGCGACGACTTGACCACCGAACTGACCAAACGGCAGCGGCGGCTGCAGGACATGCGCGCGCTATTGGAGCAGTCGGCGACCGAGTTTCAGCAACTCAGGCACAGCGCGAGTTATGCCGGAGACACATATCCGGACGGAGTGGGAAAGCTGGAGGTGCTGCTGCGCGGCTACAGCGCGCCGGAAGATGCAGTCGCGAGCGCGGTCGCGGCACTCAAAGAGAAATACGGCCTTCACGACAGCGAGCTTTGAAGAAGGCCCCGCTTGCGCACATCTCAGAGATCGAGAAAGTCGCCAGTGTCCACGCCAGCCTGTTTCAGGATCGCGCGGAGCGTTCCTTCGGGCATGTCGCCAGGATGATTCGGGATTGTCGTATAGCGGTCGTTGCCGGGGTTATACCAGATCTCATGACTACCCGCAGCTTGCCGATCGAACTGGAATCCACAGGCCCTAAGCCTCCGAACGACCTCGCGATAACGAAAGCCGGCAAGCCGGCCCACCTACGCAGCCACCACGATTGTGTAGTCGCGCCGGCCGGAGGCCGCCGGAAGCGTGATATCGCCTTCTCGTTCGCGGCGCGCTTCAATGAGCTTGCGGGCGACATCGCGCGCGATCTCCAGGGCTTCCCCAACTGTGCGCCCCTGCGCCACCAGACCGGGCATTTCGTCCGAAGTCGCTAGATAGACTCCTTCCGGCAATTCCTCAATCTGAATCCGAATCGCGAGTTCCATACCGTAAGCAATTGTACCAGCGCCAGGCAGAAGCCGTCGCGTACGAACCCGCCCGCCTCTGGCGGCCTACGGGTACATGGCGGGATAGGATTCACGCATCTCTTGCGCCTGGGCGCGCGCGGATTCGATTGGAATGAGAGGGCCCTGGCCGATGCCGGGGCAATATCGCGCGGCCTTGCGCCACTCGGCGCGCTTTTCGACCAACTCCGGCCAAAAGGGAAAGACGCGGCATTGGGTTGGCTTGACGGCGTGAATGGAGCACCCGCCCTCGCGAAGAAAATGACACTGCGCTTCGCGCGGAACGCGCAAACGAAGCTGGCGGCGGGTGCGGTAACAATACCGCTTCTCGAATGCTTGCCTACTCAGGCCCAGGTATTCCGCGATGCGTTGCGCATCGGCTTCGGTCAGATAGACAAACCCCTGTTCGGTGCAGCAGGCGATGCAGCCCGGCTGGCAGGCAAAACGCAAACCTTCGGCCATGGTTTGATTATGCGGCAGGCGGGCGTTTCCGGGGCGATCTTCTTCCGCCCCGTTCCGGGGCTCTTCGGGTTGACGATTCTCCCAAGGCTTGCGCGGAGCCGCCAAGAAACATGCGCCCGCAAGCGGGCGTTGGCAAGCTGAAGCATGCCCCACCAAAGGCCTTCGAGGGCGCCTGGCGTGACCTTATTCACTTCCGGGGCGCGGTTGCGGAATCCCGCTTGCCTTTTTGCGTGCGGCCCTTGTTAGACTGGAAGGGCAGCATCATGCACGAAATCATCCCAAATTCAGGAGGGCGTTTGCATGTGGAATAAGCGCCGGGAGGACGAGCCGCCAAAGCCGGCCGTCCCGCCAGCCAGCCACCCGCCAAGTCCGGTGGTTACACCCTCGGCTCCCAGTTTTACAGAATCGAAGAAGGAGGCAGCACCAGTGTCCAGCACGCCTAGCGCAAGATTCGATGCGGACGCCCGTAGCGGCATGGCCAGCATCGGGAAAGCAGTAAAGATCGTCGGCCAGATCTTCAGCCGGGAAGACCTGTATGTCGATGGAGACCTGGAGGGCACGGTCGAGCTGTTGGAGCACAAACTGACAGTCGGCCCCAATGGCAACATCCATGCCGGCGTCAAGGCGCGGGAAGTGATTGCGTTGGGCACCATTCAGGGCAACGTGGAAGCGGCCGATAAGATCGAAATCCGCAAGGACGCGCGTCTGGTGGGCGATATCCGCACCGCGCGCATCATCATCGAGGACGGCGCGTACTTCAAGGGCAGCATCGATATCATCAAGCCGGAACCTGTCCGGCAGGCAGTCAAGGTGCAGCCGGCCCCACCAGCGGCGCCTCCAGTGGCGCCGGTTGCCGCCGCCGCCGAAGTGAAACGCTGAGGCAAACCACGTAGCCAATGCCGCTGCCAGGACCACTCAAGAATTTTTTGCGTGGCCAACTCCGAAGTTCCGCGTCCGGCGGCGGCTCTCCGCCGGGCCGCTCTCGCCATGGCGGACCCGACGAGCCCGAAGTGGTCACCACGCGGCGCAGCCGGGCGCTGGAAGAGTTCTTTCTGGATATCCGCGGGCAGTCCGGTCTCACGATTCTCGATTTAGGCGGCGCATCGCAAGAGAACGTGAACTTCATCACCAACCTGGGGCACCGGCTCTATTCCGAGAATTTCCTACAGATCCTGAACGAGACGTTCGGCGCCGAAGGCACCGGCGATCATTCCAATCCCGGCCGCATCGATTTTTTTCTGCGGCAGGCGATGGACTATCCGGAAAACCATTTCGACGGCGTCTTGCTGTGGGACTCGCTCGAATACCTGGCGCCGGCTTTGCTGCACGCGGTGGTAGGGCGGGTGCATAAGATCGCGCGGCAGAAAAGCCAGATGCTGGCATTTTTCGAGTCGGACGACAAACTCGAAAGAGTCCCCTGTTACACGTTCCGCATCCTGGAATTGAGTTCGCTGCAATTGACCCAGCGCGGCACGCGTCCGGCGGTGCAGTTGTTCAACAACCGCGCTTTGGAGAAGCTGTTTAGCGATTTCCAATCGGTGAAGTTTTTCCTCACGCGGGAAAGGCTGCGGGAAGTGCTGGTGCGGGTCTAAAGAAAAACCGAGATGACTCGGTGTGCCGTCGCCATCGAGAGCGGCGCCGCGGGAAGAAAAGCCGAGAAGACTCTCGGCTCTTGCAGGCCGGACGGCCCGCGCCACAGGCAGGCCAGCGATCCCCTGTCCTACCCCTGGCACAGCGCGGCGCGCTGCTGTTGCAGTTCGGGACGGTACTCCGGCGGCACCAGCAGCGTCAAGGCGTCGGGGACGATGCGGATCTCGGCCGGCAGGTGGCCGGCGAACTCGCCATCGATTTGCAGGAACACGCGCTGATCGAGTGGCTTCGGCGCCGATACCCGCCGGGCACGCAGCACCACGACGCCTTCCATGCCCTCGACGCGATTGGCGACCAGGCCCGCGAAGTACCGCACATAGCGCAGCGTGGAAGGCCCCTGGAACAGAACCAGCTCGAAATGGTCGTCGAACAGGCTGACATCGCGGGCGATCTCGAAATCGCCGCCGTAGTTGCGGACCTTGCTGATCAGGGCAAACGAGCAGCGGTGCGTCACGCCATCGGCTTCGATCGAGAATTCCGGCAGGCGGCGCCCCAGCATGCTCCAGCCGGCAACCCAATAAGCCAGTTTGCCGATGCGCGCCTTCAACGGCGCACTGACGTGGTAGACGATATGCGCGTCCAGGCCGATGCCTGCCATCAGCAGGAAATGCCGGGTGACGGCGCCGGCTTCCGAACTCACCTGCCCGATCGAGATGCGTTGCGGCCGGCATTCGCCCAGGCGGCGCGCGGCGCGCAGCAAATCGCCGCCCAATTTCATCTCCATGGCCAGCACGTTGGCGGTGCCCGCCGGCAGCACTCCCAGCGGCACATCGGAATGCACCATGCCCTCCGCCACTTCGTTGAGCGTGCCATCGCCGCCGGCGGCCAGAATCAGATCGGCGCCGCGTTCGATCTGTTCCCGCGCCAGCGCGCCCGCGGTGCGCGGGGCGGTGGTGGGGCAGCACGTCACGCGGTGCCCGTCCCGTTCCAGGATTTCGGCTGCGCGCGCAATCAACGCGCTTCCCTTCCTCCCGAACTGGCCCGCGCATGGGTTATAAATGAGAACGGTCTTGCTGTAGCTGGTTATGGTGGACTCTCCCACTTCCTGGTTAGATTATAGATGAGAGCACGATGAAAGATTTCGCGCGGGAAGCCGAAACGCTGCGCGCAGAGCTGCGGCGCCACGAACATCTGTACTACGTCCTGGACCAGCCGGAGGTCAGCGACGCCGAATACGACGCCCTGATGCGCCATCTGCGGGAGCTGGAGGAAGCCCACCCGGAGCTGGATTCCGCGGATTCGCCCACCGGGCGGGTCGGCGGCAAGCCGCGCGAGGGCTTCGTCAAGGTCCGCCATAGCGCGCCGATGCTCAGCCTCGACAACGCGCTGAACGAAGGCGAACTGCGGGACTTCGACCGCCGTGTGAGCGAGCTGCTGGAGGGCGCGCCGTACGCCTACGTGGCGGAGTTGAAGTTGGACGGCCTTTCGATGGCCGTCCAATACGAGCAAGGCCGCTTCCGCCAGGCGGTGACCCGCGGCGACGGCACGGTAGGTGAGGACGTCACCGAAAACGCGCGCACCATCCGCTCCCTGCCGCTCCGTGTGGACGCCCCGTGGCCGGCCTTCGAGGTGCGCGGCGAAACCGTCATGAACCGGCGCGCCTTCGATCGCCTCAACGCCGAGCGCGACCAGCAGGAGCTGACGCGCTTCGCCAATCCCCGCAATGCCGCGGCCGGCTCGCTGCGCGTGCTGGAGCCGCGCGTCACGGCCTCGCGCCGCCTGGATTACTACACCTACTTTTTGATGACCGGCGGCCGCTTCGCGCTGCCCAGCCACTGGGCTTCGCTCGATGAGATGGTCCGCATGGGCTTCAAGGTCAACCCCCATCGCAAGCTGTGCTCGGGCGTGGACGAGGTGCTCGAATTCTGCGCCCACTGGGAAACCCACCGCCAGGATCTCGCTTACGAGATCGATGGCGTGGTGGTGAAGGTGGATTCGGTGGAGCAGCAGCAGGCGCTCGGCTTCACCGCCAAGGCGCCGCGCTGGGCCATCGCCTACAAATATCCGGCGCGGCAGGAGCGCACCACGGTGCTCGCGATCGAAGTGCAGGTGGGCCGCACCGGCGCGCTCACGCCGGTCGCGCACTTGCAGCCGGTAGCGGTGGGCGGCGTCACGGTTTCCCGCGCTACGCTGCACAATGAAGACGAGATCGCGCGCCTGGGGCTGAAGATCGGTGACGAAGTGATCATCGAGCGCTCCGGCGACGTCATCCCCAAAGTGGTCCGCGTCTGGGCGCAGGGCAAGGGCCGCACGGCGTTCGCGATGCCCGTCAACTGCCCGGTCTGCGGCGGCAGGGTGGTGCGCGAGGAGGGCGAATCCGCGCGGCGCTGCATCAACGTGGACTGCCCCGCGCGATTGAAGGAATCGATTCTCCATTTCGCCTCGCGCGGCGTGATGAACATCGACGGCGTGGGCGAGGCGCTGGTGGATCAGTTGGTCGACCGCGGCCTGGTCAAGAGCGTCGCCGATCTCTATCAATTGACCACCGAACAACTGCTGTCGCTGGAGCGGATGGGCGAAAAGTCGGCCGCTAACGTGCTCGCCAATATCTTTCGCTCCAAGCTGAATCCGCTGCCGCGGGTGATCGCCGCGCTGGGGATCCGTTTCGTCGGCGAGCGGACGGCCACCCTGCTGGCCGAAGCCTTCGGCAGCCTGGACGCCTTGGCGGCGGCCGGCGCCGAGGAGTTGCAGGCCGTGGAAGAGGTCGGGCCCAAGGTCGCCGAAAGCATCGTGCAGTTCTTTCGCGAGCCGCGCAACCGTGAGCTGGTGGATCGGCTGCGCGCCGCCAATCTCGATTTCACTTATGTCCCGGTGCGTCCAGCCGGCGGCCCGCTCAAAGGCCTCACCTTCGTGCTCACCGGCACGCTGCCCAACCTGAGCCGCGACCGGGCCAAGGCGCTGATTGAGCGCGCGGGCGGCAAAGTGGCCGCCGCGGTCAGCAAGAAGACCAGCTTCGTGGTGGCGGGCGAAGACGCCGGATCGAAGCTCGACAAAGCCCGCGCGCTCGGCATCGCCGTGGTGGATGAGCGGGAACTGCGGCGCTTGATTGAAGGCCGCGAGTAAAGGCCCGTGGCGCACGCACTCTTGCGTGCCGCGCCGGCACTCCTGCCGACGCCGGCAGTTGCGAAGACAAAAAGCGTCGAGACGAGTCTCGACGCTGCACGCAAGAGTGCGTGCGCCACGGCGGCAGCCGCGGCGTTCGCTGCCTGCGCGCGCTATGGGTGGTCGTCTTTCATCAGCCTGCTCACGCGCTTCAAATTGCTCCTGATCTCGTCAGTGGCGTCGATCAGTTGGTTGGTGTCGTAGATGACGCGCGGGGTCAGGAAGATGATCAATTCGGTGCGCTGCGTGCTGACTTGCTTGTTTCCGAACACCGGGCCAATCAATGGGATGCGGTCCAGAAACGGGACGCCTCCCAGCGTTTCGGACTTGGATTCCAGAATCGCCCCGCCGATGGCAACCGTATCGCCATCCTGCACGGTGATCTGGGTGCTCATCGAGCGGTTCGAGAACGACGACGTGTTACCCGGGTTATTCGCCGCCGATCCCGACACCGGCGCGCTCACCTGCTGGTTGATTTCCATCGTCACCACGCCGCTCGAGTTGATGCGCGGCGTAATGCTGAGCGTGGTTCCCGTGCTCTGGCTGCTGACGGATTGAATCACCTGCGAACCGCCCACGGTCGAAAGAGAATTGGAGGTGGCCACCGGAACCTGGCTGCCCACGTTCATGGTAGCCGGCACGCTGTCGGTGGCGATAATGCTCGGCGAAGAGATCACCTTGGCGCGGGTCGTGCTTTCGTTCGCCTGGAGCAGGCCCAGCAGTTGCCTGCTCTTGCCGACGATCATGCCGGCCGTCAGCCCCAAGCCCGCCGGCGATACCGCGCCGATCAGGGCCTGCGTCGCTGTCCCGGTGATCACGCTTGACGTCGTGCCCGAGGTTGAGGTTGTGGTCGAGGTCGATGAACCACTGCCAAACACCGTGCCCGTGGCGTTGGTTCCGATATTCGCCAGGGTGGTTTGCACGCCCAACCCGAAGCTGCTGGACAGGTCCACCTCGTAGATCTTGCAGTCGATCAGCACCTGCCGCGGCGCCACGTCCAACTGCCGCAGCAGATTCTGAATCTCCTCCCAGTCCTGCGGCGTGCCCTGAATCAGGAGCGTGTTATCGAACGGATTGGGTATGACGTGCGGCATATGGACGGGCGGTTCGCCGTTGCCGGCGTTGCCCTGGCCCAAATAGCTGCCGGTGCGGTCGGCGGTGCCCGATGACGCCGCGCCGCCGGCCATACCCTGCACCGCCATCGCGTTCCCTTGCGTCTGATACCCGCCGTAACCGCCGCCATAACCGGCGCCATAGGCGCCGCCCATGCCGCCGTAGCCGCCGTTCATGTTGCCGTAGCCCATCCCCATGGAGCCGCCATACGGACTGCCGGTCATGCCGCCGTAACCCATGGAACCGCCGCCGTAGCCGCCGCCCATGCCGTAACCCGTGCCATTCAAGCCGAGGCCCGAGGCGTACATGCTGCTGTTGGCTTGCGCCGCCAAGCCGATCAGCGCCATCGGATTTCCGGTGTACAGCGCCATGATCGCCATGGCGATCGTCTCGGCGCGGCCGTACTTCAGGCGGTATACCCAGTTACTCGTCGATCCCGCCGTCACCTTGACCGGAATGTCCAGCTTTTCGATCCACTTCTGGACTTCCGCGAAGATACCCGGATTGGGAGCCACGGCAATCAGAGTGTTGATGCGGTCCACCGGAATGAACCGCACAGCCGCAGTCTTCTCGGACAGCGAATAGGCTTTGAAGACCGTCTCCAGTTCCTTGGCCAGGTCGGTGGGGCGGCTGTTCTCGATGTCGAAAAGGCGGACGCGCTTGGAGGCGAAGGTGTCGCTGTCGAACAGGCCGATCAATTCCATGGTCCGCCGCATGTTGCGGCCGTTGTCTTCGAGAATCAGCAGATTCGCCGGATCGTAGGTGGAATGGGTGGCGCCTTCGCCGTAGAACGGCGCCAGCAGTTTGTCCATGTCCCCGGCGGTTGCGTACTTGAGGAAAATCAGGTTCAGGATCATCTGCTCGTCATCGGGCAGGGTTTTCGCGTCCGCGTTAATGATCGGCTCCAGCGGAAGCTGGGACACCGCATTGACCGGTATGATCCGGTACAGGTCGCCCACCTTCACGATCGTGCTGGCATTCACCCGCAGGATGGTTTCGAGCAGCGTCATCAGATCCACCGGCTTTACTTCGCCGTAGGTGTGAATGGTGACCGAGCCTCTCACCCGCGGATCGATCAGGATGTTGATCTTCAACATCTTGGAGATCAGGTTGACCATGTCGAGGAGGTTCACGTTGTCCATCGAGAGCAGGCCCTGGTCGGCCATCTTCGGCTGCTGCGCCGGCGCGGTGGCCTTGGCGGGCGCGGGCTGCTGTGCCGGCGCCGGCTGCGCTGGCTGCGGCTGCTGCTGCGCCTGCCGCTGCTGCTGCTGCATGATGTCTTCGATGGTTCTCGACGGAGCCTGCGCCAACAGCGCCGGAGTCATTACGCCGGCGGCCGCGAGCGAAAGGAGGAAATGGCGGCGCATCGGTTACTCCCGCCCGCTTGCCTTGACGGCCTGCTGGCGCGCCCAGCACGCCCGCTCCGCCGCATCCAGCTCCGCTTTCCCGGTCCGCCAATGGTAAACGCCGAAGGGGCCCGGCCGTTCGAAGCGGACGGCGTCGCCATCGTCCCAGGCTCTGGTGTTGTCCCACGCCTCGGGGCGCACGGGAGCCACCGACTGGGCTTCCGCCCGGGTAATGCCGAAAGGAGTCCGGCGGTAAATCCATGTCTTACCTTGCGCGTCGGTATGTTGGTAGAGGTTGGACTCCACCGCCACCGCGCCAGCGGGTATGGCGAGCGGACCCGTCCCGGCGGCCGGCTGGGCCGCCCTCAGCGCCATCATCGAAACCAAAAGCATCAAAAATGTTTTCATTGCTTCTCTCCTGGATCTACTTTCTTCGCGCGGACATCGGGCGGTACCGCCCGATCTTCACTTCACCGGTTCCCACAGACAGGACGAACCGAACGGGGTGGGACTCATCACCTTGCGGTAGCCATCCACCACCGATCCGACCGCCGATGTGTCGCCCGGATTGCAGAGCTTGACGCCGAAATGCGTCTCCTCGCCGGGTCCTGGCGCCGCGGGTGACGCGGGCTGGGGCGGCGGAGGAGGAGGCGCGTACGCGGGAACGGGCGCTTCGGTGCGCGCCGCGGCAGCCTGCGCTCCCGTATTGTCCTCCAGTTCGTCCACCAGTTTGTGAATCGACCGGTCTTTCCATGTGAATTCGATCTCTCTTGTATTGACGCTGACGAGCGTGAATTCGCCGATCGCCTGACCCGGGCGCACCGCCTCGTGCGCCGACGCTTTCGTAACGCTGAGGATGGCGATCGGCCCGTCGCCAATGTTCATGTATCCGTGATAGACCGGCAGCGGCGGCACCGGCGGCGGTGGGGGCGGCGGCGGAGGCGGTTCGATGGGAACGTTGGGATCGCGCGAGCGGTCGAGCAGGTCTTTCTGCGCCACATCCTTGTAAGCCGCCGGCAGCACCGCGGGCGGGTTGGGCAACGGCTGCCAGGGCGGCGCCGGCGGAGCGGCCGCGCGCCGGCCCAGGGTCGCGGCCTGGTGCGCCTTGGCGGCGCGCCACGCGTCCCGCACTTCCACCGTGGTCCATACCACGGCGCACAACAGGGCCAGATTCAGGACGATCCAAAGCTTGCGGTTCACGCTCCCTGCCCCCCTTTCTTTTCGGGCAGCAGCTTGCGCGCCACCAGCGCGCCCACGGTGAGATGCACCTGGATGTTTTTCTTCTTGTCGTTGCCGCCGTTGATGCGAAGCTCATTGGTGGCCAGGATCTGCGGCTGATCGGCCAGCGCCGCCATCAGGTTCACCAGTTGCTCGATGCCGCAGCCGAAGGCCACCTCGACGCTGACTTCGCCGTAGTCGCCGCTCACCACCGCTTCGCCCATGCGCTCCACCCCGCGCACCTCGATGCCGTTGGCCCTGGCGACACCCTGCACCAGTTCGAGCAACTGGGCCTGCGCCTGGGCCTTGGTGTCGGCTTTGAGGATGCCCTTTTCGCGCGTGGCCAACTCCGCTTGCGCCTGCCGCAGCCGCGCTTCCTTCGAAGGAACGGACGCCGCTTTGACGCGCAAGGATTCCAGCCGGTGCTCGGCGACGGGAATCGCTTGGGCGGCGGGAACCGCTCCGGTGTCAAAGCTCGCAAACAGGCCGAACCGCCAGGCCGCGGCGGGAATCAGCAGCGCCGCGCCCGCCACCAGCCACGCCCACGAGCGGCGGTCCAGGTTCCCGATCGTCATGACTTCCCCCGGCTGGTGTGAATCTGGAACACCTCTCCGGCGCCCGTGGCCGCGTGCTGGTCCATATCCATTTGCGAATTCCGGAACAGCGGCGAAGAGTCGAGAATCTTCAGCAGCGGCGCGGCCTGCGGCGCTTCCCCGTTGATGCGCGCGGCGTCGCGGGTCAGCTCGATCGCATTGGTCCATGCCGGCGGCTCTACCAGCCGGGTAAGCTCGTTGAGCGTGTCCAGATCGGCGCGTGTGCGGGCGCGGTATTGGTCGAGCAGCCCCGTGCGGGCGCGCGTCCGGTCGGTCTCCCGTTCGAGCGCCGCGGCGCGGGCGGCGGAGGGCTGGACGCTCGCAATTTGGGCTTCGAGTGTCTTTAGATACCGGCGATCCTCGAACTTCGGCCAAAGAATCATGGCTCCCAGCGCCACCAGCGCCAGCCCGGCGAGCACCGCCGTGGGCACCACCATGGCGCGCGTGTGCGAGCGCCGGTACTCGCGCGGCAGAACGTTCGCCGCCGGCGCCAGCCGGGGACAGGCCCCTGCCAGCGCCGTGGCGTACGGCAGTGCGTTGCGGGATAAATCGTTCTCCACCGGATTCGCGATGGGCCGGGGTAGCAGGTCCTCCAGCGTCGATGGCTGGGTCTCCGGCGGCAATCGCAATTCAGCCAGCGCCAGCGCCGCGGCGCGTTCCGCCGGCATCTCGAACTCAGCCGAAAACACCGGCCGCCACGGGCTTTCGCCGTACACTTCGAGCGCGCCCGCCGGAGTGCGGCCGAGCCCCACGAAGCCTTCCCCGTCGCGATGGCCATTCAGGCGGACCGCCGTGTGAACCGCGGCGGCGGGGAAGGTGAAACTGGAAACCGCGATTCCCGCCGCCGTGAACAGCTCCATGTAATGTTCGATCGCCGCGCGGCGCGCGATGCCCAACAGGACGGCCCCATCGGGTAGCGCGGACCAGCCCCACACCACCTCGTCATCGCCGTAGGGATGCAGCGTGTCGATTTGCAGCCGGATGGCGCTTTCCGTATCGCGGGCCGCTACCCCCGGCAACGCCAACTGGCGGACAATCGCTTCGCGGCGCGGCAATAGCACGGTGGCGCACAGATGGCCGGCGCCAACGGATTTCAAGAACTGGCTGTACTCGCCGCCCCATTCCGCCGCGGGCCGACCGGCGAAACCCTCGATCACCAGCCGCCCCAGCACGCGCACGCCGGTGGGCCGCACCCGCGCCACCACCACCTCCAGATCCGTGGCGCCGATGGCGATGCCCACGCCGGAGCCGAATTCGAGCAGCTTGCGCACATCCTTGGGAATTGCGAGAGGCATCGCGATCATTCGCTCCACGCCGTGTCGTACCAGCGCAAAATGTGAATTGGCGCGTCATAGCCCGGCGGCATGTACTTGATCATCGCCGCCACGGTGCGCCGCATGTCGGAGAAGTGCCCATTGTCCAGCCGCAGGCGTGCCGTCGCCCGCATGGTGATGATCGAACGGCCGCCCACGCGCAGCCTGCCGGCCGCTTCGCCGGCCATGGCCGTCACGTCCCCAAGCTGCTCCCGCACGATGGGACCCGCGCTGCGGCGCGCCAGCACCGCGGCGATTGCGGCCGGGTTCATCCCCACTGCGGCCAGCACCTCCGGAGGCGCGGTGTTCACATCCACCAGCGAACTGCGCCCGTAGACCGAGAGGCAGTCCACCAACCCCGAGCGGCGGGCCAGATGCGCGCCGCCGGCCGCGTCTTGCCGAGGGGCATAGGTTCCGTAAAACAGTTCGGGGGTTACGCCGGGCACCGACAACAACTCCTCAATCTCTTGTAAGGACGCACCCGGAGGCTGAAAAGACGGCGCCTGCGTCAGATCCGGTGGGCCCTTCGCGCCGGAGCGCGCCTGGTCGATCGCGTGCGCCAGCCCGTCCGCCCTGGCCGCGTCCAGCCCCAGCGCCATTCCCAGCCGGGTGAGATCTTCCAGGCTGGCTCGGTTGACGTTCAGCTTGGCCGTTTCGGGAATGAACTCCACCCGCACCTCGCCGCTCGCAAATTGGTAGGTCATCTCGGTGGCCCATTCCGGGATGGTCCGCACGGCCGGATTCTGGATGCCCCACAGAGCCTCCACCGCGGCCCGATCGATGCCCGCCGTAGCCAGGTAATAGCTGCGCAAGCCGTCGAGCGCGGTGGCCGTGCGTTCGGTTTCTCCGTGAATCGTGGTCGCCAGCGAAAACCCGATCACGGCCAGCGCCGCCGAAAGCCAGAGCACCGCCAGCAGCGCGCTCCCGCTGCGCGCTCGCTTGCCCGTGGCGCACTCACTCGTGCGTGCCGTGTCGAGACTTTTCTCGACACCCGTTCGCGCGTTGGATGCCGGGCGTCGGCACGAGTGCCGACGCGGCACGCAAGATTGCGTGCGCCACGTCATATCAGAAGTCGTCATAGTGGATCTGCCACGAACGGTGGATGCGGATCGGCGCCGTCACCGTGATCGGCTGCAAGTGCGAAGGATCGGCAACCAGCGGCACCATTTCCACCCGAATCGCCACCGGCCAGCCGGTTCCCGTCGCGCTGGCCGTCCATTGCGGCGGCAGGAATTGGGGTTGCCTCGGGGGCCCCGGCGGCGTCACCAGATAAGAGAACCGGCAGTAGGCCAGTTGGTCCGCCAGCACAAACGACTTCGGACTGGCCACGGCAGGCGTGAAATGCACCATCATCCCGGCCACCGGATCGGGTGTCATATCGGCGCATGCACTGCCCGCACCCAGTCGCGTGTAAGGAGTCTCATTCACCACCAGCCGCACTCCCGTGCCTTCCTCGCCCGGAATTACGAACATCTCGAGGATCTCCGCCGGCCCGCGCCAGCCTTGCTGCAACGAGAATGTGGAAACCAGCCGCATCGCCTGCGGCTCGGCTTGAAAAAACACGAAGTAGGAATTCACCAGCTCGGGGCGTCCCATACACGGCGGCTGCACCGGAACCAGCCCTTCCAACTCCTGCAACAGGACTCGCTGCGCGCCGGCCACCCGCCGGTCGGCGAGCAGCTTTTCGTCCGTCTTGTGCAGCGCCTTCAGGGCCACTTCGAGCGAGAGCACCATGGCCACCGTAAGCGCGCTCAGCAGCGTCACCGCGATCAGGACCTCGATCAGCGTCACGCCGGCCCGCCGGCTTCGCGCTGTGTGGGGCAGACCCCCTGGTCTGCGCGGGTCCCCCTGGACCCGCTCTTCTGGGGGCAGGGGACGTGCGGCGAGGCGCGACCGGGGGGTCGCGCGCGGACGAGGGCGTCCGCCCCACAAAACAGGACGCCTCATGGCGTCAGCACCCTGCGGCGCAGTCCCTCAATGGTATAGGTCCGGCGCTGACTGCCTGCCATCCACCATATCTGCAACCGCACGTGGTCGAGCGCGATGGCTCCTGGGGCCGGCGCCGGCGGTGCTTCAAATGGGGCGATCTGCGCCTCCCATCCCGCCGTTAGCCCGCCGGTCAAATCGGTATCGAACGTTCCGCTCAGCGGCGTAGCGGGATCGGCCAGAATGTCATTCATCCGCAGGCGCCCCAACTGCGCCACGCGGTCGTAGTCGCGCAGCCGCGCTGCGTTACGCACCGCGCCGGAAATGGCCCCCAGCAACCCCACCACGGCGATTGCCATGATCAGGGTGGCGACGATCATCTCGAGCAGCGTGAATCCGTGCGTGCGCCTCACTCTGTATGGACGGTTTCCACGTGCGGAAAGCCGGTCATGGGGTCTAATTGCACCCTGCGGCGGCCGCCGTGCCGGTTGGAATACTCGACGCCGATGGCCGGCGCCGTGCCGCCGGGGACGATCAGCATCTGGTAGTCGCCGCTTTCGGAGTCGACTTCCGGCAGCACTTTGTCCATGGTGATGCCTTGCGGCACCTGGAATCGCCGCGCGTAGCCGTCGGCGCCATCCGCGGAAATGGTCCCGTCCTTGAGCGAGATGGCCACCACCACCGGGTGTTCGCTGCGTTCGGCGTGCGTCACCGCCCCGTTCAGGAAACTGGCAATGGCGTCGCCGGTGGAGGCCAGCCGCACGCTATCCAGGCCGGCCGAAACCGAAGGAACGGAGACGCTCACCAGGATCCCGACGATGGCCACCACCACCAGCATCTCGATCAGCGTCACGCCGCGTCTGGCACTTGCGAGGCCACGCCGGCGGCAAGCCCGAAAGGGCGAAAGAGAATAGCCCACGGCGCAAGCCGTGCGGCGCGCGTCGTTCGCCGGCGCAGCCCCGGAACGGGGCGTAAGTCGATGCGTCACAGCGGCGCGTGCGGCCTCCGGGGCGGAGACGCCTCTTCCGCCCCGTTCCGGGGCTCTGGGCGACCACATCCAAATTCCACACGGCTTACGCCGTGGGCTACTTTCTTTCGCCCTCCGGGCTCCCAAACGCCACGGAGCTGCGCCTGCGGTAGGACGGACCATCGTTTTTCGTGGTCTGTCAGCGCATGGCATGGTAGGACGGACCATCGTTTTTTGTGGTCTGTCAACGCATGGCATGGTAGGACGGACCATCGTTTTTTGTGGTCTGTCAACGCATGGCATGGTAGGACAGACCATCGTTCTTAGTGGTCTGTCAACGCCGGCCAAAGCGCCTGACATTGACAGACGACCAAACCCGCTCGTCCGCCCTGCCCTACTGGCTTTTCCAACTGACGACATCGGCATTGATTCCATCGCCGCCGGGTTGGCCATCGGCGCCGTAGCTGATAATATCCGGCTCATCGCCGTGGTCGCCGGGGAACTTGTAAATGTAATCGTGGCCCCACGGATCTTTCGGAATCTCCTGCGGAATATACGGCCCGTTCCATTCGGCCGCGTCCGCCGGCTTCACGCGCAACGCCGCCAGGCCCTGCTCGGTGGTGGGGAAATTCCCGTTGTCCAGTTTGTAGGTGCCCAGCGCGCCCATGAAATCCTGTATCTGCGCGCGCGCGGCCGTGATTTTGGCCTTGTCCACGTTGCTCCAGAGCCGCGGGCCAACCAGGGCCACGAACAGCCCGATGATCGTCACCACTACCAGCATTTCGATCAGGGTAACGCCGCCCTCGCCCCGCTTCCGCCTGTTCGCCGTCTGTTTCATATCACACCTGCACATCGTTGATGCTCGTGATCGCGAGCAGCATACTCAAAACCAAACCACCGACCACTATGCCCATCACCAGGATTACCACTGGTTCGAAGACGCTGGTGAAGCGCCGGATGGCCGCCCGAGTTTCATTTTCGTAGATATCCGCCATGCGGGCAAACATCTGGTCCAGCCGGCCGGTCTCTTCGCCCACCGTCAGCAGGTGCGCGGCCAGCGGCGGAAACACGCCCGCCTTGCGCGTGGGCCCCGCGATCCCCTCGCCGCGCTTCACTCCGGTGGCGACCCCGACCAGCGAATTCGCGATCATCCGGTTGTTCAGCGTGGCCGCGCCGATCGCGATCGACTGCACCAGGGGAACCGAGTTTTCGAGCAGCGTGGCCATCGCGCGCGCGAACCGCGCCGTTTCCGCCTTCAGCAACGCCACTCCCAGCAGCGGCACTTTCAGCCGCGCGCCGTCCCACCACAACCGCCCCGCAGTGGTGCGCGTGTAAACCCGCCACAGGATGGCGATCGCCGCCAACCCGCCCAATGCGTACCAACCGTATGTCTTGACCAGGTCGCTCGCTTCCAGCATGATGCGCGTCGGCGCCGGCATCTTCATGTGACCATCCTGGAAGATGACGGCGAAGCGCGGCACCACGAAGCTCAGCAGGATGAAAACCGAGGCCGCGGCCACCGCCGCCAGCAGCGCCGGATAGATCATCGCCGAGACGATGAAGTTGCGCAGATCGTCGCGCGAGCGTTCAAATTCGGCCAGCCTGGAGAAGATAACCGCCAAGGCGCCGGAGGCTTCGCCCGCCCGCACCATATTGATGTAGAGATCGGAGAAGTACTCGCCATGCGTGGACAGGCTGTCGGCCAGCGTTCGGCCGCCCTTCAGCACGCGCAGCACGTCCAGTACGATGAAGCGGAACTGCGCCCGGTCGGTCAGCTCGGCGGTGATCGAAAGCGCGCGGTCGAGCGGCACGCCCGCGTTCAACAGCGTGGACAGCTCCTGGGTGAAAAAGAGAACGTCGCTGCGGCGGCGGCCGCCGAAGCTCGGCAGCTTGATTTCGAACGACGCGCTCTTAGGCGTCGCGCCCACATAAACCGGCGTCAGCCCCTGCTTGCGCAGCTCGCGCGCGATCGCCTTATCGTCGCTGCCGGACAGGCTCCCGGTGCGGATCTTCCCATCCGAGGCCACCGCGCGAAAAAAAAACGTCGCCGCCATCAGAGGGCTTCCGGCTCCATTCTAGGCGTGGCGCGGCTTGCCCGTGCACCATCCGGGGCAGTCTTGCCTGCCGCGTCGGCAGTCGTGCCGACTTTCCTTTTCTGAAACGAACTGTCGCGCGCATCCGCGAAGAAATGTCGAGACGAATCTCGACACGGCAGGCAGGACTGCCCCGGATGGTGCACGGGCAAGCCGCGCCACGGGGCTCTCGAATACTCGTCGAATCCCATCAGAACTCCTGCGTCACGCGCATCACTTCTTCCACCGTGGTCACGCCGTCCCGCACTTTTTGCCAGCCGTCCTCGCGCAGGTTCTTCATGCCGCTGCGCCGCGCCGCCTCGGTCAGCCGCGAAGCGTCGGCGTTTTCCATGATCAGGCGGCGGATCTCTTCGTTGAGCTGCATCATCTCGAAGATGCCGACGCGCGAAACGTAGCCGCTGCCGTTGCAGACCGCGCAGCCCGCGCCGCGGTAGCTCTTCACGCGCGTGCCATCCGGCGCCACCGCTTCGCCCGCCGGCCGCTTGCAATCCTGGCAAATCACGCGCACCAGCCGCTGCGCCAGCACGGCCACCAGCGACGAAGTCAGCAGGTAGCTCTCGACTCCCATGTCGGCGAGACGCGTAACCGCGCTCGGTGCGTCGTTGGTGTGCAGCGTGGAAAACACCAGGTGGCCGGTCAGCGCGGCGCGGATGGCGATATCGGCGGTCTCGCGGTCGCGGATTTCGCCCACCATGATCACGTCCGGGTCCTGCCGTACGATGTGCCGCAGCCCGGAGGCGAAGGTCAGCCCGATCTGCGGATTGACGTGGATCTGGTTGATCCCGTCCATCTGGTACTCCACCGGGTCTTCAATCGTGATGATTTTCTTGTCGGGAAGGTTGATCCGCTTCAGCGCCGAATAGAGCGTGGTCGATTTTCCGCTGCCGGTGGGCCCGGTCACCAGAAAAATGCCGTGCGGCAGGCTGGTGAAATGCTCCATCTGCGCCAGCATGCGGTCGTCGAAGCCCAGCCGGCGCAGGTCGAAAAAATCGCCCGCCGAGCGGTCCAGCAGGCGCATCACCACGCTTTCGCCATACAGCGTCGGCAGCGTGGAAACGCGCAAGTCCACCTCGCGCCCCAGGATCTTGATCTTAATGCGGCCGTCCTGCGGCAGCCGCCGCTCCGCGATATTCAGTTTGGCCATCAGCTTCAGGCGGGAAACAATGGCGGCCTTCAGCTCGCGTGGCGGCGTTTCCTGGCCGGACAGCACGCCATCCACGCGGAAGCGCACGCGGAATTCCTTTTCGAACGGTTCGATGTGGATATCGCTTGACCGTTTCTCGAGCGCATCGGCGATCATGGCGTTCACCAGCCGGATCACCGGCGCTTCGCTGGCCATGTCGCGTAAGTGCTCGAGATCGGCCAGCGCCTCTTCGTCTCCGCCGTCCCCGGACAGCACCTGGCGCTCGCCGTCGGCGTAATGCTTGTCCACCGCATCGAGGATTTCCTGCTCGGCCGCCAGCACGGTCCGAATCTCCAGGCCGGAAAACGATCCGATCGCGGCCGCGGTTTCGAAATCCATCGGATCGGCCATGGCGACCGTCAGCACGGAATCGTTCAGCGCCACCGGAAACGCGCGCGATTGCCGCAGGAAACGGTACGACAGCCCTTCGATTTCCGGCGCCACCGGCGGCGGCCCGTCAATCGTCACCAGCGGTACGTCCAATTGTTCGCTCAGCGCCGCCAGCACGTCGCGCTGCGCCACCAGCCCCATATCCACCAGGATCTTGCCCAGCTTGTCGCCGCGTTCGCGCTGCAGTTCGAGCGCCCGCTCCAGTTCTTCGGCTTCGATCTTTTTGCGCTCGATCAGCATCTCGCCCAGCCGCTGAAAGCGCAGTACTCCCACCGGGGGCGCTGCACTGGCCTGGGGTGCGAGATGCTCGGGTGTCACTGATTGGTCACCGTGGCTTGGATCTGCGCGCCGCTCAGGATGGCGCGCCGTGTGCCTTTCACCGCCATCTGGCCGGGCAGGCCGTTGGTGTCTTCATACGGCAGGTAGACGAAATTCACCATCACCACGATCTGCTGGTCGTCCGGCACCGTCAGGTCCTTGGCGGCCGATTGCAGCATGGAGTTCATCAAGCGCTCCACCACCGGTAGCCGTGCCAGCTTGCGCTGCCGCACCTTCTCCTTGTCCTGCTCGCTGATGTTGGGCTGGAACGGGCTCAACCCGGGCGTGAAGACGGGGCTCAGCTCGGTGGTGAACACCGCGCCGTAACCATCCAGGTAAACGCCGCGGGTGTTGCCCAGCACGTCGATCGGGTCGGTCACCGCGAACATGCGGAGACTGCGGTCGAAGCCGTGAGAGAGCGCCGCCAGCGAGGCTAGTGTTACGCGCACCGGGGCCGCCGGTATCGTGGCGCCCACGCGGGCGTTGGCCGAGACCGGCCGCGTCACCTGTGCCGAAAGCGGCGCCAAAGTCAGCAGGATGGCAAGTACGGGTCTCATTTCGCCTCCATGGCGGGCTGCCGCGGCGGACCGTATTGGGACGCCGTCATGTATAAGGCGTGCTGCCGGCTGTTATCGACCTCCAGCTCCGCCGCCACCGTCAGCAACTTCTGGCGCTCGGCGGCCACCTCGGCGACAAGCTGCTGAGTGCGCGCCGTCACGGCCCGGTCGGCCGCCTGGTCGATGCGCGCCTGGATGGCGGCATCGGAAACCGCCGGCGCCGTCTGCGCAGTCTGCACGGCCGGCACCTGCACCTGCCGTACCAATTGGACCGGCGCCGGCCGCACCAGCGCGAACACCACCAGCGCCGCCGAAAGTAGCGCCGCCGAGCCGAAGCCCAGCCGCGCCGGCGTGTTCCAGAACGCGCTCCACCAGCGGCGCCAGGCCGAAGGCTCAAAGACGGGATCGGAAACAAAAGCGATCCGCCGCGGAATCTCTTCCTCCCGCAGGCTCAAGAGCGTGGTTCCGGTCAGCCGCAGACGGCTCAGTTCTTCCCGGCAAGCGCGGCAGCCGGTGACGTGCGCTTCCACTTGCTTGCGCCCGGCGCCGTCCAGCTCATCGAAAAAGTAATCTTTCAAATCGAATGGCGAGCAACTCATGACACACCTCGTGCCTCAATCGGAGCCAGCTCGATCTTCAGCAGTTCCAGCGCCGTATACAATCGGCTTTTGATGGTGGAAACCGGGCAGGAGAGAATCTCGGCCATTTCCTCGAATTTGAACCCCTGGTAGATCTTCAGCGTGACGGCCTCGCGCTGTTCGGGCGTTAACCGTTCCAGCGCGCTGGCCACCGCCAGGCTCAATTCGATGGGAAAAACCGGGCTGCCTCCCACCGCGATTCCAGTCTCCGTCGCCGCCGGCGGCAAATCCGCCACATCGCTCTCCGGCCTTCGCTTGCGAAACATGGAATAGGCCTCGTTATGGGCGATGCGATACAGCCACGGCGCGAAACGCGCCGCGTCATCCAGCTTGCGAAGATTCTGGTACGCCTTCAGAAACACGTCCTGCGTCAAATCCAAAGCGTCTTCGCGATTGGCGGTCAGCCGCAGGAGATAGTTGTAGACACGCTTCTCCCACCGGGACACAAGGAGGTTGAACGCCTCCACGTTGCCCCGGGTAGCCTGGCGAATCAGATCGCCATCCTCGACCGCCCGGAAGATCAAGCCTTGGCTCCTGGTGTGTAGACGCACGGGGTCCGGCAAAAGTCGGACTCGCTACCTTGAGTGTAGCGGGATTTCCCGTTCGTCACGTTGGCCCGGCGTCGGTTACATTCATTAGGGAGGACCGGTTGCGAACTGCTCTCGACGTCATAATGACCATATTCCTGGTGATGTTGTCGGCGATTGGTCCGGGAATGATCTTTGTCGGACTCCGCCTGCGGATCAAAGCGCGGGCCAGCCAGAGTTGGCCGCAGGTAATGGGAAAGGTGGCCAATGCCGCGCTCATGAAAGACAGCGATGGCATGGACGTTGAGGCTGCCGTGGAGTACGATTACTCGGTGAACGGCGTCTCCTACAAAGGGAAACGGCTCAGGTTCGGCGGATGGTACAGGAGGCCGGCTTTCATCCAGGCGGACCTGGAACGGTATCGACCGGGTTCGGAAGTTGTGGTGTTCTATAACCCCAGCAAGCCTTCCGACGCGGTGCTGCTGCGGGAGGCCAAAGGCACCCTTCTGTGGATTCTGGTGGGCATCCTGATGACCGTAGTGGCGGTGGTGACTTGGTGGGAACATATTAACGGGGTGGTTACCGACTTCCCCGATTAAAACGAGCCGGCCCGCCGGCCCGGCTGGCAATTGCCCCCGGACGCGCCTGGGCGTATACTCTCAGTGAAACTCATCTTTAGTCTTAATCGGGAGAAACCTATCATGCTGAAGTATGCATTGATTGCCTTGGCGGGGCTTACGCTGGCCGCGCCGGCATTCGCCAAGGAGCACAGCGACACCTATCCGGTCGCTTGCAGCGACCTTTGGCCCGCCGTCAAGGACGTCGTCAAGAACTCCGGGAACTACGTCGTGGTTTCGATGGACAACACCGAAATGATGGCCTCCTACACTGTCGGAGCGGTCCGCCATCGCACCAACTCCGTCCACCTGAACGTGCAGGGAAGCGGCTGTGAGATGGTGGTCCAGTCGACCTACCGGGGAGTTGCGCACGACGATGCGTCCGATTTCAAGAACCGCGTGGACGAGGCCCTGGCCAAGTTGAAAGCCGCGCCGCCTGCCGCGCCCGCTAAACCGGCCGACGAGAAAAAGTGATCCCGGCGGACTTGTCCGCCACTCCCGCATGGTCGCGTGCAGCCTGAGCGAAACCGCTTTGCCGCTGCACGCGTGATACCATGTAGCTTTCCACCAAGCTGAGGTTTTCGTGGCTAGAATCACCCGTAAAGAGTTAAAAAGTGACAAGTTCGCCCTCGAAGTCGGGCAGACGGTAAGCTTCTTCGAAGAGCACAGGCAAGAAATTCTCCGCTACGGCGCGATTGCGCTGGGCGTGGCCGTCCTGATCGCCGGTTGGCTGGTCTATCAAAAGCACCTGCGGGCGGTACGCGAGGAAGCGCTGGCCAGCGCCATCCTGGTGCAGGAAGCGCCCGTCGATCCCGCACCCCGTCCCGGCACCCTCACCTTCCCCACCCAGGCAGTCAAGGATGAGGCGACCACCAGGGCCTTTTCCAGCCTGGCGGCCAAATACTCCGGAACCACCGAAGGCGAAGTCGCCCAGTATTACCTGGGCGCCATCGAGGCCGACGAGTCGAAGATGCCCGAGGCGGAAAAGCGCTTTCAGGAAGTGGCACAGAAGGGCAATGCCGATTTCGCGTCGCTGGCCAAGCTCTCGCTGGCTCAGATTTATTACGCCGACGGCCGCGACGCGCAGGGCGAAGCCACTCTCCGCGATCTGATGGCGCATCCGACCACGCTGGTTTCGAAGGACCAGGCCACCATCACGCTGGCCCGTTACCTCATCATCAAACGGCCGGCCGAGGCGCGTAAGCTGCTCGATCCGCTGAAGACCGTGGCCGGCCCGGTGGGACAATTGGTGCTGTCTTTGTACGGCCAACTGCCGCCGCAGTAACGGCTGCCGGATGCTCGAACGCCTGCGGTTCCCGGTTGCCCAAAGCCGGGGCCGGCAATATCCCGAATCGCCCCACCCCTATCGCAACCCGTTCCAGCGCGACCGCGACCGCATTGTCCACTCGCGCGCATTCCGCCGCCTGGAAGCCAAGATGCAGGTGTTCGCGCCCGGCATCTCCGACCACTTTCGCAACCGGCTGACGCATTCGATCGAGGTGTCCCAAATCGCCCGTACCGCGGCCAGGGTGCTTGGCCTGGATGAAGACCTCACCGAGGCGCTGGCGCTGGCGCACGATATCGGCCATCCGCCATTCGCCCATGCCGGGGAGGACGAACTCAACCGCCAGATGCAGCGCTATGGCGACCGCTTCGATCACAACCTGCACGCGCTGCGCATCGTGGAAAGCTTCGAGCAGCGTTACGCCCGTTTTCCGGGCCTGAACCTGACCTTCGAAGTGCGCGAGGGGATGGTCAAGCACTCGCACGACTTCGGCCCCGGCGAGCGGCCCGAGCTGGACGCCTACCTGCCCGGACTGCGGCCCCTGCTGGAAGCCCAATTGATCGATCTGGCCGACGAAATCGCCTACAACGCCGCCGATCTCGACGACGCGTTTTCGGCCGGCATGTTCACCGCCGCCGAAGTCGCCGAACGTGTGCCCCAATACGGCGCGATTCTCGAAGCCGTGGAAACCCGGTTCCCCGGCGCCAGCGCGCGCGAGCAGTTCCACGAAGCGCTGCGCCAATTGATCGACGCGCTGGTTTCCGGCCTGGTAGAGGGAACGGTCGCCAACGCCACGCGCGCCGCGGTCGCCGATGCGGAGGCTGTGCGCCACGTGCCCGGCCGCGTGGCCGCGTTCACCGAAGAAACCGCGGACTCGAGCCGCGCCCTCAAGCAATTCCTCTTCGCCGGGGTCTACGCCGCACCCGAGCTGGCCGAGGACCGGCGCCGCTCCGTCTCCATGATCGCGGAATTGTTCGGCTACTTCGTCGAGGACCCGCGCCGCCTGCCCGATCCCTACGCCCGACTGGCCGAAACCGATCCGCCCCACCGCGTGGTATGCGATTACATCGCCGGCATGACCGACGCCTTCTGCCGCCGCACCTACGAACAAGCCTTCGGCCCCGCCTGAGAGTCCGTGGCGCAGGCTGTCAAGCCTGCAGGGTCGAGAGTCATCTCGACCTTTCTTAAACCCGGAGCCCTCCGCCGCCGCCCGATCGACCGCCCACCCCGCCTGAGCCGTCCGTGGCGCGCGCACTCTTGCCTGCAGGGTCGAGACTCATCTCGACCTTTCTTGGCCCGTGGGACCGATCAGGCTAGAATTGTGGCTGACATGCGTTACATTACGCATTACGGCTTCGAATGATCCGCTCGATACGCCTATAAAGAATCCCCCTCACCCTGGAGGTTTTGTGCTGCGCCAGTGTATCGAGCCTTTGGGCCTGACCATCACGAACGCCGTCGCCGTCCTACCTTGCCTACGCCGCCCTCAACCCCAACCCCGCCCCCTCCGGCAAAATCAACTTACCCTTTTCCACCCGCACCCCCGTGAACGGGTCGTTGGCGATTAACAGGTTGCCGTCAAGATCGGCGTAATCCACCAGCGGCGACAAATGCGCGGCGGCAGTGACCGTAACCGAGCTCGATACCATGCAGCCCAGCATCGTTTTCATGCCGAGCGATTTCGCCACCGCGATCATGCGCCAGGCCTCCAGCAGTCCGCCGCTCTTATCCAGCTTGATGTTGACGCCGTCGTATGCGCCTTTGAGTTTCGGGATATCGGACGCGTGCCGGCAGACCTCGTCGGCGATGATCGGGATGTGCACGCGCTCATGCACCCAGCGGGTCTCTTCCAGCATTTCGGCCGGCATCGGCTGCTCGATGAATTCGACCCCCTGCTTCTCCAGCCAGTTGATTTTGCGCACCGCCTCTTCCTTGTTCGTCCAGCCTTCGTTGGCGTCCACGCGAATGGGCTTGGAGGTCACGCTGCGCACGGCTTCGATGGTCGGCTCGTCGGTGGCCAGGCCAACCTTGACCTTGAGCACCGGATACTCCGCGGCCTCGCGCGTCTTCTGCCGCGTGATTTCGGGCGTGTCGATGCCGATCGAAAAGGTGGTCACCGGCGCGTCCTTGGGGTCCAGTCCGAAATACGAGTAGAGCGGAATCCCCAGCTTCTGGCCCACCCAATCCATCAGCGCAATGTCGATGGCGGCCTTGCCCGCCCAGGCGCCTTCCACCCGCGCGAAAACCGCCGCCATCACTTTGTCGAACTGCATCGGATTGGCCGCCAGCAGCAGCCCGCGCACGGATTCGACCGCCTGCCGCGCGCCTTCTGCATCTTCGTGATACCGGACGATCGGCGCGCCTTCCCCGTGCCCGGTGATGCCGTCGCGCGTATAGCGCAAGTGCAGCGTGTCGCGAAACTGGCTCGACGACATGGTGGTGGTCCAGGTGTGCCGCAGGTTGAGGCGGACGATCCTGGCTTCGATCTCCGCGCCTCCGCTTGCCGCCGCCAACCCGCTCAGCGGACTGGCCGCAGCAGCCATCGTCACGAAGTTTCTCCGGTTCATTTCACTCTCCTCATCGCCACCAGCAGGCGCGACCAATGCGGGTCGTTTAGACTGTCGATGCGCACTGTGGGCGTCTGGTATGTGGTCGCGCTGATGAATCGACTGTCGCCCAGGTACATTCCCGTGTGCGTAATGCGCTGTGGCGAGGCGCCGAAATACAGCAGGTCGCCGGGCGCGAGATCCGCGCGGCTGCTCACCGGCTGGAGTCCGCTCCAATCCGCCTGCGGCTGCGCGTCGCGTGGCAGCATCACGCCATGGCGCCGTTCCAGCATCTGCACCAAGCCGGAACAATCGTAGCCGAAGCTGGAAGTTCCGCCCCAAGTGTAAGGCAGCCCCAGAAAACGGCGGCTCAGCGTCAGCATCTCCGCCGTGCTGAGAGGCGCGGTGTCGAAGGTCAGGTCGCCGGACTGCACCCAGCACAGTCGCCCGTCCGCCAACCGGGCCTGGTACCAGCGCTGGTGGTCGCTGCCGGCGATTTCCAGTGTGGTTTCGAATGGCACCGTCAGCAGAGGCGCGTGCATGGTGACATCGGGCTCGCGATAGATGTGCGCGAACAGGCTGGAGACCATCGCCACTTGCCCCGCGGCGGCATAGGGTGGGCCGATCTTCAGCGCGGCCAGCGGCATCCAGCCGGCGTATTCGTCCGCAGTGCGAATTTGCGCCCATCCCGCGCGCTGCCCTAGCAGGGCCACATTCGAACCGTAGATGGCCTGCGATACCACGCCGGACGCTTCCGACGGCTTGGCATACATATTCGCCACCTGCCGCGGCACCACCGCGTTCGGCAATGCCCCCGCCAATAACGCCGCCGCCATCGCGATCATGATCCACCTTCAGCGTACCGCAGGCCGGCGCGGCCCCTCCGCCAGGGGGTATGATCGTAGCCATGAAAACGAAATCCCTGTCCGCCTTCGTTTGCCTGTCGCTCTCCGCCTGCGTTTTCGCGCAGGTCCAGCCGCCCGCCAAGAAGCTGCTGGTGATCGGCGAGGTGAAAGGATACGAGCATGATTCGGTATCGCACGCCATGGCCACCATCGAAAAGCTGGGCCGCCAGACCGGCTTGTGGGATACCTACATCCGCACCGACGCCGAGCTTCTCACCAAGGCCAAGCTCGCCAACAATTCGAAGAACCTGAACTATTTCGACGCCGTGTGGTTCTATACCACCGGCGACCTCGGCCTCACCGATCAGCAGAAGGCGGATCTTCTCTCCTTCGTGCGCGACGATGGCAAGGGCTTTTTGGGCGCCCACAGCGCCACCGACACTTATTACGACTGGCTCGAGTATGGCGACCTGATCGGCGCCTATTTCAACGAACATCCCTGGATGCAGGTGCACTGCATCATTCGCACCGAGGATAAAACTTTCCCCGCCACCGCGCATTTCCCCGACCGGTTCCCCTTCTATGACGAGATCTATCAGTTCAAGGCGCCTTACTCGCGGGACAAGCTGCGCGTGCTGATGAGCGTGGACCCGGATTCGGTGGATCTCACCAACCCGAAGGTGCATCGCACCGACAAGGATTTCGCCGTCACCTGGGTGCGCAACTATGGCAAGGGCCGCGTCTTCTATTCCTCGCTCGGCCATCGCGACGAAGTCTGGGACATGCCGGACATCCAGAAAATGTGGATCGAAGCCGTAAAGTGGACGCTCGGCCTGACCGCGGGCGATGCCACGCCAAGACCATCCGGACACTAAGGGGTGGGGCAGGTCCGCATTTGGCGCTAACTCGGCGCTGCCTCAGGGAGCCCGGAGGGCGAAAGACAGTAGCCCACGGCGCAAGCCGCGGCGCAAGCCGTGGGTCCGAGGCATCCCGGGCACAGCCCCGGAAACGGGGCGTAAGAGTCCCGTGGGCGAGACCGTCTTCCGCCCCGTTCCGGGGCTGCCCGCGTTTCATGCCGTTCCCAAGGCTCACGCCTTGGGCTACTGTCTTTCGCCCTCCGGGCTCACGAAGATTGACGGACCGCCTTAGGCTGAAGCCGCCAGTACCAATCCGATACTCTAAGGACCTTTTCGACCCCGGATCAGGGAAGTTCCAGCGCTAACTTGGGGTGTGCAGAACGACGGATGACACTATCCTAGCTGGTAGGATCATGACCAGGCAGCGGACTAGGCGGCACGTCGCTTTCTTGATGCGGCTGCCAGCATTCTCGTCGAAAGACGGTGAGGCTGCTCGTTAGGCATGACCGTGAAGTGTGCACCAGCGTAGCGACGAAGGGACGGGTTATGCAAGAGTGCAAGGTTCTATTTCTGGAAGAAAGTCTCGCCGATGCCCGATTGGTGCACGAGATGCTGGCCAACGCCGCCAACAGCCTGTTTCGTGTTCACACCGCCGACTGCCTGGTGACAGCCCTAAACGCGATGGCGCAGCGGAGGTTCGACGTGGCGCTGGTCGATCTCGGTATGGCGGATTCCCACGGGCTGGAGACCCTGTTGACCGTGCAACGGCACGCGCCGGGCTTGCCAATCGTGGCGCTCACGGGGCTCGACAATGAATCGACCGCCCTGGCTGCGGTCGAGCGAGGCGCCCAGGACTGCCTTTCGAAGGGCACGTTGAAAGCGGAATTGCTGGTTCGCGCTCTGCAATACGCCACTCTACGGCGCCACAATGCCCCTGCGGCAGAGGATCGTATGGCTGTCGTGGTGGGCATCCTCGGCGCCAAGGGCGGGGTAGGTGTAACTACCATCGCATGCCATTGGGCGATCGAGTTGCAGCGGCAAACCAAGAAAAAGGTCTTGCTGGTGGATCTGGACGTCAGCTCCTCTTCGGCGTCGTTCCTGATGAATGTGCATTCCGAGTACACCACCGCCGAGGCGTCGATGAACTTGCACCGCCTGGATGCGCACTTCTGGAACAGCCTGGTGTGCGGCACCTCGCACGGGGTCTCGGTCCTCCAGGCGCCCGGCGCGATGCGGTTCACCGATCCCCTCAACGGCGAGCGCGTTCGCCACGTGCTGCGGTTTGCGCGGGCGCTTTATGGTTACATCGTGGTGGATCTCGGACGCCTCAACGCAGTCTCCCTCAGCCTGACCGAAGAGGCGAGTGAGCTGTTTGTCGTCACCACGCCCGAAATCCAATCTCTCTATGAGGCCGGCCGGGTCTTGGCCAAGCTGCTCGAGCCGGGTATCACCGGCGGACGCATTCAGATCATTCTCAACCGGTTGGCAAAGGGTGTGTCGCGTTCCACCGGTGATCTGGAGTGCGTCCTCGGCCGTCCGGTTTCGGCCACGATTGGCGATTACACGAGCGAGTTGCACGAGGCGTATGGGAACGGCCAATTCCTCGATGAGCGGCTGCCACTGACGAAGCAAGCACGGCAGATGGTTTCGAGCTTCCTCGGCATCGCCGACGAACCCAAGGCGCCCAAGCCGCCCGCGCGGACCGGGCTGGGACTGTTTCGCTTTGCCGGAGCCGGACAGACCCCACACTAAGTAACACCGCCCGCAAGACGATTAGTAGCGGTCCACCCGCCACGCACAGCCTTGGACAAGTGCCGATTCGGCAGGGGCACGGGCGAGCGGCGGCCCAAAGCAGTGGAATGATAGACTGTTTATCGGCCGTCCTTTTGACACCCATCGGGCCGGAACGCCGCACAAATGGGACTATTCTCTCCGGCACAGGTGGTTGGATACATCGCTCTCACTCTCGGCATAACAGCTTTTCTGCAGAAGAGCGATGATCGTCTGAAGTTTTTCAATGCGACTCAGGGCCTGGCTTATGCTCTGCACTTCGTTCTGTTAGGGAATTCTCCCGCGTCCGCCAGTTCGCTCATATCGTCATTGCGTTCGTTCCTGGCGCTGCGGTATCGGTCATGGGTGCTCGGCGTGGTGATTGTGATGGCGAACGTCGGTGTAGGCGGGGCGTTCGTGAGAAGTCCAGCCGGCTGGTTGCCTATCGTTGGCTCTTGCATAGCGACCATGGCGATTTTCACGATGCGCGGCGTTCCGTTTCGATCCGTGCTGCTGATCAGCACACTGCTCTGGTTAGCCAACAACATCATCAGCCGATCGATCGGCGGCACATTGTTGGAGGCGGCAAACGCGACAATTAATATCTCGACGATGATCCGCATGGTCAGGTCGCCGGCGAGGGCCGAGTCGCAGTGCCCGGGACCTCGCAGTCACGCGGGGGCCGGCGACTGGCGTCCTTGATCGTTATTCGCTAACATTTTGTTCGAGGGTCGAACATGATTCTAGCCGCGCGCTCGAAACAAGCAATATCGATGGTCGCCGCATGGGGCGCTTTGGCGGCGCTCACCTGTCAAATGGCCATGGGGCAGCAAACTCCCAGCGCGCCCGCAGGAGCGCCCGCTTCGCCTGTGAGCGGCTGCGCGCTCCCGCTGAACTGGACAGCGGAACAGGACCATCGGAACATGATGGATCAACTGGGCATCCAGGCCCTCCGTCCAGGGGCGAACGGGAATGAGAAAGCTCCCGATCACGCCAACTTCGATGAATCGAAGGCCAATCCGTTTCCCGATCTGCCCGACTCGCTCACCTTGAAGAGCGGGCAGAAAGTCACGACGGCGAGCCAGTGGTGGCATCAGCGGCGCCCGGAGATCGTGGAAGATTTCGAGCGCGAAGTGGTCGGCCGCATCCCGCCCAATGTGCCCAAAGTGACCTGGACCGTGGCTAGCATGGCGAATTCGAAAACCGGCGTTTACCCGGTTATCGAAAAGCATCTGGTGGGGCACGTGGACAACTCTTCGTGCCCGGCGATCGGCGTGGATATCGATATGACATTGGTGACGCCGGCTCATGCAAAAGGGCCGGTGCCCGTGATGGTGATGTTCGGCAGCGCGGCATTTCTGAAGCGGATGGCGGATATGTTCGCCAGCCGTCCCGAATTGAAGGCGATGCTGGGTACCGATCCTCCAGCGATGGAACAACTGATCGCCGGAGGATGGGGTTATGCCCTTCTTGACCCGGGCAGCATTCAACCGGACAACGGCGCAGGCCTCACGAGGGGAATCATCGGTCTAACCAATAAAGGCCAGGCACGAAAGCCCGACGACTGGGGCGCGCTGCGGGCGTGGGGGTGGGGCGCTTCCCGCGCTCTCGACTATCTGGAAACCGACCAGGCGGTAGACGCCCGTCGCGCCGGCATCGAAGGCGTTTCCCGTTACGGGAAGGCCGCGCTGGTGACGATGGCGTTCGACTCTCGCTTCGCGGTGGTGCTGGTGGGCTCCTCCGGTGAGGGCGGCGCCAAACCGCACAGACGCAATTTCGGAGAGGCGGTGGAAAATCTCACTGGGTCCGGCGAGTACCACTGGATGGCGGGCAACTTTTTGAAGTACGGCGCGGCCGAGGCTTCGTTCGGAAGTAGGAATACCGGCGATTTGCCGGTCGATTCGAACGAGCTGATTGCATTGTGCGCACCCCGGCTGACCTTTGTCAGCTACGGAGTCCCTGAAAAAGGCGATGCAAAATGGCTGGACCAGCAAGGCAGCTTCATGGCAACGGTGGCGGCGCAGCCTGTGTTCGAGTTGCTGGGTGCGAAGGGTCTGGGCGTGACGGACGATTATCACACCGCGAAGATGCCGCCGGTCAATCAGGGGCTTATCGACGGCCAACTCGGGTGGCGCCAGCACGACGCCGGACACACCGACGCCCCGAACTGGAAATATTTCATCCCCTGGGCGGACAGGTTCCTGAACTATCACGCGGCGCCATGGAAACTTCCGGGCGATGAGCCGGTGTTTCGCACCGATCCGAATTCGCTGGTGGCTCACGCGCAGCTTCTTGCGAAGGCCAAGCAGGGCGGGATCGATGTCTATTTCGAAGGCGATTCGATTGCGCGGCGGTGGGGCGCAACCGACTACCCCGACCTGCTCATCAACTGGAAACAGAACTTCTTCGGTTGGAACGCGGCAGATTTCGGATGGGGCGCCGATCGGACGCAGAATATCCTCTGGCGCTTGGAGAACGGTGAGTTGGACGGAGTCAATCCGAAAGTCGTCGTTCTGCTCGCCGGCACGAACAATGTCGGGGATCCGCTGTTCCTGGGCGATGCCAACGCAAAAGCGGACGATGTCACGCGAGGTCTTCAAGAGATCGTGCGCGTGATCCAAACCAAGGCGCCGCGGGCGACGATCGTTGTGATGGGGATCTTCCCCAGAAACGACAATATGGCGTGGATGCCCGTCATCGACAGGATCAACGGCAAGCTATCCCGGCTCGCCAACGGCGAGAAGGTTCGATACCTGAATATCAATGACAAACTGGCCGACCACGATGGAGCGCTGCTCGACGGGATGATGAACGCAAAAGACAAGCTCCATCCGACCGTCAAGGCGTATCAGATCTGGGCGGACGCTCTGAAACCGGTCCTCACGGAGTTGCTGGGGCCGCCCGCCACCGTGGATCATGCCCCGCCGCCAACTGGCGATCCCGAAGCCGGACGCTGAAGAAGGTTTCGCGCCACGCACCTCCCGCCGGCGAGGGACGCTAGCCGGTCCGCTGGAAAACCGTGGCGGCCATACCCAGGAAGAGCATCGACAGCAATGCCGTGGCTACGGTCGTCCGCGCGCCGGATGAGCCGGCCGCGTGATCTCCCAGAAACTCCATTTCTCCGCCATGGCGCCCGTACCAGCCCTGCCACAGGCTGGCGTCTTCGGATCGATCCCGCTTTAGCAAATCGCTCATTCGCGGCAGTATGTTCTGGAGCGTCGGATCTTTGCCGGACCGCCGATCGACTTCCCGAAACCACGACTGGTCGAGCGCGTACTGGTGCTTGCGATACCAGTTGTACCAGGCTAAATCGGAGAGTCCCTCGGCGCCGGGAGCGGCGATCTGAAGCGCCCCACCCACGACGACCAGGGGCGGAAACACGGTGCGCTGCGCGGTGTTCTCCAAGCTTTCCACTCGCGCTTGCAACAGAACTCCCAGTGAAAAATCCACCGCGCAACCTGCCAGCAGCAGGATGGCGAGAGACCGGCGCCGCCAGGGGATGACAGCCGCCAGCATCGACAATCCCAGCGCCTGCAGGGAGAGAAGGGTGAGGTGCGCGGAACCAAAAAGGTCGCGTTCACCCACCACCGCTACGCCCAAGAATAGACAACCGGCGATCAGGATCTGCCAGAATCGCAACTCGGGTGCGCCGGCGGTCCGCTCCGGAACCTCGCCAGACATCCCTTTGCCACGCGCCAGTGGCCGCGCATCGGGTTCTTTCCGTTTCCGCCGAAATGCCGAAGCCTCGCCAACTCTCCGTTTGGCGCGCACCGGCGGCCGCGCATCGGGTTCCTTCCGTTCCCACCGAAAGGCACGATACATCAGCCAGAGAATGAGCGGCCCACCCACCAGTCCCATGCCGAAAATCGCGTTCACCTGGTAGAACAGAAAGGCCCAGTCGCGAAGTCTGCCGGCAAAGTTCGGTTGGTCGAACTGACGCAGCAAGGCGGGGTCGCGCGCCACGGCGGGGACAAGCGTGTCGAACAGGTTGGAGGCGATCTTCCACCATGTGCTCCCCGTGTATTTTTGGCTGGACGTTACGCTGGTGTTCGACGCGAACGTCACATCCGCGCCATATACCGCCACCGACCAGAGCAGCCAGGTGCTCAACAACAGTCCGCAGATCGCGGCAATTCCCGCCAGCTCGCGCCATTTCTGTTGCCGCTTGGGGAAAACGCACAGCAGATAGTGCAGCGTCAGGACGGCCACGTATGGGCCGGCCGAGTAGTGAACCAGGAGTCCGCCGGCCAAGGCTACGAAAGCAGCCGTGGTGCGAACGCGATTCCGTTTCCTCCATCCCGCCAGGTAGAACCACAGCGCCAGCACCACGTAGAATGCCGCCAGGGCCTTGGTCCAGGAATAAGTGATGTTCTCGATCACCACCGGGCCGGCCGCGAACAGCATCGCCAGCAGCCAGGTGCGCCGTTTCGCTCTCCCGCCGAAAACCGGCATGATCAGGCAGCACGGCAGGAACAGCAGCAGGTTCAGGAACGCGAAGACCACCTGGAAGAGTTCGAAGCGGTCCGCCGTCTGCGCCAGGAAGAACCCGGCCAGCACGTTCATCATCGGCGGCCTGGCGGGTAGACTATAGCCGGAGAAAATCGGCGTGTCCGCGGGGAAATGGCGCAGGAAAAACAGGCTCCGCTGAAAATGTTCCAACCAGTCGCCGTACCACCCGGCGCCGGAGTAGTTGCGGATCGTGGCCATCAGAACGGCGGTCCAGATCGTCAGGAAACCGAAGCCCGCTAGCACCTGGCGGACGGATTTTGCCCGCGCCAGGCGGTCAATGTCCTTCCAGCAGACAGCCGCCGCCGCTAAGCAAGCCAGCGACACCACGACGAAAGGCGCGGCGTGGACAGGCATGTCATGACCACGCTCGCCAAAACAGTAGACTGCCCAGGAAGCCAGGTACAACAGGATCAGCGACAGGCCAACCGAACCGCAAAGCTTCTCCAGCGGGCTCCACCGCAGCTTGCGGAGGAAGTAAAACCCCGGTGCGAAGCTGCACACCACAAGCAGGATCAGGAGCAATCCCAATTGGAAAAGAAGCATGCGAGCTCCAGTCTAACCCGCGGACTCCGTGGACGGTGCCGCTGTCGGCGTGACCCCGTGACCCCTGGGCTACGTCAATTCCCAAATCCCCACTGCCAGCGCGCGGCGGCTCGTGCGAATCCGCGGGTTAGGCGTTTTCCGTCAGGTTGGCAGGCCAGGCCAGCAAGGGAAGCCCTTGAACGCCAAGCCGCCGATAACCGGCTCCCGCACTGTCGCTAGAAGCCGGCCCCTTCTCGGCCGATAAGAGAGAGTGAGGGTGTTTCGCTAGTGCCACGGAGAAAAACAGCTCTCTACCGCGGTTGCCGCGCCGGCATCTGGAGGCTCTGGGATATTTCGAGGGTCTACCGCCACGTCGAGCGGTTCTTCGGCTGCAGTCGCGGGGGCAACGGCGTCGGTTATAGGATTTCCTATCCGATGCTGGGGTTCTTCAATCGACGTCGCGTGCCGAAGTGCGCGTTGTGCCTGGTGATTGCTTGCACCGTGAGGGCGGGCGAGCGGCCTGGCGCGTGGACCGGGCCTTATCCCCCGTGTGACGGTCGCGCCGAGGTTTTGAAGCGAGAGCCCATGAACCTAGGCGTCCGGTTCTCTACGTCAAACCCGACACTGAAAGCGGAGTTTGCGCGTGCCATGAGCTTCTGGGCCGGCATCCTCGAAATGAATTGGCACGAGGAGGATAGCCGGGCTTGTGCGATTCAAGCCGTCGACGGCTATCCCGACCTTTTCAGGCCAGGCGAAGTCGCCCGCGCCCAGTTCCCCGGGCTTCCTGCATATCAGGGCTGGATCGCCTTCAATCCAAGAGTCTCCTTGCCCGCGAATGAGCTGTTCTTGACCGCCGTCCACGAGTTGGGGCACCTGCTGGGGTTGCGGCACAGCTCCAACACGTCATCGGTTATGTATTTTCTGGCTCTCGATGGTCCGGTGTTCCTCGATAGCGCCGACATCGCGGCCCTGGCGACTCGGCACCGCTTGCGGGCTGTATCTGCCACAGGCGGCGTCCCCGAATCAGCCGTTCAGGCCGGAAGACGCCTGTCGCGGTGAGGATTCGTGTAGCGGGTCGCCCACACCCGATATACCGGCGCTGGGCATCCGAAGGGCCCGAACAACGGGCCTCCTGACCACTTCGAGGGCTGCGGTCCGCGCGCACTCCCCGGAAGGCCGTTTCCGGCAAGCCGCGTACTAAGATACTCCTATGATCCGCACAGCGGTAACAGGGATCTTTTTTTGCGGAGGAATCATGGCCGCTTCCGGTCTCGACCAGGCGCAGGCAGCGCGATTCGCGCGTTTGGCGCTCGATTGCGTGCATAAGGAGTATCCCAACAAGATCGCCCACTCTATGAACTCCGACGCAGACGTGAAGGCGCCGCGGGAGCTCACCCCGGCTTTCTACGGCTGCTACGACTGGCACTCCTCTGTGCACGGACATTGGCTCCTGGTGCGCCTGGTCCGCCTCTTCCCACAAGCGTCGTTTGCCGTTGAAGCCCGCAAGGCCCTGGCACAGAGCCTCACACCCGCCAACGTCGCGCAGGAAGTGAAGTATCTGAACGCGGAAGGCCGCACAGCGTTCGAGCGGCCGTACGGCCTCGCATGGCTGCTGCAATTGGCGGCGGAACTGAAAGAGTGGGACGATCCCCAGGCCCGGCAGTGGTCGGCGACGCTCGCGCCGTTGGAACAGGCCGTCGTCTCGCGTATATCCGCGTGGCTGCCCAAGCTCGACAACCCCATCCGTGTCGGCGAGCACAACAACACGGCGTTTAGCATGAGCCTTATGCTCGACTATGCGCGCACCGCCGGCAACACCGAGTTCGGCAACCTGGTCGAACAGCGCGCGCGGCACTACTACCTGAAGGACCGCGGCTGCCCGGTGGATTACGAACCGTCGGGCGAGGATTTCCTCTCTCCCTGCCTGGCTGAAGCGGACCTGATGCGGCGCGTCTTGCCGGCTGGGCAGTACGGAATGTGGTTCCGCGACTTTATCGAGCGCCTCGACTTCGAGCCGACCGCTGTTCCCGACTTCAGCGATCCCAAGCTGTACCACCTCGCAGGTCTGAACTTGAGCCGCGCATGGATGATCGAGGGGATTCTCTCGGTGGTGCCGGCCAACGACGGACGCGGGGCGGCGATGGCGGACCTGGCGACCCGACTCCGCGAAGCCGGCCTCGCCAGCATCAATAGCGCGCATTACGAGGGCGGGCACTGGCTGGGAACCTTCGCGGTCTACCTGGTCACGGGGCGCGGGCTGAAATGACAATCGCCGCATGCGGTCTGGCACCGCGCAACGTCTTGGCGATATCGGCGATGGGTATTTGTTTGCTCTTGCAACAGAACGACGACGTGGGAGCCGGCACGCGACGGCCCGGGCTAGCCGCTGCGCTCAATTCGAAAAACGGCCTTCGCTGATTATACCCGCATTCAGAACTATTCAGAGTATTTCAGAGCGAGTTTCAGGACTTCTGCGGCCTCACCCGGCTATCGTAAACCTGCGTTGCGAGTTGCAAACGGACAGGTGAATGAGATGCGTGGCAAGAATGGTGAAAACATGATCCGCAAGAAACCGTTGAGTCTTTTCGAAATCGGGGCGCTGCTTTTCGCAGTATGCGCGGCGCCTTCAACCAGCACGGCGACGGACCATCCCGCGAAACCCGCCGAGAAGGCGGCCGAAGGCCAGGCGCTGCCAACTCCGGGGACATATGAGGTCGATCCGGACCATAGTTTCGCGTACTTTGGCGCTCGTCACCATGTGGTTGGACTGGTGCGCGGCCGGTTCGACAAGGTTGCGGGGACCATCACCGCATCGCAGAATCCGGCCGCCTGCAGTGTCGACATCACCATCGACTCCTCCACCATCAGTACTCAGGTCCCCGAGCGCGACGAGGATCTTCGCGGTCCCGCTTACTTTGACGTGAAGAACTTCCCGACAATGACATACAGCGGCCGCGGCATTCGCCATATCTCTGGGAACTCCTGGATGATGAACGGCTCTCTGACCCTGCACGGCGTGACCAAAATCGTGCCGCTGACCTTCACCTTCAACGGGTCGTTTGGCGATGTTCCGCCGGGCAAGCCGGCGCGCGTGGCGTTCCACGGATCGGCGGCGACGAAACGCGCCGAGTTCGGCATAGGGGCGCGCGATAACCTCAATGAACTCGGCGCGCTGTCGTCACCAGACGTCGAGATCGAAATCGATGTGGAAGCGGACGCAAAGGTGCCCGCCAACTCCACAGTTCAGTAAGTCGCGGAGGCACTTCGCCATGTACAAACTCAGCCTTGCAGCCGCACCAACCTTGCTGATCCTCATCTTGCTCGGCAACCAAGCCGCTGCGCAGCACTCACCGGCAAATGCAACAAGCAATGCGGCCGCTGCAAGGGCAGCCGCCCCGCCACAAACCGACTGGGCCATCGACAAAATCCACTCGCGTATTGGATTTAACGTCGCGCATTTCGTAATTACCCAAGTGACAGGTTACTTTCGGGATTTCGATGCCAGAGTTACTTGCACTTGCCCCGCCGATGACTTTACCGGCGGAACGGTAGACTTCACCGCGAAAACTGCATCCATATTCACCGACAACGAACAGAGAGATGGCCATCTGAGGTCGGACGCATTTTTCAATGCCAAGCGATACCCCGATATGAAGTTCGTCGGCGCCTTGGTAAAAGAAGACGGCAAGAACGTATTGAGAGGTAATTTAACCATCCGTGACATTACCAGGCCAGTTTCGTTTGACGTGGCTTACGGTGGCCGAATCAGAGATAAGAACTTTGGTATTGAAAAGGCCGGTTTCAAAATCAGGGGCAAAGTAAGCCGGCTGGAATTTGGCTTAAAGTGGAACGAAACATTCGAAGGTGGTGGTTCGATCGTAGGCGAAGAAGTAACCCTCGATATAGACGTTGAAATCGACAAGAAGGGCCTCGTCGATGCTCCACGCGCGCCTTAGATGTGGATCATGGGTGGCACGATGCGAAACGCCTCGGGCGGCTTCGCTCTGACGGGTAAAGGGAAGTTGGACACTCAAGGACAGACCGCCCCGAAGGATTTGTGTCTGCGGTGCCGGGATGTTGCGCTATGCAGCTTCCAGTCGGTCCGGTCCAGAGCGAAAATCGGAGCGCTACGGCGCTCGACGGCCCACGTTCCGCCTGTTGCCAGTGACGGAGGCGTCGAGTCGTGCCCCCAACGTCTCAAATCCGGGTTTAGGGCCGCGCCATTCCAGTTCGTCCACGTCGTCAAACAGCGCGATGTCGGTCCGGAGAGTCGCGAGCGTGCGGAATAGCAGGGCGCGGTCTCGGTCGTCGTAGAGCGTGCGTGCGAGGGCGCCGGCATTGGCTGCGTTCACACGCCACTCGCGCCAGTCCGCCGGGATCGATTCGAGGTGGATGAACTTGGCAAGTACAGCAGCCGACGACTTTGCTCCCCAGCCTGGCAAACCGGGGTAGCCGTCTGCCGCGTCGCCGACCAGGGCCAGATAATCGGGAATCGACTCCGGCAAAACGCCGAATTTCTGGATCACGCCTTCCTCATCGAGCGTAACGCGAGACCGACGATTCAACTGGACAACACGCTTGCCGCGCACGCATTGGGCGAGATCCTTGTCGGGCGTGCAGATGATGACGCGGTCCACCCTCGGATCGCGAGCAGCACTTGACGCTGCGGCCGCGAGCGCGTCGTCAGCCTCGAACTCGATCATTGGCCAGACGACCACGCCGGCTACAGAGAGGGTTTCTTCAAGCAAGTTGAACTGGGACAGGAGATCGGGTTCAATCCCTTCGCCGGTCTTGTAGCCTGGCCACAAGCCATTGCGAAAGGACTCGATGACGTGGTCGGTCGCGACGGCTATGTGGGTGGCTCCGCCGCGAATCATCCCCAGGACCGACGCGAGCACGCCCCGCACGGCGGCAACCTCACGACCGTCCTGATCCTGCGCGGAAGGCAGGGCGTAGTAGTGCCGGAACAACTCGTATGTGCCGTCGACCAGATATACGTCCAGGGTGCAACTCCAGACCAACCTTACCTACCCAACCTAATATCCTCGAAACAATAGCTCTTCAAGAGCCATCCTTGGCACCTGCCACAACTCGCGCTCCTTCTCATTCACATTCAGCCTACACTCGCCCTCATCACTAAAGGTCAGGGTCACCTCAAACATCTGCTTGCCTTCATCACCCCTCACCAAAATCGCGTGCTCGGCAAGGCTGAATACTACCGACCTGTGCACATCTTTGGCTCGCAGGAGAACGGTAAAGCCGTCGCCATTCTCCGCCACCGAAAACTCATAAGGGGAATTATTGGGAGGCAGAGCGTTGCGGGTCCTAACATCCTCAATAACTTGTAATCTGAGTGCCTTGAATACGTTCGGAAGAGAGCATGAGGAACGCTCAGTTACCCAGTCGAATTTCGACATATCCTTTTCCACTTTGTCGTTCACGCTTTCACCTCCAAATGTCGCCACTCTCCCAAGATACTGCGCGGCTCCCGCTGCCGTGGCACGCCTGGAAGGCAGCGTCTCCCGCGCGGCAGGGGCTATCCGCATGACTAGCTAGCGCCGCTTCCACCGGTCCGCAAGCACCGCCACTTTGTCTTCCATCGTCGTTTGCTGGGGAGGCGTCACCGGCTTCTTCGCGGCCGCCGCGGCCGGCTTTGCGCCCTTCGCTCCAGGCGTTTTCATGGAAAGCGCAATCCGTTTCGTCTTGGCGTCCGCGCTCAGAACGTGTACCTTCACCAACTGCCCCACCTTGACCACGTCCGAGGGCTCCTTGATGTACCGGTCCGCCAGTTCGCTGATGTGCACGAGGCCATCCTGATGGACGCCGACGTCCACGAACGCCCCGAACTTCGTTACATTCGTCACCACGCCCTCGAGCGCCATGCCGGGTTGTAAGTCGCCGATCTCTCTCACGCTCTCCTGGAAAGCTGGGGCTACGAAGCGTTCGCGCGGGTCGCGCCCCGGCTTGCGCAATTCCTCCAGGATGTCATTGAGGGTGTAAACGCCCGCCGCCAGCCCGCTGCGATCAAGCTTCTCCAGCAAATCCGGCTGTTCGATCAACCGCTCTACCGGCACGTTCAGGCTTTGCGCAATCTGCTCCACCACCGCGTACGACTCCGGATGCACCGCCGTCACATCGAGCGGATGGTCGCCGTGACGGATCCTCAGGAATCCGGCGGCCTGCTCGAACGTCTTTGGCCCGATCCCCGGCACCGCCGTCAATTGAACTCGCGAACGGAAACGACCCTTCTCATTGCGGTACTCCACAATCTTCTGCGCGGTGCGCTCACTGATGCCCGCCACATAACGCAGCAGCGTCCACGACGCCGTATTCAGTTCTACGCCCACCCGGTTGACGCAACTCTCAATCACGCTTTCGAGCGATTTCTGCAACTGTCGCTGATCCACATCATGCTGATACTGCCCCACCCCGATCGATTTCGGGTCGAGCTTCACCAGTTCCGCCAGCGGATCCTGCAACCGTCGCGCGATCGAGATCGCGCCCCGCACCGTCAGATCGAGATCCGGAAACTCCTGCCGCGCCACTTCCGACGCCGAATAGATCGACGCGCCGGATTCGTTGACGGTGACGCTGAAGATCGTGTCAAGACTTCCCTTGCGCAGAAACTCGCGCACGAATGCATCCGTTTCGCGCGATGCCGTGCCGTTGCCGATCGCGATGGCGCGGACACCGTACCGCTCGATGAGACCTTTCAGCGTGCGCTCCGAACCTGCCATGTCGTTCTTCGGCTGGAATGGGTAGATTACGTCGTGACCGAGGAACTTTCCTGTATCGTCCACCACCGCGACCTTGCAGCCGGTACGAATCCCAGGGTCGATTCCAAGCACCGCGAGCTGCCCGGCGGGCGGCGAAAGAAGCAGATTCTGCAGATTCTCGCGGAACACCTGAATCGCGTCCGTATCGGCGCGCTGCTTTAGTGCGAGTCGGACTTCCGACGTGATCGAGCTCTGCAACAGCCGCTTCCACGAATCCTCAAGGGCCGTTTGTAGATGTGGCGTCCAATCGCCTGCTCGCTTGTGGACTTTGCGCTGAATCAGCGCCAGCGCGCGCGCCGCCTCCATCTCGATCAGGAAGTAAAGAACGTCTTCCGTCTCGCCGCGCCTTATGGCGAGCATCCGGTGAGAAGGAATCTGCTTTACCGGCTCGCGGTAATCGTAGTACATCTTGAACTTCTGCTGTTCATCGACGGCGCCGGTTGCCATCTTGCTCACGATCACGCCATCGTCGAACATCGCCTGGCGGAGTTCCTTGCGTATATCCGCCGAGTCGGCGATCGTCTCAGCCACTATGTGGCGCGCGCCTTCGAGCGCCTCATCGGCATTCACGACGCCCTTCTCCGCATCCACAAAAGTCGCCGCAAATGTCTCGAGCGGATTCGCGCCTGCTTCCTGAGCCCACAGATAATCGGCCAACGGCCCGAGCCCCTTCTCGCGAGCGATGGTCGCCTTAGTGTGCCGCTTCGGCTTGTACGGCAAGTAGAGGTCTTCCAGTTCGCTCTTGTCCAGCGTGCGCTCGATGCGCGTTTTCAATTCGTCCGTCAGTTTGCCTTGCTCCTGGATCGAAGCGAGAATCGTCTCCTTGCGCGCCGTCAGGTCGCGGAAATAGCCAAGCTGCTCTTCGATCGCGCGGATCTGGACTTCATCCAGATTGCCGGTTGCTTCCTTGCGGTAGCGTGCGATGAACGGCACAGTAGAGCCTTCGTCAAGCAGTTCGATCACGGCCACCAGGCTCTTCATGAGAACCTGGAGAGTTTTCGAGACGTGCAGCAAGAGTTCCGGGGCGAGGGATTTTAGTTCAGGCATGCTCGGGAAACCCGATTCTATCCGGTTTCCCGCCCACGATGGGACAAGGGCGCCTACGCGGAAGCGGATTGCGAGGTCGTCACGTCCCGATGCGTGGACCGGCGAACCACTTTTCGGGGGAATTCGCCGATCCGTCACGACGGGACAACGCGTCGTTCTAGCTAGGCAGCACCGCATCGATAGTTGAGCACAGACGACTCCACGACGCGCCGGCGCCGCGATCCCGGTGAGCGCTGGCGCATGAGCGGAGCTAAGTCCGCCTGCCGTTTACTACCGCAACCACGCCTCGCGCAGCCAGTCAGCTTCACAGTTGCCTACGCGCGATGGCTCCCACGACGCCATGCACCGCCGCGAGGTAATCCGCGGGCCCCAGCACGATCTGCATCCCCCGCACGCCCGCCGACACCGAGATCGCGTCGAACAGTTCCACCGTTTCATCGACGAATACGGGATACTCCCGCTTGCAGGCCAGCGCAGTCACGCCACCACGGATATATCCAGTCAGCGGCTGCACTTCCTTGAGCGGCACTAGTTCGATCTTCCGGTCGCCGGTGAGCCGTGCGAGCGCCTTTTCGTCCAGCTCCACGTCGGCCGGCACGGCCGCCAGGCAGATGCCGCTTCGGTCCCCGCGCGCCACGAGCGTCTTGAACACCTGCTCCAGAGGCAGTCCGATCTTGTGAGCCACAGTCTCGGCATCCAGGGCCTCCGGATCAACATCGTACTCGCGCAGCTCGTACTGAACGCCAAGTGTATCCAGCAGTCGCACCGCGTTGGTCTTCATGCTGTCTAGCGTAGCGCAGGACTGGGGTTTGCCCCCGTTGTTGGCGTAGAGCCCCCCGTTGTTGGCGTAGAGCCAGCCCTTCATGGTTTGTATGGTGGGCGCGACAGGACTCGAACCTGTGACCTCCTGCGTGTGAAGCAGGCGCTCTAACCAACTGAGCTACGCGCCCATCGCACCAAAGAAGAAACCGGTGCTGGCGGGCTGAATCTTCGAGTTTACCTGAAAACGAGCCTCGCCCGCCACCGTCACCGCTGGTGCAGTGAATCCGGGCGGCCGACAGAAGACTTGCACCGCGATCGCGCGTCTGTCCATGCGAGAACCAGCAGAGCGCAAACGGCTACAACATTGATCGCGATAATTCCCGCGTTCACCGATCGGAACTCGAACCTGACACGGTGCTCGCCGGCTGGCAGCCGGATCGCCTGAAACGCTCCGCCCCACCGCTCGATCTGCGCGGGATGTCCGTCGACAATCGCCCACCAGCCGGGAAAAAACTGCTCGACCAGGACGAAGCGGCCGCCTAGGTCAGATCGCACCACGAATTCCCGCCGCTCGGGATTCCAGACGATGAGCCTCACCTCGCCGCTGTGCGCGTCCTCCCAATGATACGGCGGCCTGGCGTGCAGATACTCGTAAACGTGGCAGTAGATGTTCCTGCGGCCGATCAGTCTGAAGTTCGGGCTGGCGGCCAGCGCCGAATCGTGTTCCGCGCCGTCCCTCACCAGCACGTAGCGCAGGCCCAGGGTTTGCAGCATGTCTTCGTTTTGCACGTCCGTATAGAACAGACGATTGGTTTGAAACGGAACCCAGTGTTGAATGGTCTGCTTGTACTGTGACGAAATAAACGGATCGGCGCCTTCCGGCGTTGCCAATCCCCAGATTCGGTACGAAGCCGGGTTCGGTCCGGCCAGGCTATCGGTAACTACCCGGTAGTGCCGGTTCTCCCGCATGGCACGGTAGGCGGCATCGTCTATCCCACCTATTCCATACCGCGGGTATTCACTATCTACGTCACCGTTTACGGCGTTGAACCAACGCCCCGAGCCGAACACCTTGTAATCGGTCGCAGTGAAGAACAGTAGTAGTGCGGTGGCCAAAAGCTTGCGCCGCCCGGTAGCCTGGCGGACACACCAAAAACAGACCGAAAAGAGCAGCAAGGCAATCGCCGTCTGTAATGCTGCGCGGGTGTGGGTTGAATAGTGCCCGCCGCGATGCCAAATGACCAGTTCACGAACCGACCATGCGGCCAGCGCCACGAAAGAGACAAGCAAGAACCACGCCGGCACAGGGAGATTCGCGCGACTCTCCAGGAAGTCATTCAAGTAAAAGCGGTTATTAGTGCCGCCATCGCAGCCACGGCCGCATAGAAGTTAAATGGCTGCATCGTGTAGTCTAATACGGGCACCGCTTCCACCGCACGGATCAGGAAGTGCGGTGGATTTGCCAGCAGGAGAGCAGCAGCCATCCCCAACATAGGCTGCTGGTAAGCATGGCCTTTGTGCCGCCAAATCGCCCATTCCAGGGCGAACAGGGCCGGAAGGCCAAGATATAAGTAGATGCAGCCAGGCTCGAAGTCAGTGGGATGGCCAGGGTTGAAATCAAACCAATTCGGCACGGTATAGGAGCGCAGCAGAGTGCCCAGGCCATACGCTCCCGGTCCATACTTCGGTTCCAGGACCATGAGCGATCTGGCGGCCGTCGAGGGCAACAGTTGCACGAGGAACAAGGGCACTGATGCTGCGAGCGCAAGGCAGACACCCAAGGCTGCTCGCACGGGAAGACGGCTGCCAAGGGCGTAGAAGACGAAGATAGCGCAGTTGACAATCCAAGCCGCCGGGTAGCCGGCCAGGAATGACAAGGCCGATGCAGCGGCCACCTTCCATAGAGGCTGCCACTCCCTCCGGTCCACCGCCTCATCGACGCCCCACAATCCCAGCGGCAGCCACGTCATCGCCCCGATAACGCCCGTGTGCAAAACCTCATACGCCATGTAGCCGGTCCAGGCGAAGACGGCCGCGGCGAGAAGGCTCGCCAGCTTTCCGGCTCTGCCCCGTAGCCACATGTAGCACAGCAGGAATGCCAACCATAGGTGGAGGAATGTGAATACTTCAAATCCTTTGAACGGAATTCGCGGCAGCATCCAGACCGTGGCGTACATGGCCCACGTTGGTGGATAGAGAAGCGCTGCCTGCACATTGCCTAAGAACGGGATGCCACAATAAATCGACGGGTCCCATTGCGGAATCCGCCCCTCCTTGAGTGACTCAAAGGCATATCTCTGGAGCGGATAGTGATAACCGGCAACATCAGACCAGAGATGCACGCGCTTGAAAGGAGGTAAGTACTCGCAGAAGAAGGCGTAAGTTGCGATCAACGCCAACAGAGCGACCAGCAGCCGTTCTCTGCGCATTATTGAGTCCCGCATATTGGAGTCATTCGAGACACAGCAGACGCCAGTATTGCTTGCCACTTCCGACTGGTTAAGTCTCGCTCCCAGGGGCGGAGCGCCTGAAAGCGCCGCTTCCAAAGCATCGGGATCGCGTCGAACTCCGGCTGCATCACTTACCAGATTATACGCAGTAGTGCGGGAAAAGTGTCGCGGGGGACTTAGTAGGTTCGTTTGACCAGGCGGCAGCGTAGCACGGCTGTGGTGAACTCGCGGGTGAAGCGGTTGTGAAAGGGGCGAAGCTTCCTGATGGGTATCAGTTCGACGCTGGCCAACTGGAAGGAACTGGCCGAAATCAACCGCTCGAATCTGGCTATGCTCATTTGATTCAGGCCCCCGGCGACCTCCCGGAATCGCGTGGCGCCGTCCGTCTTAAAGGTGGAGCGCCAGTGGATGAGGGCCTTTTCGGAAAACAACAGATGGGCCCAAGGAAAAACCGAGAACAGATGACCGCCCAATGGGTGATACCAGGGTGGCCCAAAGCTGACCAGCACCTCGCCGTCCGGGCGCAGGAGCGTGCTCATAATACGCAAGACTTCAGCGGGATCTTCAAAATGCTCAAACGCGTCCACGGAAACGACAATGTCGGCAAGCTCGTCCGTGGAAGATGCGAAGACGCACGTGTTTTGGACGCCCGCATGGAGTGCTCTCTGCCGTGCCGTTTGGAGAACGTCCTCCCGGATGTCAATGCCGATCACGCGCCTGGCGCCCCCCACGCTCATCTCGACGGCATCGGCCCCTTCGCCACACCCAAAGTCGACAATCGACTTCCCCGCAATCCTCGAGAAGAATTCATGCCCCATGAGCGACGCAAGTCGCGAGCTGCCTCCATGATCGCAGCCGCCGCGATAGTCCGGGGAATCGTGAGCGATCCACTTCAGAATCCGAAATTGGATGTTGTCGAGCATATCGTCAAATCGCCTCCTCGTTCGCCCCCGTGTCGGACTGCAAGGGGTAAATGCTAAGCCTTCTGTCCCTGGCAAAAGCCTTTGGGGGGAAGCGTGCGAACTGAATCCGCCAGGGCAACCTAATGATTAGGTTATCGGTTATTAGGTTACCGGGCGGGCGGCGTCGAGGTCACGGCGCTACTCCCGCGCGGAGAACATCGGGCGGATTCGATTCGGCACTTGCAAGCAGATCGCCGCCGGACGTTGCATGGGCTAACCTCTGCTTATGCGAACGTTGCATTAAGGCCGCTCACCATGAAATGATAGCACTCAGGTCCAATGGCCCGCTAAATCAACCATGTTGAGGCTTCTAAAGGACAGCGCTCTCGAGATCGCCAGAGGTCTTGGTGTATTCGAAATGGTCGCGAGCAGCCGCTGGCGGCAGCAACGCCTGATCATCCTCTGCTACCACGGTTTCTCTTTAAGAGACGAGCACGAGTGGTGAATGCACGTTTTCGTCCAGGCCGCCTTTTTCCGGAAGCGTCTGGAGATCCTGGCTCGGAGGCGATACCGGGTCTTGCCGCTCGACGACGCAGTGAGGATGCTCCGCGAGGGCAGTCTCCCCTCCAGGTCGGTCGCGATCACCTTTGACGACGGCTTTCATGACTTCCATGAGATTGGATTCCCGCTGCTGCGCGAGTTCGGCTTTCCGGCCACCGTCTATCAGAGCACTTACTACTCCGACCATCGATTTCCAGTCTTCAACGTGGTATTCAGTTATCTGCTTTGGCGCGGCAGGGGCCGCAGGCTCGACGGCGCAGCTTATGCAGTTCCCGGTGTATTCGACCTGGCGAGTGAAGAAGAGCGCAGGCGCGCGGTGGATGTTTTTCGCGCGTTCGTGCGCCGCGAGCGGTACACGCCCGCGCAGAGGAACGAGCTCGCCTGCCGAATAGCCGGCGAACTGGACGTGGACTACGCCGAGATTCTGCGGTTGCGCATGCTGCAACTGATGACGCCCAGCGAGCTCGCCGAGATCGCAGCGGGAGGGATCGACGTGCAACTGCATACGCACCGTCACCGTATGCCGCTCGACGAGAAGTTATTCGTCCGCGAAATCCGCGACAACCGCGAGTGGATCGTGGCGAAGATCGGAACTCAGCCGAATCACTTTTGCTATCCGGGCGGGCAGTATCGCCCCGAGTTCTTGCCCTGGCTGCGGGCCGAACACGTGGTATCCGCAACCACCTGCGACCGGGGCATTGCGGACCGCGACTGTGAGCCACTTCTTCTGCCCAGGTTGCCGGATCTTATGAGCATGACTGACATCGAGTTCGAATCCTGGCTGGCCGGTATCTCCGCTTTCCTGCCGCACAGCCCGAGATAAGCGGCGGACGCCGCCGCACCGGCAGCGCATCTCGGCCCCGATCACAACACCACTACGGGATGGTAGAGATTCGGTAACACGGCTTCGCCAACGGCAACCAGCTCCTGGCTACGCGTCACCGCTTTGACATAGCGCGAAGCTGGCTGCGAGCGGAAGGGCGAAGCGGGAAAATTGCGGCCGTTGCGGATCTGACTGGCGGTCAGATCGTCGACAAAAACGGCAGCCATGCCGGGGAGCATTTGCGCGGCGGGAATCAGCGCATCGATCAGGCGGTCATCGGACGCGAGTGATTCCAGTTGCGGGATGGTGCGCGCCTGTGCGATCTCGAACTCGCCGCTCGCCAGGCGGCGCAGATCTTCCAGGTGCGCGCCACAACCGAGCAGTTGCCCCAAATCGTGAGCGATCGAGCGCAGATAGGTGCCGCCGGAACAGTGCGCCCGCACGCGTGCCAGCGGGCCCGTAAAATCGAGAAGGGTAAGCTCGTAGATCTCTACCGGCACCGGCGCCAGCTCCACGGCGACGGATTCGCGCGCCAGTTGGTAAGCGCGGCGCCCCTCCACCTTCTTTGCGGAAACCGGCGGCGGAGTCTGCATGAATTCGCCGCGGAAGCGTTCGAGCGCCTGTTCGAGAGCGGCCGGATCGATCCGCGGCTCGGTCTTCTCGCTGGTTCGCTCGCCGGCGCGATCATAGGTGACGGTAGACCAGCCGAAGCGGATGACACCTTCGTAGATCTTGTCGCTGCGCGTATAAAACTGCGCCAACCGCGTGGCACGGCCGAGCACCAACGGCAGCACGCCGGTGGCGATGGGGTCGAGCGTGCCCAGGTGCCCGATCTTCTTCATGCCGACGATCCGGCGCGCCTTGCCCACCACATCGTGCGAGGTCCAGCCTTCCGGTTTGTCGATAACGATGGCTCCGTCCAAGCTTGTCCTTTCGCTGTGTCGGTTGGCAGTCGGAAGCGCCTGCCCCACTCACTGAGGCGTCGCTACGTAACAACTATAGTAACCGCTCCCTGTCGGGCCGCAATCTGGCCCGCTCTGAACGCTATCGGAGCCGCGACCGAAGGAAGCGGTCGGTCCGCGATTTAACTTCTGATTTCCCTTCAGGCCCTAGATGTCAGCGCTTGCGCGCCATACACATGTGCCCGAGCGTGAAGTTGCGGTCGCGGTCGAGGCCGTCCAGAAACGGCAGGATGAGCGCGGGCGGAACTACCAGCATCGCCGCCGGGATGAAGCCGAGCCAGCGAATGCCGCCTGTAAAGAATTGTAAGCCGTTGAGCAGCCGCCGCGCGAGCAGCCGGAAGTAACCGCCGTGAGCGCGCATCTCGACCACTTCGAAACCGGACTGCTCCAGCAGCCACCGCAGTCCATAGCGCGTGTAGCGGAAGTAGTCGTGCGGTATCTGATGCGTCTCCCAATCCTGCGGCGCCGCCACCAGCAGAGGCGCGCCCGGCGCCAGGACGCGCCCGATTTCGGCCAGCGCGCGCGCCGGTTCCCCCAGGTGCTCCAGGGTAACGATGTTCAGCGCGGCGTCGAACGTGCCATCGCGAAAAGGCAGCGCCGCCAGGTCGGCAATCGCGTCGAGGCGGCTGTAATCCCAGTTGGCGTCTCCCACCGCCAGGTCCACGCCACAATACCGCTGCCGCGCGAAGTGATGCTTGTAACGGTTCTCGCCCGCGCCGGCATCGAGCACGCGCACTTCAGGCGGCAGGCTGCGCGCCAGAGCGGCCACGGCGTCTTCGATTTCGGCTTCGACGATCAGCACGTGCCGCCGCAGGGGGCGCGGCAAGCGGTACGCGATGTCCTGGTATCTCATGACTTGCGAGCCTCGACCATGATCGTCGCGCCGGCGCCGAACGCGGCTTCGAACAGCGCGAACGGAACGGCGGCCACCACCAGCGCGAAGTAAGCCAGGTCCCTGACGATGCGCGCTGCGGAGCCTTCCTGCACGCGGCGGGTGCGGCGTCCCATCGGGTCCAGGCCGGGCGCGAGGCTGCTGGCCAGGCTTGCCGGGTTGTCGCGCCAGGAAAAGTACTTGCGGCGCAGAACGGTGAAGCCGCAGGATTCGAGCAGGCGTTCCAGGTCAGTCGCGCGGAAATCGTAGAGATGGCGAGGCGCGTCGAGTCCGCTCCAGGCGCGCCCGAGCAGGCGGAACTGCCAGCAGCCGGCGTTGGGCGTCTGCGCAATCAACCGCCCCCCCGGCGCCAGCAGGTGATGCGCGGCGGCGACGTAGGCGCGCGGGTCGTGGACGTGTTCGAGCAAGTGAAACATGGTGATGGCGGCAAAGCCACCGGCGCGCAGCGGCGCGTGCTCCAGCACGCCGCAAACGGCGGGCACGCGTTGGCGGCTCCAGGCGATGGCGGCGGCGGCGGCGGAATTGTCGAGGCCCACCACGCGAAATCCGCGCTCCCGCATCATTCCCAGCAACAGCCCGCCGCCGCAACCGACGTCGAGCAAAGGGCCACGCGCGCCGCAGTCGCGCAGGGCGCGCTCCACGAAGCGCGCGTGATCGCGCAACACCAGGCGGCGATAAGCCTCTTCCAGGCTGCCGGCGGCTGTGCGATCGGGAGCGAACCAATAGTTCTCGGGATGATATTGGCGCGATTCGGCCGGCTCCGGCTGCGGGTCCAAACGCATTAGGCCGCACTGGCCGCAGCGGAGGATGGTGAAGCTGCGCGCGGTGGTTCGATGAAGACGATCTGTGACGGGAAACAACGCGGCGGCGCTTTGCGAGCCGCACAGCAAGCACGCGCTCATGCCACATCCTTCAGCCGTAGCCGGTTGTTCCAGATCAGGCGCCGTACCTGGCCGGGGGTGAGTCGGCGCATGCGGCGGATGCCGGCGCGCTTGCGAAGCATGCGGGGCGCCAGGCGCATAGCTTGTAGTTGGCCGGCCACCAGGCCCCGTGCGATGCGCCATTTGCCGGCGAGGCCGGGGAAGTAGGCGGTGTCGCCCTCGCCGCGGCACGCCGCCAACGCTCCGGCTGCGAGACGCGCCGTGAAGAATAGCGGATTCAGCAGCAGCAGGCTCCAGGGGAAAAGCTTGATGGCCAGCAGCAACCGGTTTCTTTCGATCAATTCGAGACGCCGCACCGAACCCTTGCCTAACGTGGAACCGCGGTGATGGCGCGCCACGGCCTGCGGCGTATAGACGCATCTCCAGCCGGCGATGCGCGCGCGCAGGCCGAGCTCGGCATCGTCGCCATAAGCGAAGAAGTCCTCGTCGAAGCCGCCAATCTCGTCCAGCATGGATTTGCGATACATCGCCGCGCAGCCGTCCGGCCACAGCACTTCCTCTTCGCGCTCGTACTGGCCCCGGTCTGCGGCGCCGCTGCCGCGTCCTCGATTCTGGCCGTCGGGGAAAATCAGGTGGCCGGCTTTGTCTATTCGGCTGGGATCTTCCCAAACCAGCACCTTGCTGGCGGCCATGCCAATATCCAGCGCGCCGGAGCAAGCCCGGTGGAGCGCGGCCAGCCATCCTTCAGCGGCTTCGGCATCATTGTTGAGCAAAGCCACGAAATCGCCTTGAGCGGCTGCGATGCCCTGATTGTTGGCGGCGCAGAAGCCCCGGTTTTCGCGGTTGCGGATCACCCGCACGCCGTACTCCGTCTCCGCCATCTCGGCCGAGCCATCCGCCGATCCGTTATCGACCACGATGATCTCGAATGCGACTTCACCTTGCCGCTGGAGCGAGTCCAGACAGGCGCGCAACAACTCCTTACGATTCCAGTTCACCACCACGACGGAGATCAACCGACTATGCTAGCCGATTCGACAGCCGCCCGACACAAGCGCACGCCTCCGTGTCCCCCAAAGCCCACCTCCCCGTGAGAGCCGCTACACTCGGCTCAGGAGTGTTTATGGCGGATCAAGATCAAGAACAGGGCCAGGTGCGCCCACGCACCGCGGTGCTAACCAGGGGCTTCGACCCCAGCCTTTCCCTGGGATCGGCGCGGCCCGCGGTGTTTCGCAGTTCCACCTACGTTTTCGCAAGCCCGGAGGCCGCCGAACGCGCCTTCGCCATCACCACCGGGAAGATCAAGCCGGCCGACGGCGAACGCGCCGACCTCATCTACTCCCGTTTCTCCCATCCCAATGCCGAGATACTGGAGGACCAGATCGTCCCGCTCGAAGCCGGCGCCCGCCACGCGGCGGTTTTCAACTCCGGCATGGCGGCCATCATGACCGCATTCTTCGCCTACGCCCGGCCCGACGCCACCATCGTCTACACCACACCCCTCTATGGCGGCACCACCGGCCTCATCCACACCTTCCTCGAACCCTTCGGCGTGCGCGGCATTCCCGTGCGCGCCGGCGATACCGAGGGTATCGACGCCGCCATCCGCGCCGCACGCAACTGCTGCATCGTGTACCTGGAGACGCCGGCCAATCCCACCATGACCATGACCGATCTGGAACGCGCCTCCGCCGCCGCAGCCGCCCATCCCGACCACCCCATCGTGATGGTGGACAACACTTTCCTCGGCCCCACCTTCCAGCACCCCATGCTGTGGGGCGCCGATATCGTGCTCTATTCCGCCACCAAATATCTTTCCGGCTTCAGCGACATGGTGGCCGGCGTGGCCCTCACCAAGAGCGTGGAGATGATCCAGAAGCTCCGCAGCCGGCGCAGCATGTTCGGCAACATCCTGCAGCCCGACGAGTGTTGGATGCTGGATGGCCGGCTGCCCACCGTGGCCCTCCGCATGAACCGCCAGAGCAAAAACGCGCAACGCCTGGCCGAGGCTCTGCACGGCAATCCCAAGCTCACCCGCGTCATGTATCCGACGCTGTTCACCGACGCTGAGCAGAAGCGCATTTACGCCAAACAGTGCGACTATCCCGGCGGCATTTTTTCGCTGGAGTTCGCCGGCGGCAAGCCCGCAGCCTTCGAATTCCTGCGCCACTTGCACATCGCCCGCAGCGCCGTGTCGTTGGGCGGCGTCGAGACGCTCACCTGCCATCCCAAATCCACTACGCATTCCGGGATGAGCCAGCAGGAGCTCGCCGAATCCGGCGTCACCGACGGCCTGGTGCGCATCTCCGCCGGTATCGAAGACTGGCGCGACCTGCTCGTCGATTTCGAGCAAGCGCTGGCCGCAGTGGCGTGAGGTAGGACGGACGATCGGTTTTTGTCGTCTGTCAAGTTTTTGTGTGATTGAGGCGTTGACAGACCACGAAAGGCGATGGTCTGTCCTACTTCGCTACAATTGGATTTACTCTCTCACTCCTTAGGAATCTCCGTGACAGGTCACGAAACCAGACAGCGTTTTCTCGACTTCTTTGCCGCGCGCGGCCACCGCGTGGTCCGCAGCTCCTCGCTGGTGCCCGCCAACGATCCGACTCTGCTGTTCGCCAACGCCGGCATGAATCAGTTCAAGGACACCTTCCTCGGACTCGAGAAGCGCCCTTACTCGCGCGCCACCAGCACGCAAAAATGCGTGCGCGCCGGCGGCAAGCACAACGATCTCGAAAACGTCGGCTACACACGCCGCCATCACACGTTCTTCGAGATGCTCGGCAATTTCTCTTTCGGCGACTATTTCAAGGCTGAGGCCATCGAATTCGCCTGGGACCTGGTGACCAAGGAATTCGCCCTGCCCAAGGACAAGCTGTACGTCACCGTCTTTCGCGAGGACGACGAAGCCGAAGAACTCTGGCAGAAGGTCGCGGGCGTATCCAAAGACCGCATTTTCCGGCTCGACGAGAAGGACAATTTCTGGCAGATGGGCGAAACCGGCCCCTGTGGGCCCTGCTCGGAAATCTACTACGACTTCGGACCCGCGGCCGCGGACCCGGGCAAGGAGGATGTCGCCTTTCCCGGCGATGCCGGCGACCGCTTCGTCGAAATCTGGAACCTCGTCTTCATGCAGTATGATCGCGATTCGAGCGGCACACTCACTCCGCTGCCGCGCCCTTCGGTCGACACTGGCATGGGACTGGAGCGCACTTGCGCCGTCCTGCAGGGCAAGATCTCGAATTACGAAACGGATCTGATCCGGCCGATCATCGACCGCGCCGCTGAGCTGTTCCATCTTGACTACGGCGCAATTCCACGCACCGATACCGCCCTGCGCATCGCCGCCGACCACGCCCGCGCCACCGCTTTTCTGATTCACGATGGTGTGCTGCCCTCCAACGAGGGCCGCGGCTACGTGCTGCGCAAGATCATGCGCCGCGCCATGCGCAACGCCCGCATGATCGGCCAGCAGGAGCCGTTTCTCTATCAGCTCACCGGTTTCGTGGCCGAGCTGATGCAACCCGCGTTTCCCGAAATGATGGAAAGCATCGCGCGCGTCGCCCGCGTCGTCAAGGACGAAGAGCACCGCTATGCCACCACCTTCCTGGTGGCGGAGAAGGTGTTCAACGACGCCATCAAGTCCGTTTCCGGCAGGATACCCGGCGCCGTCTCGTTCAAACTCTACGACACTTACGGCCTGGCCCTCGATGAGCAGGAGGATATGGCGCGCGAGCACTCGCTCTCCATCGATCGCGCCGGCTTCGACCAGGAGATGGAGCAGCAGCGCGAACGCGCCCGCGCAAGCTGGAAAGGCGCGGATAAGAGCGTCGTCGCTCCAGCCTACCAGAAACTAATCGAACAGGGCCGCACCAAGTTTCTTGGATACGCGGAGATCGAAGCTGAGGCGCGCGTGATCGGCCTTGTGGTCGATGGCCAGCCGTTCGATCGAGTGCCAACCGGGGTCCGCGCGGAGCTGGTGCTGGATCGGACGCCGTTCTACGCCGAGGCTGGCGGCCAAGTGGGAGACCGCGGCGAGCTGTACGCGGATCTAGCCAACAAGGTGGCCGACGTCGAGGCTGCCTTCTACCCGGTCCCCGGCCTGATCGTCCATCGCATCACAACACATGCGCCGATTTCGGTGGGTGACACACTTTTTGCCCGCGTGGCCGCGCCGCTGCGCGATGCCACGCGCCGCAATCATACGGCGACCCATCTGCTCCATGCTTCGCTCCGCCAGGTGCTGGGCGCTCACGTCAAACAGGCCGGCAGCGTGGTGGACCCGGGCCGTCTCCGTTTCGACTTCAACCATTACGCCGCCATGGACGCCTCCGAAATCGAAGAGGTCGAGCGGCTCACCAACCAGCAGATTCTCCGCAACACCGAGGTCTCGACCACCGTCATGCCGCTCGATCAGGCCATCGCCACCGGCGCCATGGCGCTGTTCGGCGAAAAATACGGCGAACAGGTCCGCGTCGTCAGCGTGCCCGGTTTCAGCCAGGAACTCTGCGGCGGCACGCACGTCCGGCGCACCGGCGATATCGGCCTCTGCAAGATCGTCTATGAGGGCAGCATATCCTCCGGTGTGCGCCGCATTGAAGCCATCACCGGCGAAGGCGCGCTGCGCCAATTCCAGGAATCCACCGGTGCCTTGCGCCGCGTCGCCGAAATCGTTCACGCCTCCGAACCCGAGCTTGCCGATCACGTCGCCAAGTTGCTCGCCAATGAGCGCGCGCTCGAACATCAGCTCAAGCAGTTGAAGGAAAAACTGGCGCAATCCGCCGCCGGCGCGCTGGAAACGCAAGCCCGCACGCTGAATGGGTCCAAGGTGCTCGCTGCGCGCCTGGACGGAATGGACCGCCAGCAGATGCGCTCGCTGGCCGATTCGCTGCGCAACAAGTGGAAATCCGCCGTGGTCGTGCTGGCTTCGGGCGAAGAAGGCAACGTCTCCATCGTGGCCGCGGTCACCAAAGACCTCACCGCCAAAGTGCAGGCTGGCAAACTGGTAGGTGCGGTCGCCCAAGCGCTCGGCGGCAAGGGCGGCGGCAGGCCGGACATGGCCGAAGGCGGCGGCAAGGATGCGGGGGCGGTCGACGCCGCGCTCGAAAACGTCTATCGCGATCTGGAAAGCAAACTAAGTTAGCCTCCGTGGCGCACGCACTCGTGCGTGCAGCGTCGAGACTCCTCTCGACGCGTCTTCTCCTCCGTGGCGCCCTGCGTCGGCACGAGTGCCGACGCGGCACGCATGAGTGCGTGCGCCACGGCGCTGTAAACTTGTTTCATGCCATCCACTCCGACGACCGAATCCTTCGACGCGCTCATCGTCGGCGCCGGGCCGACCGGGCTCGCTTGCGGTATCGAACTGGAGCGCCGCGGCGTGAAGACCGTGCTCGTCGAAAAGGGCTGCGTGGTCAACTCGATTTACCACTACCCCACCAACATGGTCTTCTTCACTACTCCGGAGCTGCTCGAAATCGGCAACATTCCGATGACCAGCCTCAACGAAAAACCCAACCGCCATGAAGCACTCAAGTACTACCGGCGCGTGGCGGAGTATTTCAAACTGGACATCCGCCAGTATGAGCGCGTGGATCGCATCGCCGGCGCCGACAATGCCTTCGAAGTTCACTCCACCGATCGTCTCGGCTCGCGCCGCCTCTACCTGGCGCGCAAAATCGTGCTGGCGACAGGGTACTATGACGTACCAAATAGGCTCGGCGTGCCCGGTGAGGATCTCGAAAAGGTCCTGCACTATTACAAGGAGCCGCACCCTTATTACAACCACGATGTGGCCGTGATCGGAGGCCAGAATTCTGCCGCCATCGCGGCGCTGGAGTTGAACTGGACCGGCGCCCGCGTCACGTTGATTCACCGCGAGGCCGCTATATCGAGCCACGTGAAGTACTGGATCAGGCCAAACCTGGAGAACCGGATCAAGAGCGGCGAGATCCGCGCGCTCTTCCACTCAAGCGTGGTGGAGATCCTGCCCGAGTCGATTCGCGTCGCGACCCCGGATGGGGAAAAAACATTAACGAACGATTTTGTTTTTGCCATGATCGGCTATCGCCCCGATCTGAATTTCCTCTCCGCAACTGGAATTACGTTGGATTCCGCTACCGAGAAGCCGCGCACCGATCCCGCCACGCTCGAAAGCGAGCGCCCCGGTATTTACCTGGCGGGTGTAATCGTCGCCGGCATGCACACCAACGAGATCTTCATTGAAAATGGACGGTTTCACGGCCGCCAGATCGCCGAATCCATCGCTTCCCGCCTGTAACATGGGCTGCCATCCGCCCTGCACCAGCAGTACTGGAGCTAGCCATTTAGTATCTTTAATCGCCAATCTGCAACGTTCTCCCAGGCTGCTGTGTCTAATCAAATGACAGGAGGGCTCGACAATGCTTCACTCTTTGGTTAACACGCTGTTTGGATGCGCTCACTCGCGCACAACTTTCCCCATGACGCCCGGCTCGAGAAACGGCGCCATCACGGCGAAAAATGCCACACACCTGGGTACTTACGTGGTTTGTCTCGATTGCGGCAAGGAGTTCGCGTACGATTGGAGAACCATGCGGGTGGGGAATCCGATCGCTCGGCAAGTCTCGGCGCCGCCGGTTGTCGCCCTGGCGCCGGCCGTTCAACAGGAAGCCCAGCCCGTGTATCGCCAGCTAGCCAGCTAGCTAGCGCCGCAGGTCCCCGGCCTGCGTCCGGAGTTTCGACATGGATCGTGGTACAGACGCCCGGGTTTCGGGTCCGAAGCGGACTTCCGTCTGCCAACCGCGAGCTACCCCCTGCGCGCTTCTCCGTCCGAGACGCCAGCCGTGATGCTTCCCAGCACTACCGCACGCCGCGCCCCGGTTGCCGAGGGCAGATTGCCGGGCTTGCCCCGCCAGGTCTCGTGCGCGAGGATGGCGAACGCCACGGCTTCTTTGGCGTCGATGCCGACCCCATAGTCCTCCGAAGTCGACATCGCCGCTTCCGGCAGGAAGCCCGCCAGTTGCGCCATGATGCGCGGATTGTGCGCACCACCGCCGGAGACGATCAGATCGCCGCTCGCCGCGCCGCTTCTTCGTACACCGATAGCGATGGTGGCCGCGGTCAGCGTGGTCGCGGTCGCAATTAAATCTCGCATCGGCAGCTTCGATCGCTTCATCCGCTCCACGAATTCCGCGCCGTACTGCTCGCGCCCCGTACTCTTTGGCGGATCGCGGCGATAATAGGCGTCGCTCAATAGATCATCGAGCAACCCCCGATGGATGCGGCCGGATTTGGCCAGCCTGCCGCCGCGGTCGAAGGTTTGCTTGCCCCGCGTATACTCCCGCACCAGCGCGTCGATCGCCATGTTGCCGGGCCCCGTATCGAAAGCCACCACATCGCGCGGTTGTGCGGCCGCCGGTATCACCGTGATATTGGCAATGCCGCCGATGTTGAGCGCCGTCCGCGTCCGTTTCGGATGCCGGAAAAGCAGGTAATCGGCGTAGGGAACCAGCGGCGCGCCTTCGCCTCCGGCCGCGATGTCGCGCGCACGGAAGTTCGCAACAACCGGCACGCCGGTGCGCTCCGCAATCACCGCCGGCTCGCCGATCTGCAACGTGTTGTGCCGGCCATCGTGAAAAATCGTCTGCCCGTGGCAGCCGATCAGTTCCACTCGCCCGAAGCGCCGCATGGCGCGGTTCGCCGCGCGCGCATACAATTCGCCGAGTTCAAAATGAAGGCGGGAGATCGCGCCAGTGTGCGTGACCGCGTTCGATACCGCCAGCAGCTCTTTGCGCACCGCCGCGGGATATGCCGTTGATTGGAACCCGATCACGCGCACGCGCTCGTTCATGTCCACAATCGCTACGTCGACCCCGTCCAGCGACGTCCCGCTCATGATGCCCGCAATTCGCATTGTTCCACCGGTAGGATAGACCATCGCCTCACGTGGTCTGTCATCGCTCGCACAAGTCGCACATTTTGACAGACGACAAAAGCCGATCGTCCGTCCTACCTCAGTTCTTTCTGCAATTCCGCTAGCAATTCCAGCGCTTCGATCGGCCGCAGCCGGTCCAAATCAAGCCCGCGGACGCGCTCCGCGATACCGTATCCCACCGGCTCGAAGAGCCGAATCTGCACCGGCCCCGTCTCTTCCGCCTTCACCAGTTCCTCACTTACGGCGTGTTCGGTGCGCTCGTGCAGCTTCAGCACCTCGCGCGCGCGCTCGATCACGGCGAGCGGCAGGCCCGCCAGTCGCGCCACTTCAATTCCGTAGCTGCGGTCGGCCTTACCCGGCTCCACCTTACGCAGGAAAATGATGCGATCGCCCGCTTCCTTCACCGTCACGCGCAGGTTGCTCACGCCCTCCAGTTGCTCGGCCAGCTCGGTCAGCTCGTGATAGTGCGTCGCAAACAGCGTCTTGGCGCGCGTCCGCGCGTGGATGTGCTCCACCACCGCCCACGCCAGCGCCAGGCCGTCGTAAGTCGCCGTTCCGCGCCCGATCTCGTCCAGCACGATGAAGCTTCGCGCCGTCGCTGTGTTCAGGATGACCGCCGTCTCCGTCATCTCCACCATGAACGTCGAACGGCCCCGCGCCAGGTTGTCCGACGCGCCGATGCGGGTGAAGATGCGGTCGATCAGCGGCAGCTCCGCTTCTTCCGCCGGCACATAACTGCCCATCTGCGCCAGAATCGCGATCAGCGCCGCCTGCCGCAGGTAGGTCGATTTACCGCCCATGTTGGGGCCGGTGATGATGGCGATCAGGTTCGAGCCGCTGTTCAAATACAGATCGTTGGGAATGAAGCGGCCCGCTTCTTCGCCGCTCAGCCGTTCAATCACCGGATGCCGCCCGGCGAGGATGCGCATTTCGCCCGAATCCGAAAACGTGGGGCGATGATAACGGTTTTCCGCCGCCACTTGCGCCAGCGCCGCCGTTACGTCCAGCTCCGCGACCGCCGCGGCGGTCGCCCGTATGCGCTGCGCCTCCGCGCCCGCGCGCCGCCGCACGTCGGCGAATAGATCCTTCTCCAGGCTGAGGATCTTCTCCTCCGCGTCCAGCACCTTGTGTTCGTATTCCTTCAGCTCCGGCGTGGTGAACCGCTCGGCGTTGGCCAGCGTCTGCTTGCGCTCGTAATCCGCTGGCGCCAGGTGCTGGTTGGCGCGCGTGATTTCGATGTAGTAGCCGAACACGTTGTTGAACCGCACCTTGAGCGATCCGATGCCGGTGCGCTGCCGCTCGCGGGTCTCGATCTGCGCGATGTACCGCTGGCCATTCTGCTTGAGGTCGCGCAACTCGTCGAGCTCGGCGTGGAAACCGGCGCGGATGGTCCCGCCATCGGCCACGTTGAGCGGGGGCTCGTCGGCGATCGCCTCCAGCACCATCTTGGCCACGTCCGCGAGCTCGTCCGCCTGCTCGTGAATCGCGCGCAGGCGCGTGCTCTGCCGCGCCGCGATCAGCCGCCGCAGCGCGGGAATCTTCTCCATCGAGCGGCCCAGCGCCAGCAGTTCCCGCGGCCCAGCCGTCCCCAGCGTCACTTTGGCGAGCAGCCGTTCCATGTCGAGAATGCCGGCCAGTTGCTCGCGCAGCTCCGCGCGCGCGATGGTCTGCTCCAGCAGCTCGCCCACCGCGCCCAACCTTTCTTCGATCTCGCGCTGCTCCATCGACGGCCGCAGCAGCCGCTGCCGCAACAGCCGCCCGCCCATCCCGGTCCGCGTCTGGTCGAGCACCGCCAGCACGGTGATCTGCGACGCACCGCCAACAGCGTCGGCATCCGCCGCGAATACCGGCTCGGTCAACTCCAGGTTACGCACCGTCACCGCGTCCAGCACCATCGAATCGGCGCGGTTGTACCAGGCCGGGCGGTCCAGATGATCGAGCGCCGCCCGCTGTGTTTCGCGCAGGTAATGCAGAATGGCGCCCGCCGCTCCCACCGCCGCCGGCTTACCTGCCAGTCCGCAGCCATCGAGCGTGAGCAGCTTGAAGTGGTCCCGCAGCGTGCGGCCGGCGTAATCCGCAGTGAAAACCCAGTCTTCGACTTCGGTTCGAACGAATCGCGGCGCCCGATCGCCGGCCGCCGGCGCCAGGTCGCCGGGAACCAGGACCTCTTTCGCAGCCAGTTGCTCCAGCGCGCCCGGCACCTCGTCCGCGTCCATCTCGGTCACCCGGAACTCGCCGGTCGAGATGTCCACGTGCGCCACTCCCGCCCGCGCCCCGGCCGGCGTCACCGCCGCCAGGTAGTTGTTTTCGTGCGGCCGCAACAGGCTCGCATCCATCGCCGTTCCCGGCGTCACCACTCGCGTCAGCTCGCGCTTCACCAGCTTCTTGGCCAGCTTCGGATCTTCCATCTGGTCGCAGATGGCCACCCGGTGCCCTTTTTGGATCAGCCGCGCGATGTAGCCTTCCGCCGCGTGGTACGGCACGCCGCACATCGGAATCGCCGCGCCTTTTTCCTTGTTGCGCGAAGTGAGCGTGATTTCCAGGTCGCGCGCGGCGATCACGGCGTCCTCGAAGAACAGCTCATAGAAATCGCCCAGCCGGAACATCAGCAGCGCGTGCGGCACCTGCTGCTTGATGCCGTTGTACTGCCGCATCAGCGGCGTCGAGGCGTCAGCCATCGCACCTTTCGGAGTAACGTGGCGCACGCACTCGTGCGTGCCGCGTCGGCACTCGTGCCGACGCTTGGCGTGCCACCCGTGAGCGTGTGTCGAGAAGAGTCTCGACACGGCACGCACGAGTGCGTGCGCCACGTCGGCGACCAGGGCTTGGGAGGGCCAATACTCCCATCGCCCTCACGCGTAGATTCCCCTCAGCTTGATCGCGGCCGCCACCCGGTCGAGCGCCAGCATGTATGCCGCGGTCCGGTTGTTCACCTGGTGCTTTTCCGCGTACTCCACTACCGCGTCGAAGCTGTCCACCATGATCTCTTCCAGGCGCGTGTTCACCAGTTGCTCGTTCCAGAAAAAACCCTGCCGGTCCTGCACCCATTCGAAATAGGAGACCGTCACCCCGCCGGCATTGGCCAGGATGTCGGGGATCACGAAAACCTTCTTGTCGAAAAGCACCTCATCCGCCAGAGGCGTGGTCGGGCCGTTGGCGCCTTCGCATAGAATCTTGCAGCGGATGTGATCGGCGTTCAATGATGTAATTACGTTTTCCGTGGCTCCCGGCAGCAGCACGTCGCACTCCAGGAACATCGCCTCATTCCTGTCGATCGCTTCGCCGCCGCTGAATCCGACCACGGATCCCGTTTCCTTGCGGTGCTTCTGCAGCCCCACGATATCCAGGCCGTGCGGATTGTAAACCGCGCCATCGTACTCGATGATGCACACAATCTTGAAGCCCATCGCCGCCATCAGCCGCGCAGCCATGCCGCCCACGTTGCCGAATCCCTGGATCACAACACGGCAATCCGATGGCGCGAGGCTCATCCGCTTCAGCGCCTGCAAGGTGACGATCATGCAGCCCCGGCCGGTGGCTTCCGGCCGTCCGCGGGACCCGCCCATCGACAGCGGCTTGCCCGTCACCACCGCCGTGTTCAGATGCCGCGCGTGCATCGAGTAAGTGTCCATGATCCACGCCATCACCTGCTCGTTGGTGTTGACGTCCGGCGCCGGCACGTCGCGCTCCGGCCCCAGAAAATCGATGATCTCCGCCGTGTAGCGCCGCGTCAGCTTCTCCAGTTCCGTGTCCGACAGCAGGTGTGGGTCGCAAATCACGCCGCCCTTGCCGCCGCCGAACGGGATGTTCACCACCGCGCATTTCCAGGTCATCCAGGAGGCCAGCGCGCGCACTTCGTCCAGCGTCACGTCCGGCGCGAAACGGATGCCGCCCTTGGCCGGACCGCGCGCCAGCGAATGCTGTACCCGGTAGCCCGTGAACACCTCGATCCGTCCATCGTCCAGTAACACCGGAATGTTGACGGTGATCTCCTTGTTCGGCGCGCGCAACACCTTGCAGATGCCTTCATCCAGCTTCAGCCGCAGGGCGGCTTCGTCGAACCGCGCCGCGGCGGCGATCCAGGGATTCTTCTCGTTTTCGAGCGAAATGGAAATGGGCGACGTCATGGTTGCCACAGGCTTCGTGCCTCCGGTTCCATTATCCTCTGTAGCGCGCGAGCCTGGTAACGCCGGCGATCTTGTCGCCGGTGCTCTTCCTGGAGCGCCGCCGTCGCCCCTTCTGCCTCAACCCACCTGCCGCTTGCCCCTTACCCTTTTGCCCAGCGCGGCGATGCGGTCCACCATTTCGCGCCGCGCCGCCGCGTAGGCAACCAGGTTGTGATTCCAACCGCGGGCGCAATCGATCGAAACCGCTTCCGCCGCCACGAATTCCTGCGCCGCGTGCGCCACATCCGAGGCGATGTCTTCCGGAATGCTGCAAACTCCGTTGGCGTCGGCGTGCAGCAAGTCCCCCGGCCGCACCGCGAGGCCGCCTACCCGCACCGGTTGGTGGAGCGACGTGATGTGGCTGTCGGCGTGCGAGGCAACCACGCCGTCGGAGAACGCCCGGAAGCCCAGCCGCCGCACCTGCTCCAGATCGCGCGCTGGGCCGTTGGTGATGACGCCCAAAGCGCCGAAGCACTGGTAGCTGGCGCACATCACTTCACCGAAAGTGGCGCCCACCGGCGGGTCGTCCAGGTCCTCGAACACCACGATCGCCGGCCCCGGCAGCTCGGCGAAGCGCGCCACCTGCTCGTCCAGCCCGCTGTAGACGTCGCCCTCGGCGCGCGGATGCGCGGTTCGCATGGTGGCCGTGGAAGCGTAGCCCACAATCGGGCCCATCTCCGGGAAACAGGCGCGGATGCGCGCGTCCATGAAGCCCTCGCGGCGCGGCCGCACTTCGAACAGCTCGATTACGTTGGAAATCGTGGGCGTGTCGTACTGCCCCAAAAGCAGCAGGTCGGAAGCGGAAACAGCCATGTCTGACTATTCTAAGCTCTTCGGAGGAGGCAGGACGGGCGATCGTTTTTTGTCGCCTGTCGATTTCCTGGCCGCCTGTGGTCAAAACAGGACAGACCACAAGAAACGATGGGCTGTCCTACCCGGGCCCTTAGATCTCGATGCCCAGTTCCGCGATCACCCGCACCAGCGTGCTCACCAGCCGGTCCACGTGCTGTTCGGTGTGCGCCGCCGTACAGGAAATCCGCAACAGGTTCTGCGCCGCCGCCGGACGAAGCACCGGGTTGATATAGATGCCCTGTTCGAGCAGCGTCTTGCATAGCCGGCACAGGTCCAGTTCCTCGCGCACCACCACCGGGACAATCGCCGTCTCGCCGGGCAGCACCGAAAACCCGCGCGACCGCAGCTCGTCCCGCAGCATCTGCGCCACCCGCAGCACGTTGTGCCGCCGCTCCGGCTCGTGCCGCATGATGTCGAGCGCCGCTCCCGCCGCCGCCACCGAGGCTGGCGGCAGGCTCGCCGAAAACACGAATGGCCGCGCGGTGTGCTTCAGATAGTCGATCACCGTGCGGTCGGCGGCGATGAATCCGCCCACCGATGCCAGCGATTTACTGAAGGTGCCCATCACGATGTCCATGTCGTCCAGCACGCCCAGGTGCTCGGCCGCCCCCGCGCCGTTCGGGCCCAGCAGGCCGAGCCCGTGCGCTTCGTCTACGTAAACCCGCGCCCCGTAGGGCTTGGCCAGCCGCGTGATGCCCCGCATGTCGGCGATGTCGCCTTCCATGCTGAACACGCCTTCGGAAACGATCAGAATCTTCTCCTCCGGCGGGCAGTTCTCCAGGCACCGCTCGAAGTGCTCCATGTCGTTATGACGGAACCGCACCGTCCGCGCCGGCGATCGCAGCGCGCCTTCCACCAGGCTGGCGTGCAGATTGTGGTCGCACACCATTACGTCGCCCTTTTCCGTCAGCGCGCTGAGCGTGGCGTAATTTGCCTGGAATCCGGTACCGAAAGTGATGGCGGCCTGCTTGTGCATCAGCGCGGCCAGATCCGCTTCCAGCTTCACGTGCAGATCCAGTGTGCCGTTCAACAGGCGGGAACCGCTGCACCCGCTGCCATACTTCTTCACCGCTTGCGCCGCGGCTTCCTTCACCTTGGGGTGCGTGATCAGGGCGAGGTAGTCGTTCGACCCGAACATCAGCACTTTCCGCTTCCCTATGCGGACCTCTCCAGGGCCGCATCCTTCGCGATCACCAAAGACCTCGAAGTACATGTAGAGCCCAGCGGACTGGAGATCACCCGGACGAGTGAAGTTCCGGCATTTTTCGAAAATGTCGTTCGTTCCGCTGCCCCTTTTCTTGCCGGCGACGTCGCTAGTAGAAAGGCGCATCTTTCTCAATTCCATTCATAAATTCGGTACGTCTTATACCGTTTCGCCCCCATCATGGCCAGGGACCGGTTCATAAGTACGTTGTCTTCCAAGATCCACGACATTTCGCAATTGCTATAGCCCAGCTTTCGGGCGTTGCGCGTCAGCGTGGCATAGAAAGCCGCCGCCAGCCCGGACGCACGATACTCCTCCAACACGCCCAGGACCAGCACCCGCACACTGCTTATCAAACGTTGATAATACAGTATTTTAACTAATCCCGTGGGGAAAAGCCTGCCCCCCGCCGGCTTGAGCGCCTGGTTGACGTCCGGCAGCGCGATGGCGAACCCCACCACCCGCGACTTCACTTCGCCCACCAAAACCAGCTCAGGCTTGAGGATCTGCTTCATTTCCTTGCCCATCAAGGCAAACTCTTCGCGCGACATGGGCACGAATCCCCAGTTGCGCTCCCACGCCGAATTGTAAACTTGCCACACCCGTTCCACATCGGCGTTGAAGTTCTTCAGGTCGATCTGGCGGACCGTAACCCCCGCCGCCGCGATTGCCTTCTCCGCCACCCGCTCGCTCTTGTCCGTCCCTACGCCGGCCACGCTGCTCGAGTACGCATACAGATCCTTGGCTTTGCGCAAACCGGCCTCGGTCATCAGTTCCGGATAGTAGGGCGGATTGTACGGCATCATCACCAGCGGATCGGAATCGAAGCCGTCGATCAGCATCCCGCACTCGTAATTGGTGGATGGATTCACCGGCCCGCGCATCACCTTCGCGCCCCGCTGCTGCAACCACTGCCACGCCCGGTCCAGCAGCGCCTTGGCCACCGCCTGGTCGTCAATCGATTCGTAGAAGCCGAAGAAGCCCCCCTGCTCGTCATGGAAACGGTTGTAGGCCTTGTCCAGCACCGCCGCAATCCGGCCCACCACTTCGCCATCCCGCCGCGCCAGAAAGAACTCTGCTTCGGCATTGGCGTAGAACGGGTGCTTCTCCCGGTCCAACAGTTCCTTGACCGCGATGCGTAACGGAGGCACCCAGTGCCGTTCGTTCCGGTAAAGCCGGTACGGCAGTTCGACGAACTGCTTCAGGCCGCTCTTGCCTTCCGCTACGGCAACCTCGATTCCTCCCAAACGCTCACGCCCTTTCCCGCAGAACGCGGTAGCAAAATGGTGATACTAAGATCAGGGTCACCGCTAGGGCTGCCCCTGCGAGCAAATCGACCGTATAGTGGTATCGAAGATAAACTGTAGCAAAAATGATTGACAGTGTGTAGCAGAAATAGACCCAAAACAACCGGTTTGATACTAGCCGGCTCAGCCAGCACGCCAGGATGGTCAGTTCCGTGTGCCCGCTGGGGAAGCAATCATAGGCTGTCGATTCCAGGCGGTCGAGCGAATGTTGCATGTTTTGAAACAGCCAAAGGCCCCGTAACGGCATGTGCTCCAAGGGTTTCAGCAGAAACCGCGGCCCCAGCGCCGGCACCAGAAGGTAGCCCACGTAGGACGCCAGGTAGCCCAGCGCAATTAAGAACGCACAATATTGGAACTCTCCGCGCCGCCGCCCGAACCACAACACAAACGGCACCAGCAGTACCGCCGGCACGAACAGCGTGTACACGAGCTGCAAATATTCGGTGAGCGCCGGGCTGTAGATCCGCTCCAGCCAAAGGGATGGGTACGCGCCCCAAAAACGAAAATCCAACCCTGCCAGCCACCGGTCGGCGCTCGAGTGGCGGATCGCAGGGACCAGCACCGCCATTTCCTTGTAGCAAGCCCCCACGTAGGGCAGGGGATACCAGCAGCGAAAATACCAACTGGTAGGGTTCGGGATTTTGATCTCGATCAGCAGCAGCGCCACGCCGCCTAACTGCACCGCCGCCAGCGCCGGCGCGTCCGGTATTGCGCGCCACCAAACCCCCAGCAAAATGCCGGTAAAAACCAAATATCCGAGGATGACTTTGTCGACCGCCCAGAACCGCCGGTCGGCTGCCGAAACCTTCAGTAGCTCAGCCATCCAGCCTCTTTGTACCACCGGAGCGTCTCCGCGAGCCCATGCTCCAGATCCGTCGCCGCTTCGAATCCCAATTCCGCGCTAGCCCGCCCGGTGTCGCAGGTCCACGCCTCACATCGCGCCTCGGCAATCTTCTCCTCCGTGACGATGCCAGGCCGGCCGATGATCTGCGCCCAGGTTTCCGCCAACGCCGACACCAGCTCCGCCAGCGGCGGCGGTATCTTCACCACCCGCAGTTTCACTCCCATGATCCGTGCGGCCGTCGCGGCCAGCGCGCTCCACGAAACCGGGTCTCGATGTGACATATTGTACGTGCGGCCGGCGCCCGCCCGCGATGCCGCGAGCTGGACCAGTCCCGCCGCCAGATCGTCCGCGTAAATCGCGCTGAACCACCTCTCGCGGCCGGTCATCTGGACCGACCACCCCTTGGCAACCAGCTTGAGCATCTGAAAAACATCCGTGTCGCGCGGCCCGTACACCACGGGCGGCCGCACAATCACCGCGTCCGGAAAGCTCGCCCGGACCAGCTTTTCCCCTTCCAGCTTGCTCTTGCCGTAGTCCGAAATCGGGTGCGGCTCGGCATCTTCATCCACCGGCCGATCCACCGATTCCGATGGCCCAATCGCCGCCAGCGAGCTCACGTGCACCAGCCTTGCGCCGCTTCCTGCCATGGCCAACAGAAGGTTGGTGGTGGCGCGCACGTTGCCGTCGTAAAACCCCTCCGGCCGCAGCGCTTTCGTGACGCCCGCCAGGTGGATCACCGTTTCCACGCCCGCCAGCGCCTCTTCCAGGCCCTCGCCGGTGTACAGGTCGCCTGCCACAACTTCGGTTGCGCCCAACGACCCCGCATCGAGAGCTCTCCCCGCCTTCGGTCTCACCACGCAGCGAACCGGCACGCCATCCGCGCGCAACCGTTCCAGCACATGGCCGCCAACGAAGCCCGTGCCGCCCGTAAGCAGGATCATTGTCTTGGTCTTATTGCAGCGTGCTGCGGAATGCCACTTCTCCGAAGTAGCTCTCGGCTACCGTGCCGGTATGCTGCGAGTTGATTTGAATGCGCAGGCCTCTCACCCGCGGCGCCTGTCTGCCGTACGCCCGCGCGTAATCCGCCGCCACGTTGCGGTTTTCCGCAATCCACTGGTTCGCCTGTCCGGCGCCGGATTCGCAAACCACCGCCACGATGCGCAGCAGCGGAATCGAACTCGCGCTCTCCATCGCTCCTTTTGGCGCGCGCGTGTCCCAAATATAGGAAATTACCCGCCGATCGGTAAACGCCACCAGCAATTGGGCGGCTTGATCGTCCGTCGACGCCCTGCGGAAATCGCCGCCGCCCGGCAGTTGCGCCACCTTCCAGCTCCAGGTCAGATACGGCATCTGCGCCGGGTCCACATCCACCGACTTCTCAAGCGAGAAGGACGAACTGACGCTCAGTAGGTGCAGGCAGGCCGTGTCCGCGTCCTTGCACACCGAAACCACCGGCTTGCCGTGGTTTACCTTGATCTCCCAGCCCGCCGGCATGCGCCCGCCGTACCATCCGGCGGTATTCAGAACCACCATCGCCAGCGGCGCGGTTTGGGCGACAAACGTACACGCAAGAATCGGGATGAAGAGGACGCGCTTCAAATGAACTCTCACCAGGTGTGACCGGACTGTAACTTCTATCTTATCGCAAAGTGGGGCAGGTCCCCGACCTGCCAAGCTTCCGCTATCTCTCGAAGAACTGCACCCATGCCCGCTGCGCCTCCGGATCGTCGCCATATGGATGGTCCAGGTAATACCTCAGCCAGCGCCGCGCCCGCTCTTTGTCGCCCGCCCGCATATATAAATCGGCCAACGTGCGGGCGCACAAGGAGAATTCCGGATCGCGTTCCACGTGCAGGCGGCATTCGCTTTCCAGGTGCGTATCGACTCGCCCGGCCGGCAGCGCGGCCACGCCCGCCGGCAGGTCGCGCACGAAAATCAGCGCCTGCGCGTCCTCGTAGATCAAATGCCAGGCCGTCTCGCCGGGCGACATCAGCGCCGGAACCAACGGATAGAGCGTGCCCGAGTTGTATTCGAAGCCGTTCACCACCATCGCCGTCACGCCGTAGCGATCGAGCGTCTGCCCGCGCGCCGGGTCGCCAGGCGGCGAACCCAGGATCACGCGATAGTCTTGAAACACCTGCTCGCTCAACGCCCGGCCGTCGATGAAGACCGGCTCTCCTTGCCAGATCAGATAGCCGCCATACTCGTAGGTATTGAACAGCGGTCCGCGAATGCCGTGCTCGCGCAGAAATCGGACGGCGCCGGCAGGAAAACGCCACTCCGCCGCGCGCAACTGGAAGAATCGCCCGGTTCCGGCGCCCCAAACCAGCCCCGCCGCCAGCGCCGCCGCGACCGCGTACCGCGCCACATCAGGCAAGCGCCGCTTCCACGGGAAATAATCAGCAATCAGCACCGTCGCCAGCACTCCCACCAACATTTCGTTACGAAAAGCGGTCAGCGCCGCTGCCGCGAACGCCGCCGCCATCAGCCAATCCGCCAGCCGCACCCGCCGCCAGGAGAAAATCATTGCCAGCACTGCCGCATACAGCAGCAGGTCGAACGCATACGGCGCTCCCCATAAGCTGGCCGGCGACCATTCGATCAGCGACGCTTGCATCGGGCTATGCCGGTAGCGCAACATGGCTTCGATTGCGCCGAAGCCGTTCGGGTTGGCGCCGGAAACCACAATCGTGGCCAGGCTCGCCACCAGCCAGCGCCGCACATCCGTCCGCCGCAGCAGCGCTTGGGCCGTGTACGCGCCCACAACCACCCATCCCAGAAAGAATCCGCCGTGGCAGTTCGCCCAAACCAGGCTCAGCACCGGCAGCAACCACAGCCGGCGCCCGCGATCGCAAATCAAGAGGAACACCGCCGTGAAAAGGTAGCTCAGGATGCTGGGCCGGTCGTGCGCGAACTCGATTGCGAGCGATGCCGCTCCGAGCGCCGCCGCGATTCCCCAAAGCAGCGAGCCGGTGCGCCGCGCCGCCGTCCAGCCAACCGCGCCGCACAGCAGCGCGAGCAGCAGCGCTTTCCACAGCACCACCGCACCCGCGCCGCACGCGGCTTCGAAACCGTACATCGCCAGTTGCGCCAGCCACTCGTGCGTCAGGTTGAACCGCCGCGTCGCCGCCTCGCCGGGGTAAGCATCCTGCACGCGCGCGGTTGTGTACGCGAACGGGTCCGGCGAGGGTAACCGGTGCGTGTGCGCGATGTACCGGCCGGACGCCAGGTGCCACCAGGCATCCGTATCCGCCAGTTCGGTCGAAAACAGCCCCAGCAGGAACAGCCCCGCCAGGGCCAGCAGAGCCGCATTCAGCCAGCGCGGGGATTCAGGCAGGGAATGATCGGGTTTACGCAAATTCCGAGAATAGCAGAGTGAAGCCAGCGGGGCCGGTCCGCGACCGGCCAACCGGCCATACCCCACTCGAAATCGTCGTAGACTCGTTTTAATAACCCATGCACCTTCACGCGATCGATTGGATCATCGCGCTTGCTTCGGTCGCCGTTTGTTTCGCGCCCGCCCTGTTTGTCAGCAAGCGCTCCGGCAAGAGCACGGCTGAGTTCTTCGCCTCCGGCCGCTCGGTTCCGTGGTGGTTGGCCGGCCTTTCCATGGTGGCGACCACCTTTTCGAGCGACACGCCCAACCTGGTGGCCAACTTCGTGCGCACGCAAGGCGTGGCCGGCAATTGGCAGTGGTGGGCCTTCACCCTGACCGGCGTGGCCACGGTTTTCTTCTACGCGCGGCTCTGGCGGCGTTCCGGCGTCCTCACCGACCTGGAATTCTACGAGCTCCGCTACTCCGGCAAGGCCGCCAGCGCCGTGCGCGGCTTCCGCGCTCTCTACCTCGGCCTGTTTTTCAACTGCATCATCATGGCCACCGTGAATCTGGCCGCCTGCAAGATCGCCGCCGTGCTATTCGGTTTCAGCCGCTGGGAGACGCTGCTGGCGGTCGGCCTGCTCAACGTCGTTTTCGCCGCCCATTCCGGCCTATGGGGAGTGCTGGTGATCGACATGATCCAGTTCTTCATCAAGATGGCCGCCGTCATCGCCGCTGCCTATTTCGCGGTGACGCTGCCGCAGGTGGGCGGCATGTCGGGCCTGGTCGATAAACTCTCCCACGTGCGCGGGCCGGGCGGCCTGCACTATCTCAACATGCTGCCCGATTTCACCAGCAACTGGGATCTGGCGGTAGCGGTATTCATCATGCCGATCGCCGTGCAGTGGTGGGCCGTCTGGTATCCCGGCGCCGAGCCGGGCGGCGGCAGCTACATCGCGCAGCGCATGCTGGCCTCGAAATCGGAAAAGGACGCGCTCGGCGGAACGCTGTTCTTCAACGTCGCGCATTACGTGCTGCGGCCCTGGCCGTGGATCCTGGTTGGCCTGGCATCGCTGGTGGTGTACCCGCAATTGTCCGACATCCGGCGCGCCTTCCCGAACCTCGACCCATCGCTGATTGGTCATGATATCGCCTTCCCTGTGATGCTGCGCTACCTGCCGGCCGGCTGGCTGGGGCTGATGCTGGGCGGCCTGATCGCCGCCAATTCCTCGACGATTCTCACTCACCTCAACTGGGGCGCATCTTACCTGGTGCATGATTTCTACCGCCGCTTCATAAACCGCACCGCCAGCGAGCACCATTACGTGACCGCCGGCCGCGCCGCCACCATTCTGCTGTTCGTGCTGTCATCGGCAACGGTCTTCCTGCTCGATACCGCCAAGGACGCGTTCAGCCTCATCCTGCAAGTCGGCGCCGGCACTGGCCTGCTCTACCTGCTGCGCTGGTATTGGTGGCGGGTCACCGCGTGGTGCGAAATCGTGGCCATGGCCAGTTCCTTCGGCATCTCGATTCTCTTTCTGATCCTGATGAAGAGCGGCATCGCCCTGGGCACCACGCGGCAGTTGCTGATCACCGTGGCATTCACGACGGTCTGCTGGCTGCTCACCGCATACCTGGGTCCGCGCACCGACCCGGGCGTGCTCATCAGTTTTTACCGCAAAGTTCACCCGCCCGGCCCCGGTTGGAAGGCAGTCCGCGCGCAAGCCGGCGTCAGCGCCGAAGTGACCGCGGACGATGCCGCCCACGTCCCGCTCGCCCTGGCCGGCTGGTTCCTCGGCTGCACGCTCATCTGGTCCGCCCTGTTCACCGTCGGCAATTTCTTGTACGGAAGAACCGGCTACGCGCTGTTCTTGCTAGTCATCTTCCTGGCCAGCGGAAGTGCGCTGATTCGGGTGGTGCAGAGGATTTGGAGGTGAGGATGGAGAGGCGCGAGGTCGTCCGATTGCTGGTCATGGATGCCATCTGTGACGACTGCGAGAACATCGACCAGATGATCCTTCAAGAGGTTGCGAAATCCGGCGCAAGGTGCGGACTGACGATTGAGCGCGCCGAGGTCGTGGATACGCTCGCTGGTCTGATCGCTGACGGGCTGGCCGCCGCGCGCTTGCTCTCAAGCACGGAGGCCTCGGTGGAACTCCCGGGCATGCCCGCAGTCGACGAGGTCGAGGAGTACTTCAAGACCTACTTCCACCTCACGAAGAAGGGAATGGAACTTCAGCTTTCCGACAACGCGTGCTGGCCCTTCGACGACGGAGGTAATCCCATTCCTGACAGGATCAAGTAGTCTCCGACTTGAGCCACATTGGCAGGCCGGTGTGGGATGAGCGGCCCTCTTCAACCGCCCAGGATGGCTTCCAGTTCGACGATGAGGGACGGAAGATCGGCGGCCAGAGTGTCGCGCACCCGAACTAAGTCAATCTCGAAGTACGCATGCACCAGGCGGTTGCGCATGCCAACGATGTCCGCCCATGGCACATTAGGATGCCCGTTCTTCAGTTCCACGCTGACCCGGGAGGCGGCTTCCCCGATGATCTCGATGCATCGGATCAAAGCTAGGGCAAGCATGCGGTTTGATTGCAGGTCGTCCGCGGTCTTCCCTGCGCCAAAGCCCAACGCATCCCGCGCTGCATCCAGCATGTGACGCAAGCGGATTGCATCACTCTCGGACATATTCGACGCGCGCGGCTCTTAGGACGTCATCTCGAAAATAGCGGCTCAATTCCGCCGGCGTGCGCAGGTCCACGCGGCGGCCGAGCATCGCGGAGAGCTCCCGTTCCATCGCGGCCATGCGCAAGTATCCGACGGTCCGCTCCGGCTCGAATTCCACCAGCACATCGACATCGCTGCCGTCCGAAAATCGGTCCGTAAGGACGGAGCCGAAGAGCGCGAGCTTCCGGATGCCATTGCTGCGGCAGTAATCCGCAATTTCCGCTTGCGGAATCGGAATTTGTGTCGCCGCCATGCTTCCATTATCATACGGCCGGTTCGTGGCCGCCTGCGATATATTGAGACCACGCTAGGGGGAATTCAGGTAATCCCATTCCTGACAGAATCAAGTAGCGGACACGGCTCATGCCGTACCAGATATGATTATCGACAGATGACAACCAGGACGTTCACCGCGGTATTGCACAAAGAGGAGGATCTGTGGGTTGCGGAATGCCCGGAAACGGGCACCGTCAGCCAGGGTTCGTCGGCGGAAGAAGCGGTTGCAAACCTGAAGGAAGCCACCGAGCTCTATCTGGAGGAGTTTCCGACTACGGATGGCGGCCATCCGCTGATGACAACCTTCGAGGCGAGGGTTGCCTAAATGAGACCACGCGAAGGGAGGGGAATCCATGGACGACACAGTCGAAGCCCTGATTGTCGATCTTCTGGAGTGGGTGGCAAGCCGCGAGCGGACTTATGAGGAAGTAATGGATGCGTGGCGTACGTCGTGCCCGAAACTCCCGGTTTGGGAGGACGCCAACGATCGCGGACTAATTACGACGGAGCACGTGAACGGCCGCTCGATCATCAGAGTTACACCTTTGGGCCTCGCACTATCCCGTGCGGCGCGGCCGGGACGTTGTTGAGCTCCGGCTCTGCTAACCCCGCCTATTTCCCTTCCGCAGCCGCAATCCGGGCATTCGCCAGCGCTACGGCTTCGAGAGCGGCTGTGGAATCATCGGCGGTGGAGGCGGCATACATCTGCTTCTGGGCGAGATCCAGGTCGGCGCGGGCCCTCCCGACGTCGATGTCTTCGGCGCGCTCGGCCAGGTTGGCCAGCACGCGTACCTGATCGGCGAGCACCTCCACCAGGCCGCCTTGCACGGCCAGAAAATGGCGCGCGCCGCCGGCCGCGTAACTGAGCGCTCCGGCGCCTAGCAGGCTGAGCAGGGGCGCATGCCCGGGGAGAATGCCCAGGTAGCCGTCCTGTCCGGGCACTTCGACGTCGGCGACCTGCGCGCTCACCATCTCGCGCTCGGGCGTGGCCACTTCGAGTTGGATCGCTTCCGCCATCTCAGGCCTTCTTCAGTTCTTCGGCGCGCTCCAAAACCTCTTCGATGGACCCTTGCATGTAGAACGCCTGCTCGGGCAGGTCGTCGTGCTTGCCCTCGGCGACTTCGCGGAAACCCTTAACGGTGTCTTCCAGCTTCACGTATTTGCCCTTGATGCCGGTAAACTGCTCGGCCACGTGGAAGGGCTGGGAGAGGAATCGCTGAATCTTGCGGGCGCGCGCGACGGTGAGCTTGTCTTCGTCGGAAAGCTCGTCGATGCCCAGGATCGCGATGATGTCCTGCAAGTCCTTGTAGCGCTGCAAAATGCCCTTCACCAATTGCGCGCAGGCGTAATGATCCGCGCCGATGATGAGGGGATCCAGGATGCGCGAGGTGGAAGCCAGCGGATCCACCGCCGGATAGATGCCTAGCGCGGCGATATCGCGCGACAGGTTGGTGGTGGCGTCGAGGTGCGCGAAGGCGGTGGCGGGAGCCGGGTCGGTGTAATCGTCGGCGGGCACGTAAATCGCCTGCACGGACGTAATCGAACCCTTCTTGGTGGAAGTGATGCGCTCCTGCAACTCGCCCATTTCGGTGGCCAGGTTGGGCTGGTAACCCACCGCCGAAGGCATGCGGCCCAGCAGCGCGGAAACTTCCGAGCCCGCCTGCGTGAATCGGAATATGTTGTCGATGAAGAGCAGTACGTCCTGCCCTTCCTCATCGCGGAAGTACTCGGCCACGGTCAGCCCGGTCAGGCCCACCCGCAGCCGCGCGCCGGGCGGCTCGGTCATCTGGCCGTAAATCATGGCGCATTTCGACTTGTGAAAGTCTTTCGGATCGATGACGCCGGATTCCTGCATCTCGAGCCACAGGTCGTTGCCTTCCCTCGTGCGTTCGCCCACGCCGGCAAACACCGAAACACCGCCGTGCTTCTGGGCGATGTTGTTGATCAGCTCCATGATGATGACGGTCTTGCCCACGCCGGCGCCGCCGAACAGGCCGATCTTGCCGCCGCGCAGGTAGGGCTCGAGCAGGTCGATTACCTTGATGCCGGTCTCGAACATCTCCAGGCGCGTCGATTGGTCTTCGAACGACGGCGACGGCCGGTGAATGGGGAATTTCAACTTCGTGTTCACCGGGCCCATTTCGTCCACCGGCTGGCCGATCACGTTGAGGATGCGCCCCAGCGTTTCCGGACCCACCGGCACTTCGACCGGGTGACCCAGGCTGATGGCCTGCATACCGCGCACCAGGCCTTCGGTGGGCTCGAGCGCCACCGTGCGCACGCGGCCTTCGCCGATGTGCTGCTCCACCTCGCAGATGATATCGATGGGCTGAGGGGCGTCGAATCCCTCGCTGGTGATGCGAATGGCGGTGTAGATGAGGGGAATCTGCCCCTCGGGGAACTCGCAGTCCACGGCCGGCCCGGCCACTTGCACTACTTTTCCGATGATGGTTCCGTCGCTTGCCATAGCTTCCTTCTAACCTGCTGCCGCGGCGCCGCTGACCACCTCGATGATTTCCTTGGTGATGCTGGCCTGGCGCACCCGGTTCAAGAATAGTGTCAACTTATCGATCATTTCTCCCGCGTTCGAAGTGGCCGCCTCCATGGCGGTCATGCGCGCGGCGTGCTCGGCGGCCGCGGACTCGACCAACGCGCGGAAAAACTCCATTTCCACGTAGCGCGGCAGCAGCACGTCCAGCATCGCCGCCGGCGCCTGCTCGAAGATGTAGTCCACCGCGACCGGCCCGGCGGGCAACTCCACCGGCAGCACCTGAGACACGGTGAGTTTCTGCGTGGACACGCTCTTAAACTCGTTGTAGACGATGTACACCGCGTCGATTTCCGCGCGGCGGTACGCGTCCATCACCCGGCGCGCGATGGCGGCTGTGTCGGCGTAAGAGGGCTTGTTGGCCAGGCCGATCGCGTCGCCCGCGATCGTAGCGCGGCGTTTGCGGAAGAAATCGCGGCCTTTGCGGCCAATCAGCTCCAGCTTGACCGAGGCTTGGGAATGCTCTCTGATGAAGTGCACCGCGCCTTTGATCAGGTTGGTATTGAAGGCGCCGGCGAGACCTTTGTCGGCGCTGATCACCAGCAGCAGGATGTTGCGCTCCTCGCGGCGGGCGAGCAGTTCGTTCTCGCTGGCCAGGTCGTCGAGCGCCGCGGCTGCCGCCACGTTCGCCAGCACGCTGCGCAGCATGCCGCCGTACGGGCGCGCCCGGATCACGCGATCCTGCGCGCGGCGCAGCTTGGCCGCCGAGACCATCTTCATGGCCTTGGTGATCTGCTGCGTGTTCTTGACCGAGCGGATGCGCCGCCGGATGTCGATCAGGCTAGGCATGCGCCGGTTCCGCGGTTTTCTGATCGGCCACGAACCGCGCCTTGAATTCTTCCACCGCGCCTTTGAGCTTGCCGCGCAGGTCGTCGTCCAGCGCCTTCTTGGTGCGGATCTCCTCCCACAGCGAAGGATGAGCGTTATCGATGAAGCGGTAAAGCTCGTCCTCGAACTTGCGGCACTGCTCCACCGGGAGATCGTCCAGGTAGCCCTGCGTGCCGGAGAAAATGATGGCGACCTGCTTTTCGACCGGCAGCGGCTGATATTGGTTTTGCTTGAGAATCTCCACCAGGTGCTTGCCGCGGTTGAGTTGCGCGAGTGACGCCTTATCCAGATCGCTGCCGAACTGGGCGAACGCCGCCAGGTCCCGGTATTGCGCCAGGTCCAGCCGCATGCTGCCGGCGATCTGCTTCATCGCCTTGATTTGCGCGTTGCCGCCGACGCGGCTCACCGAGATGCCCACGTTGATGGCCGGACGCACGTTCGAGTTGAACAGGTCGCTTTCGAGAAAGATCTGGCCGTCGGTGATCGAGATGACGTTGGTGGGAATGTAGGCGGACACGTCGCCGGCCTGGGTTTCGATGAACGGCAGAGCGGTCAGCGAGCCGCCGCCGTGCGCGGCGCTCAGCTTGGCGGCGCGCTCCAGCAGCCGGCTGTGCAGGTAGAACACGTCGCCCGGATAGGCCTCGCGCCCCGGCGGCCGCCGCAGCAGCAGCGAGATTTCGCGATAAGCCGCGGCGTGCTTGGAAAGATCGTCGTAGATGCACAGCCCATGGCGGCCGTTGTCGCGGAAGAATTCGCCCATCGCGCAGCCGGAGAATGGGGCGATGTACTGCATCGGCGCGGGGTCCGACGCGGTTGCCGCCACCACGATGGTGTACTCCATGGCGCCGGCATCGGTGAGCGTCTTCACCACCTGCGCCACCGTGGAGCGCTTCTGGCCGATCGCGACATAGATGCAGATCATGTCGCCGCCCTTTTGGTTGATGATGGTGTCGAGCGCGATGGCGGTCTTGCCGGTCTGCCGGTCGCCGATGATCAGCTCGCGCTGGCCGCGGCCGATCGGAATCATGGCGTCGATGGCCTTGAGGCCGGTCTGCATCGGCTCTTTCACCGGTTGCCGCGCCACCACGCCGGGCGCCAGGCGCTCCACCGGGTTGAACTGCGTGGTCAGGATGGGGCCCTTGTCGTCGATCGGCTGGCCGAGCGCATCCACCACGCGGCCGATCAACGCGTCGCCCACCGGCACCGACATGATGCGGCGGGTGCGCTTCACCTCGTCGCCTTCCTTGATCTCCGTGTAGTCGCCCAGCAGCACCGAGCCCACCTGGTCTTCTTCCAGGTTCATCGCGATGCCGGCCACATCGTGGGGGAACTCGATCAGCTCGCCGGCCATCACCTTTTCCAGGCCGTGAATTCTGGCGATGCCGTCGCCCACCGAAATCACCGAGCCGACCTCGGAGACGTCGATCGCCTTTTCGTAGTGCTCTATCTCCTGGCGGAGAATGCTGGTAATCTCGTCCGCTCGAATCTGCGCCATATTTTTTCCGTTACGATGAACTTTCCGCGCTAAGCCGCCGCTGGAGGGTCCGCAACTGGCCGCGCACCGAGCCGTCATACACCGTGGAGCCGATGCGCGCCACCACGCCGCCGATCAGCGAGGCATCCACCGCGAACTGCGCGCGCAGGCGCTTGTCGCTCGCTCTTTCGAGCGCCGCGGTGAGCGCCGCGCGCTGCTCCTCGTTCAGTTCGCGCGCCGAAGCTACCTGGGCGCGGGCGAACCCCAGCCGCTCATCGAGAATCCGCTCGAAAGCGTCGGCCACGGTGCTGAATTCGCCGATGCGGCGATGATCGATCAACACGAATAGAAAATTGCGCGTGATCCGCGATAGCCCCAGAATGTCCGCCACGCGGCCGATCACGGCCCGCTTGCGCGCCGGGGGCACCGCCGGCGTGATCAGGGCATTGCGCAGCTCGGCTGACTCGAGCGCGCCTTCGAAGGAGCGCAGCTCGCCCAGCGCATCCTGCGGCGCCAGCGCGGAGCCGGCCGCGGTCACCACATCGGCGAGAGCGTTCGAATATCGCGAGGCTGCGGCGGAATCAGGCATGGCTTATCAGCTTGTGGGGGCGGGCGGTTGGAGGTCGCGCACGAAACCGCCCACCATCCGGTCTTCGGTCGCCGGGTCCATGCGGCCGCGGACTTTCTGCCCGGCCAATTCCACCGCCAGTTGCGCGGCATACCGTCGCAGTTCGAGGCGGGCGGCTTTTTCGGCGGTCCGAATTTCCTGCTCGCCGATGGCCCCGATCTTCGAGATCTCGGCCGCGGTGTGCTGCGCGAAACGCTCCACTTCTGCGGCGGCTTCTTTCCGCGATTCGGCGCGCAGCGCGGCGATTTCCACGTCCAGGTTGGCCAGCCGGCGCTCCACTTCGGCGGCGCGGGCTTCGGCATCCTTGATTGTGCGCTCCGAATCCACCAGGTCCTTGCGGATTCCGGCGGCGCGCGCCGTTAAAAGGGGGCCGGCGTGTTTACCGATCAGATAGCCCAAACCGCCGGCGAAAAGCAGGAAGTTCGCCCACTCCCAGATTTTGAGGTGGCCTTCGCCGGATGCCGCGGCTTCCTTCTTTTCGGGCTCCGCCGCGAGCGCGGCAGCGGGCAGGCCAACCGCTACAACCGCGAGCGATGCCGCCAGCAGCAGCCGCTTCATGCCGCTCTCCCGCGCAGGATGGAATCCGCGATCTGGTTGGCCAGCGCATCGCTCCCCGCGGCCAGCTCCCGCTTCAGGATTTCGGCGTCCCCCGCAAGCTGCCGCTGCGCTTCGCGGGCTAACTCTTCGGTGTGCTGCCGGGCGGCCTGAAGCTCGGCTGCCTGATGGTCGGCAAGTTGCCGGTGGGCCTGCTCCTGCGCCTGGTAAACTTCCGAACGCGCCGCCCGCAAGGCGGCTTCATATTGCGCGGTTTTCGCGGCGGCCAGTTCCAGCGCTTCGGTGGCCCGCTTGCGCGCGCCTTCGGTCGCTTCGTAGCGCTGCTGAAGCACTTTCTCCAGAGGCTTGAAGAACATGTACTTCAGATAGAAGTCGAGCGCAATCACCAGCAGGAAGGTAGGCACAGCCCTCAGCAGTAGCTGCCCTAGATCGTGGAGTATTGAGTCCATGGGAAACCGGCGAGAACTGCCCTTCTAATGAAGGCACAGAGTACCATCCGGCGGAAAGTGCAGTCAACCGTTCAGGTTGTGAGCAAACCCGGCGCTCCTGGCAGGAGCGTGTCCTCGCGCCACGGCCACTTCCCTCTGCGGCAACCGCACCACACTGTCAGGCATGCGCGCACAGCCGTCAATAATCTCGAACTGACCGGCGTGGCTGTACGTGTGCGTCCCCACCAAGCCTCCCGCCCACCGCGGGTTAACCGTCACACCAGGCCTTTCCTGGTACCGGTAGCGGTCACAAGCGACGATTTCGTTTAGCGTAAAGCTGTACCCGTAGTGCCTACTGCAATCCTGACTCGGCCGGAACAACTTGCCAGCGTGCCGGAAGATCCCGCCGGCCCCGCGGCTGTTGCGAACATCGGTGGAGATTGGACTATCCGGGTGCGGCGTCCATTCTCCGGTAAGCGCGTTCGCATGGAAAAGCCACAATTGGGTGCCGTAGCCTCGCGACTCCTGTAAAGTCACAAAAAACCAATAGGAACCGTCGTCGATCCACAAGGTGGTATCCACTGCCTGGGCCCTGAATAACGTTTTTTCCAAGTCCCACCTATCCGGAAAACGGACGCAACGGTACAGCTCGACGGTGCCGTTGGATGCGGTCTCCGGAATCATATACATCGCGTCGCCGGCGCGAAAAACACAAGGGTAGGAAAGGTGATACGGCCTTTCCAGCACGGGCGCCGGATCGGTAATTCCGCCCTTCCGCACCTCCGCACAGGTGATCCTCCCGCGGCCCGTAGCGTAATCACAGTCTTCGAAAAACACCCAGGACTTGCCGCGCTCCTCGATCATAAAAGGATCGGCGTAATAACGGCCCTTCGGTGACTCAATCCAACGGAAGCCGCTCAGATCCGGTTCCGGTCCGGAGCTGTCGATCAACCCCGCCCCAGGGCGCACCGCAAGCCGCCAGTGTTCTGTCATCGGCCGCCGCACCACCCGTCGCAATGGCCCGGCGATCAGCCGCGGTCCCAACCACCTCAACATCTCCGCGTTGGACGGCGCCGAGTAGATTTTTTTCTTGCCGCAATACGGCGCCGAACACACCGCGGTTCGCCCGACATGCTCCCAGCCGCGCTGGTGCAACTCGCGCAGCTTCTGAATCATAAATGTCGACGCCCCCCAATAAGGCTGAACGCAGTTGCGCATCCGCGAGATTCCCGGAGTTGTCGCGAACAGTCCCTTGTACAATACCTTGCCGGCATCCAATTCTTCCGTCAGGACCTGCAACATGGCGCCGGATATCGGGTTGCCTTCATAAACCTCCCAGAAGTGCGACGGCCCGCCGCGGTAGTAATCGCCGTCGCCGTGGTGATATGACCAGACCCCACACCTGGCTGCGGTGAGGATCTCCCCGCGCAGGATATTGAAGCCAAAACGGATTAAGACATCCAGATGCTTTTCGCGGATAAGCTCGATCGCGTCGGCCGGGAAGCGGTGCACAAAGCGTTTTCTGATGGGGGTCACTGTCATGGACGCCACCTGCTCGAGTCTTGCGGAGCAATCCACCACGATGTGCGGATTTTCGTTTGCATCGGCATTTCGACGGTCCCAGCGTTCGTACAGCTCGAAAAGAAGCCTCTGCCTGCGCTGGCGGCTCCTCAGCAGATCGCTTACTTTCCGGAATAGTGCTCGCTGGGGAGGCGGTGCAGCCGCTCTTTTCTGCTCCTCTGCGTTAAGGACCAGCAATTCCAGGCGGGCGAAGTCGCTTTGCAGAATGTGATCGACGACCTCCGCAAAGCAACTTGGCAGTTGGACGGAATCGAGGAGCAGCCCGATGCGGAGTGGCGCGTTCCCGGATTCCGAGTGTCGGTACAGTGAATACACGGGGTCGATGTGGGGGAGACGGCGGTGGCGCTGGAGGTCCATGAGGAGTTAGTGACCCTTTGCGGTAAAGAATCTCGCGGAGAAAAGGCAGAAAAGAAAGAAAAGCCGAGATGATTCGTTCTGCAGGCCAACGGCCCGCGCCACGGGGCCGGTGCTGTACGACCCGCAGCCGAGCCTCCAGCGCCAATCGCCATCGAACTTTGCCGCGGCCGTTCGCGTACTATGTTCTTACATGACTGCAGCCGCGCCGGCCAATACTTCAATTCCGTTACAGATCGATTCCATCGTCAAGCGCTTCGGTGAAGTCACCGCCGTTGACGGCATTTCGCTAGACGTCCTGGAGCGCGCCTGTCTTGGCTTGCTCGGCCCCAATGGCGCCGGCAAAACCACGCTGATCCGCAGCATCGTCGGCCGCGTCCGGCCCGATTCCGGCAGCGTCCGCGTATTCGGTCAGCCGGCCAACTCCCTGGCGGCACGCAAAGAGCTGGGATGGGTGCCCCAGGAGCTGGCGTTGTACCCGCTGCTCACCACCCGCGAGAACCTGGACGCCTTCGGCCGCTACCAGGGCCTGCGCGGCAAAGCGCTGCGCGAAGCCATCGAGTGGTGCCTGGATTGGGCATCTCTGGCCGACCGCGCCGACTCCATCGTCAAGACCCTGTCGGGTGGCATGCGCCGCCGGCTGAATATGGCGGCCGGGCTGATCCATCGCCCGCGCATCGTGCTGCTCGACGAGCCGACCGTCGGCGTCGATCCGCAATCGCGCAATCATATTTTCGAGATGGTCGAGGCTCTCCGCGCCGCGGGCGCCACCGTGATCTACACCACGCACTACATGGAAGAGGCCGAGCGCCTGTGCGATAGCATCGCCATCGTGGATCATGGCCGGATCATCGCGCAAGGCTCCAAGGACGATTTGGTGGCGCAGTCGTTTGGCACGCGCAGCGACGTTCTGATGCGCCTCGCCGCGGCCGCTCCCGTGTCGGCGGCATGGACGGAGGCGCGCGGCGGAACGCTGCAGGACGGCGTCGCGCATTTCCCGGTCGACCGGCCCTCGGATATCGCGTCGCTGCTCGAAGCCGCCGCCCGCGATGGGCTGGACGTCGTCGACCTCGTCCTGCGCCGGCCCAATCTCGAATCGGTTTTCTTGCAGCTCACCGGAAGGGACCTGCGCCAATGATCGCCACCATCGTCCGCAACGGCTTCCTCGCACTCCGCCGCGACCGCGGGGCACTGGTTCTCGCCTTCGTCGTGCCGCTAGCCTTCTTCAGCATCTTTGCCATCATTTTCGGCCCCATGTCCACTAATTCCACACCGCGCGTCCATGTCCTGGTGGTGGATGAGGACCACAGCGCCGCATCCTCGCGCCTGGTTCGCGGCTTGCATCGGGAACGCGCGCTGGCCTGCGATACGCGCCCCGAAGCCAAGGCGGGCGAGCCCCAGCCGCCCGACTATACCGCCGCCACCGCCGAAGCGGCCGTCAAGAGCGGCACCGCTCCAGTGGCGCTCGTCATTCCCGCGGGCTTCGGCGCCAATCCCATTTCCCTCGCGCCCGCACCCGGCCGCAAGCCGATCCGGATTCTCCACGACAGCTCGAATCCGGTGGCCGCGCAGATGGCGGCAGGCATGCTGCAGAAGGTCGCCATGACTTCTTTCTCCACTTCCATGGCGGATGTGGGAATGCGGTATTTCGCTTTGGCCAGCGGCGGCCTGACGCCGCAGCAGCGGCAGAACCTCGACTCGAGTCTTGCACGCATGCACGACCTGGAAGCGCGGCGCGACGCGCAAGGCGACGGTGCGGCCGCGGCCAGCAGCGAGAACTCCGGCGGATTGCTTCCGGTCGAAATGCGCGACGTCGTGGGCGAAAACAAGAAGAGCCCGATGATCGCGTTTTACGCGGCTGGCATCGGCGTCATGTTTCTGATGTTCACCGCCAGCGGCGCCGCGGGCAGCCTGCTCGAGGAAGCCGAGAGCGGTGCGCTCGACCGCATCCTGAGCGCCCGCGTCGGCATGACCACGTTGCTCGCGGGTAAGTTGACTTACCTCGTGCTTCTCGCAAGCTGCCAACTTACACTGATGTTTCTATGGGGCGCGGCGGTCTTTCATCTCGACTTATTCACACATTTGCCCGGGTTCTTCGTGATGACCGTGGCTACCTCGTTCGCCGTGGCGGCATTCGGCATGTTGCTGGCTAGTATCTCGCACACGCGCGCCCAGCAGGCCTCCATAGCCACCCTGCTGATCCTCACTATGTCGGCGCTGGGCGGCAGCATGTTCCCGCGCTTCCTGATGACCGCGACCATGCAGAAAGTAGGGCTCCTGACATTCAATGCCTGGGCTATCGACGGTTACACCAAGGTCTTTTGGCGCGACGAGCCGGTATGGCACCTGCTTCCCCAAGTGGCCGTGCTGGTCGGCGCCGGCGCGCTGATCTTCCTGATCGCGCGCCGTTTCGCGCGCCGCTGGGAATCTGTTTGAGTTGAGTTCGTTGACGATTGGAATCGTAGCCGCTCACCGGCGACTGCCGGATCGGGCACGGCTTGGCGCTAATTAGGCGCCGTTCTTTTTCTTTTTCCGGAACAGAAAGACGAGTCCCGCGAAACCCACGGCCGAGACAGCTAACTCGCCTACCATCCCCGGTTCAGGCACAGGGATGGCACAAAACGCGGGAACCGCAATCCCCAAACCCATAATGAGCGCAAACGTGAGGCATTTCATAGAGCGATCCTACACGTGCCGCTTATACTAAGTCAATTCAAATCAGTACCCATAGATCTTTATCGGTACTTATGGCGCAGCATCGGTACTTATGGCGCAAATCTAACTAATGAAGCGTCTGAAGAAAACCGGTGCCACGGATGAACACAGATTAGACCTCTCCTGTTTTATCCGTGTTTATCTGTGTTTATCCGTGGCATCACTTTTTGTTTTCTTCAGCCAACCAACAGGCGGTGGGTTCGTATCAGGGCACGGCTTCAGCCGTGCCGATGGATCGCAAGAAAGGTGTGGGCTTCAGCCCCTGCGCCCGCACGAAAGCTCCATCTAAAGCCTTTGGCTATCGATGTGTTGCGGCACGGCTGAAGCCGGTGCCCTGATACAAAGCCGGGCGCAGAGTTCCCACTTCCATGTCGCACGCCTACAGGCGGCCTCACGGTAGGACGACCCAAGTTACTTGGCGGCCGCTACTGGCGCGCCAAGCTGGCTTTGGCGCTTTCTTCTTCGCCCCATTGGAATGCCGCGTCGCCGGAAAGTGCAAGGAACAGCTTGTAGTTGGCCCGTGCCTCGTCCTTCCGTCCCTGCTTCTCGGCCGCCTGGCCGCGCAGGAAGAACAGCCGAGGGAACCAGCACGCTGCAAAAGCGTCGATGCCGTTGGACGTCGGGACGGGATTGAAACTGAGAAGCCGCGCCGCGTCCGCGGTCTGCCCGGTTTCGAGGTAAGCCCAGGCCAGCACCACTGGCGGCTCCGGATCGGTGGGCTCGGCATTCTCGTACGCGCGCCGCAGCACTGGCAGTGCCGCATCGAACTGTTTTCCCAGCAGTAGAGCCTGCCCGAGCGCGAAATCCCGTATCCGGGCTTGTTCGGGACGCGGCGCCAGCTTCTCCGCCCGCGCGCTCCATTCGGCCGGACTTGCCGGAGGCTCAGCCAGGAACGCCGCCAAAGCCGCGGCCTGCCCGGTTCCCAAGGCTGCCTGGGCGTGCTTTTGCGCCGCGGCGAGATCGCCCATGTAGAGACTCCAAATCGCCAGTTGCGCGTGGGCCTCCGCCGCCGCGCGCGCCGGACCGATTCCCGCGCGGCTCGCTTCCGCTTCCAACCCGCTGTACCCCTCCCGGCGTCGGCCGGTCAGGAATTGCCATTGGCTGCGGTAGACGGACCCGGCCGGGTCTTCGAAACCGAACCGCCCGAGCGTGTAATGGTCCGACAGATCATCTGCCCCCGCCACATCGCCGGTCATCAGGCGCGCCATCGCGGCTTTGAGCCATTCGGCGCCGTTCCGGAAGTGCGGATCCTGTTTCGCCGCCTGTACGTAAAATGCCTCGGCCTCGTGCGGATGGCCGGTCAGCAATTCGACATCGCCCAGCGAATCGACCGCGTTGGGATCGGAGGGCCGTAGCGCCTGGTAGCGGCGCAAATCCGCCACGGCTTCGTCCGGATGGCCGGCGAAGGCCGCCGCATACCCGCCCTGGTTGAGGGCGGCAACTTGGGTGGGATCGAGATCGGTCACTTTGCGGAAAGCCGTTTGCGCCGTGCCGTAATCGCGGCGGGCAAACGCGAGACTGCCAAGCTCCTGCCACGCCTCCGGATTCGCCGGCTCGGCCGCGGCCACCGCCGCTAGCGCCGCTTGCCGCGCGGCTGCCTGGCTGGCCAGTGTGGCTATGTCCAGCCGTATCCGGGCCTGTTCGCTGGCCGGCATCCCGGTGGCGCGAGCCAGCACTCGGTTAAGACAGTTTAGAGCGCCGGCACGGTCGCCGTGTTCCGCCCTGAGCGCGGCCAGCAGTCGCGCGGCCGGGCCGAACCCCGGATCGGCTTCGAGAGCCGCTTCCGCCCGCGATGCCGCTTGCTCCGCATCGGCCGCTTCCAACGCACCGATGTAGTCACGGAGGGCGGCCTGACTGTGCGTGGCATAGCCGGATGCGCCTCGAGAAATCCGCCGCGCCAGCGCGGTTGCCGCCGCCAGAACATCGCCACCAGCAGCTTCGGCAGTCAACACATCCGCCATCCGCCCGGTGCGCGGATCGGCCAGCGCCAGCCGCACTTCCAAACGGCCATTGCGAATGGTGTAGTCGCCGTAACCGATGCGGGTGGCCCCGAGCGCCAGCGCCGCCGCCTGGCCGGCGGAGACGCCGGGCGCCGCGACTGGCCTCGCGCCCAGCGCGCGGTCCATCGCCTGCAAGCGCGCACTCGGAATGGCGTAGAGTTCCGGCGCGCCCGCCAGCTCCGTAGTGATGATCTCCTGGAGGGCGCGGCCCACCCAGTCGGCGTCCCGATCCGAGCTGAGATTCTCAAACCGCAACACCGCCAGCCGCTGAAGAGCCGGCACGGCCGCCTGGCGCGTGCAGGAGATCGGCGCGAGCGATACCGCCGCCAACACCAGCCGGAAAGCGAGTCGCGCCCGCACAGCCGCCATTATACGTTCATCCGTGGCTTGAATTTCTCCGTCCCGGTCTCGCGGCGAAGCCCTAGCCGCGGAAGTACAGGTACGAGGCCAGGATGCAGCAGAGCACCAGGCCCGACGCGGCGACTTCCTTCCAGCCCCAGCCGGCGCGCGTGTGGGCCAGGTCCTCGGCCGTCGCGGTGGCGAAGGTAAGGCTCTGAATCCGTCCATACTCCGGCTCCGCGGTCAGGTGGCTCACCACCACCATGACGATCGCCGAGACAACCGTGATCAACACACTGAAGTATTGAAAGTAGATGTTGTTGACGACCCAGAGGAACGATCCTTCGGCATAGCCGTTCTTCAGCCCGGCCATGCCGAGCGTGACCGGCGTGTCCACGCACATGCGGAAGATGCCCAGCGTGAAACCCACCACCATGGCCCAGAATGCGCCCTGCGCGTTGAGCCGTTTAAAGAAAACGCCGAAGAAGAAGACCACGAAGATGGGCGGCGCCAGGTAGCCTTGCACCGACTGCAAATACGTGTAAAGGCCCTGCGCGCCCTTGATCACCGGGATCCAGGCCAGCGCGATCAGCACCATCACAGCGGTTGCAATACGGCCAACGCGCACAATCTGGTGCTGCGAGGCGGCCGGTCTCCACTTTTCGTACAGATCCACAGTGAACAGCGTCGAGCAGGCGTTGAACACGCCGGCCAGCGATCCCATCAGGGCGGAGAGCAGGCCGGCCACCACGATGCCGCGCAGGCCGGGCGGCAGCAGGTACTGGACCATCATCGGAAACGAGCCTTGCGCGACCGATGGAATGGCGTTGCCATCCGGGCCGATCATCGGCATCAGTTCGGGAATCTTGCCGCTCTTGGCCAGTGCGTAGCACACCAGGCCGGGCACGATGAACAGGTACACCGGCGCCAGCTTGAGGAACGCGGCGAAGATGCTGCCGCGGCGGGCAGTGGTTTCGTCCGGCGCGCCCAGTGCGCGCTGAACGATATACTGATCCGTACACCAATACCACATGCCGATGATGGGCGCGCAGAAGAGCATGCCCAGCCAGGGGAAGTTGTCGTTGAAATACCAGGCCTGTTTGACGATATGGCCGCCGCTCTTGACGATCACCGGCGCCCAGGTGCCAATCTGGCCGTGCGGGATGAGCGGCTTCCAGAGATTGAACATGTCGGAGCCGCAGATGTGCCGCAACTCGCTCCAGCCGCCCAGCTTCACCACACCGTAGATGGTGAGCAGGGCCGAGCCGCAAATCAGCACCACCACCTGCACCGCATCGTTATAGGCCACCGCGCGCATGCCGCCCAGAATGGTGTAAAGGCCGGTGAGCACGATCACCGCCACCGAACCGATCCAGAAGCTGTCGACATCCACGCCCGCGACGTTGATTCGCACTCCGGGGAAGAGCGTGCTGAAGACCACCCCTCCGGCGAAGATGCCGACCGCGATCTTGGAGACGATGAAGGTGACGATGGAGACGATCGACAGCACGTAGCGCGACTTCACGCTGAAGCGGCGCTCCAGAAACTCCGGCATGGTGAAAACCTTCGACCGCATGTAGAACGGCACGAAGACCCATCCCAACAGGAGCAGGCACCAGGCGTGCAATTCATAGTGCGCCATGGCGACGCCGCTGGTGGCGCCGGAGCCGGCCAGACCCACCACGTGTTCCGAGCCGATGTTGGACGCAAAAATCGAAGCGCCAATCACCCACCAGCCGAGGTTGCGTCCGGCCAGGAAGTAATCGGTTGCGGAGTCCTTTGCTTTGCGGACCACCCAGGTGGCCACGCCAAGCAGAATGCCGAAGTAAAGCGCGATAACCAGCCAGTCGATTGATGTAATCCGGCTTCCGGTAATGGCGAATGCGAGGTGAGGAGTCATGAATTATCCTCCTGATAGATTAAACCAATTCAGAGGTGAAACGGGCCGAAGGGGCGGCGCCTGTCATAAAATGGGGTCGGACCGGTATGAGGCACACCATGGGAAACCAAAAGAGCGTATGGAGGCTGGCCGCATGGATAGCGTTCGCGCTGGCCGCGGCGGTGCCGCTCGACGCGCAGACCACCACCACGCTGCGGCAGGCGGCGGCCGCGCGGGGGATTCCGATCGGCGCCGCGGCACAGGCGGACGAATATGGCGAGACCGATCCGCTGACGACGAACGGCAATTACGTCAACATTCTCTCCACCCAATACGACCAACTGGAACCGGGCAACGCCATGAAGTGGCAGGTGACAGAGCCTGGGCTCAACCAGTACAACTTCCAGCCGGGCGACGAATTGGTGGCATTCGCGCAGAAGTACGGAATGCGCGTGCGGGGGCACAATCTGTGCTGGTACCAGCAGAACCCGAGTTGGCTGGCGCCCTATGCGGCAACCGCCACGGCCGCGCAAATGGCCACGGTGCTCGAAAACCACATCAACACCGAAGTGTCGCATTACGCCGGGCAGGTATTCGCGTGGGACGTGGTGAACGAAGCCTTCACCGATTCGTCGCCGTCCACCCTGCGTGACATCGTCTGGCTGGACAACCCTGGGATCGGCGCCGGTACCGGCACCGGGTACATCGAGCAGGCGTTCCGCTGGGCGCACGCAGCCGACCCCAACGCACTGCTGTTCTATAACGACTACAGCATCGAGGGGCCGGGCGCCAAGTTCAACGCCGTTTTAGCCATGGTGACGGATTTCGTCAACCGCGGTGTGCCCATCAATGGCGTCGGTTTCGAAATGCACCTCGAGCTCAACGGCTATCCGAACTACTATCCAAGCCCCGCCGGCCTGGCGCAGAACATGCAAGCACTGGCGGCGCTGGGTATCCAGGTGCACATCACGGAAATGGACGTGCGGCTGCCAGTGAATTCGAGCGGGCTCGCCACGGCGGCGGACCTGCAGCAACAGGCGCAGATTTACCAGGATGTGATGACGGTGTGCCTGCAGCAGCCCAACTGCACCGCGTTTCAAGTGTGGGGCGTCTCCTACAACGATTCGTGGATTCCCGGCGCCTTCCCTGGCTATGGCGCGGCGTTGCCATTCGATTTTAATTATGCGCCCACCCCGGCGTTCAACGCGCTGCTGACGGCCTTGCAGACGACCACTCCCCCGATCCATCAAAACTACGTGGTGAACTCCGCGAGTTATCAAAGTGCGGCCGTGGCTCCGGGAGAGCTCCTCACGATTTACAATGCCAATGCCGGCGCCGGCCCGTCGAGCCCGGTGACCGGCCAGGCGGACGCAAGCGGCAAGTTCCCGACCAGCCTGAGCGGCGTCCAGGTGACGTTTGGCAGCACGCCGGCGCCTTTGCTCTTTGCGGGGCCCGGGCAGGTGAACGCGATCGTGCCTTTCGAAGTGGCCGGTGAACAACTGACGGCGATGCAGTATACCTACAACGTCCCCATGCCCGGGCTCTCCTTCGCGAACACCGTAACGTTGCCGGTAACCAGCGCCGCGCCGGCGATTTTCTCCCTGGCCGAGAACGGCAGCGGGCCAGGCGCCATTTTGAACCAGGATGATTCGGTCAACAGCGCGTCCAGTCCGGCCGCGGCAGGCACCGAAATTCAGATATTCGCGACCGGCGGCGGCGCGGTTGTGGGCGGTGCGACCGATGGCGCGTTGTGGCCGGCCGTATTGGGCAGCCTGGTCACCCAGCCGGTTACCGCAACCATCGGCGGCGTGACCGCGCAAGTCGATTATGCAGGCCCAGCGCCGAACTTGGTGAGCGGTGCGCTGCAGGTGAACCTGACGATTCCCTCGGGCCTGGCATCAGGCCCGCAACCGGTAGTGATCACCGTAGGAACCGCGCAAACCCAGGCCGGCATCACGGTTGCAGTGAAGTAAGCCCCGTGGCGCGGCCTGTCAAGGCTGCAGGGTCGAGAGTCATCTCGACCTTTCTTAGCACCAGGGGAAAGCGGATGCGTCGGCACGAGCACGCTCCGCCTACTTCCTCAGAATCTTATCGACCGCTTTAGCCAGCGCGGAGAACTCGGCGCGGGCCGGGGAATCGGGGGCATATTCGGCCACGGTCAAGCCTTGCGACACCGCCTCGGCCACCACCACGCGCTGGCCGATCGCGGGCAGCACTTTTTTCCCCATACCACTCAGCGAGGAAGCCAGTCCGCGGCTGAGGTTGGTGGACATCAGCACCTTGGACGGCACGAAGCGGATGCGCGGCTTTTTCGAGCGGCGTTCGGCGCGCGCTTTAAGCGCCATCGACAGAGCTTCCTTGAGAGCGAATAGGTCGAGCGGGGATGGGCCGCAAGGCAGCAGCATCAGATCGGCTGCCAGCGCCGCCTGGTAAGCCACCTCCGGCATGCCCGGCGGCGTATCGATCAGCACAATATCGGTGTCTTCGTCAGCTTTGCGAGCGCGTGCACGTAGCGTGCCGGCAACGGCTACCTTTTCGACCGTACGCGACAACATGCCGTCACCCTGCTCGGCCCAGGCCACCATGCTGTGTTGCGGATCGGCATCGAGGACGGCGACGCCGCGGCCCATGGCGGCAAACTCCGCCGCCAGATTGCCCACAATCGTGGACTTACCCACTCCACCCTTGCGTCCAGCCACGGCGATGATAGCCATTGAGGTCCATCATAGGACAAGATGGGCGGGCTACACACGGATTGTCTCTGCCATCGGTGAGATTCTGCCCCACGGGCGTCACTAACGAACCAGCGGGAGTCTTTTGTGCCGACAATTTCGTCATCATGTGAAAAACTGGAGTAAAATCGCTCCGCAACAACGCGGGATCCGTTAACAAATCTTTCGAATCGACCGGTACTCATGTGATTCGATTCAAGACCGCAGCATCTTTTTGTCCCCAATTCGCCCGTTTTGGAGGGATAATAGTTTAGAACATTCTTTTGCGCTCTTAGCGCTCCAAGCAACAGCCCAAACGACTCCTGCTGAGGGTTATTGAGGTTATGCAATGACGAAGGTTATAGATATCACTGAACTTATACTTAGGGACGGCCATCAGAGCCTGCTCGCCACGCGGATGGCGATGGAAGACATGGTTCCGGCTTGCGAAGACATCGACAAGGCGGGTTTTTGGTCGGCCGAATGTTGGGGTGGAGCCACCTTCGACGCCTGCATCCGTTTCCTCAACGAAGACCCGTGGGAACGTCTGCGCATGTTCCGTAAGCTAATGCCCAACACGCGGTTGCAGATGTTGCTGCGCGGGCAGAATCTGCTCGGCTACCGGCACTACGAAGACACGGTGGTGGACCGCTTCGTGGAAAAGGCGGCCACCAACGGCATGGACGTGTTCCGCATCTTCGATGCCTTGAACGATATCCGCAATATCCGGCGCGCGGTGGCCGCGGTGCAGCGCGCGGGAAAGCACGCGCAAGGAACCATCTGCTATACGGTCAGCCCGCTGCACACCATCACCGGCTTCGTCGAAATGGCGGAGCGGCTGCTGGAACTGGGCTGCGATTCAATCTGCATCAAGGACATGGCCGCGCTGCTGAAGCCGCAACCGGCCTACGACCTGGTGAAGGGCATCAAGCAGGCCTGCGGCGAGGGAACTCGCGTACACGTGCATGTGCACGCCACCACCGGCGTCACCATGGTCAGCCTGATGAAAGCGATCGAAGCGGGTGCGGATTGCGTGGATACCTCGATCAGCTCGCTCAGCCTTGGCCCTGGCCACAATCCCACCGAGAGCCTGATGGAGATGCTGGAAGGCACGCCCTATTCAACCCGCGTGGATAAGAAGCGGCTGTTGGCGATCAAGACGCATTTCGACAAGATCCGCCCGCGCTACAAGGAATTCCTTTCCAACATCACCGGCGTGGACACGGAGATCTTCGACAGCCAGATCCCGGGCGGCATGATCTCCAATCTGGAGAGCCAGCTCAAGCAGCAGAAGGCCGGCGACCGCATGAAAGAGGTACTGGAGGAAGTTCCGCGGGTGCGCGAGGACGCCGGTTTCCCGCCGCTGGTGACGCCCTCCAGCCAGATCATCGGCACGCAAGCGGTGTTCAACGTGATGATGGGCCGGTACAAGGTGCTGACCGGCGAGTTCGCCGATATCATGCTGGGCTACTACGGCGAAACGCTCGGCCGGCGCAACCGCCATGTGGTGGAGATGGCCGCCAAGCAAACCAACAAGCAGCCTATCAGCACGCGTCCGGCGGATCTGCTGAAACCGGAATGGCAGGAACTGCGGTCGGCGGCGCTGGCTCTGGAAGGCTGCAACGGGTCGGACGAAGACGTCCTCACCTATGCGATGTTCCCCGGTGTAGCGCCGAAGTTCTTTCCCACGCGCGCGAAAGGCCCCAAGAACCTGGGCAAGGATCCGGCCGCTGCGCCGGCGCCAGCCCCGGCCGCGGCGGCGCCAGTGGCGGAAAACGGCAAAGGCCCGGTAAACACCACCATCACCTACGACGTGAAGCTGAACGGGCACAGCCACAAGGTGACGGTGTCGCCGGCGTAAAGAAGCGCCGATAAATCGGATTTGATGAAGCCAAGATCGCGAGAACTCGAAATATGACCACCACGGCAATGCAAGAGAAGATCGAAGAACTGAAGCGGCGGCGCGAAACGGTAATGCTGGGCGGCGGAGCGGACAAGCTCGAAAAGCAACGCCAGGCGGGGAAACTGACCGCGCGCGAACGGATCGACGCGCTGGTCGACCCGGCCAGCTTCGAAGAGAATGGCCTGTTCGCCGAGCATCGCGCCACCATGTTCGGCATGGAAGGGAAAAGCATGCCGGCCGATGGCGTGGTGACCGGCGCGGCTTCGGTGGGCGGACGCCTGATTCACCTGGCCAGCCAGGACTTCACGGTGATGGGCGGCGCGGCCGGCGAAGTGCATTCCATTAAGGTCGCCGAAGTCATGCAGATGGCGCTGAAGACCGGCTCGCCGTTTGTGTTCATCAACGATTCCGGCGGCGCGCGCGTGCAGGAAGGCATCGACTCGCTCTCCGGCTACGGCAAAGTGTTTTACTCGAACGTGATGCTTTCGGGCGCGGTTCCGCAGATTTCGCTGATCTGCGGACCCTGCGCGGGTGGCGCGGCATATAGCCCGGCGCTCACCGATTTCATCATCCAGACCCGGCAGGCGCAGATGTTCATCACCGGACCGCAGGTGATCAAACAGGTGACCGGCGAGAGCGTCACCGCCGAGCAACTGGGCGGCCCGGAAGCGCACATGGTGAATTCGGGCGTGATCCACTTCATCGCGGAAAACGACCAGCACGCGGTGGCGCTGTGCCAGAAGCTGCTCAGCTTCCTGCCCAACAATAATATGGAGGATCCGCCACAAGCGCCGGGCGACCCCGACGTGGATCCCAGCCCGGATCTCGAAGACATGGTGCCGGTGGATGGCAAGAAGGGGTACGACGTTCGCACCGTGATTCTGAAGGTGGTGGACTTCGGCGATTTTCTGGAAGTGCAGTCCGGTTTCGCGCAGAACATCGTGATCGGCTTCGCGCGCGTGAATGGCCGCACGGTGGGCGTGATCGCCAACCAGCCGGCGGTGATGGCGGGCGCGCTGGATATCAACGCTTCGAGCAAGGCTTCGCGGTTTATCCGCTTCTGCAATGCGTTCAATATTTCGCTGCTGACGTTCGTCGACGTGCCGGGCTTTCTGCCGGGCGTGCAGCAGGAGCACGGCGGCATCATTCGCCACGGCGCCAAGATGCTGTTCGCGTATTCGGCCGCCACGGTTCCCAAGATCACGGTGATTCTGCGCAAGTGCTACGGCGGCGCCTACCTGGCCATGTGCGGCAAGGACCTGGGCGCCGACCGCGTATTCGCATGGCCCACCGCGGAAGTGGCGGTGATGGGCGCGGAAGGCGCGGCGGAGATCGTATTCCGCAAGGAGATTCAGGAAGCCGAGGACAAGGCCGCTCGGCGCAAGGAATTGATCGCGCGGTACCGCGAGGCGTTTTCCAATCCTTACGTGGCCGCGGGGCGCCGCCTGGTGGATGCGGTGATCGAGCCGGCGCTGACCCGCCGCCACGTGGCGCGCGCGCTCGAATATCTGGGCACCAAGCGCGAGTTGCGGCCGCCCAAGAAACACGGCTTGATGCCGCTGTAGCGCGAGGGGCGAAGATGACGACAGAAATACAAGCGACTGAACTCGAAGCGCTGATCCGCGATATTCGCACCCAACTGGCCGCCCTGTCGGAACGGGTGGCGCGCCTCGAAACGCCGGCCGCGCCGGTTGTGGCCGCGGCTCCCACGGAAGTTGCCAAGAAGGAAGAAGCGCCCGCGGCGGCGGAAGCGCCGGCTGAGCCGGAAATAAGCGAAGAGGAGCTGCTGGCCATCTCCGCCGCGCTGGCGGCCTATTTCGGAGTGCGGGTGCACGTGCGGCAGATCCGCCTCATCCACTCCTCGGCTTGGGCCCAGCAGGGACGCGTGTCCATCCAGGCCTCGCACAGACTTTTCTAATCAGGACTCATCCGTGAAGCTAACCATCAAGATCGATCAGAAGACTTACGAAGTGGACGTGGAAGCCGCCGAGCCGGACGCGCCCAGCCAGGCGCCGCGCGGCTACGTGATGGAATCCGCGCCGGTGCGCGTTCCGGCCGCTCCGGTGGCCGCGCCGCCCGCGCCGTCGGGCTCGGTCAACGAAGAGAAAGTGTGCCGCAGCCCGGTTTCCGGCAATGTGGTGCGGGTGATGGCGCACGCGGGCCAGAGCATCCAGGTGGGCGACGTTCTGCTGGTGCTCGAGGCCATGAAGATGGAAACGAATATCACCGCTCCGGTATCCGGCAAACTGGCCGCCGTCAAGGTCAATGCCGGAGAAAGCGTGCAGTCCGGACAGGTGGTCGTGGAGTTCGAATAATGAGTGATGAATTAAAGCAAATACCCGGTTTTCTGTTTTTTGATCATGTAGCCGTTTCGGTACCGCCCGGCCAGTTGGAAACACACGTCGCGGCGTATCAGGCGCTCGGTTTCCGCGAGGTGCATCGCGAGGACGTGCTCGGCTCCGACCAGGTTCGCGAGGTCCTGCTACAGGTGGGCGACGGTCCCAACCTGGTGCAATTGCTCGAGCCGCTGACGCCCGAGTCTCCGGTCTCCAAGCAAATCGAAAAGAACGGCGGCCGCGGCGGCCTTGCTCACGTTGCGTTGCGCGTTTCCGGCATCCAGCAGGCGTTCGACTATTTGAAGGAAAAAGGTTTCAAGATCATCGACAAGGCGCCACGCAAAGGTTCGCGCGGCACCACCGTGTTCTTCATCCATCCCAAGACAACGGAAAACGCGGCATTCGGCTACCTGATCGAGGTGGTCGAGGAGGGCAGCCATGCCTGAGGACCTGCCCGGCGCCGAGATCCTAAACCTGGGCCAGGATTTTCCGCCGGTTCCGACCTCCGTTTGGCAGGCGGCCATCGCGAAGGACCTAAAGGGCGCCGACTACGAGAAGAAACTGGTGTGGCGCACCGACGAGGGCATTCCCGTGCAGCCGTACTACCGCGCGGAGAACCTGGCCGGCCTGGAGGCGCAGACGCAAACCGCGCCGGGGCAGTTTCCTTTCGCGCGCGGCACTGGCAAGCCGTGGGAGGCGGCCGATGCGGTTCCCTCCGGCGCCAATGTGATTCGCGCCGATGAGCTGGCCGAAGCCGGCGCCAACGCGGTCCAGCAACTGGGCTACGCGCTGGCCGCGGGCGTGGAGCGGCTGACCGAGCTTGCCGCAACCGGCACGGTGGATGAAGCCGCGCGCTCGATCGAATTCGTTTACTCGATCGGCTCGACCTATTTTCTGGAGATCGCCAAGCTGCGCGCCGCGCGTCTGATTTGGGCGCAGGCGGTGGCGGCGTTTGGCCCGGCGGACCTGAACTCCGCGCTGGCACGCGTCCACGCCCGCACCACGCGGCTCGATAAGAGCGTGTATGACCGCTATACCAACCTGCTGCGCGTCACCACCGAAGCCCTGGCGGCGGCGGTTGGCGGCTGCGACCGGTTGACGGTCGAGCCGTTCGGATTCGACCAGCACCTGGCGGTGAACGTGGGTCGCATTCTGCATGATGAAGCGCACGTGGATGCGGTGGCCGATCCGGCCGGCGGTTCTTATTACATTGAAGCGCTGACCGATTCGCTGGCCCGCGCGGCGTGGAAGTTGTTCCAACAGGTGGAAACCGAGGGCGGCTATAGCAAGGCCATAGAATCCGGCGCCATCGCCAAAGCTTTGGAGGCCAGCCGCGCCAAACTCACGAAGGCCGTGGCATCGCGCTACCGCACACTGGTAGGCGTCAACAATTTCCCCGATCTGAAAGAAAAAACGGCCGAGGCGGCCGCGCCGCCGGCCGAAAGCGGTGCGGCATTTCCCGCCTTCCGGCTGGCCGAACCGTTCGAACAAATCCGCCGCCGCACCGAGCGCCACGCGGCGAAGACGGGCCGCGTTCCCAAGGTTCTGCTGCTCATGCGCGGCGACCTGAAAATGCGCATGGCGCGCGCCAATTTCAGCTTTAACTTCTTCGGCTGCGCCGGCTTCAACGTCGTCGAGGCGGAAGAGTATGCCGGCGCGGGCGCGGATCTGATCGTGCTGTGCAGCTCCGACGCGGAATACCTGGCGCTGGCGCAGGAAGTCTGCCCCGCCGCCGGCGTACCCGTAATCGTGGCGGGCAATCCGAAGGAACAGATCGAAGCGTTGAAGGCCGCCGGCGTGGCGGGCTTCATTCATATCCAAAGCGACGCCGTCCAGACCCTCGGCGAGTGGCAGAAGCGGCTGGGGATGGAGGAGTAAGCGATGAAACCGGACTTTTCGAAAATCGATTATCAGCCGCAGGCCGAAGCTGCCGCCGCTGCCGCGACCGCCGAGGATTGGATGACCGCGGAGCGAATCGCGGTGAAACCCTGGTACACGGCCAGCGATCTCTACGCGATGGAACACCTCGAGTACGCCGCCGGCGTGCCGCCGTTTCTGCGCGGGCCGTACTCCACCATGTACGCGCTCCAGCCGTGGACCATTCGCCAATACGCGGGCTTTTCGACCGCCGAGGAATCGAACGCGTTTTACCGGCGCAATCTCGCCGCCGGACAGAAGGGCCTTTCGGTGGCGTTCGACCTGGCCACCCATCGCGGCTACGATTCCGACAATGAGCGCGTGGTGGGCGACGTCGGCAAAGCCGGCGTGGCGATCGATAGCGTCGAAGATATGAAAATTCTCTTCGACCAGATCCCGCTCGGCCAGATGTCGGTGTCGATGACCATGAACGGCGCCGTGCTGCCGGTGCTGGCTTTCTACATCGTGGCGGCCGAAGAGCAGGGTGTGAAGCCGGAACAATTGACCGGAACCATTCAGAACGACATTCTGAAAGAGTTCATGGTCCGCAACACATACATCTATCCGCCGCTACCTTCCATGCGGATCATCGGCGATATCTTCCGCTATTCGGCGGAGCGAATGCCGAAGTACAACTGCATTTCGATCAGCGGCTACCACATGCAGGAAGCCGGCGCGACGGCCGATATCGAGCTTGGCTACACGCTGGCCGATGGCGTGGAATACATCCGCACGGGAATCGCCGCCGGTCTGGATATCGACGCGTTCGCACCGCGGCTGAGCTTCTTCTGGGGCATCGGCATGAATCACTTCATGGAGATCGCCAAGCTGCGCGCGGCGCGCGTGCTGTGGGCCAAGCTGATTCGCGGATTCAACCCCAGGAACCCAAAGTCGATGGCGCTGCGCACGCATTCGCAAACTTCCGGCTGGAGCCTGACCGCGCAGGACGCGTACAACAACGTGGCGCGCACGGCGGTGGAAGCGCTGGCCGCGGTGCTGGGGCACACCCAGTCGCTGCACACCAATGCGCTCGACGAAGCCATCGCGCTGCCCACGGACTTTTCCGCGCGGATCGCGCGCAACACGCAAATCTACCTGCAACAGGAAACCGCCATCACGCGCGCGGTGGATCCCTGGGCCGGCAGCTTCTACGTCGAGAGCCTGACCCACGAGCTGATGCACAAGGCGTGGCATCATATTCAGGAAGTCGAAACCCTTGGCGGCATGGCCAAGGCGATCGAAACCGGCATCCCCAAGATGCGGATTGAAGAAGCAGCCGCACGCCGCCAGGCCTATATCGATTCCGGCCGCGAGATCATCGTGGGCGTGAACAAATACCAAACCGGCAGCGAGGAACACATTGACACGCGCGAAGTGGACAATGGCGCGGTGCGCGATTCGCAACTGCGGCGCCTGGCGCAAATCCGCGCCGCGCGCGACGGCCGCGCGGTGGAAACGGCGCTGGCAGCCTTGACCGCCAGCGCAGCGACGGGCGATGGAAACCTGCTCGAACTGGCCGTCCAGGCGGCACGCGCCCGCGCCACGCTGGGCGAGATTTCAACCGCGCTCGAGAAAGTGTTCGGCCGCTACCAGGCGGTCAATCGCACCATTTCGGGCGTTTATTCCTCGGAGAGCCAGGCCGATCCGGAATTTCAGAAAGCGCGGACGCTGGCGGACGAGTTCGGCAAGGCGGAAGGGCGGCGGCCGCGCATCCTGGTCGCCAAGATGGGCCAGGACGGACATGACCGCGGCGCCAAAGTGATCGCAACCGCGTTCGCCGATCTTGGCTTCGACGTCGATGTCGGCCCGCTGTTCCAGACGCCGATCGAGGCGGCGCGCATGGCGGTCGAAAACGACGTGCACGTACTCGGCGTATCGAGCCTGGCCGGCGGACACAAAACACTCGTCCCGGAAGTGATCGCCGAGCTGCGCAAATTCGGCCGCGACGACATCCTGGTTTACGTCGGCGGCGTGATTCCGCCGCAGGATTACGACTTCCTGTACCAGGCCGGCGTGACCGGAGTGTTCGGCCCCGGCACCGTGATCCCGGTCTGCGCGCAGAAAATCCTTCATGCGCTGATGGGTACGGTTCGTGCGGCGTAGTCGGAAGTGGCGCACGCACTCATGCGTGCCGTGTCGAGACTCTTCTCGACACCTGCTTCGCGCTGCGACGGGTCCCTGCGTCGGCACGAGTGCCGACGCGGCACGCACGAGTGAGTGCGCCACGTCGCTGCCCTACAAAGAGCCAGACTGATGCCGGCTAGCTCGACCCATCACCGGCGCGGCCGCCTGCCGCTCGAACGCTACACGGAGGGCATCCTTCGCGGCGACCGCGTCACCCTGGCGCGCGCCATCACGGTGGTGGAAAGCGATCTGCCGGCCGATGGAGAACTCGCGGCACGGATGCTCGATGCTATCTTACCGGCGACGGGCAAATCGCGGCGCGTCGGCATCACCGGCGTGCCGGGCGTCGGCAAGAGCACCTTCATCGACGCGCTGGGCATGCACCTGATCCGCCAACGCGGCGAGCGCGTGGCCGTGTTGAGCGTGGATCCATCGAGCCCCATTTCAGGCGGCAGCATCCTCGGCGACAAGACCCGCATGGAGCGCCTCAGCGTAGAGGAGCGCGCCTTCATCCGGCCCTCGCCCGCGCGTGGGCACCTGGGCGGCGTGGCGCGCCGTACGCGCGAAACCATTCTGTTGTGCGAGGCCGCCGGCTTCGAAAACGTGCTGGTGGAAACGGTGGGAGTGGGCCAGTCGGAAACGGCTGTCCGCTCGATGACGGATTTCTTTCTGCTACTGATGCTGGCCGGCGCCGGCGACGAACTGCAAGGCATCAAGCGCGGCATCATCGAAATGATCGACGGCATGGTGATCAACAAAGCCGATGGCGACAACAAGCGCAAGGCGGAACGTGCGCGCGTCGAGTATGCGAGCGCGCTGCACCTGTTCCCCGCTTCGGCCGATGGCTGGACGCCGCGCGTGCTCACCTGTTCGGCCCTCCACGGCGAGGGCGTAGCCGAGAGCTGGGACATGGTGCTCGATCACCGCGAGAAGCTCTCGGCATCCGGCCACCTGGCCGCGCGGCGCAGCGGGCAGGCGCTCGAATGGATGCGCGAGCTGGTCTCCATCGCGCTCGAAGATTCTTTCCACGGCCATGCCGCCGTGGCGGCGAGGCTGCCGCGCCTGGAAGAGGCGGTGAGCCGTGGGCAGGTGACGCCGTTTGCCGCCAGCCGCGAGTTACTACAGATTTATCGTTCCCAGGAGAAATAATTCAAATGTCATTTTCATTTCCCAAGCTGACGGCGGAAGAGGCCGCCAGCCATATTCAACACGGCCAGACAGTGGGTTTCAGCGGGTTCACGCCGGCCGGCGCGCCCAAGGCGATCCCGTTGGCTGTTGCCCAGCGCGCCAAGGTGGAACACGAGTCGGGCCGCGAGTTTCAGATCGGCGTGCTGACCGGCGCTTCCACCGGACCTTCGCTCGATGGCGCGCTGGCAGAGGCTGCCGCCATCAGCTTTCGCACGCCGTATCAATCGAATGCCGCGCTGCGCTCATCGATCAACAAGGGCGAAACGCGCTTCGTCGATATGCACCTTTCCATGCTGCCGCAAATCGTGCGCTACGGCTTCCTCGGCCCCGTGGATTGGGCCGTGGTGGAAGCTAGCGACCTGACTTCGGGCGGCGGCATCGTGCTCTCGAGCTCGGTAGGCGCGGCGCCGACGTTCGCCGGGCGCGCCGGGAAGATCCTGATCGAGCTCAACCGGCGGCATCCGCCATCGCTGCTCGGCATGCACGATATCTACGAACCGGCCGACCCCCCGCATCGCCACGAGATTCCGATTTACCACGCCTCGGACCGCATCGGCTCGCCTCTCATTACGGTCGATCCGTCGAAAATCGTCGGCGTGGTGGAAACCGATCTCGACGATGAATGCGCTCCCTTCAGCCCGCCCACGCCGGCCACGGAAAAAATCGGCCAGAACGTAGCCGAATTCCTGGTGGCGGAAATGCGCGCCGGCCGGCTTCCGAAGAGCTTTCTGCCCCTGCAATCGGGCGTGGGCGATGTCGCCAACAGCGTGCTGGGCGCGCTGGGCCGACTGCCCGAAATCCCCGCCTTCGAAATGTACACCGAGGTGTTGCAGGATTCGGTGGTGGATCTGCTCGAAAGCGGACGCTGCAAGTTCGCCTCGACATGCTCGCTCACGCTCAGCCCGCCGGCCATGCGCCGCATCGTCGACAACCTAAATCTCTTCCGCTCGAAAATCCTGATGCGCCCGCAGGAGATTTCGAATAACCCGGAAGTGGTGCGGCGCCTGGGCATCATCTCGATGAACACGCCGATTGAAGTGGACGTGTTCGGCAACGTCAATTCCACGCACGTGCTGGGCAAGCAGATGATGAACGGGATCGGCGGCTCGGGCGATTTCACCCGCAACGCGTACCTGTCGATCTTCAGTTGCGCCTCGACGGCCAAGGGTGGCAAGATCTCGACCATCGTTCCGCTGGTGACGCACGTCGATCACAGCGAGCATTCCGTGCAAGTGGTGATCACCGAGCAGGGCGTGGCCGACTTGCGCGGCCAGGACCCGCACGGCCGCGCGCGCATCATCATCGAGAATTGCGCGCACCCGAAGTTCCGCCCGCAACTGCTCGAATACATCGAGATCGTCAAGCAGGGCCACACCCCGCAATCCCTAAGCCGCGCCTTCGCCATGCACCGCCAGTTCATCAGAACCGGAGACATGGGCGGGATTAAGTGGGAGGATTGGGCGTAAGGGGGAGCGGTATCATAGTGCATCATGACGCCATCGAAACCAAGCGTAGAAGAGGGCGTACGTCCGCAGGTAGCGCATGGGATGCCATGGTTCAACCGGCCGGGGCACGAACAGAGGTACAGAGAGTGGCTGACGAAGCACCATGATGCGGGCTTCGTCCTGAACTGCTACTTCTTCCCAGAAGGGGACGCGGCGATGCTGCATTTAGCCGCGTGCGGGCACCTCCTCGCGCAGGGCGACCTCAGCCACACAAACGCCTCCTTCCCGAAGAAATGTGGAGATACGCTAGATGATCTTCTGAACTGGGCGGCGGCGGAGCTCCCTGCTAGGGTTAGGATCAGGGGATGTGGGTGCCTGAAAGGGCTCAGCAGATGAGCTCAGGATACAAGTTTGGTGGCAGTCACACGTCCGCGTGCGAGTGCCCGCGGTGTCATCAGCGGGGAGGACACGCCCATGACTGTCAATGTCCAGACTGTGGCCGCACAGGGGGCGAACACGCGGGCTGCCGGTGCGAAAAATGTGGCGAGTTTCGGGATCGCCATCTCCCGTCTTGCATGTGCCAAGGATGCCGGGGTTTCGGATAGAATACCTCGGCCGCCGGGCGGGGAAACGAATTGCGGCTGGGCGCTGGGGACGTGTCACCCACTTGGACCGAGAAGGGGGTAAGTCTAATGTCGCGCTGGATAAAGCTTGTGGGCATGGTGCTCGCTGTTAGTGCCGTCGGTTTCGGGCAGACCTGGCAGGGCCTGGGCTTTGGATGGCCGCTGCGCCAGGTCCAGGAGGCCCTTTCGAAGAAAGGGTTCCATCTGGTGCGTCTGGACGGCGCTGCTGCACATTTCAGACTTGGTCCCGGCCACCAAGAGTGGGACGTGCAGCCGGTGTTCGACCTGCAACTGCCCAGCATTCTGCCGCCATTGCATTTCGTTCCAGATCTAGTGTTCACTTCCACGGACAAGCTCGAACGCATCACGTTGAGGCTTGCGGCAGAGAAGCACGCCGCAGAGGGGATGGATACAGCTCTGCTGGCGGCGCTCGCCGCGGCCCCCATACAGCGGGAATTGAGCATAAAATACGGTGCACCGGTGAGTATGGCGGGAGCTTGCGGCCCGGTATCAACGAGCAACCCAGCTGATGGCTCTGGAAAGGTGAGCTGTGATGCCGTGTGGAGGGCCGAGGGGCAGGGCGTCTCCTTGGAGTGGGAGTACTTTCCAGGCTCAAAGAAGTTCTTCCTCTCCATCTCGTACAGTCCGTTCAACCCTGGGTTGTAAGGGAACTACGGCAAAACGGCAAAAAGGGGGACGCATTAAATCCGCGAGGGCCATCCGACTGGCCTCACGCTGTCACGAGTTGCTCCACTGGTTCGGCGCGCCGCACCTTGACCTTCACTTCCACGCGCGATCCGAGCCGGTTGAGGACCGACATGAGCCGGTCGACGGTGAACCGCCCGAGATTCGCGTTGCGGATTCGAGAGAAATCGGCCGCCGCAATTCCCGTGCGGCCGTGCGCGGCACGCACGGTCAGGTGTTCCCGATCGAGCGCCTTGATGATTTCGGCTGCCAGGATGGCTTTGAATTGCTCCGCGTCCGCGTTCCGATGCCCCAGATCGCGGAACACATTGCCGCTTCCGCGCACCAGTTCCAGCTTTTCAACTTTCATCGCAACATCTCCTTCAGGCTCTTCAAGCGGTCCTTGATCAATTCGATTTCGCGTTGCGGCGTCTTGATGCCCTGCGTCGATTTCTTCCGGAACGCATGGACCACCCAGATTTCTTCGGCGAGTCGCACCGCGTAGACCACGCGAAACGCATCGCCGCGGAACGGCAGCGCAATCTCGAACACGCCAGAGCCCAGGCCCTGCATGGGCTTCGCAACGTCGGCCTTGCCGCCCTCCGCGGCGATGGTCAGGGCCGCCAGGCAGATCGATCTCGCCCCTTCGGGAAACATCTCGAATTCCCTCAGCGCCGCCTTGATCCAGGAAACGGGCCTTGTCTTGGGGGTCATTGGCGGTCCGGCGCTTCTCCCTTCTCGTATGTTGTCATAATTGACAACATATGTCAACACGGTCGCCGAGAGGCTGAGATCATTCGGAATCACTCGTTGCCAAGAAAAGCCGAGATGACTCTCGGCTCTTGCAGGCCGGACGGCCCGCGCCACGGACGGGAAAGGCGGCGCGAAGTGCTGGTGCGGGTCTAAAGAGTCAGCGGGCGGGCCGGAATTTGAGCGTGCTGGCGGCGTCGATTTTGCGGAACTGCATGGGGAAGCTGCGGCCGGCGTAGTAGTCGTCCCACTGGTCGCGGTAGTGGCTGGACAGCACCTGGCCGGATTGGCCGATGGTCTCGTTGAGCAGGGAGCGGTCCCAATCGGCCAGGTCGGCGTCCATCCGCATGGAAGGCGCCAGGCGCGCGGTGACCTGTTTCACGCTGACCGGCGAACCGCTCATGGGCACCGGGCCGATATTGAAATACTTGCCAATCCAGGGGATCCGACGGATGACCGGGTTGGGAACGAACATCCTCGAATAGGCGCCGTACTGCCAGCGGGTGTGGTCGCGGCCCTGAATGCGCTCGCCCTCTTCCACCGCATCCACCAGCGCGGTCAGCAGCATTTCGTCATAATCGGCGAACCAGCCGGCGGGGCGTTCGCGGAGCAACCTCTCGACCACCAGGTAGCTCATGGGGAAGTCGTATTGACCAGCGGCGCCCGGCGCGGCGTTTTCGGCCAGCGCGGTGCGCACGTGGGTGAAGGCCAGGGCGACGAGAAAGGGCGCGCCCCCGCGGATTTCCATCTGCCCGTTCCAGGCGCGCAGCATGGAGATCACGTCCTCGAGGTTGGTGACGCGCGCATGGCGGTTGTCGTAGGCAGCCACCAATTGGCCGGCCAGGAACTTGCCGAACGCCGAGTACACGTCGCACTGGACGCCGAGCATGTCTTCGGCGCGCCAGCGCTGGCGGGACTGGAGACGCGCACGCACCTGGTTCGCGCGGTAGGGCGGGGCAAAACGGCCGCCGACCGGGTAAGGGTAACCGGCGGGAAAGGGGTCCTGATTGGCCGTGGCAATGATGCCGCCGGGCGGGTTGAAGGCGGTGGGGAGATCGGCAAACGGGATGAAGCCGTCCCATTCGAAATCGCCGGACGTTCCATCGAGAGGGACGTCGCCCGCGTAGCCGCGCCGTATGGGCAACCGGCCGGCGACCTGGTAGCCGATGTTGCCGTCGGTATCGGCGTAAACGAAATTGGAAGCCGGTCCCGGCAGCCGCTCCAGGGCGGCTCTGAATTCGGCCCAGCTCTGGGCGCGATCGATATCGAGGAATGGGTACTGAACGAAGCCCGGTTCGGCGGCCACCCAGCGCAGCGCCATGGGCGCATCTTTGTCATTGACCAACAGCGGCCCGTGACGGGTGACCCAGACCAGCATTTCCTCGGCGGCCTGGTTCTTCACGCGGATGATTTCGCGTTCCAGCCGCGCCTGCTCCGGTTGGCCGCGGTAAAAATAGCGGCCGGTGCGCGGATCGAGCTTTTCGATGTACAGATCCTGGACGTCGAAACCGAGATTGGTGATGCCCCAGGCGATGCGCTGATTGTGTCCGACGATAATTCCGGGAACGCCCGGCAGCGCCACGCCGGAGACGTCGATGCCGGGCGCCCGCAGGTGGGTCATGTACCAAACGCCGGGCAGCCCGTACTCGAGGTGCATATCATTGGCGAGCAGCGGCTTGCCGGAAGCCGTATGGGCGCCCGACAGGGCCCAGCCGTTGGAGCCGGGCGGCGGCGAGCCAGAGCTACGCGCGGGAAACAGAAAATCGACTTTATGCGCGTCGCCGTGGGCCAGCATTTCGCGCTTGAGTAAATCGTCGCGCCAGGAAGTACTCAGAGTGCGAAACATCTGCAGGCAGACGAGGAGCGAATCCACCACGCTCCAGGGACGCGGCTGGTAGGCGAGCAGGCGGAATTCGAGCGGTAGATTGTCGAGATGGCTACCAACAAACGCGTTGACGCCGCGCGCGTAAGCGGCCATGGCGGCGCGGTCCGGCGCCGGCAAATCGACGTACGTGCTCTCGGCGATGCGGCGCATGCGCAGGCGGCGGGATTCGCGATCCGACTCGAGCGCCGCGGCGCCGACCACTTCCGACAGGTCGCCCGCGGCGAGGCGGCGCAGCGCATCCATTTGCCACAGCCGGTCCTGGGCGGTCACGTAGCCTTGCACGAACAGGGCATCTTCGAGGCTGGACGCCTCGATGTGGGGCACACCGTGCGCGTCGAATTGCACAGAGACGGGCGCGGACACGCGCGCCTCGATGGAACCGGAGCGCCGCGGCAGCGGCCGCCAGACACACCAGTAGACGACTGCCAGGGCGGCCACCACGGCCACGGCAACCGCCAGGTTCACGATCCTCACGATTCGTTTGAGCGGGGAAGGCGACATTCGAGGCTAACTCTCATCATAGACGGTGCCGGCGCGGCCAATCGGCCGGAAATGGGCGTGCGACGCAGAAACGGCGAGACACTACATTCCTAGCGAGCTCGCAGGAATCTGAATCAGAAAGCTTTTCGTCGACTTTAGCCGTGCCGAGGGAAAGCCGGACCGGCAACGCGCGCAGCTGATCGGGTGGCAGTCGTCCTCAAAGCCCGAGAGCCGGCCCGCATCCTGGTGCCGATTGGCGGCGAAAAGAAGGATAGCCCTCACCTGGAGTTCAAGCAACGCCGGGTCAATCAGTTCAACTTCTATCGGAACGCCAAGCGATGGGGCCGGATGTTCGTGCGCATGTGCCCTTACTTTCCATTCTCAGCACGGGTGTGTCTGAACCAACTCAAGCTCGATCACCCGCGACAACCGGCGGTGCATCTGCGACAACTCGGATGGGCTCCTGAGGGATGTCCGCCTCAAGATCGCCGACTGACGGGGCGAAACGGGGAGAGAACTCTCGTTGGGGCCTCTATTACGGGAACTAAGGCGTGGGCAACTGCATCCGGCCGACCACAAAGAACGAGCACACACTCCGCCGAGAAAGTGTCACCGGCGCGTGCCGCCGGCGCGTGCCGCACCCGTGTCGCATACGCGCCAGCTTGCGATCGAAGAGGGGTGCGCGGCCTCAAAGGTGGCTAATGACGATGCGATGAACTTTGATCAGCAGATCGACCTCCTGGCGCGGGACCTCCAGCAGCGAAGCGATCCGTTCGGGAGAATCGCCGCGACGGTGCATGCGCAGGACCTGCGCGCGTTTATTCAGGTTCAAGGCGGCCCGCCCGGCGTCCGTGGTGGCTTCCGCCGGCTGCCTGCGATGATCCGTGGCGTGTTGCTCCAGGCCCTCCAAGCGGGCCGCGAGAGCCTCCGTGTTGATTTGAATCTTCGCTCCCAAAGCGGCGGTCCGGCGGGCGGCATCGAGCGCCACGCGCGCCAATAAAAGGGCCGTCCCGCCACATACCAGGGCCACCAGAAAAGCCCCCGCAAACACGATCAGGCAGGTGTTCATGGTATGCTCCGCAGGCGTTCGTTGCGGCTGGCGATCTCCTGGATTTTCACGCCGTAGTTGCCCTCCACCACCACCACTTCACCGCGCGCGATCAGCCGCTGATTGACCAGCACCTCCACCGGGTCGTTCACGTCGCGGTCCAGTTCCACGATTGAGCCGGTAGTCAGCTTGAGAACTTCCTTCATAGGGAGGCGCGTTTTGCCGAACGAGATGCTGACCGGTAGGTCGACATCGAGCAACAGGCCGATGGTCCGCGAGCTCAGCGCCAACTGACCGGCCTCGCTCGAATATTCGGCCCGCGCGGGCTCGGCGGGGGCCGGCTCATCATGGGGCGGGGCGGCGATCAGCGATAGCAGGACCGGGCTGAACGCCACCAGCAGCGGCGGCGGTGCGCCGTCGGCGAATGTGAGCGAGACGGAAGCCCATTCGTTCGATTCCGGGGCCGCTTCGCGCTGGGCGCCGGCGCCGCAGGTGATCTCGCGGCCGAGCAGACCGCCGATCGAGCGGGCCATGGCGGAGAGGGATTGCCCCAGAATCTCGAACCAGGTATTCTGGGCCTCGCTCGAAGCCACCGTGTCGAGTCCCGCGGCCTTCAGGGTCAGCGTGCCGGCGTGCTCCCAGGTGGGCTGCGGAGAGCCGATCCACGCCAAAGCGCCGGCAGCCGCCGAAAAGGGATGTTCCCACCAAAGATAGGAGTATTCTCCCGACGCCGCTTCAGCGGCGGTTCCGCTGGCCGCTTGCCAGGCGACCTTCGGCTGCTGATCGGTCATCGACGCCAGCACCTGCGCGAGGGCTTCGGCCCACTGATCGAGGACGCCAGCGGGTCTGCCGCCCGCAACGAGCGCGCCGGTCCGGGTCCGATCGCCGGCGCTCATACGGCGATCACTCCTCTGGCGATCGGCCACTGCGCGGCCAGGTGGCTTCGCAGCCGCAGAATGGCCTGCGACTTGAGCTGCGATATGCGCGATTCGTGAAGGTTTACCACCTGCGCGATCTCGCGCAACGTGAGTTCCTCATTGAAATAAAGACTCAACACCGTCCGCTCGATCTCGGGAATTCGATCGATTCCCGCCGCCAGCAGCCGTTCCAGTTCCGCGCGCTCGAGAAGGCTGGCTGGCGAGTTATCCTGCCCGTCGGCGATGTAGCGCAGCAGGTCGCCGGAGTTGTCGCCGGAGGCGTACTCCAGACTGGCGATGTTCAACCCGCGGGTTTCCACCAGCCACTCGTGGTACTCGTCGAGCGTCACGCCGAGCTCGAACGCGATCTCTTCCTCCGTGGGAGAGCGTTTGAGACGCTGCTCGGCCTGGCTGACGGCGGTTTCGATCTGCTTGGCTTTGCGGCGTTTTTGCCGCGGAGCCCAATCCAAGCCGCGCAGGCTGTCGAGGATAGCCCCGCGAATCTTGTATTCGGCATAGGTTTTCAGCTTCACGTTGAAGCGCGGATCGAAGTTGTCAATCGCGGAAATCAGGCCCAGCACGCCGGTCGAGATCAGGTCCTCCAGGCTGATGTTCTCCGGCAGCCGCTCTTGAATCCGCCGCGCGATCAGCCGCACTTGCGGCAGGTGCTGCAGAATCAGCCGCTCGCGTTCTTCTTCGCCGATTACTTCAGGCGCCGCAGAGGAGTACATAGCGTTCGCTCTCTTCGACCAGGCTCCTTAGGCCACCGCAACGGCCTGGCTGGCCGGCGTGCCGAGGAGGCGCTCCACCAGCCGATCCCACGTGACGGCCTCCAGATCTTCCGGAATGCGTTGGCCATTGGCGAAGAACGACAGCGGCTTCCCTGTGCGCGCGGCCTCATTGAAAATCGGGCCCAGCGACTCGGTCTCGTCCAGTCTGGTAAACAGCAGCCGTTGCGGCCGGAAGATCTCAAATCGATCCACCATGCGGGTTACATCGGCGGCTTTCATCGAGGACGATAGGACCAGATGCGTGTCGATGTCGCCACGGGAAGAAAGAAAATGCGCCAGTCCGCAGTCGGCTTCCATATCGGCCGGACCGAACCCCGGAGTGTCGATCAGGATCAGATCCTTGCTGCGGTTCTCCTCGAGCGCCTGGGCCAGGGCTCCGACGGTCTCGAGCACCTGGAGCCCTACGCCCAGGATGGCCGCGAAGGATCGCAGTTGCGCCGCGGCGGCGATGCGGAGCGTGTCGACGGACAAAAGCAACACCGGGCGCCGGCTGGCGAGACCGTACTGAACGGCCAGCTTGACCAGCGTGGTGGTCTTGCCCGAGCCTGAGGGTCCGACCAGCGCGGCGACCCGGGGCGGGGAATCGCCACGGCCCAGGCTGGGCGCGACGGTGAAGCGGGAACGGACTTCCTCCACCAGCGCCTGGCGCCAGTTGGCCTTTTCCTCGCTCTGCGCCCCCCGCGGCCCCGCGTTGCGCGCCGCCGAGACCCGCGCTTCGGCCGCCTCGACGATTTCGCGAGCCAGGCTGGGCAGCACTTCCTGGGAGGCAAGCGCGGCATAGGCTTCCGACGCCGTGGGCGACACTCCACTCCAGCGGGCGGGCGCAAATGCCGACCGCACCAGAGCGCGCCGCATGCCCTCCAGTTCGTTCTTGAGGCCGGCTACGTCCATCGCCAGGCGGTCCGCGCCGTTCGCATTTGGTAGCTGGACTTGCGAGGCAGAGCCTTCCATCGCCTGTGTGGGCGCATTTTCGGCCGCGAACACGACTTCGTATTCCCCCAGATGACGCGCTTCGGGCGGAGCCTTGCGGCTGTTCACCAGCAACGCCTCCGGCCCCAGTTCCTGGCGCGCCTGTGCCATGGCATCTTCCACGGCAGCGGCGAAATAGGACTTGATCCTCATCGAATGCTCCTCGCCTGGCGTGCCCGGTCGCACGCCAGTCATTGAGATGGATCGGCGGAAAGGCAGTTTTCCTGTAGAGCGCGCCTACGAAATACTGCCCAGCGATTGCACGCGGACTCCCGGTGGAATCTCGTTGTGCGCCAAGAAGAATAGGTTGGGGATGGTGGGCTCGGTGATCTGCCGCAGGAAGGCGCGCGCGCCGGTGGAGGTGATCACCACCACTGCGGTTTCCGGCGTCATCACACGGGCCCCAATGCGGTTCAGAATGTCGCGCACCGCCTGCGGCGCCAGCGTCAGGTGGCTGGTCTGCTCGCCATGCTCCACGGCCGCCTCGACGGCCTGTTCGATGGCTGGGTCGAGGAACCAGGCAGGCAGTTCGCCGAGGCGGTTCAAGTACGGTTTGACCACCGAACGGCGGATCGCCTGGCGCGCATATTCGGTCAGCAGGATGGTGTTGCGCGTGGCGGCGCCGGCCTCGCCGAGCGCTTCCAGTATGGTAACCGCGTCGCGAATCGATACCCGCTCGCGCAACAGGTTCTGCAACACCCGCTGCACTGCGGCCAGGGGCAGCACCTTGGGCACCAGATCTTCCACCACCTTGGGATTATCGATGGCCACCCGGTCGAGCAGCCGCTTGGCGTCCTGCCGCGAGAAAAGCTCATACGCGTGCCGGCGGATCAGTTCGGCGAGATGCGTGCCCAGCACGCTCACGCCGTCCACCACCGTATAGCCGGATTGCCGCGCCCGCTCCGCGCGCTCGAGCGGAATCCAAAAGGCGCCGATTCCGAATGCCGGCTCGCGCGTCGGCTGGCCGTCGAGCGCATGGTCGATTTGCCCGCCGGGTATAGCCAGCTCCCTGCCCTGCGGCAGCTCATAACGAGCGACTTCGACCCCCTTCATCGAGATGACGTATTCCCGGCTGCGCAGCGACAGGTTGTCGGTGACGCGGACGGGCGGCAGCAGGTAGCCCAGGTCCCCCGCCAATTGCTTGCGGATGGCCGAGATGCGGCGCAGCAAAGGCGATTCCTGCGCGCCCTCGACCAGACCCACCAGTCCCAGCCCGACCTCGATCGCCAGGGGCTCGACTCGCAGCAACGCTTCGGGGTGGTCCCTGGCTGCCGGCGGCTTGGCCTCCTTGGCGGAGTCGCGCGTCAGGCAGTTTTCCTTTTGCCGCATCCTCCAGCCGATGGCCCCTGCGCCGCCGCCCAGCGTCAGGAACGGAAGCACCGGCAAACCGGGCAGTGCGGCCATCGCGATCAGCACCCCGCCAGCTAACAACAGCGGCTGCGAATTGCCGAAGATCTGCCGGTGAAACTCCACTCCGAGCCGGGCGTCGGAGCTGGCCCGCGTCACGATCAGCCCGCCGGAGATGGAAATCATCAGCGCGGGAATCACGGTCACCAGACCGTCGCCGATGGTCAAGACGGTGTAAGTTTCGATGGCTTTCTGAAAATCCATTCCGTGCTGGAACACGCCGATCAAGAATCCCGCCACGATATTGATTCCGGTGATCAGAATGCTCGCCACCGCGTCGCGCTGAGTGAACCGCGACGCGCCGTCCATAGCGCCGTAGAATTCGGCCTCGGTGGCGAGCTGTTTGCGGCGGCGCTTGGCCTCGCTTTCGTCGATCAGCCCGGAGTTCAGGTCGGCATCGATCGACATCTGCTTGCCCGGCAGCGCATCCAGAGTAAAGCGCGCCGTCACCTCGGAAATGCGCACCGCGCCGTGATTGATTACCACGTACTGGATAGCGATCAGCACCAAGAAGATCACCGCGCCGATGATGTAGTTGCCGCCCACCACGAAGCTGCCGAAGGCGCCGATCACCTGGCCGGCGGCGGTGGTGCCGGTGTTGCCGTTGAGCAGGATCAGGCGCGCCGAAGAGATGTTTAGCGCCAGACGGTACAGCGTGAGCAGCAGCAGCGTGGTGGGGAAACTGCTGAACTCGACCGGCCGAACCAGGTAAAGCGAAACCATCAACACGGTCACCGACAGCAGAATATCGGCGACCACCAGAAAGTCCAGCACGTACCCGGGAAGCGGCGTAATCAGCGCGACGATGATGGCCAGCACCGCCAGCGGCACCGCCATCTGGCGGAGCGCGTCCAGCGGCAAGCCGCCGATCCAGGCTGGCAGCGCGGGAGCTGTTATCGCCTTGGCGGGTGTCATGCCCTTAGCCGGGAAGCCTCCCATTCATCAGTTTGAAGATGTAAGCCAGTATCTCCGCCACCGCGCGGTACAGGTGCGGCGGAATCTCCTGGCCGACCTCGACCGAGCGGTACAGCGCCTGCGCCAGCGGCGGATTCTCGACAATCGGCACCTGGTTCTCGACCGCCCTTTGCCGGATGCGTTGGGCCAGGTAGTTCTTTCCCTTGGCCACCACCAGCGGCGCCGACATGGTCTCGGTCTGGTAACGAAGGGCGACCGCGAAGTGAGTGGGGTTGACGACCACCGCGGTGGCGGTGGCAACGTCCTTCATCATCCGCCGCCGCGCGCGTTCGCGCTGCAAGCGCCGGATGCGGGCTTTCATTTGCGGGTTGCCTTCGAGGTCCTTGACTTCCTCCTTGATTTCCTGTTTGCTCATTTGCAGGTCGCGGCGGTAGCGGCGCATCTGCCGAAATAGGTCGACCGTTCCGAACAACAGGAACGCAGCCGCCGCTTTCCAGCACAAACCCATCAACGAGGCGCCCAGGAATCGCCAGCCGGCCTCCACCCCGGCCAGCGGCAGCACCAGCAGGGCATCGAGTTTGTCGCGCGCTACCACGTAGACCGCCCAAAGAAACAGCGGCAGCAACAGCGCGGCTTCCACCAGCGCCCCCGCATTCTGACGCGGCAGATCGCGCAGCCGGCTGATCGGGTTGAATCGCGCCGGGTCCGGCACCAGCCTTTTCAAACTGAGTCCGAACCGCGTGGTCGTCAGACGCAGCCCCAGGGTTGCGGCGACCACCGCCAGCCCGCCGAGCAACAAAGGCACCAGGTTGTGCCAGAACACCTGGTAGAGTACGTGGATCAGCCCTTCGGGGCTCAGTTCGCCCTGAAAAGCGAATCTGAGCAGCGCCCGCATGGTGACGCGAAACTGGCTCAACCAGGCGCCGCCTCCGGCGCCGGCCAGCAGCAGAAACACCATAAACTGCAAGGCCGACACGAATTCGCGCGCGGAGGGGAATTGCCCCTCCTCGCGCGCCTTCTTGATGCGCCGCTCGGTTGGCTGTTCGGTTTTGCCGCTGCGGTCGGGCATCGCAGTTCATAACCCCAACGCCCGCTGCGCCACACGCCACGCCCCCAGGCTGAACTGAGCCAAGACGCGTGGGTACAATGCCAGCACCGCCGCCAGGACAAACAGCGCGGTGAGCATCTTGGCCGGGAAGGCCAATGAGAGCAACTGGACCTGCGCGTTGAGCCGGCCCATCAGCGCTAGCGCGACGTCCACCATCACCAGCAGGGCGACCACCGGCAGCGCCAGCCGCGCTCCGGCGGCCAGCACGTTCCCGGACAGCCGGATGAAGGCTTCCGCAGCGGTCGGTTGAAACACATACGCGCCTGGCGGGATCTTCTCCAGGCTGGCGCTGAACAGGCGGAGCACCTGCCCGTCCATGCCCAGGGCGAAGAACAACATCCCCGCCATCAGTTGTGCCACCACCAGCAGGATGCCCGCGTCGGCTTGGGTGTTCGGGTCCACGGTCTGGGCATAGCCGTATCCTGCCGGCATGCCCAGCATTTGGGCGGCGAAGGTGGTAACTTCGAGCACCATCGCCGCCGCCAGGCCGATGGCGACTCCGATGGCCGCTTCGGCCACCGCCCAGGCAGCCAGAGTTCCAGCGCCAGCGCCGGTTCCGTCCAGGTTAGGCCAGCGCGAGGCCAGAGCCAGCGTGAACCCGAGCGAGAATGCCGCCCGGGCCATGACCGGCGTGCCGCTCGAACCCGGCAGCGGCACGAATGCCATGGCGCCGGAAACTCGCGCCAGCACGAGCAGGAATCCAAGCACGGTGCCCGCCGGAATGGTGAGGTTAGCGGGCATAGCGGCCGAGATCTCCCCACAGACCCGCGGTATACGCGACCGACTTCTGGATCAGCCACGGCATCAGCAACAGTAGCGAGACCAGGAACGCCACCAGGCGTGGAATCGTACTGAAAGCGTTGTCCTGCATCGAAGTCGCGATCTGCACCAGGCTGATGCCGATACCGGTCGCGAACCCGATCGCCAGCAGCGGCGCGGCCAGCCAGAACGCCGTCAATAGCGTTTGCCGAATGATGTCCACTACCAGATTGGGCGTCATGGATAAAAACTCCTCATCAACGATCCGACTACCAGGTTCCAGCCGTCGACCAGCACGAAGAGCAGAATCTTGAACGGCGCCGAAATCATCACCGGCGGCAGTTGCACCATGCCGACCGAGAGCGTCACCGAGGCCACCACCAGGTCGATCACCAGAAACGGCAGGAACATCACGGCGCCGATCTGAAAACCGGTCTTAAGCTCGGAAAGAATGTAGGCGGGAATCAGGATCCTGAGATCGAGGTCGGCCCTGCTGCGAGGAGCCGGCGCGTGCGACAGTTCCAGGAATAATCGGATGTCTTTCTCGCGCGCGAAGCGCGCCAGAAACTGGCGCAACGGCTGGGCCGCTTCCGTCATCGCCTGCTCGGTCGAGAGCTTGCCATTCTCCATCGGCTCCCAGCCGCGGTGATACATCTCCGCCGCCACCGGCTGCATGATGAGGATGGTGAGAAACAGCGCGAGCCCCAGCAGAACCTGGTTGGACGGCGTGGTTTGCGTCCCCAGGGCCTGGCGGAGGAAGTGCAGCACCACGGTGATCCTTAGGAATGGCGTGATCGACATTACGGCGGCGGGCAGCAGAGTCATCAAGGTGAGCAGAATGACCACTTGCATGGGCACGCTGAGCGTGCTCTTTCCGGCCGATATGCCGAATAGCGAGAGAGGTTCGGCGGCCGCGCCAAAAGCCGGCGTCGCCAGCAGACAAACCGCCAGGGTGCAAAGCTTCATCGTGGCGCGTCCCCCCAGTTGGCGCCGGCCGCTGCGGGGCGCCGTTCGATCAGCCGGCAGCCGCCCGGCGAGGCAGCCACCAGCAGCATGGTCTCGCCCAGCCGCACCAGGTGCAGTGCGTGTTGTGGCGAGAGCGGCAGCCGCTCGACCAGTTCCAGCTTGCGGCGGGAGCGCTTGCGGCCGATCGTCACGGCGGCCATGCCGCGTCGCCGCAGCCACCAGAGCGCACCTCCAAGAAGGCCCAGAACGGCGGCCACCGCTCCCATCTGCCCGATCACATCCATCGAGAGTTATCCTCGCTTTTTCAGTCGTCGCGGAAGTCGGTGATGCGCACGCCTAGCGTGCTTTCGATCACCACGATCTCACCGGAGCCGCACAGCACGCCGCCGATGTAGATGTCGATGTTCTCGCCCGCCGACCGCACCGTTTCGATCACGCTGCCCTGCTCGAGGCGCAAGATCTCCCGCGCCGTCATGATGCGGCGGTCGAGCTCGATTTCGATCTCCACCGGGATATCTCCCAGAGGAGCAACTTCCTCTTGAGGATTCATCGGCGGACTAGTGAATTAAGTTGATAGTGTCCTGGCTCAATTGTTGGGCCGTGGTCACCACGTGGGCGTTGGCTTCATAGGCCTGCTGGTACACGATCAGGCTGGTGAACTCGCTGGCGATGTCCACCGTCGAGGCCTCTATCGAACCGCCCACTATGGTGCCGCGCCCGCCCGTGCCGGGCATCCCGATCGCCGGATTGGAGGTCAGGGAACTAAGCGTCAGGTTGTTGTTGCCGACCGCGACCAGCGTGTCCGGGTTGCGGATGGACGCCATCGCCACCTGTCCCACCACCACCTGCGAGCCGTCCGTGTATTCGGCCAGAATCTGCCCCCCGGTTCCCATGCCGACCTGTTCCAGTTGCACCGCGGCCGATCCGTTTTGGGAGGTGGCCGAGTAGGCCGAGGGCTGGCCGAACTGCGTAATCGTGGAGTCGCCGGCGCTGTCGTAGGGATTCCAACTGAGGTTCATGTCCGACGCCCCATCCGCCAGGCCGGTAATACTAAAAGCAATCGGGCTTCCCGCGGCCGGGGAAGTCAGGTCGCCGTTGCTGTCGAAGCTGAGCGTGCCGCTGGCGCCGGAAATATCAAATGGCGTGCCAGCCGTGCCTCCGCTGACGTCCGAGCCGGGTATGGTTGCCTGATAGCTCCAGGTGTTGCCGCCGGTGTTCTGAAAGTCGAGCGTCAGAACGTGCGAGTTGCCGAGGCTGTCGTACACGGTGATCGGCATCGTAAAGTCCGACGTCGCGTCCGCCGACGATGACGCATCCAGATTCAGGCTGGCGGTGAACCGGGTAGTGGCGACCGGTGGTTTCAGCGTCCCGACGGGGACTACGATGTTGCCGATCGCCCCGCTCGTGTCCACCTGGCCGGTGGTGGGATCGACTGCCGTCCAGCCTTGCACGTAATCGCCCGTAGCCGTGGTTAGGTTGCCGGATGCGTCGGTCTTGAAGTCGCCGGCGCGCGTATATTCCAGGTTCCCCGCGCTGTTGGCAACGACAAAGAACCCATCGCCTTGGATGGCGGCATCGTCCAGGCCTCCCGAGGTTTGGATGGCGCCCTGCTGGGTATATTGGGACTCGGTGATGGGCTGCGCCACGCCGAAGCCGACCTGGGTGACTCCGAGACCGGCTCCGAGCGATTGGGTTACCAAGTCGCTGAAGCACAGCTCGGTGGCCTTGTAGCCCGGCGTGTTCAAGTTCGCCAGGTCGTTGCCCACCACGTCGATTGCGGTGGAATCGGCGTTGAGGGCGGAAAGTGCGGTGGAAAAGGAAGTAGACATTGGCTCTCCAGTTATGAAGCAGTGGCGCCGGTCTTGCCGGTGCCGGTGTCACCGTTATTACCGACCAGGGTGTTGAGATCCTGCAGGATGGAGGAGACGTCCGACCCCGTGCTGATGGACGTGTCCAGTTGCTGGAACTCCGCCAATTGGGTGACAAACGCGGTTCCATCTACCGGGTTGAGCGGGTCTTGGTTCTTGAGTTGCGCCACCAGAAGTTGCAGGAACATGTCCTGGTCGGAAACGGCGCTGGCGCTTGCGCTCGCGGTCGGGCTGCCGTTCGAGGACGACGTGCTGGTGCCAGTGGGTGCCATCGAATTCTCCTTACGTGTTCTGCGCCGGGGGCGGCGTGTTCGCCACCTCCTGAGCGATCATCGTGTTGATCTGCGATTGTGGAAAACCAAATGTGTAAAACGACGCTACCAAGCCGGGATTGATGAGCGCGCCGTCGGGCATCTGGACCATGTAGTTCGGTTGCTGCTGCACGAACGCGTTGCCCGGCTGCGTGATCATGTTCTTCGAGACCACCGTGCCGCCGACCATTTGCGCCACCGTCTGCGCGGTGGTTTCGGTGGCGAAATAGATCGGGTTGTACTCGAAGGTGGTGTTGTCGGGCGCGAGGCCGATGGGGTCGGTCAACCACACGTTCGGTCCGAATACAGACTGGGCCGTGGGCGGAGCCGCGGCGGCGCTGGCGGAATCGGTGGACGGAGTTGCCGCGGCGACCATCGGGTCCGCCGGGTTATACGAGCTGCCTCCAAACAACAATTCGAAATCGGAGAGGCCGCTAGCGGCCGTAGTCGAGGAAGAGGATGAGGCGGCGGTGGTGGTGCCGGTGTCTGAGGCAGCCGCCGAGGAGGCGGACGCGGCCGGGGTTGGACGCTTGGCAACCGTAGTGGCGACGGCCGCCTCCGGCCGCGCTGCCGCCGAACTGCTCGCCAGCAACGAACCGAAGCTGGAAGCGCCCTGGGGTGCCAGGGTTGGCGTCGCCGCCTTCACGGCCGGCTGTCCCGCATTCGGGTTACCCGCCGCCGGCCGCCGGATGGATGCCTCCGCCAACATCGGCGAAGCGCTCGCTACTCGAGTGACGTGTAAAGCCATGAGAACTCCTTGGAGTCGGGTTGGTTTTGCGGTTGCCGTTTTTCCTGCGGCTGGCCGTCGCGCGGGTCGCGCCCGCCGCCTTCCCGCCGCGACTGATTCTGGGAGGATTGGAAACCGGCGCTCGAAGCGGGCTCCGCCACCCGAGTGCGCGCGGCTGCCGCCGCCGGAGCGTCGTGCCAGGTTTCCGCGCGCAAGCCGGTTTGTTCCAGGCGTGCGGTGAGGGCGGGTAAATCGTCGCGTAAGGAGCTTGCCAGATGGCTGTCGGGCGTGCGCACGTCCACCTGGACCGAGCCCGCGCGCTCGACCAGCCGGAGGTTTACCCGCGCGTCGGAATCGCGCACCTCCAGTTGGATTTCCCGCGCCGCGCCACCTGCCGCTGGCTTGGGTGCCGACCCGGCCCCAGTCCAGGCGGAAAGGTCCGGGGGAGCGGGCGCCGCATCGCGGCGCGAAATCGCGCTCTGTGGCGCCGCCGCGCCTGCGCTTGGGTTGGATGGGACCGGAGCGGCCATGGCAAGATCGTGGGCAACCGGCCCGACCTGCGGCGTGGAGCCGGCCCGGCTGGGTTGGATCGCGCTGGCGGGGGCGGAGTCCGCATCGCCGGCGGACCGGGAACCGGGACGGTCGCCGGAGGCGCCGCCGGCGGCCTCCACGGCTTGGCCGGCAGGCTGTGGATCGGAGGCGGGCGCCGGAACCAACCATGCCTGGAAAGCCAGGGCTCCCTGTTTCGCAAGGCCATCGCCGGACGAGCCGGCGCCGACCGCCAGGTTGGCGCCGCTCGAATCGTTCGCCGCCAGTTCCGGCTCGCCGGTCTGGCCCGCGCTGAGCGCAGCCAGCCGCGCGAACAAACTCGCGGCGGCGTCCGCCTCTCCGGTTGCGACAGTCGACGCCGCCTGTGTCGCCCGGTTCTGAGTTGATGCGACCTCGGACGCCCGGTCATCCGGCGACATGGCGGCAATGGCGCTGGAACTGGGCGGGTGGTTGGAAACGGCGCCAGCCTCGCGCCGCGCGGCCCGAACGCCCTCGACGGCCTGCGCGCCGGGTTGATCCAAGGCCTGCGCCTCCAGGGCACTTGCCCCGGCTGCTAACTCGGCGGCTCCAACGGCCGACCCTCCGGCCCGCTCGGTGGTAAGTTTGGACGGCTGCTCAACACCAGCGGACGGTGAGGCGTGATCCGCCGGGACTGCCCCGAGGTTGGCCGCGGCGCGGGTTGCGTGCGCCTGGCTGGACGCCACCTCGCCATCCGCTCCGGCCAAGGCGGCGGAGGCTTCGCCTGCGCCGCCATCGCCGCCTGCGCCGCTGGTTTCGGAGAATGGGCCGCTCAAAGCCATCCGCGGGGACAGCGTGCCGTCCTGCGCCAGCCACCCGGAGGGCGTCCGAACGTTGGCCGGATCGGACGCCGCCGGATACTGACCCGGATCCGACGTGGTGGCTCCGCGGGCTATCCGGTTCTTCCCGGCCGAAGCCTTCTTGGATGCGCCGGCGGCGAGGGCGCTGGTTGCCTTCGATTCCGGCGCCGCACCCCGCGGGAAAGCAAGCTGGCTTCCGGTTTCGGAATCCGCGATTTCGCCGAGCAGGAGCGGGAACCACGCCGCTTGCGCCGCCGGTAGCGGGACGGAGCTGGACGATTTCGAAACTGGCGGGTTTGACGGAGCGGCGAACGCAGTTTCGATTCCGGTCGAGAGAATCCGCGGCGCGGCGACGTTCATGACCAGCGAAAATGCACCCGCTGGGCCAAACCGCGTGAAGCGCGTTTTCAACGGATTGAGCCGAAAGGGTGCGGCAAGAAAATGCCGCGCGGCCGGCTAGCGGCAAAAAACCGGCGCTAGGACCGGCGGGCGGCTAACATCCTCATCGGCTCTTGTCAGCGCGTTATGAGAAGCTTCCCGCCGGCCAGCGCGCTTGGCCCACCACATGCACTCAGCAATGCCGCCATGGATCCCATGACCGCAATGGCGGCCAGCGGCCTTCGCTCCCGCATGGAATCGCTCGACCTGGTGGCCAACAACGTGGCGAACGCCTCCACCGGCGGATACAAGGCCGACCGCGAGTTCTACAGCCTCTATGTATCGCCCGAAGCTGCGGACGCTGGTCAGACCGCCACCATGCCGGTGATCGAGCGGCCGTGGATCGATCTCGCGCAGGGCGTGATCCAACCCACCGGCAACGCCCTTGACCTGGCGCTTTCCGGCAAAGGGTTTTTCACCGTGCAGTCGCCTGGCGGGCCGCTCTATACCCGCAACGGCAGTTTTCACCTGGCGGCCGACGGCACGCTGGCCGCTGCCGACGGTTATCCGGTAAGTGGCGCGGGCGGCGCCCTGCTCCGCCTCCAAACTTCGGGAAAGATCGAGGTTTCGGGCGATGGCACGATTAGCCAGAACGGCCAGGCGGTTGGCCAACTGTCGGTGGTCGACTTTCCGGGAGCCGCCGGGTTGGCCAAGCAGGGCAACAATTACTTCCGCTCGTCCGGCACATCTCCCGCGCCATCGGCGGAAGCCGGGACCACCATCGAGCAGGGCAAGCTCGAAGCATCCAACACCGGGACTGCGGAATCGGCGGTGCGGTTGATCAACATCATGCGGCAGTTCGAAATGCTGCAAAAGGCCGCCTCCACGGCGCTCGACATGAGCAAGCAGGCGGTCGAACAGGTGGCCAAGGTTTGATGAGAATAGCTTCGACTGGAACGGAATTCGAACAGGTAAGGAGAGGCGGATGATTCGGGCATTATATAGCGCGGCCAGCGGCATGGCGGCGCAGGAAATGAACGTCGACAACATCGCCAATAATCTGGCCAACGCCAATACGGTGGGGTACAAGGCGCGGCGCGCCCAGTTTCAGGACTTGATGTACCAGAGCGTGCTGCAGCCGGGCGCGTCGTCCGGGCAGCAGACCCTGATCCCCGCCGGATTGCAGCTCGGCCTCGGCACGCGCCCCACTTCCAATGAAATCGTCTTCACCGAAGGGGCCTTTTCGGAGACCGACAATCCGCTCGATGTGGCGATCCAGGGCGGCGGCTTCTTCCAGATCATGCAGCCGAACGGCGAGTTGGCCTACACCCGCAACGGGCAGTTCCAATTGGACAAGAACGGCAACATCGTCAACGGAGAGGGATATGCGCTGCAACCGCAAATCACCATACCGGCCGCCGCGCAGAACCTGACCATCGGGGCCGACGGTACGGTCAGCTACACGCTTCCCAACCAGACAGCGACCCAGCAGGCCGGCCAGATCCAACTGGCCAGTTTTCAGAACCCCGCCGGATTGAACAGCCTGGGCAACGGCCTCTACACGCCCACAGACGCTTCCGGAGACGCGACGGTCGGGTTGCCGGGCGGTCCGGAAGGGATGGGCTCGCTGCTGCAGGGTTACGTTGAACAGTCCAACACCTCGATCGTGAACGAGTTCATAAACCTGATTCAGGCGCAGCGCGGTTATGAGGCCAACTCGAAAGTGGTCACCGCCGCCGATCAGATGTACCAGCAGGTGAACCAACTCAGCCGATGATCGCCACACTCACCTTCGCCGCGTGTCTGGCTTTGCCCCCCGGCTCATCGCAGATCCTGGCGCGCGACCTGGCCCCGGCGTGGCCGGCTTTGCTCGCGCTCGCGCCGGACACGCCGCTGGCGCCGGCCCCCATGCCCGGAGTGGCGCGCGTTTTCCGTCCCCTGGAACTGCGCCAACTGGCGGCGCACTGGCACTTCAGCCAGGTCCCGCGCGCTCCGCTTTGCGTGGCGCGGCCGGTAAAGACGCTCGACCCGCAGCGGCTGCTCGATGCCATGCACCGGTCCTGGCCCTCAGCGGCAATTTCGATATTCGATTTCAGCCGCCAGCCGGCGCCCGAGGGTCCGCTCGAGTTTCCCCGGTCCGCGTTGCGGCGCGAGGCGGGCTCGGCGCTCTGGAACGGCTGGATCGCGTACGCCGAAAACCGCCGCTTCCACGTCTGGGCGCGCGTCCGCATCACCGAGAGCGTGCCCCGCGTGGTGGCAATCGCCGAACTCCAGCAGGGACGGCCGGTCACGGCGGCGCAGGTAATTGCCGTAACGCGGCAGGAGTTTCCCGCCGAGGAGCCGTACGCACAAACGCTGGCCGAAGTGGTGGGCCGCTGGCCTCGCCGTCCCATTCCGTCGGGCGCGGCCGTGCGCACCGATCAACTTACCGAACCGAAGGTCGTCGCCGTGGGCGACACGGTGGAAGTGGAGGCACGCAACGGCGGAGCATTCCTCAAAATGGAAGGCATGGCGGAAAGCTCGGGCGCCGTGGGCGAGATCGTCAGCGTTCGCAATCCTTCGTCACGCCAGCTCATTCGCGCGCGGGTGCTGGGGCCGGGCAGAGCAACCGTGGAGCCCGCGCGGCGCGCCGCCCTCAACAGCCAACCGGACAAGGAGCCTCAACCATGAGATCGATGCTCGCCTTGGCGCTCATTGCCGCCTTGTGTGGCGCCGCGCCGGTATTCGCGAAGAAGAGAAAGCCGGCCGCGGGGGGCAGCAACCCGCTCAACCAATACGTGGCGGAGTCGGAAGCGCGCTCGGCGGTAGCGCCGCCGGCCTCGCCCGGTTCCATCTGGCAGGCCGGCTCGCGCCTGGCCGATGCGGCGCGCGATGTGCGGGCCAGCCAGGTGGACGATGTCCTTACCATCGTGGTGGCGGAGCAGGCATCGGCGGTGTCGACCGGCGTCACCAAAACGTCGCGCGCCTCCAGCGCTACCAACGCCGTCAATAGCATCGCCGGAATCAACCCGCCCGGAGGGTCGCTGGTGAATCTGGCCAACATGGCGGGCTCGTGGCAACTGAACGGCCAGGGCACCACCAGCCGCAGCACCACGCTGACTACCACGCTCACGGCGCGCGTTACGCATGTACTGCCCAACGGCGGCCTGGTGGTGGAGGCCTCCAAGGAAATCCAGGTCAATTCCGAGCACCAGCTCATTACCGTGCGCGGCGTGGTGCGCCCGGCCGATATCGATGCCACCAACAGCGTGCTGTCCTCGCGGCTGGCGCAGCTCGAAGTCCACATCGACGGCAAAGGCGTGGTGGGCGATGCCATACGCCGGCCCAACTTCCTGTACCGCCTGATGCTGTGGTTATTGCCATTCTAATGAGGAAACGCGTCTGCATTTCCGTCTGCGTCGCTTGCTCGCTGGCCGCCGGCCAAGCGACCGCGGCGCGCCTCAAGGATCTGGTCACGATTGAAGGCGTGCGCGAAAACCAACTGATCGGATACGGCGTGGTGGTTGGCCTCGCCGGCACTGGAGACACGCAACAGACGACATTCTCCAACCAGAGTCTGACCAATATCCTGGAGCGTATGGGCGTAGCCGTCTCGCCCACCGCCATTCGCGTCAAGAACACTGCGGCCGTGATGGTGACCGCCACGCTGCCGGCGTTCGCCCAACCCGGAATGAAAATCGATATCACCGCCGGGGCGATCGGCGATGCCCTCAACCTGCAAGGCGGGATTCTGGTTTTGACTTCGCTGCGCGGCGCCGATGGGCAGGTCTACGCGGTGGCGCAAGGCCCGGTGGTTACCGGCGGGTTCGCCGCCGGCCGCGGCGGGCCGTCGCAGACCGTCAATCATCCCACCGTCGGCCGTTGCCCCAACGGCGCCATCGTCGAGCGGCCGGCGCCGTCCATCGAGCCCAAGGCTGTCGTGCACTTGCAACTCCGGCAGTACGATTACACCACCTCGGCGCGCATCGTCGAGGCCATCAACAAGCAGTTCGCCGGCCCCGCGGCGCTGGCACACACCGAAAACGCCGGCCTGGTCGCGGTGGCGATTCCAGCCGAATTCGCCGCGCGCTCGACCGAGTTCCTCGCCGAGCTGGAAAACCTCTCGGTGGAAGCCGATCTTCCGGCGCGGGTGGTAATCAACGAACGCACCGGCACCATCGTGCTCGGCAAAGACGTGCGCATCGCTCCGGTGGCGATTCTGCACGGCAAGCTGAGCGTCGAAATCCAGACCAGCCTGGCGGTCTCGCAGCCGGAACCTTTATCGCAGGGCTCCACGCAAGTGGTCCCACAGAGCACCGTCGCGGCCAAGGAAGAGAAAGCCCGCAACGTGGTGCTCAAGCAGGGCGCCACTGTGGAGGAACTGGTCCGCGCACTGGCCGCGATCGGCTCCACGCCGCGCGATGTGATCGCCATTCTGCAAGCCCTGCGCGCGGCGGGAGCTCTGGAAGCCGATGTGGAGGTGATCTGACGCATGGACCCCCTGCCGATCGCGCAAACCGCGGTGGCCCCGCCGGCTACCCCCGCCATCCCTAAAGGTAGCGATCCGGCCAAGATTCAAGATGCGGCCCAACAGTTTGAGGCTCTGCTGATCGGGCAGATCCTGGAAACGGTGAGCCAGAGCGGGGGTTGGCTGGGCTCGGGAGAGGATTCCGCTTCCAGTTGCGCCAACGGCTTTGCGCAAGAGCAACTCGCGGCGCTGATGGCCAAGCAAGGCGGCTTTGGTTTATCCAACCTGATCGCGCAGGGTCTGGAGCGCGGCAAATGACCGCTGAAAAAAAACGGGCCACGAATCGACGCGGATGACCGCAACTTGGCAAGACCGCAACCAAAGGTGCGCCTCCGCCCGGATGGGCTATGCTTCCCTGAGCGTGGGCTACCGTCCTTCGGCTTGCGCTCGTGCGCTGGGCTACTTTCTGCCGCCCTGACGGACTTGTCCCGGTCTGACCTTCTGTCCAGTTTTGTTTCTCGCCGCCATTCGCCCGAATGCGATTCGGGTTCGCTAACCTGAGGTGTGGATCGGCTGACAGGATGAGCAGGCTGGCGGGCACGATTCAATCTCTCATGCGCCGCGAGCGGATGGCGGCTGCGCTCTTGTGCGCGGTCTATGCCGCAGTTCTGCTGTGGCTGATGCGGCTGCTTCCTTTCTGGCTCGACGAGGTTACCCAACTTGCCGGAACCACCCAGGCCAGCTTCGGCGCGTTTCTCGCCTATCACCGCTACAACGCGGGAGGCGTGCCGCTCGGGTACCTGCTGCAATTCTGGCTGATTTCGGCGTTCGGGCTCGGGTTTGTGACGGCGCGCTTGCCTTCGGCGCTGGCCAGCCTGCTCGCGTGCCTGGCGCTGGCTGGACTGGGCCGCGAGATCGGCATCCGCAACCGGACCGTGCTGCTGGCGGTCTTCATGATCCTGCCGATTCAATTGCGCTACGCGGTGGAGGGTCGCAATTATTCGCATGGGCTGCTGTTTGCGATTGTGGCCACCTGGTGCCTGGTGCGGCTCGACCGCGCGCCGGGTGCGGGGCGCGGGTTGCTCTACGCGCTGGCGGTAGCGGCCAGTTTCTACTCGCAAGGCTTCGCCGCCTTCATTCAACCGGGGCAGGTGATCGTGCTGGCCCTCACGCGGCGCTGGCGCTCGTTTGCATATGCCGCGGCGGCGTTCGCACTGGCGTTGTTGAGCTTCGTACCTTGGTACCTATGGACCAAATCGGGATGGCAACACACGATCACAACGCTGGCGCTCCGTTTCGAAGCGTCGCCTCACGTGGCGCTGGTTCTGTTGCGCGAAATCTCCGGTGACGGATGGGCGGCCTCATTGCCGCTGATGGCGGCCGCGGTCTACGGATTCCGCAAGATGGAGCGCCACACGGGACTGCTGCTGGCGGGCGGCATTCTCTCCGGCGTAGTGCTCGGCATGGCGGTCGACTACAAATTCAATTACTTCTTCGCCGTCCGCCAGTTCATTTTCGTGGTGCCCGCGCTGGTGCTGCTGGCCGTCCACGGGCTGCTGGAAAGCCGCCGCACGCCGGCCGTGGCGGCGGTGGTGCTGTTATTCCTCGCCGGCGCGCTGGGCAAGAACTACACGTACTTCACCCGGCCTCACGAGGACGTTGCCGCGGCCGCGCGGCTGCTGCGCGACACGGCCAATCTGGGTGTGTGCATCGCTTATGTCCCGAGCGACGACCCGCGCCTGTATGCCGTCTTCGAACCGGCTTTGGCGCAACATCAATGCGCGTGGCCGCCCACGGCTGCGTCCATCGCCTTCGCCTGGAACATCCACAGCGAGGAGGGAGAACGGCGAAAGGCGTTGGCGACGCTCGCGGCCGCCGGATATCAGGCAGGCGAACAAAGCCAGGCCGGAGGTACGGCCGTCACACTATTTCGGCGAACGGGATGAACGGATGCTGGCGGCAGGCGGGGTATTGAATAGTGGGAGGTTGGGATTCAGACACACTGCGGCCGATAGAACTGGGACTTCGACCGTGTGATGTCGCACCTCATGCGGCGGTACCGATCCCTATGGTCGCGGCTCCGATGCGGACGTGGAGACCCGGTGGGCGCAGTACGGCCGGGAGGAATTGGGCGAATGATAGGAGTACGTTGCGGGTGGCCGGGCTGTCGGACTTATCGCCGTGCGTATCGGCCACCCGATGGATTGAGTAGGAACTTCGTCGATGTGAGCCCGCTGGATGGCGGACAATGTCGGGTCGATTCGTTCCTTACTCTCTGATATCCGACGGGCGGCAATAATAGCTATCCGTATTCCGCCGGCAGTTAGGAATCTCGAGATCCCAAGTCTTCCGTCGAGAGTCCAGCCCGAGGGGGACCCCGCATGCCGTTAACGGGCGCCGGAAGTTCAGTACCACTGGAGTGCAACGTTCCCTGGCCAGGGAGAAGGACGAGCAGCGGAGCCTGGCGCCACAGTCCTGACTTAAGTATCACGCGTGCGTCAAGGGGTTTGAGAGGTAAGTGATTGAGTTAGTGGGGAAGATAGGCGGTGACTGTAAGCCAGGTGGTAACGCCGGGGGTCTTCGCCGCCGGTTCCTTGCGACATTGCGGCGGGCGGCGCTGCGGGAAGAGAAAGATGGAGACAAAGAAAAAGAACCGGCGGCAAAGACCGCCGGCGGTACCCAGGGCGGGCCGGGCTTGCGCCCGGCGTGGGCCGGTCGGGGACCTGCCCCACGGGGCCAGTTATACTGGCGCTGTGGCGCTCACCCCGCGCAATTTCGGCAGGCTGCTGCAGCGCAGCCTGATGACGGCGTTCGACGATAACTGCTTCGGTATCGCCAAGGGCGCGGCCTATTCCGCGCTGCTTTCCTTTTTTCCGGTGCTGGCATCGGCGGCCACTATCCTGGTGCAGAGCGGCGCCCCCTTCATGTCGAGCACGATCGAACGGGCGCTGTCGCAAATCGTGCCGCCGGGTTCGGAAAGCCTGGTGGTGCAGCAGTTCCGCGTCACCGGCGCGCGCCCGATTTCGCTGCTGATTATTGCCGGGCTGATCTCGCTATGGGCCGCCTCGGGAGTCATCAACAGCCTGATCGAGGGCTTCCAGGCGGCTTACCGCGTTCCCCGCGACCGCAGCTTCCCGCGCGGCAACCTGGTAGGGATCGCGCTGGTCCTGCTGGCGGCGGTGCCGCTGGTGGCGGCCACGCTGCTGATCGTGTTCGGCGGCCAGGTGGAAAAAGCGGTGCTGAACTGGATGAAGGTGGATCCACTGCTCAACCCGCTGACGTGGGGCTGGACGCTGGTGAGCCGGCTGGCGCGTTGGACGGTGGCATTCCTGACGACGGTTCTGGTGACCACGCTGCTTTACTACTTCGGCCCTAACCGGGAGCAGCGCTGGCGCCTGGTGTGGCCGGGCGCGGTGCTGGCCACCGTACTGTGGCTGCTCGCGACCTCGGGATTCGCCTGGTACGTGCGCAACATCGGCAACTACAACCTGATGTACGGCTCGGTCGGCGCCGGCATCGCGCTGCTGGTATGGATGTATCTGATGGCCCTGATTGCGCTGATCGGCTGCGAATTCAACGCGGAATACGAGCGCAGCTCACACCCGGCGGGGAATTAGCGGCGGCAGTGAGTGCCGGCGCCGGCTCGATCGGCTATGCGGAAGTAACGCTGTATGGAGCATGGACAGCCAGCACCGGCGCCGTTATACAGCGAAGATGGCGTCGACCTTTCGTTGGTCCGCTGGATGCTGTCGCTGACGCCGCGCGAGCGCCTCGAATTCCTCGAAGAGCGCATTCACGACATCCTGAGGGTTCGCGAACTCAATGGGCGAACATAGACCATTTCCTCTAGTGCGTGCTTTGGCCGAGGCTCGCGTGGGATCACATGCCGTCTTGGGCACGAATTTGCGCATCAGAAGAATCAGCACCGCTGCAAGGCAACCGCGCATTCCTTGCGATAGAAGTGCGCGCCGAGGAACAGAACCGGACGCCAGTTCAATCCCATGCCTGTCCGCGTGTAATCGATGATCTCGCGGACGTCTTCGTCCGTCCAGACGTGGTAGTGAATACTGTAGTCCAGGTCCATCAGGCGATCGGTCTCGTGCACCAGGGCCTCGCTCCCCGGCGAACGTCCGCCCACGTGCTCGACCCAGTCCTCAAAGTGAGCGCGCTTATCGAAGGCTTCCGGATGCAGGTCTTCTTCGACAAGGTGTTGCAAGGTGCTCCGCGGCCGTTTTGCGTCGAAGGTGTAGCGCTTATCGGGGATCTTCAAAATGAGAACACCGCCAGAACCGAGCGCGCGATACCAGCCGCGCAGCGACGCGAGTGGAAACGGCATGTGTTCGAGGACGTGACTGGCAACCACGAAATTCAGGCTGCCGTCGGCGAAAGGAAGCTGGCCGGCGTCGGCTAAGACGTCCGGGGAAACAAGTTGTCGGCTTAACTCCGGGTACTCGCGGCGCAGGTCGCTCACTTTATGCCGGTCCACATGCCAGACCACGGATCCCGCGCGCACCGGGAACCTCCGCCACAAGGCTCCTATCTCGACGCCCCTTCCGCGCAGATGCCTGCCTAGCCTCTTGTTTTCCGCCCAGCGAAGCGCCGCTCCCTTTTCCATTTCGATACACTATGCTCGGTATCAGGAGGCTGACCCGGCTCCGTCCTTTCCTTTTGAGCGGTACGTGACAGCCACGAGCCGCGCGAAAAAGTCCGGCGAAGCTTTACCCCTCGGCGTCGATCAGCTCGGGCCAGCCAAGCGCGTAGCCGACGGCGCGTTTCACCTCCGGCACCCGGCTGGTTGCGAGCTGGGAAATCCTCCCGTCCAGTGCCTCGCGCCGCACCGTCCGCAGATTGTCGCAGTTGGCCACGCACGGCTTAGCCATTCCTTCGCGCCGGCCCAGCGGAACCTCCACTGGGATGTCCCGGATCTTCGTGGTCACTTCAGCCACCACGAACTTGTTCAGGTACTCGTATGCGCTGTCGCGGCTCAACAGAAGCACCGGCCGGCGCCCCGCCGGCTTGGGCAGGTCGGCCCACCAAATTTCGAATTGCTTCACGCCTGGAATTCCTCGGCGGAAGACCAGTCATCGGCCTCTGCCGCCGAGTCGGGTTGCAACCGGTAAGCCTCGCGCATGCGTGCGTATTCGTGGTTGCGGATGGCTGACTTCACTGCTTCACGAATAAAATCGGCCCGCTTGCGTTGCCGCGCTGGAGCAATCCGCTCGAGTTTCTTGGCGGTGGAATCGTCGAGCTGGATTAATAGAGACGTCATACCTACGTAGAGTATATCATGATTCTATATAGAGCATCACTACCACATCTATATAAAGACGAGCATGCGCCAAGCCCGTCACAGGCCGGGGGCCTGCGCCCTGCGCCACTAGCCCGTTCCGCCCACCGTCATCCTGTCGATCTTCAGCGTGGGGATGCCGACGCCTACCGGGACACTCTGCCCTTCCTTGCCGCAGATGCCGATGCCTTCGTCCAGACGCAGGTCGTTGCCTACCATGCTGACGTATTTGAGCGCCTCCGGGCCGTTGCCGATGAGGGTGGCGTTACGCACCGGGCGGGTCAGTTTACCGTCTTCGATCAGGTAGCTTTCCGACGCGGAGAACACGAAGTTGCCGCTGGTAATATCCACCTGGCCGCCGCCGAAATTGGCGCAATAGAGGCCCTTGGGCACCGAGCGGATGATGTCGCCGGGATCGCTCTGGCCGGCCAGCATGAAGGTGTTGGTCATGCGCGGCATGGGAATATGCGCGTAGCTTTCGCGGCGGCCGCTCCCGGTGGAGGCCGACTTCATCAACCGGCTAGAGAGCTTGTCCTGCAGGTAGCCGGTGAGCACGCCGTTTTCGATCAGCACGTTGCGGCGCGTGGGATGGCCTTCGTCATCCACGTTGAGCGAGCCGCGCCGGTTCGAGATGGTGCCGTCGTCAATCACAGTGCACAGTTCACTGGCCACGCGCTGGCCCACGCGGCCGCTGAAGGCGGAAACGCCTTTGCGGTTGAAATCCGCTTCCAGCCCGTGGCCGACGGCTTCATGCAACAGGATGCCCGGCCAGCCCGGCCCCAGCACCACGGTCATTTCGCCGGCGGGAGCGGCCACTGCGTCGAGCATCGCCACCGCTTCCCGCGCGGCTTCCTGGGCGAAGTGCTCGGGCGTCTTGTCGCGGAGAAAGAAATCCAGCTCCACACGCCCGCCACCGCCCGCGTGGCCGCGTTGCGGCGCGCCGCCTTCCACCCGCGCCAGCGCGGAGACGCTGAGGCGGGCCAGCGGCTGGCGATCCATCGTGAGCACACCCTCGCTGGTCGCCACCATTACTTCGCGCAGATTGTCGGCGTAAGAAGCTTGCACCTGAAAGATGCGGGAATCGTAGGCGCGCGCGGCGCGGTCGGCGCGTTTGACCAGCTCCACGCGTTCACTGAAGGCGGTTTCGGTGGGCGCAATCAGCACCGGGTACAGATTGTGCGGCTGGCCTTCGCTCAGGCTCAGCTTGTCCACATGGCTGGGACCACGGGCGATGTGCGCCGCCACGCGCGCGGCTTTGCGGACCTTTTCCGGAGAAAGGTCGTCGGAGTAGGCGTAGCCGGTTCGCTCTCCGGCGATCACCCGGACGCCAACCCCAACCGACACTCCCTGGGCAGCGCTTTTGACCATCGATTCGTCAATACCGATGGAGCTGGTGAGCAGGTATTCGAAGTACAGGTCGGCGTAATCGCCGCCGGCGGAAAGCGCTTCGGCCAGATGGCTTTCCAGGTCCTGGCGCGTGATCTGGAATCGGCTGGCGAAAATGGACTCGGAGAAGCGCATGTCTTTAGGCTATCATCGCGGTTCGGGGGATCGCAGTAAACAAGGCAGGATCGGGGCAAGCTAAAGAGGCTGCTGAGAAAGTCCGACCAAACACTCTTGGGCCACGGATGAACACAGATGAACACGGATAAACCAGTTCTTTTCAATCTGTGTTCATCTGTACTACTAGCCCTCAGTGTATTGTTTTTTCGCGAAGAATTCATTAGGCTGCCTTTGGAATGAGCAGGTTCACGGTGGCGTTGGAAGCTGCGATCACGGCGGTTGCG
>JBELAO010000049.1:0-34757 GCA_049508735.1 Bryobacteraceae bacterium | reverse complement strand
TACCAACTGAGCTACAACGGCGAACTCGCGCCGGCTCTGCCCACCGGGAGCTGAACGGTGACCTTCCGATCACGGACGCTCTACCAACTGAGCTACAACGGCGAAACTTTTCTCCCGCTGGGAGCTGAACGGTGACCTTCCGATCACGGACGCTCTACCGACGGTCCCGCGAACTCTTGGTGGACAGGGGAGGATTCGAACCTCCGTAGCTCGCAAGGAGCGACAGATTTACAGTCTGTTGCCATTAGCCGCTCGGCCACCTGTCCGCACCCGCAATACTCCCACCCAAAAGCGAGAAACATTTACGGGGAAACTCCATCATACTAGGAGCACGAGCCGATTCGCAACCGGGGATTACGAGCAAGGCGGCTGCGATACCACGAGGAGGGCCTTTTTCCATCGCCAACTCCTCATCCGGGCCGCGTCCCAGTTCGCGATTATCCATCCTCTATTCAGCACTTCTCGGTGATTTGGGAGCAGTTGGAAGTCCAGCACTGGCTCGCGTTTCCGGCCCCCTCCATCGCCACGGCCATGCGTGGCTTTGCCCCTTCAGGTGTGCGGCCAGCCGCAATGCAGCCCGGAAGATCGGGTACACGCGAGTGGGAGCGACCAGGATGGGATACCGGCTCATGGCGGATCTGGTCTATGCCGGAATCTCCAGTTGCTCCACAAGCGTCGTCGGCTCCGGAATGGCCTCGCCGTGCAGTCTCATGCCTTCGATATGGAATTCAATCGCTTCGCGGATCAGTTGCCTGGTTTCTTCCAGCGTGACGCCGGCAGCCACGCACCCGGGGAAGTCCGGGACGTGCGCGCTGTAGCCCGTGGCCGTTTGTTCAAAAAAAACCGTGTACTTGTTCATTTCAGTCCCGCTTGTTTCAGTATAGACGCCTGCGTCTTCGCGCCCAAATCCTGCGATGGCGGACCCGCGATGGTCACCGTTCCCGGCTTGACGGGATGATGATACTGGCGGTGGCTGCCACGCGTGCGCGCCAATTTCCATCCGTCTGATTCAACGCGCCGTATGGCGTCCCTGACCTTCATTTCGGATACCAGTCCACGGTCCTTCCACCCAAAGCAAGAATCATTCGCGGAGAACCTGCATAATAGTGTCAGGCAGTGGCGCCAATCTCGTGTTCTTCGCCGAAAGCACGGGGACGATTGCCGAGTTTCCGAATCCGGCCGCGCCCCGGCTGCGTCCAAGGCCAGAGAGGGGAATCACGAGAATATGTTGATCCGCAAGCCTGCCGATCTTCGCCAGCGAGACGTCACTCCGAAACAGGTCTACCTGAACCGGCGCAAGTTCCTCGCCGCGGCGCCGGCGGCGTTTCTCACGGCCCGCGAGTTGCTTTCGCCGCGCGGCCAGGCCCTGGCCGGGACCAAGCTTCCCAACCTGGCCAAGAGCCCGTTCAGCACCAGCGAGCCTGTCACCAGCCCCGACGTGGTCACGCACTACAACAACTTTTACGAATTCGGCACCAGCAAGAACGAACCCGCGCGCTACGCGCAGAATTTCAAGACCAGCCCCTGGACGGTCTCGGTGGAAGGCGACGTCGCCAAACCGCGCAAGTTTTCGATGGATGAAATCCTCAAGCTGGCGCCGCTTGAAGAGCGCATTTACCGTCACCGCTGCGTGGAAGCCTGGTCCATCGTGGTGCCCTGGGTCGGCTATTCGCTGAGCGCATTGCTCAACCAGGTTCAGCCCACCGCGAAAGCCAAGTACGTGGCGTTCGAGAGCTATTGGGATTTGAAGCAGATGCCGATGGCGCGGCCGGAAATGGCGGGAATCGGCTTTCCGTATGTCGAAGGGCTGCGCCTGGATGAAGCCATGCACCCGCTGGCGATGCTCGCGGTGGGCATGTACGGCGAGACGCTGCCGCCGCAGGATGGCGCGCCGGTGCGGCTGGTGGTGCCCTGGAAATACGGCTTCAAGAGCATCAAATCCATCGTCAAAATCAAGCTGGTGGGCAGCCAGCCTCCGACCACGTGGAATATGGCCGGTGCGCGCGAGTACGGTTTCTATTCCAACGTCAACCCCAACGTGGATCATCCGCGCTGGAGCCAGGCCAAGGAGCAGCGGCTGCCTTCGCTGTTCAAGAACCATCCCACGCAGATGTTCAACGGCTATGCGAACCAGGTGGCCGGCTTGTACTCCGGGATGGATTTGCGCAAGAATTATTGACTTGGATTCCGAAGTGAACGTCGGCGAACCTGCATTCCCACAGCGGAGCATCATGAAACAGCCGGTTTTGAGTCAGTCGCGCTATGAAGATGAAAATGGCCGCCACCAGACGCCGGGCGAGCAAAGTGGGGCAGGTCCCCGACCTGCCAACCCGCTGTGGCTTCAGCCCCTGGGAAGCCGACAGGGGCTAAAGCCCTCGGAAAGCGCGCTATCGGCGGCACGGCTGAAGCCGTGCCCTGATACGAGGCGGCCAACTTCGGGATTGGGGATTTAGTCCATGCTCAAAAGCCCTTGGACGAAGATCCTGCTGTTCGTGCTCTGCCTGCTGCCGTTCGCGCACCTGGTGGCCGTAGCCCTCGCCTATGTTCTGCAACCGGACTTGAGCACCGGCTTGTGGCGCTTCCTGGTGCCGAGCCTGCCGCCGAATCCGCTCGATTTCTTCACCCACCTCACCGGCGATTGGACCATTCGCCTTGTCGTGATCACGCTGGCCATCACGCCGCTGCGCAAGCTGCTGGGGGTTCCGGACCTGATCCGCTTCCGCCGCCCGATCGGCCTGTTCGCGTTCTTCTACGGCAGCCTGCACTTCCTCACGTATCTCTGGTTCGACAAGCTATTTGATTTTCACGAAATCTGGAAGGATGTCGCCAAGCGCCCGTTCATCACCGCCGGTTTCACCGCTTTTGTGCTCATGGTGCCGCTGGCTCTCACGTCCACCAAGGGCTGGATCCGCCGCCTGGGCGGCAAGCGCTGGCAGCGGCTGCACCGGCTGATCTACGGGACCGCCATCGCTGCCGTGGTGCATTACTATTGGCTGGTGAAATCGGATGTCCGTTTGCCCCTGTTCTACGGCGCGCTGGTCGCTGTGCTGCTGCTCTACCGGCTGGTGGTGAGCCTGATGCGTCGCGCGCGTCAGCGAACTGCGACGGTGGGAGGGGCAGCCGCCGAAACCTAGGTGGGGCCGGTCCCCGACCTGCCAACGCACCTCCTACACGATCAACATGCAATCCCCATACGAATAGAACCGGTACTTCTCCTCCACCGCGTGCCGGTAAGCCGCCAGCGCCAGGTCCTGGCCGGCGAAGGCGCACACCAGCAGTAACAGACTCGTTTGGGGTAAGTGGAAATTGGTGAGCATGGCTCCGACGGCGCGAAACTGGAAACCGGGGTGAATGAAGATGTCCGTTTCGCCCTGGCAGGCTTGGATGTGGGCGCGCTGCGGCAGGTCGGGGACCTGCCCCACCATTGCCGCTGATTCCAATGTGCGTACGCTGGTGGTCCCGACCGCGACCACGCGGCCGGCGGTGCGGATGCTGGCGGCGGCTTCCGGGCCGACTGAAAAGCGCTCGGCGTGCAGGCGGCCTTGTTCGACTTGCGCGGCGTGCAGCGGCTGAAATGTCCCGAGCCCGACATGCAGCGTGACGCAGGCGACCTCGGCGCCGCGCGCGCGGCATTGGTCGAGAATCTGCGGCGTGAAATGCAGGCCCGCGGTGGGAGCGGCCACCGATCCTTTTTCGCGCGCGAACACGGTCTGGTAGCGTTCGCGGTCGGCGGGTGCGTCGGTGCGCTTGATGTACGGCGGCAGCGGCACGTGGCCGATCTTTTCGAATTCTTCGAACGGGTCGCCGGCGGTTTCGAAGCGGATGCGCCGCTGGCCATATTCGCCACGCGCGGCGATCTCGCCTTCCAGCCCGCCGCTGAAACGGATTCTTTCGCCGGTGCGCATCTTGCGTCCCGGCCGCACCAGCGCGTCCCATTCTTTTCCGTCGGCGCTGACGGCGCGCAGCAGGAAGACTTCCACGCGGCCGCTCAGATGCTCGCGCAGCTTGGGATTGTTCTTGCCCACGGCTAGCGAGTGCACGCCGGCGCGGTGGCCGAACAGGCGCGCCGGAAAGACGCGCGAGTCGTTGAGCACCAGGCAATCGCCCGCGTGGAGGAACTCCGGCAGCTCGCGAAACTGCCGGTCCTCCCATCGGTTCTCATTGCGGTACACCACCAACATGCGCGATGCCGCGCGGTCCGCCAGCGGCTGCTGCGCGATCAACTCCTCCGGCAGGCGATAATCGAAGTCCGCAACATCCATGCAGCCTTCACTGTAACGCGAGAGCGCGCGCGGAGACGGAAGCAGCAAGATAGGCGAACGCGCCGATGGGCGCCGCGGCGGCCTTACGTCTTATCGTCTTCCTCGGGGAAGATCAGGTGCGTCAGGTCTTCGACTTGTTTCTCGCGCGAAGCGTCCCACCAGCCGGCGGCAAATGCAGCCACGGCGGCGCCCCAGATCACCAGGTCCGTGAGATCGAGCGAATGCCGAAAGGCCACCGCGCCAAGGCAGACGACGGTGCGGAGCACCCAGCCGTACAAATACGACCGTTTCGACCGGCCCTTGCGCACGCCCACCACGGCGCGTGCCAGCATATGCGCGCAGCCGATGCCGATGATGCCCACCATGCCGCGCAGGAACTCGAATGACATCTCCTCTTACCATGCCCCACCGCGCGCCCGGTTGCAAGTTGGAGCAACTTTGAGCCACAGATGAACTTAGTACAGATAAACACGGATAACCCAATTCTCTTCAATCTGTGTTCATCTGTGGCTGTTATGCTCTGGTATTTTTCAGCAAGCTCTGAAGCACGCCCTGCCGGGCGCCGGATACAATAAAAGCTCATGCGGGCCTGGAACCGGGCGAAACTTCTGTGGGGCTATCTGCGGCGGCGGACGACGCTCGGCGCGCTGCCGGTCGAATACATCGTCGAGACCACGGCCAAGTGCAATCTCTACTGCCCGATGTGCCCGCGCGAAACCCACGCGCAGCCCAAGGCCGACATGGCCGACGCCATCTTCGAGCGGCTGGTCCACGAATCCGAGGATTCGGCCGAGCACATGATGCTGATCGGCCTCGGCGAACCTTTCATGGACCCGCGCATCTTCGACCGCATCGAGTATTGCCATCGCCACAGCATCGCGACGCTGCTTTCGACCAACGGCACGTTTCTCGATGAGCGCCTGGCCGGGCGCGTGCTCGATTCGCCGCTGGATGAGATTACGCTGAGTTTCGACGGCGCCAGGAAAGAGACCTTCGAGTTCTACCGCAAGGGCGCCAAGTTCGAAAAGGTGCGCGACAATTTCGTGCGATTCGCGCGCATGAAGCACGAGCGGCGATCCAAGTTGCAGGTGGTGGTGCAGATGGTCTGCATGGAGGGCAATGCGGGCGAAGTCGGCGATTTTCTGAACTTCTGGAGCGGCCTGCCCGGCGTGGACCAGGTGCGCATCAAGGAAGACGAGACCAACCTGATGCGTCCCGACGCGGGCCACGCCGCGGGGGATTGGAAACACCCCTGCCACTACCTATGGCGCGGCCCGATGTACGTCAAGCAGAACGGCGACGTGTATCCCTGCTGCCAGAGCTACATGCTGGATGGCGCGCCGCTGGGCAACCTGGCCGGTCATTCGCTGGTCGAAATCTGGAACTCGGCGGAGATGGAGCGCATGCGGCGGCTGCACGTGGCCGGGCGGGGCGGGGAAGTGGATGTCTGTTCGCGATGCTGCACCACTATCCCGCATCCGGCGCTGGTGATCGGCAGCCTTGTGCTGCACGGCCACGCGGTGCGGCGCCTGTTGCCGGTGGTGGAGCGGCTAACCTATCTTTCGAAGCTGCCGCGGCGATTGCTGCGGCCGCCGAGAAGGATAAGGATGGGGTAGGGATCAAGACCGACGCGAAACGCGCCGAAGAGCGCCGAGACGAGTCTCGGCGCGGCAGACACGAGTGTCCGCGCCACATCGGGCTGGTTGCGATTGGCGGCCTCAAGTTGCGCCGGAGCCGGGATTCCATGGCGGGTTGACGGCGAAATTAAAGTAGAGTGCGCCCTCGATGTACGGAACGTCCTTGCCACTTAATTTGGTGGATCGGAAGACCCATTGAGTTGCCGCGCACTCCTCGTCTAGAAATCAGGAGGCTCATCCGTGGCGCGGACACTCGTGTCTGCAGCGCCGAGACTCGTCTCGGCGCTCTCGCCGTTGTCCCAGGCGCTCGACCATCGGTAATCCGACGCACGGAAAGCGAGTCCCGCGTGAACAGGATTCTCTTCGATGTACGCGGCGATTCGCTGCCATTCGGTCTCGTTCCTGACCGAATGGTCGTAGGACTCGGCTTGCCAGAATGCCTCGCCGGTGCGGCCCAAGATCAAGTTCGCCTGCCGGGCTGTCGCTCCTTTGAGCGACTGTAGCAGCCGCGGTGGCGCGATTTTGGGCAGCAGAAGCACGTGAACGTGGTTCGGCAGAATTACATAGGCTGCCAGATCGCAATGTCCCAACTGCATGCCGCGCTGCAAAGACGCCGTTATCACCTCCGCAACCGGCTGCTGCGCCAGATACCGTGGTCCGGTGGAAGCAGTGTCGAGGTAGCGATCCATCCACACGAAAGCTGCTCCCGAGGAAAGCTTGTGGGGAGGAGGATATTTGGCGTGCGGAAGGCTGCCGTGGAGATGCCAGGTCACAAACAGCCATCGGCCGGGCGGAAACTGGTGGGGCAGACGGCGGCGAGAAACCTGCACGACACGGTAGTGGGGCAGCGGGCGTTGGATTCTCAGGTTGAAGCGAAGAGCGCCGAGACGAGTCTCGGCGCGGCAGACACGAGTGTCTGCGCCACGTGCACTTATTTGCCAACTACCAGCACGTGGAATGTGTCGGGCAGAATGGGCGGGCGGACGCGCTGGCCCGGCTGGGCTTCGGGCATCGGGCCGAATTCGGCGGTGAGCAGGTAGACTTTGTGGGTCGCGGTGTCCACGGCCATGGTGCGTGCGCCGGGTTCGGTGGTCACCGTGTCGACGGCCTGCCATTTTCCGCTCACCAGCTTCACCAGCGTCAGCGTCCCATCGCGGCCGTTGGAGCTGAAGGCCAGGCCCGTGCCGGGGTCGTAACCGGCGGCATCCGGTCCCTGGCCGATCTCCGGGGTCGCGATGACTTTCATCTGTTTGATATCGGTCACCGCCATCGTCTTGTTGCCGCAGACGGAAAACACTACGCCGTCCTTGGCGTCGATCGCCAGGCCGGAAGGCCCGTCGCAAGGATCCAGCTTGGCGGTCCGGGTGACGGCCGGTTTGGCGGCATCGATCTCCACCAGTTCCGACTTGTCTTCGATGTTGTCGTAGAGCTTGCCATCGGCGCCGGCGGCGCAGAACTCCGGTTTCCCGCCGAGCGGGAATGTCGTCAGGACGGCGTTGGACTTGGCGTCGATCGCGGTGGAATCGCCGGAACGGCCGTTGAAGGTGAACACGCGCTCGGTCTTCGGCTCATAGCAAATGGCGTCCGGGTTTTGTCCCGTCTGGATCTCGGCGTTCTTGGCGAACGTGGAGAGATCGAACACTGTCACCGAATTCGATTGCCCGTTGCTGATGAATCCCTTGTTCAGCCCGGCCGCGATTGCGATGCCGTGCACGCCGTGCAATTCGGAAACCGCGCCTAGCACGGCGCCTGTAATGGTATCCACAATCGCGATGCTGGTGCCGTGTGAGACGTACAGCCGATGATTGGCGCCATCGGCGGTGACGTAATCCCAGCCGCCGGTTCCGCCGATTTTGATCTTGTTAAGAACGTGGTAGCCCTCCGCGGCGAACGCCGCTGCCACCATCAGCACGAGTGCAGAAAGTCTCTTCATGGTCACGCTCCTTCGCTATCGTTGTCCGGCCTTAAGATAATACCGCACGGCCGGAATTATCTTCCACCGGGCGATATCGAGTAAAATCAAGCTGTTGAAAATTGTCGCTGCGCCGAGGCGCACGCGCTCAAGGGGGGCCTGCAATCGTGAACCTCTACGTGCGAGGTGGAAAACTGGTTTTGGCGGCCGCGACGGCCGCGTCTGTGGCCGCGCTGGCGTTCTTGCCGGCCTGGGCGCAGCCTCCGCAGCCGCAGCCGCCGGCGGTGCATGGTCCGTGGATGGACAAGAGCCTGCCACCGGACAAGCGGGCCGACCTGGTGATGGCTGAGATGACGCTCGACGAGAAGATCCAGCTCGTCCACGGCACGGGCGGCTTCTCGGGGGCCTCTCCCCGCTCCAATGGAGGCGCCGGTATGATCGAGGGCATACCGAGGTTGGGGCTTCCGGACTTGCAGTTGGCCGATTCAGCGGTGGGCGTGCGAAGCGCCGCCAGCCGCGGCCGCTACGCCACGTTGCTGCCGTCCACCATCGGCGAGGCCGCCACCTGGGACCCCAAGCTGGCCTTTGCATACGGCGCTTTGATCGGCCGCGAGCTGCGCGACCAGCAGTATAACGTCACCCTGGGCGGCGGCGTGGATATCACCCGCGAGCCGCGCAACGGCCGCAATTTCGAATACCAGGGCGAGGACCCAGTGCTGGCCGGAAAGATGGTGGCCCAGCTCATCCGCGGCGTCGAGAGCCAGAACGTGATCGCCGACGTGAAGCATTACGCCTTCAACGACCAGGAAACGGGACGCAACATCGGCAACGTCAAGCTCGGCAAACGCGCCATGCGCGAAACCGACCTGCTGGCGTTTGAGATCGCCGTCGCCGAAGGGCAGCCCGGCATGGTGATGTGCTCTTACAACAAGTTGAATGGGGATTGGGCGTGCGAGAACAGTTACCTGCTCGACAGCCTGCTGAAGAAGACTTGGGGGTTTAAGGGCTTTGTGCTGTCCGATTGGGGCGGGACGCACTCCACCGCCAAAGCCGCGCTGGCCGGCCTCGATAACGAAGAGCCGGGCTGGAGGTTTTTCGGCGACGCGCTGAAGGCGGCGGTGACGAATGGTGAAGTGCCCATGGCGCGGCTCGACGACATGGTGCATCGCATTGTCCGCACCGAATTCGCGGCGGGGATAGTGGACGATCCGCCGCTCGGCCGCGTGGTGGATCCCTTTGCCGGCGCCGAGCTCTCTCAGCGGATCGCCGAGCAGGCTTCGGTGCTGCTGAAGAATGACGGCAGACAGCTTCCGCTCAATGCCGCGGCGGTCAAGTCGATAGCCGTGATCGGATCTCATGCCGATTCTGGCGTGCTCTCCGGCGGCGGTTCGGCGCAGGTGGATGCGCCGGGCGCCGAGCGGACCCGCTTCGGCGGCGCGCTGGTGTGGTTTCCTTCGTCGCCGCTCGTTTCTATTAAAGCCATGGCGCCCAAAGCCAAGGTGGAATTTAACGATGGCGCCGACCCGGTTGCCGCGGCGGCTTTGGCCAAGGCTTCGGAAATCGCCATCGTGTTCGTCAACCAACCCACCAGCGAAGGCCGCGACGTTCCCACTTTGACGCTGCCCGATAAACAGGACGACCTGGTGAGCGCGGTGGCCGCCGCCAATCCGCACACCATCGTGGTGCTGGAAACCGGCGGCGCGGTTGCCATGCCTTGGATCGGCCGGGTGAGAGCCGCGCTCGAGGTCTGGTATCCGGGTATACGCGGCGCGCAAGCCGCGGCCAACATCCTTTTCGGCGACGTCAGCCCGTCCGGAAAACTGCCCGTCACGTTCCCCAGGACCGATGCCGATCTGCCGCATCCGCAAGTCCCCGGCATCAGCCTCACCCCCATTCAGGGCGAAGGCGGGCGCAGACGGCTGCCCGATTTCGATATCGATTACACCGAAGGCCTGAAGGTTGGCTACAAGTGGTTCGATGCCGAAGACAAGCAGCCGCTGTTCGAATTCGGCCACGGCCTCGGCTACACCACGTTCGCCTATTCCGGCTTGCAGGCCTCGATTGACAGCGTGTCGTTTACGGTGCGGAACACGGGCAAGCGCGCTGGCGTTGAGATTGTCGAGGTCTACGCCGGGCTGCCCGCCGCCGCGGGTGAACCGCCCAAGCGGCTGGTGGCGTGGGATAAAGTCGCGCTGGAGCCGGGCGCATCGAAGATCGTCACCTTGCCGCTCGATCCGAAGTTCCTGTCGATCTTCAATGAGCAAAAGGACGATTGGGAACTGCTGCCGGGCGAGTATAAGATCTTCGTCGGCGGTTCTTCGCGCGATACGCCGCTGGCAGCCTCGGTTAACCACTGATGCCGCGCAAAAGGCCAGCCGCGCCCCGCTCGAAAAGCCGAAGCTCCCGGCGGCGGGAATTTGCGCCATAATCGAATCAAGCCGCGCGGTAACGGGTGGGAGCGGGAAGAGGCGCGGCGAACCTCGATGTCAACGGCGCCCCAGTTGTGCGTGTCCGGCCGCCTCGCCTTGCCGGTCTGTTGCGGCGTGCTGCTGGCTGCCGCGCAGCTAGTGGCGCAGGAATCGATGTCCAGTGAGACGCCGGGCGGAACGGTGCGCCTCTTCGCCTCCGATAGTGCGGTGTTGGAATCGCCGGACGCGCGCAAAGACCTGCCGTGCACCGTAACTCCCAGCAAGCCCACGCTGGGCTTCGACCTGAAATTCCACACGGGGTACGAGGTCGGCGTTCCTCTCAAAGAACTGGCCGGCGACGGCAACCAGCTCACCATGGTCTTTCGCGTGGTTCCCGACGGCGAAACCGTCGATCCGGTCTATTTCTCGCAGCACTTTTCGGTGCCGCCCCTGGACGACGTGGACCGCGGGCCCGCCTTCCTGCTGGGCGCTTTCGACGTCGGCGAAGGCAAGTATCACATCGATTGGCTGATGCGCGACCGCACCGAACGGGTCTGTTCCTTCCACTGGGACGCCGAGGCCGCGTTGCCTCCGCGCGACCGGCAAGTCGCCCTCGATATCGCCGCCGGCGCCGTGCGACAGTCCGAAAACGATACCTTCAAGCCCGAACCGCCGGTCGTGCGGACCCATGGCGATGCGCCCCTTAGGGTGAAGGTGATCGTCAATTTCGCGCCGCAGGACGCCGCCGCGGCGACCCTCCAGCCGATCGAAACCAGCGCCCTGGTTTCCATACTGCGCGGCATTGCGCGCGAACCGCGCATCGGCAAGTATTCCCTGGTCGCATTCAATCTCCAGCAACAGAAGGTGATTTGCCGCCAGCAGGAAGCCGCGCAGATCGATTTTCCGGCCCTGGGCAACGCTCTGCACGCGCTCAACCTGGGCACCACCGATTTGAAGCGGCTGGCGCAGAAGCACCCCGGCTCGGAGTTCCTGGCCGGCTTGATCGCCGCCGAAGTGAGCCAGGCCAACGACGGTCCGGACGCGATCGTCTTCGCCGGACCCAAGCTGGGCGTGGAAGACACCATTCCGCCCGATGCGCTGAAGCAACTCTCCGACGTGAAGGTCCCTGTCTTCTATTTGAGCTTCAACTTGAATCCAACCGCCAACCCGTGGCGCGACGCCATCGGAAATGCGGTTAAATACTTGAAGGGTATGGAATTTACCATCAGCCGGCCGCGCGACCTGTTCTTTGCGTGGAATGAGATCATGGGCCGCATCGCGAAGGGCAAATCGGGCGCTACGGTTGCGGGTAACGCGCCCTCTCAGTAGGACGTCAAACGCATTAGTCCATGCGAATCGCTTTCATCGCGCTGCTTGTCGGTCTGCCTTGCCTGGGCCAGCAGTTGGATCTCATGGAGAACCTGGCGCCGAATCTTCCCACCCCGCAATTGGTGGTGCAAAAGATGCTCGAGGCCGGTCACATCAAGCCAGGCGAAACTGTCTACGATCTGGGCAGCGGCGACGGGCGGATTCTGATCGCCGCGGTGCAGCAGTTCGGCGCGCGCGGGGTGGGCATCGAGATCCTGCCGGACATGTGCGCGAAATCGCGCCAGCGCATCAAGGAGCTCGGGCTGGAAGACAAGATCACCATCGTGGAAGGCAGCGCCCTGCACGCTGATCTGCGGCCGGCCGACGTGGTAACCATGTGCCTGCTCACCACCTCGAATGAGCGGCTGCGCCCCATCCTCGAAAAAGCGCTCAAGCCGGGGAGCCGCGTGGTCAGCAGCGAGTTCCCCGTCAAAGGCTGGCGCCCCTTCGCCGTCGCCCACGTCCGCGAAGGCTCCATGGAACATATCATCTACGTCTACAGCATGGGCAAGACGAAGTAGGCCGGAGGTAGGACGGACGATCGGTTTGTGTCGTCTGTCTACATCGTCAGTCCGGACGGCCCGCCGGCCCGCGAAATCCCATGAAAGCCTCGGTAACGCCGGCGATCTTGTCGCCGGTGATTTGCCGCGATGCCCGGAGCTTCGGAGCGGTTTCTCTGCCCTGTCCGGATGGTCCGGCCGAATTCGCAGCCGACGGCGCCAGCACCAGCTCATGAGGTAGGACGGACGATCGGTTTACGTCGTCTGTCGGGACGGGCCACCCGAGCTCACGATTGGCGGCGCCAGCACCAGCTCAAAATACACCAGCGGATCGCCTTTGTAACTCACGCGGGCCACCTCGCGGTATCCGCACTTGGCATAAAAAGCTCCGGCGCCGGCTTCCGCATCGAAGGCGTCCAGACGAATGGCGTCGGCGGGCCATGCGCGCGCAAGAGCTTCGGCTTCTTTCAGCAGGAGACGGCCAACTCCCGTGCGCTGCAGTTCGGGATGGACCGCCATGCCGGTCAGGTACAGGGGTCTGGTTGCCGCGGTGAAGTACGCCGTATCGATGGCCCAAGGCTTCTTTGTGGCCAGGCGCAGCGTGCCGGCGATGCGGCGGTCGGCGCGCGCAATCAGGATTCGCGAAAACGCAGGCTTCCGCATCGTGCTCAGGACGCCCCGTTCGGTCTGCCCTGACGACCAGTGTCCCTGGCCGAACTGGCGGGTGAGCTCCTCGGCGACAGCGCAGTGAAGCGCCGCCAGCGCGGCCGCATCGGAGTTGGTCGCAGCTTCGAAAACCAGTTTCATCTCTTGACTGACCAGGCTCGCGGTTTTCTTTAGGCTTTCTACCTTAACCCATTGACCACAACGGCAACCAACACAAGGACAGCAAATCCGTCCGAGACCATCACCACGGTTTCCTTCAAGTTCCGCTCGGTCCGCAGCAGATGACCCAGCCCTGCGAACCCGTAATACAGACCGCCCACGATTGCAGCGGGAACCAGCCACGCCGGCCGGAAGATGGTGCAGACTCCGAGCGTTCCCATGGCGAGGTTCCCGAATCCAATTTCCCGCACAATCGGAAAGGCTTTGACGTTGTCGAGGTCGAAAATCTCCACCGCCGTAAAACGCGGCTGGCCTACCTGCCTGATACCGGCCAACAACAGCCGCACGCCGCAGGCCCAGAAGGCGTACCATTTCCCAACCAGCCCGGCGATGCTCGCGCCATGCGGCGTCAGCACGGCTTCAAGGATGACGGACGCGGCCGGCAGGATCGCCAGCAACAGGACCACGCTCACGATGTACATGGGATCTTCACCTATTCTCCGCGAAGCGAACGCGCCACTCAAGCGCGCAGCGCGATTTTCGGCGGCGGCGGCTAGCGCCGGAGGAACAGCGCAATAGCCAGGAGCACAATAGCAACCGCAGTCATCGCGCCCACTAGCCAGGCGCGGGAATGCGGCAAGGCTGGCGCCTCTGTCCGAACGTCAAGCTGAGCGACGGAAGCTGGGGCTTCTTCGACCTGCTCCGCGGCATCCGCCGCTCCGCCCGCTGGAGTTTCTTCCGCGTTTTCAGAGAGCCCGATTTCCTTCAGGATTGCTGACTTTAGGCTGGGTAGTTGCGCAGCGAGGCGCGAGCGCATCCATTCGGGCAGTGGAGCGGCGATCTCGGCAAGTTCCGCCGGGGTGTTGAGCTGGTTGACCGAGAAGCCGAGCAAATACGCCAGCCGGCACGCCACATGCACGATGGTCACCTCGTTCAGAGTGCCGGTCGGCGGCTCGTGATGGTGAATAATCACTTCCACCAGGGAGTCGGGAAGGCCCCATTCCCGGGCCAGCCACGCCCCCGCCTCCAGATGGTCCACGCCGAAATTGGCATGCTCCAACTGGATCAGGTCGATGGACTGCCCGTCAGCCCCAGCCAGCATCGCCGCATACTCGGCCGTGTATGCGCTCAGCAAGCCGAGCCGCCCGATGTCGTGCAATAAGGCCGCGGTGAACACTTCCGCCGGCCGCTGGCCGCACTGGCGCGCCAACTCCGACGCGATCAGAGCGCACGCCAGGGTGTGGTGCCAGCACGGCTTCAATATCTCCATTTTGGTGGCGCTACTGGTGTAGCCCGCCATGGCGATGAGCAAAGAGAGCTCGCGCGTGCGATCCACTCCCAAGGCCGATACGGCCTGCAGGACGCTGCGCACCTCGCAGTAACTCGCCAAATCGGCGGCGCTGGCCCGATTGATCAATCGCCCGGAGAGCGCTGGATCTGTGGCAATGCAGGCCGCGAGGCTGGAGAAGCTGCTATCTTCATCCGACAGAAGCGACAACACCTTCACCGCGACGGCCGGAAATGGGGGAACGTTCGCCAACCTCGGCGGCATCGTCTTCTTCGGCGCGTGGTTGTCCGTATCCACCACGAACGTCACATCGACCGGTACCGATCTGGATTAGAGGGATGTTGGCAGGCATTGAATGCTAACGTTCGGTAACCGCAAGATCGTCCCAGCTTCCGGCCAGACGTTCTGCCTGACGGGGCAGGCCGCGGGCCCGCGAAATCCCACGAAAGCCACGGTAACGCCGGCGGTCTTGCCGCCGGTGACTTGCAGGGATTCCCGGAATGCACTCGCTCGAGGGGCCAGCGCAGGAGCGAGCCATCGCTCGCCCCTCGCGTCCGCCTATTCGATCATGAGCGTGAATTGCGAGGGCGCGGTTCCTGCTTCGCGCAGCACATAGATGACCTTGCCGGAAAGGACGCTGGCGTCGTGGATGGTCAGGAGTTTGAACCCCGGACCGCCCGAGTCCGACAGCCGCATCCCTGGCTGCCCTGCATGGAAATCGGCGTCCGACCCGGCGCACAGGGCCAGATGGGTACCCGCCGTGTTGTTCTCGAATGCCAGTCTCAAAGGCGTGCGAACTTCGGTATCGAATGGCATCCCCGTCACCAGGTACTTGCCAAAGGCTTCCACAGTTCCGGTGACCGTGAACATTGTCGATGCCCTCCTACCCCTGATAGTGGACCGATCGGCGCAAGCGTTACATCAATTTCGAATTTCGGGGACAGTCGCGTCATGAGGAAAATCTCACCCGCAAAGATGAAAATGGTCACGAGCCTCTCGACCTAGAATCAACTACTTGCGAGACCATTTTCGAGGGAGGCTACGGAATTCCGAAATTGGAGCCGCGGCGAATTTGGGAGTTTCGTAGCCCGAAACCCCTTGAGTTGAACTGTAAAAGCCGTTCAGCAGGATGGGCGTGCTCAGGGTTCTCGGGACGATAGTGACTGGACGGCTGTTTCGAGAACAGAGTCACGGCCGGAGATGATGTCGGCACGAGTTAGATGGGCTGGTATATCGGGCTGTATGCCAATGCCGACGAACTCGCGGCCGTCCGCAAAACTGTTGAGCTTGGTACAGACGCGTGCAGCGCCGCCGCCGGGCAGCTTGAACCTGAGTGCCGTGCCTGTGCTGCCTCCAGTAGGTTCTCCGATGATCTTGCCGCGATGCGCCTGAGTGAAGACGGCAACAAAGTTCTCGGCGGCAGAGAAGGTCCGAGGGCTGGTCAGCAGAACGACAGGGCCGGAAAAGTGCCGGGCAGGATCCGGATCTAAAGCATCGTCGGGAAAATGCAATGGGGTCTCGGCTCTGCCCCACGCGCGGTAGGTGGCAACCCAGCGCGTCAAGTGGAATAATTGGCCGGGCGTGGTTTTGTCGATGAGCGTTGCGAGAATATGGTCTCCGACAGCGCTGTTGCCGCCGCCATTTCCGCGCAAGTCAAGGATGAGCGCGCTGGCTTTACTGATTTCGGGCCAATGATTGTCCCACTCTTTCGCGGCGGTATCGTTGCGATAGACATCGGCGCTATTCCAGGTGATCAGAGAGTTGTTGCTCCTGGGCATAAAAACATCGAAGCTGTTCAGCGCCACATAAGCGATGTTGCCCGGTAGGAATTTCAGGCCAAAATATGGAGTGTCTTGCGGGGCGCTCTTGGTGACTTCAAACCGATGTGTGCCCTGCTGTCCTGAAGGCGTCTGGGTGCCGAGCGTAAAGGCGGTTCCGATTGGCGCGCTAAAGAGATCGTAATCGTAGGTATGGCTGTTGCGGCCCTGTGTGGTCGAGGCGTTCACGAATGGGGCCACGTTGCGCTCAGCCCAGCTTATAGCAGGTTCCGAGTTAATGGTCACTATCTCGTCGCCGGCATGCAGGCCCTGCAGGTCCGCGGCAGGGTCGCGAGAACCAATAACGACCAGGTGGCCATCAACCAACCGGGTTTCGAGGGGCAAGCGATCCATTCTGCTCCCCATCGGCTCAGGGTAATCGACCCAGGTATGACCGTCCTCCAGCAGAGCGTAGAAGCTCCGGAGGACGCGGTAGTATTCATTGGTTGAGCCAGCGGCGAGAACCTTCGGGATAAAGTCCCGGTAAGTCTGGTCCCAATTAAGCCGCGGTACGTGCCAGAAGTTGGAAAAGCCGAACTTGGCCTGAGCCCAAAGCTCGGCGAGGCCCGCCAGCTTTTCCGCATCGCTGATATTTGCCGCGTAGGGAGTGGCGAATGCGGCATCTCCCCACTGTCCATCTTGCTGAGCGGCCATGACGGTGATCTGCTCGAGCAGCGGCTGCCACCGCGGATCGGCGTGGAGCGAAACGAAGTCCGGTTCGGCTTCAACGCCTTTGCGGTCAATGTAGCCATCCTCGCTCGCATGACTGAGAGTTTCGAACGCAGATGCGCGGTCCCCTGCGAGAGCCTGCGCGCGAGCAAGGTTGTACTCGACCTCCGCGCGTTCAAAGTCCCGAACAAGCGGCAGGGCGCGCATATAAAGGCCGGCGCTTTCGCTGAAGTGCTTTGCCTGGGAAGCAGCCTCGGCTCGATGAATCAGGTCGGCGCTCGCAGGAGCGGCCACCTGACCGGAGAGCGGCAAAGCAAGAAGACAGAGTAGGGCAAGAGAAGAAATGCGCAGCATGGCAATAAGCGTCCCTTCATGCGATGCGTCGCGACGCGAGCATAAGGGATTTACATGACCCGATTGTATCATGGAATTTTGGGGGAAAGGCTACGAAACTCCGAATTAGGAATTGCGGCGAATTTGGCGAAAGCGGTGACGGCAGAAGCGGTGACAGGCTACGTGTTTACCATTTTGCGCCTGGCCGAGAAAAATGGAAACACGTAGCCTGTCACAGGTTGTTTTGTCACAGGTTGTTTCTCAGATTGACGGAAAAGCCAGGCTGCATGTTTCCCGGACCTCTCTCGCCCAAAGAGCCGGAAAACGCGTAGCCTGTCACCGTTTTGAATGACCGCGGTTCAGCCCGCTGCGGACGCGGCGGTCCCGGGTGCGGCTTCGGCTGCGATTTTCAGCTCGAGGCCGAAAGTCTCTTTCACGCGTTTCCGAAAGCTCTCGGTGTCGAGCGCGTTGAAATCGATCCACTGTTCGTCGGTCAAGCCGGCTCGCCACGCCAAAAAAGGTTCGGCGGTCGGCCCGGCTGGATGCCGCAATTTCCAGGTACCGCTTTCGATCACGTCTCGGATTACCCCGGCGACGATGGACGGCGGCGACGGCTGCTCCAGGACCGCCTGAAACAATGCGGTCATGTGCTTGGCCTGACGGTACGGCGAAGGAGGCGGATTGTCGAGCGCGCGCGCCATCGCCGTGTCGATGACGCCGGGCTCCACAATGGCAACGCGCACGCCGAACGGTTTCATCTCCTGCGCTAGCGCTTCGGTGACGGCCTCCACCGCGAACTTCGATGCCGAGTAAGCGCCGAGCGGTGAAGACGAGATCTTTCCCGCCACGGAGGTCACATTCACGATGCAGCCGCTCCCACGCTCGCGCATGTGCGGCAGCACCTCGCGAATCGATCGCAGAGTCCCGAAGTAGTTGGTCTCCATGATGGCGCGAACGTCCGCGAGGGGGAGTTCCTCCACCGAGCCGTGCCGCTCCATTCCGGCGTTGTTGACCAGCGCGTCGATGTGCTCCTGCTGCCGGTAGACTGTCGCAAAGCAGGACGTGACGGACCGGTCGGAATCGACGTCCATCGTGAGGATGGTAATCGGCAGCCGCTCGGTGGCCGCGCGCTGACTTAGTTCCGGAGCGCGTGCCGGGTTGCGCATGGTGGCGTAGACCTTGTGGCCCGCCCTGCCAAGTTCTAACGCGGTCGCCAGTCCGATTCCGGAGCTGGTACCGGTGATCACTACGATTGCCATCCTTCTTCCCTCCACGATTTCCGCTCTCCGCAGGTGTTGCGGAGCGCACTTCTCCCTCGTCACTCCCAGGCGGCGAATTTCCTCTACAGAGCTAAGATGTGCGGGCACCCGCCCGAGACGCTCATGGCGCTGCGAAGTTGACACGTGTTTCGGGTGCGCCGCTGACGGCCCTGCGGTTAGCGGCTGCGGGAATGGCCGTGTTTACGGTTTCAAGTTGACCGCTCCCTCCGGTCGCGGCTCCGTTAGGATAATCGCCCGCGAGCAACGGCCGCGGGGAATGGGGTCGCAAGCTCGGCGAGGGTGCAGCGGCGCATCGGAGCCGCGACCGGAGGGAGCGGTCCTGCCGAATAGGGCTTTCGCCATTCAGTCGATCCCCGCTGATTCACTTTACTGAGCTTGCTCGTTACGGCTGCCGCCCGCGCCGCGACGCGGTTCTGCCGGTCGATGCCGCGCCCGCAAACGGGGCGCTGGCAAGCTGAAGCGCGCCTACCGTTGTTGGCGCGACTGCTCAGGTCGCAGGGGGCTTCCTCTTATGCCAATCCGTCCTGGTCTGAAACTCCTTGCCAATAGCTAGGAGCGTGTTCTCGGACCAGGGCGAGAGCGGTGACAGGGCGAAAGCGGTGACAGGCTACGTGTTTACCATTTTGCGCCTGGCCGAGAAAAATGGAAACACGTAGCCTGTCACAGGTTGTTTGTCACAGGTTGTTTTTGTTTTGGTTGTTCTGCGGTTAGCGGCTGCGGGAATGGCTGTGTTTGCGGTTTCAAGTTGACCGCTCCCTCCGGTCGCGGCTCCGTTAGGATAATCGCCCGCGAGCAACGGCCGCGGGGAATGGGGTCGCAAGCTCGGCGAGGGCGCAGCGGCGCATCGGAGCCGCGACCGGAGGGAGCGGTCCTGCCGAATAGGGCTTTCGCCATTCAGTCGATCCCCGCTGATTCACTTTACTGAGCTTGCTCGTTACGGCTGCCGCCCGCGCAGCGATGCGGTTCTGCCGGTCGATACCGCACCCGCAAACGGGGCGCTGGTAAGCTGAAGTGTGCCTACCGTTGTTGGCGCGACTGTTCAGGTCGCAGGGGGCTTCCTCTTATGCCAATCCGTCCTGGTCTGAAACTCCTTGCCAATAGCTAGGAGCGTGTTCTCGGACCAGGGCGGACCTACTAACTGGATGGCGACGGGCATGTCATCGGCGAAGCCACAGGGTAGGACTAATGCCGGGAGGCCGGCCAGGTTGCCGGCGGGGATGAGCGAATCGAAGCCGGTGTTCGGCGTGTCTCTCGGCGTGTTGCGAGGGGCGGCGCCGGGCGCGGCGGGGGGCGGGGAAAGCGGCTGATCGACCTTGGGCGCAATGCCCGTTCGGGCCGGTGCGATGACGGCGTCCAGGTCGCCCCACATCAATTGAATGGCGCTCTGTAGCAGGCGGCGTATGCGCATCGCTTTCAAATAATCCTTGGCGAGGATCTCCTGGCTGGCCTTCAAACCGGCGATCTGCGATGGGTCGGCCAGCTCATCGACCTTGCCGCTCGAAATGAGAGGCTCGAAAATGGAAGCCTGCTCGGCGCCCAGAATGGCTGACAGTACCGCGCCGTAAGGATACCCAGGGAGAGTGGCTTCCACCAACTGGACGCCGCACGCCTTCAGCGTCTCGGCGGCCGCGGCGAAGGCGGGGCGCGCGGCCGGGTCGGGACGGTCGGCGAAATTGGCGGTGGCAATGCCGATCCGCAATTGCGTGAGCGGCCGCGCGTACTGCGGGGCGTAATAGAAGCTCTTGCCGGCCGAGCCTGGGTCTTGCCCATCCTTGCCGGCAATCTCGTGCAGGATCAGCCCGCAATCCTCGGCCGAGCGGGCGAACGGGCCCAGCTTGTCGAGCGTCCAGGAGAGCGCCATCGCGCCATGGCGGCTCACCAGGCCGTAAGTGGGGCGCAGCGCGGTCACGCCACAGAACGCGGCCGGCGTGACGATGGAGCCGCTGGTTTCCGAGCCGATGGCGAAGGGCACCAGGCCGGCGGCGACGGCAGCGGCAGGGCCGCTCGAAGAACCACCCGACCAGCGTGTGCGGTCCCATGGATTGAGACCAGGTCCGAAGAGCGAAGCCGCCGTGGAACGGTAGCCGCCGCCGCCGGCGAGTTCCACCATGGAGAGCTTGCCGGTGATCACGGCGCCCACGCCATTCAGCTTTTCGATCACGGTGGCGTTGAAATCGAACACCTGCTTGGCATAGGGCCTGGCGCCCCAGGTGGTGGGCAGGCCGGCATAGCTCAGCAGATCCTTTACCGCATAAGGGACGCCTTGCAGCGGGCCGCGCAGGCGGTCACTCTTGAAATCCTTATCCACCGCGTGGGACTGGCGCAGCGCCTGCTCCTTAAGCGACAGCGCCAGCGCGTTGTAGCGCGGGCCGAGCTGCTCCAGGCGTTCGGCGAATGCGCGCGTCAGCTCCTCGACCGAGAACTCCTTCTTGACCAGGCGGGCGTTCAGCTCGGGTATGCTCGAAAAGAAAACGTCGCTGCCGGGGGCGGCCATGATCTAGACCTTGAACTGAAAAGCCGGCTCGGCCGGCATGGGCACGGCCTGGCTGGCCAGCGTTTCGCCGTTGCTTTTGACCCGCGCGCGCGCCATCAGCAGCTCCTCGTCCGCCGCCGCCGGAGGCTGGGCCGCGGTCTTGGCCAGCGCCACTGCCGGCGCCAGCGCGGCTGCCAATTGCCGTCTGGTGAGTTTCATTTTCCCGGTACTCCGTTGGGATGGTGCTCCAACGCCTCCACGGCCGCTTTTTGCATCACGGAGCGCGGCGCGGTCTCTCCGGTCCAGATTTCAAACTGGCCCACGGCTTGTTCGATGAACATGTCGAGGCCGGGAATGGCGGTTTTGCCCTGTTCCTTGGCGCGCCGCAGCAGGGCCGTTTCGTGCGGGTTGTAGACCATGTCGAAGACGACGTCCGCCGGAATGGAGCCTTCGAAGAAACATTCGTCCACGTGCGGGAACATGCCGAGCGGCGTCGCGTGCACCACGGCGTCAAAGTGGCGCCCGTCGAGCTGCTCCTTGGCCAGCGCGTCGGCGGCGCAGATCTTGGCCAGCGCGCGGACGCGGTCCAGGTTGCGGCCGGTCAACGAGATTTTGGCCCCGGCATCGGAAAGCGCGAAAGCGGCTCCGCGGGCCGCGCCGCCGTTGCCGACAATCAGCACGGTGGATTTCGGCAGCCGCAGCAGACGCGCCAGCGGGGTGGTGACGCCCAGCACGTCGGTATTGGCGCCACGCCAGCGGCCGGCCTTGCGCCACACCGTGTTGACCGCGCCGATGCGCTTGGCCAGCGGATCCACCGCGTCCAGGTAGCGGATCACTTTCTGTTTGTGCGGAATGGTGACGCTGAAGCCGGCCAGCGGCAGACGCTCCGCCATGGTGAAGAAATCGCGCAGGTGCGCCGGAGACACCAGGAACGGCAGGTAGACGGCGTCGGTGCGGCGCGCCTGAAACGCGCGGTTGAGCACCGAAGGCGAGATGGAATGGCGGACCGGATCGGCGATCACGCCATAGACCTTGGTGGCCTTGGTCAGCTTTTCCACGCGGTAAAGATGGCGCAGATAATGCCCGCTCACCTGGCCCGCCGCGGTGCTTTCGGCCACCAGCGGAGCGGCGTAGGTGAAGGCGCCGCCGAAGACAGGAGAAAGGACGCGGGTCGGAAAGCCCAGTTCGCCCATGGCCAGCACCACCATCTTCTGTTTGGGAAGCGCGCGCGCCGCCGCCAGCACGCGAACGTTGTCGGAGGGTTTGCGCGCGGTGGTGACGATCTTGTATCCGTCCGCCGTCACCCGCATCATACGCGCCACCACGGTATCGAGAGCCGGCGTGGCTTCGAAGTTGTGGTAGGACACAATAACCTGAGCGCGCCCGCGGAACTGGTGCAAGCGCTCCTGTGAAGTCTCGGCGCTTTCGATTTCCACATCCACCGCCTGCGCCCCGCTGCGGACGGCTTCATCGAGCACTGCCATTTGATCCTCGATACTGCCGTTGAACTTTCCGTGGTTCTGATGGCGCCGGCAGGTGGCCAGGATCAGCGTGTCGGGGAATTTCTCGAGGAAGCCGCGGATGGCGGTGGCGCCCTTGATGGGCTGGTCGAGGAAGTCGAGACGGAATTCGAGGAACGTCTCACCCGACTCAGCCTCGCGGCGGGCGTGGGCGAGCAGGCTCGCAACGTCCGGCAGGCCCAGCGCGATGCATATGCGTGGGAGAGACCTGGTCTGCGCCATCGTCGGGAATTCCCAGATTACCACAGGGGGTCCAGCGCGCCGCGTTCGCGCGTGCCGGTCTTGACAGGCGCTCATGCCGACGACCGGCCCCCCAGACGGGGGTGTCGAGAAGAGTCTCGACAGGGCTCACACAGGTTCCCCTGCTCGCGGCGCTCTTCAGCTCGCCATGTGATAGACTCTAGATTCTCAAAATCTGATTTTCGGAGAAAAAAGCCTTGAAGCTCGCTCCGGTTGATTACGTCATTCTGGCCACGTACTTTGCCATGGTGCTGGGCATCGGATGGATGCTCCGCAAGAAGGTCGCGACCAGCGGCGATTTTCTGCTCTCCGGCCGCGCCGTCCCGGTCTGGATTACCAGCCTGGCTTTCATTGCCGCCAACCTGGGCGCCCAGGAGCTGATCGGCATGGCCGCCTCGGGCGCCAAGTACGGTATCATGACCGCGCATTTTTATTGGGTCGGCGCGATTCCGGCCATGGTCTTCATGGGCCTTTTCATGATGCCGTTTTATTACGGCAGCAAAGCGCGGTCGGTGCCGGAATACCTCAAAATGCGATTCGACGAGAAAACGCGCGGCTTCAACGCGTTCACTTTCGCCGTGATGACCATCTTCTCCTCGGGAATTTCGATGTATGTCATGGGGCTGCTGATGCACCTGGTGCTCGGCTGGAGCTTCAGCACCTCGGTGCTGGCCACGGCCGCCATCGTGCTGGCCTACACCTATCTGGGCGGCCTCACCAGCGCCATCTACAACGAAGTGCTGCAATTCTTCCTGATCGTAGCCGGCTTCGCTCCGCTCGCCATCCTTTCCTGCGTCAAGGCCGGCGGATGGCATGGCATCGTGTCGCGGCTACCCTCGAACATGACGCACTCCTGGACCCACATGGGCAGCGCCGCCGATAACCCGATGGGCGTGGAAGTCTTCGGAATGGTGGCTGGGCTCGGCTTCGTCCTGTCGTTCGGTTACTGGTGCACGAACTTCCTGGTGGTGCAGCGAGCCATGGCGGCCGATTCCATGTCGGCGGCCAGGCGAACGCCGCTGTTGGGCGCGATTCCGAAAATGTTTTTGCCGTTCGTCGTCATCCTGCCCGGCATCGCCGCCGTGGCGCTGGCGCAGATGAGCGCAGCCGGCGGCGCGCATCTCTACGACCTGCCGGTGAAACTATCGGGCGGCGTCTGGGTGAAGGATTACGACCAGGTGCTCACCACGCTGATGGCCAAGTTCTACCCGGCCGGCATCCTGGGCGTCGGCCTCACCGGCCTGATGGCATCGTTCATGTCGGGCATGGCCGGCAACGTCACCGCCTTCAACACGGTCTTTACTTACGACATCTACCAGAGCTACATCCGCAAGGGCGCGCCCGACCGTCATTACCTTACGGTGGGCCGCATGACCACCATCGTGGGCGTGGCGCTCTCCATCGGCGCCGCTTACCTGGCGCAGTATTACAACAACATCATGGACCTGCTGCAGTTCGTCTTCGGCTTCGTCAATGCCCCGCTGTTCGCCACCTTCCTGCTCGGCATGTTCTGGAAGCGCGCCACCGCCAACGGCGCGTTCTTCGGATTGGTTACCGGGACCGTCGCCGCCGCGCTCACCTGGGGCCTTACGGTGGCCGAAGGCAAGGGCGGCGTGTTCGGCCAGGTGCATACGTTCCCGTCGGTAATGGCGCAGAATTTCTGGATCGCCATCGTCGCCTTCACCAGTTGCTTCCTCGTCACCGTCCTGGTCAGCACGGTTACCCGGAAGCGCAAGGAAAGTGAACTGGAAGGGCTGGTATACGGGTTGACGAAGATTCCCCATGACGAGAACGCCCGGTGGTTCGAGCGTCCCGTTGTGCTGGCGGTTTTCGTTTTGGTTTTAGCCGTCATTTTGAACATTTGGTTTGCCTAATATGCTGGACTTACGAGTGCCTTCGGGCTGGTTCTTCACGCTGCTGGGTGTCATTTTGGTCGCGATGGGCCTGATTACGCCCGGTGCGCGCGCCGCGCTCACCGACTACAACGTCAATTTATACAGCGGCGCCGCCATGCTGATTTTCGGCTTGTTTCTGCTGCTGATGGCCCGCCTGGCCGCGGGCAAGAGCCGATGATCGAGGCATTCCGCCGCCTGTACGGCTCGGCCGACGGGGTGCGCGTCTTTCGCGCGCCCGGGCGCGTCAACCTGATTGGCGAGCACACCGACTACAATTTCGGATTCGTGCTGCCGGTGGCCCTCGAAATGGCTACCTTCGCCGCCACCGCGCCGGCTGCCGATGGCAAGCTGCGCCTGCACTCCGTCGAGCGCCAGGAAACGCGCGAATTCGACATAGCGCGGTTGGCCGAGCTTTCGCCCTCCCATCATTGGACCGACTATCCAATGGGCGTGGCCCGCGAGGTCGCGAAGTTGGGCTTTGTCATTCAACCCGCCAACATTCTGATCCATAGCACGGTGCCGGAAGGTTCCGGGCTCAGCTCCTCGGCGGCGCTGGAAGTTTCCTCGGCGCTGGCTTTCCTGAATGGCCGCGAGGTGGCGCCTCTCGAACTGGCCAAGCTCTGCCAGCGGGCCGAGCGCGAATTTGTCGGCATACCCTGCGGCATCATGGACCAGTACATATCGGTATTTGGGCGCGAACACTCGGCCGTCAAAATCGATTGCCGCAGCCTGGATCACCAACTGGTCGAACTGCCGGACGGCGTCACGTTCGTCGCCGTCAACACCATGGTCAAGCACGCGCTCGCAGGTTCGGCTTACAAAGATCGCGTGGCCGAATGCGCCGCCGCGGTCACCGCCATCCAACAGAAGTTCCCGTCGGTCGCCAGCCTGCGCGACGTGGCTTCGCGGGATCAGTTCGAATCGGTGGCCGGCTCGCTGCCGCCAGTGGTGGCGCGGCGGGCGCGCCACGTGGTGAGCGAGGACCTGCGCGTCGAGCAATTCGTCGCCGCCAGCTCGAGTGGCGACCTCAACACAATGGGAAAACTGCTGGTGGCCTCGCACCGCAGCCTGCAATACGATTACGAGGTAAGCTGCGCTGAGCTCGACTTTCTGGTGGACCACGCGCTCGCGATCGATGGCGTCTACGGTTCGCGCATGACCGGCGGTGGTTTTGGCGGCTGCACCGTCACCATGCTGCGCCCCGACGCAGTCGAGGGTTTCTCGGCGTGTCTGGCAAGCTCCTACCAGCGGCGATTCCAGGTGGCACCCAGGATCTACCGCTGCCATCCCTCCGCCGGCGCCAGGGAAGTCACAAGTCTTGAGACGATTCCACCGGTCGTCTGACTACCGAGATAAGTCAACAGCGAGTGTCCTCCCGGCGGGCAGATCCAGTATCGTACTGGTCTGCCTGGCGGGGCCGCTGCCGTACCCAGTTCAAGCTGGTCCTGTCGGCCCGAAGGTTAGCGGCCAGGTGCTTCGGCAATGGTGTCGATCACGATAGCGGTGGACCCGCCGCGCACATAGGTCTTGCCGGTCACACTGACACGTTTACCGGCAAACGGCACGAGCCGTTTGTTCTGACCTTCGGCCGGCATCGTTTCCGCGATCGGCCAATAAATGGAGCCGTCGTCTTGCAGGATGACGAGCGGCGATCCGCTCTTGGCGCAAGCGATTGCGCACTCGGTGCTGATGGGTTTCTTGAGCCCTTTAGTGAAAGCGCACGCGGAGTCGAGGACCCACCCGGTGATCGTCTTCTGGTCGGCCGCAAGGCCGGGGATGCTCGCGACGATGGCGAGAGCAGCCAGGACAGCAAATCGTCTCTTCATGGGTAGCTATTTTACTAGCACCGATGGGGTCGGGGAATAGCAGGAACAGATTAGGCGATGAGGCTTCAGAGGCTACTCAAAAAAGCTCCGACAAAACATTCTTGGGCCACGGACGAACACAGATGAACACGGATAGGTAGTTTCTTTTCAATCTGGGTTCATCTGCGTTTATCAGTGGCTATCCTCCTGTGCCGTTTCGACATCCGGCGCTACACTTGAATTAAAGATGCCGCGCTGGATGAACGCCGCCAATGGCTTGACTGCGCTGCGCCTGCTGCTGACTCCGCCCATCGTGGCGGCGATGTGGACCGGGCGGCATGGGCTGGCGCTGGCTTTGTTCATGATCGCCGCCGCGACGGACGTGCTCGACGGCGCCGCCGCCCGCCGCTTCGGCCTGTCGACTCCGTTGGGCGCCTACCTGGACCCGATCGCCGACAAATGCCTGTTGAATGCCATGTTTCTGGCCATGGCCGGCGACGGCATGGTTCCGTGGTGGTTCGTCGGCATCATCCTGGGACGCGACGTCTACCTCTTGCTGGCGGCGGCGATTCTCCTCCGCTTGACCCGCCGCCGCAAATTCCCGCCTAGCGTTTGGGGAAAGGCCTCCACTTTCGTGCAGATTGTGACCGCCATCGCCGCGCTCACCGCCGCCATGTTAGGCCATTCGAATGCTTGGATTCCGATGACCGCGCTGATTCGCATCTCGGCCCTGTTTACGATCTGGAGCGGCGTCGAATACACCTGGCGCGGGATCGGCTTGGTGCGCGCGCGGGATACAAGAGTTGGACAGGACGATGCTTCCGGTCAGGCCGCCGGGGCGACAGAACTGCAACCCCGTGCGTGAGGGACTGTGAGGTTGACAGGCGAAAGCGCCTGTCCCACTTTGCCGGCGAGTGGGCCAGGAGCTTTCGCCTGCCAACCGGTCCTCGCGCGCGGATTGACGCGTGGGGTGCTCGGGAGTAGTCTAAAAGTAGAACGGGGTTTCGCTGATGACTCGGTACCTGCCAGCGCGCCATTATCTTTGGTTCGCAATAGCCGCGCTTGCGCTGGCGGGCTTTTCCACGTGGCGGGCACTGGCTTGGGCCCCCAGTTCCTGGCCCGGCATGGTGCTGGCCTTCCTGCCTGCTTTCCTGTTCGTTCTAACCGCGAATGTTCTTCTGGTCTTGGCATTTCGTCCGCCCATTGAAGTCCACGAAGGCCACTTGTCGATCGGCCGCCGTGTGATTCCGTGGATGGATATTCGCCGCCTGGACCGCACCGGTTGGGTTTCGCCGCTGGTGGTGCGCATCACGCTGTTCGACGATTCGCGCCAGGTGTTGCTATACCCCGGCGATTTGGACGCTTGCAACGCCCTGCTGCGCCACTTGCGCCGATCCTCCCGCGACGCGCTGATCGATGGCGTTCCCTACCGGCAGTACTGGGGCGAGGTGCTGGCGCCGGTGGCCGAATCGGCCCAGACGTTGCCGGCGCGCTATCGCATCCTGCGGGCCGAGGACGAAGCTGAGGTCGAACGCCTCTACCAGCGGCTGAAGACAGTCGGCAATCTGGATCAGAAGAATTCCGGGGACGAAAAGTAGCCGATGAGCCGGCGCCGGGTCGTGGCTTTGCGGCTCGGAGTGGCGCTGGCAGCGCTTGCTTTCGCCGCTTACCTGACATCCAATCTGTGGTTCGGCTGGCTTGGCCAAGCGCTGGTTGAGGACGATGGGCCGGCGAAAGCCGATGCGGTGGTGGTGCTGGGGGGCGACGTCTGGGGCACGCGCCTCGAGACGGCCGCGCGGCTGGTGCGGTTGGGCTACGCTCCGGTGGTGCTGATCAGTGGCGCACCCGCGGCATACGGAATGAATGAGGCCGACCTCGCTATTCCGTACATCGTCCGTCAGGGTTACCCTGCCGAGTGGTTCGTCGCCGTTCGCAATCGAGCGATGTCGACGCGCGAGGAGTGCTTCCTGCTACTGCCCGAATTGCGCCGGCGCCAGGTGCGCAGTCTGATTTTGGTTACCAGCGACTTTCACACCGCCCGCGCAGCCCGCTGTTTCCGCGGCGCCGAGCGCGCGCTCGGTTACCGCATCGAGATGCGCGTGGTGCCAGCGCCGGACCGCTATTTTCACGCCGGCTCCTGGTGGAGGAACCGCGAAGGCCGCAAGACCGCGCTGGTCGAATGGCAAAAGACAGTCGCTAACGCACTGGGCATGTAGGCCCAATAAAATCAGTTGCTTGCGGTTTTGTCTGGAAGCCTGCCAGGAAATCCACAGGTAACCGTTCCGTTCCTCGGGCATCTAATCCATATGGGAACTGACCCGCGTACCAAAGAGTACCTTCTGCTGAGCGATTTCGACCAAACCCTGAGTTTCAATGACTCCGGGATCGCGCTCAGCGAACTGATTGGCGTAACGGGGTTCCGCGAAAGAATCCAAGGGCTGTCGAATATCCATATGGTGCAGCAGGGCGGGGAACTGGCCTACCTGCTGCTCCACGATCCGGAGTACCGCCGGGTGCGGCGCGAGCACCTGGTGGAAGTCGGCAAACGTATTCGTCTAAAACAAAACATCGGCCTATTGTTTGAATTACTCCAGGACATCGAAGGCCACCGGTTTGCCTTTTATGTGGTTTCGGCCGCGCCGGAAGAAGTGATCCAATCCGCGCTCGAGGGCATCATTCCGGCCGACCACATTCACGGAACCCGCTTCCGCTATGACGAGGAAACGGGCGAGATCCGCTCCATCGAAAGCGTGCCCGCCGGCTACGGGAAGGTGGCCGTGCTCGACCGGCTGCGGGAGACGCTGAACATCGGCCGCGAGCGCGTCGTCTATGTGGGCGACGGCATCTCCGATGTCCACGTCATGCTCCATGTCAGCCGCATGGATGGTCTGACCATCGCCGTGTCGGAGAACAAGTATCTGACCCAGATCGCGCGCCGGACCATTTTGAGCGATAACGCGATCAGCGTGCTGGTGCCCATACTGGAGGACATCGTTGGGTGGGACAGTTCGCGAATTCACGCGTTCTTCGAAGTCCACGGATTCGTGCTGCGGGAATGGGAGAAGGTGCGTACCGACCTGCTCACCATCAGCAGCGCCCTGCCGCCGGCGGCGGCCATGTCGGCCGGCGCGTGAGCGTGGGGCAGGCGCTTCCGCCTGCCAACTCTCGCGGTAACGCCGGCGATCTTGTCGCCGGTGACTTGCCCGGATGTCGCGCTAGCCCGAAGATCGACAGGCCACCGAAGGCGATGGCCCGTCCGACCCAGTTGTTATCCTGAGGCTGTGACGCCTCGTTTCCGCTTCGAAGAAATCGTCGACTCCGGTCCGGAGAATTACGACATCCGCACCCGTGTGCCCGGTCCGGCCGGCGTGCTGCCCTTGACCGATGAAATGCTGCGCGGCCGGCCCTCCGGCGACCTGTTCGGATGGACGCAGGATGCCGGCATGGGGTGGTCACCGGCACGGCTCGGCGGCGCCGAGGTGCTGTTGCTTTCCACCCACGGCGGCATTCGCGCCGCGGATGGCACGCCGATCGCGCTCGGGTTCCACACCGGCCATTGGGAGGTGGGCCTGCTGATGCAGGCCGCGGCCGAAGAGTTGAAGGCGGCGGGCGCGGTGCCATTCGCCGGCTATTGCACCGACCCTTGCGACGGCCGCACGCAGGGGACAGCCGGCATGTTCGATTCGCTGCCCTACCGCAATGACGCCGCCATCGTGTTTCGCCGCCTGATCCGCTCCCTGCCCACCCGCCGCGCTGTGATTGGATTCGCCACGTGCGACAAGGGCCTGCCGGCCATGATGATGGCGCTCGCCGGCACGGGCGATCTGCCGGCCGTGCTGGTGCCCGGAGGCGTCAGCTTACTGGCCGCCGACGGTGAAGATACGGCTCGCGTACAGACGATCGGCGTGCGTTTCGCGCATGGCCAGATCACGCTCGAGGAAGCCGCTCGCGCCGGATGCAGCGCCTGCGCCTCGCCCGGCGGCGGATGCCAGTTCCTGGGCACGGCCGCCACTTCGCAAGTGGTCGGCGAAGCGCTCGGCATGTCGCTCACGCACAGCGCGCTCGCGCCGAGCGGCCATCCGATCTGGCTCGACATGGCGCGCCGCTCCGCCCGCGCCGCGCTGGAACTCGAAGCGCGCGCGATCCCGATGCGCGAAATCGTCACCGACGCCGCGCTCCGCAATGCCATGGTGACGCACGCGGCCTTCGGCGGTTCCACCAACCTTATCCTGCACCTGGCCGCCATCGCCCACGCCGCCCATCTCGCCCTTCCCAACGTGGCCGATTGGGCCGATATCAACCGCCGAGTGCCGCGCCTGGTGGATGCACTGCCCAACGGCCCGCGCAACTTCGCCACCATCCAGGTCTTTCTGGCCGGCGGCGTTCCGGAAGTGATGCTGCATCTGCGCCGCGCAGGATTGCTGGACACGCGCGCTCTTACCGTTAGCGGCGAAACTCTCGGGCGCATGCTCGACTGGTGGGAGAACTCCGCGCGCCGCGCGCGCCTGCGCCAGTTGCTCCCGGAGCGCGATGGCATCGATCCTGGCGACGTCATCATGGACCCGGATTCGGCTGCCCGCCGCGGCATCACTTCCACCGTTTGCTTCCCTCACGGCAACCTGGCGCCGGAAGGTGCGGTAATCAAGAGCACCGCCATTGACCCCTCGGTGCTGGATGCCGATGGCGTGTATCGCATGCGCGGCCCGGCGCGCGTTTTCACCTCCGAGCCCGCCGCCATTGCCGCGATCAAGAACGGCGCTATCCAGGCCGGCGATGTCGTCGTGCTGATGGGCCGCGGCCCCAAGGGCGCGGGTATGGAGGAGACTTACCAGTTGACCTCGGCGCTTAAGTATTTGGATTTCGGCAAGCATGTGGCAGTGATCACCGATGCGCGTTTTAGCGGCGTCTCCACCGGGGCTTGCATCGGCCATGTTTCGCCGGAGGCGCTAGCCGGTGGACCGCTCGGAAAAGTGCGCCCCGGCGATACCATCGAAATCGTCATCGACCGCAACCGCCTGGAGGGCCAAGTCAATCTGGTTGGTCCGGGCGGCGTCGAGGATGGCTCACGCATCCTTCAAGAGCGCGCGCCATGGCCCGGCTTAGCGCCGGATCCCAAGCTGCCCGACGATACGCGCCTGTGGGCCGCCTTGCAGGATGCGAGCGGTGGCGCCTGGGCCGGCGCGGTATATGACGTGGACAAGATTCTGCGCGTGCTCGAAGCCGGCCAGCGCGCGCTCGGGGAACGCTGAAACGCAAGCCGGCTTATTGATTGACCATCAGCCTTTCGGGCCTGCCACCATCCGGCAGCGGCATGACGACGCATTCGGCCCTGTGCATCATGGCCCAGACCGCCAATTCTGTCCGGTTGCTCACATCGAGCTTGCGGAAAATCCGGTTCAAGTATTCCTTGACGGTTCCTTCGGAAAGATGAAGCTGGAAAGCGATTTCCTTGTTCGCCTTGGCTTGCCGCACCAGATCCACGACTTGTCTTTCGCGAAAGCTGAGATCGTGGCTGATGGGCCGATGCTCCCCTACTGGCCTTCGGCAGGTCTGGCAGACGCGTTCCGAGCCTGCGCTCCGGAAGTCCGTTCCGCAACGCGGGCAGTTCCGCAGAGCCGGAATGTGCTGATACTCCTGAGTCAACATGTGGGTCTCCTGTCCCAAGTCGCCGGACCCCGGGAACATGCTCCATCGGCCCGTAGGGATTTTATACAGACATTGGGAGTGTTAACCCTGCAACCGGATGGCCACCGCGTTCATGATTGAAGGGAAAAGACTTACTCATTTCAAGAAATGCAAGAGTTGCGTTTTACACAGTCGAGATTGCCGACCGTGTCATTTCGTACAGGTCCAAGGGGCCGTCTGTTCCAACCTCACTTCGTAGAGCGAAACCCTCGGGGTTCGCGTCGGCTGTCGTAAAGCGAATCGAAGCCGGCGAAGTCCCCGAAGCTGCCCCCGGTTTCCTTCACCCACAGCTAGACCGCATTGGGCGCAATCGAGAAAGTTAGCCCGCGCGACCATCTGCGACGCTCTGGCAAGCCGAGAACCCGGGTAGAATAGCGGTTGATGAAACCACTTCTCGCCGTCGCCTTGGGTTGCCTGGCGGCCTTCCTCGGCGCCGCACAGCAGGCGGGGCCGGCTCTCTCGATCGACGCCGCGGCCGGCCAGCATGCCATCTCCCCGGATATTTACGGGATCAACTTTTACTGGGATCTCAGCACCGACACCGACCCGCTGCATATCGCCGCGGCCGAAATCCGTGCCACGGCTCGCCGCTGGGGCGGCAACGAATCGGATCGCTACGACTACAGGACGGACTACCGGAACAAGACCTCCGACTGGTACTTCGAGGATCTCCAGGACGCCGGCACTCCGGGGCTGCAACTCCCGGAAGGTTCGTCTTTCAATCAGTACGCGGACCAGGTGGCGACCACCAACGGCAAGATCCTGGCTACGGCCAACGTCCTGGGTTGGCTTCCCAAAGCGCAACCTGCGTGCAGTTATAGCGTCGCCAAATACGGCCAGCAGTGCTCGACGGATCCGTGGTGGCTCAGTTGCGGCGATGGCCTCCACACAGGCAGCGGCTCCTCATGCGGCTCCGCCATTCTCACCAACGACCCGACCGACGCCAATTTCCAGGTCGACCAGAGCTACCAGCAGGGCTGGATCGGCTACTTGCTTTCCCGCTACGGTCAGGGAAACCAGGGTGGTGCGGCCATTTGGGACCTGGCCAATGAGCCGATCTGGTGGGACGACACCAATCAGGACATTCATCCCGATCCCTACACCTACGATGAGCTGCTCAGTCTGGACATGGCCTCCGCCATGGCTATCAAGCAGGCGGATCCCACCGCCTTGGTCAGCGGGCCGGTGGCCGATAATTATGCCTCCATCTGGTACTCGAAGAAGGATATCGTTTCCGGTCAGGCCAAGGGCGCTTGGTGGGCCAACCCAGTGGATCAGAATGCGCACGCCGGCGTTCCGATCATGGCCTGGTACCTGCAGCAATTTCAAGCCTACGAGGCCAAGAATAGCGTCCGGCTGCTCGACTACTACGATACGCACGCTTATCTGGCTCCCGGCTCGAACCCTGCCAGCCTCCTCGATTCTACTCGCGAGTGGTGGGATCCTACGTATATCGTCGACGGCAACTACTGGATCTGCGACCCGGCCAACAACGGCGCGCCCACCGCGCCGCAATTGATCCCGCGTCTCAAGGCCATCATCAATGCCAACTACCCAGGGACCAAACTGGCTATCACCGAGTACAGCTTTGGCTCGCTGGATACGATCACCGGCGCTCTCGCTCAAGCCGACATCCTGGGCATCTTCGGCCGCGAAGGGGTGGATCTGGCCACGATCTGGGGTCCGCCAAAGCCCACCGATCCGGGCGCCTTCGCCTTTCGCATGTACCGCAACTACGACGGCATCGGAGGCGCCTTTGGCGAGACCGGCGTCCAGGGCGCCAGCGCCGACCAGAGCCAGATCAGCGTCTACGCCGCTCTTCGCTCGGACCTCAACCTCACCGCCGTGGTTATCAACAAAACCGCCAACGACCTGTCGAGCACGCTCAACCTCGCCAACTTCTCGCCCGGCGCCGCCGCGCACGTCTGGCTTTACAGCGGAGCGAATCTCGGCGCCATTGTGGGGCAGCCCGATGTGGCCACCAACGCCGGCGCCGTGACCATGGTGTTTCCGGCCTATTCGGTTACCCTGCTCGATTTTCCGCCGGCCTCAACGCCGGTGCCGCAGCCGGTGGTGGCTGCCGCGACCAACGCGGCGTCCTACGCCAGGGCGATCGCTCCCGGGCAGATGGTGGTCGTCTGGGGCACCAACATGGGACCTGCCACGCTGACCACGCTTTCCGGGCTCGACTCAAATGGCATGGTGAGCACGTCGATGGCCGGCGTGCGCATTCTCTTCGATGGTGTGCCGGCCCCGCTCTGGTATGTTTCGGCCACCCAGTCCGCCGCGGCGGTGCCCTATTTCGCGGCATTCAACTCGACCACGCACGTGCAGGTGGAATATCAGGGCGTCCGCAGCGCGCCGCTGGCGGTTCCCATCTCCGCCACCGCGCCCGGCATCTTCACCATCAATGCCAGCGGCAGCGGCCAGGGCTTGATCCTCAACCAGGACTACAGCGTCAACTCCGCCAGCGACCCGGCGGCGCGCGGATCGATCGTCAGCATCTGGGCCACCGGCGAAGGTGTGACCGACCCGCCCGGCGTCGACGGCCGCCCTGCCGTGGACGTGTTGCCCGCACCCGTGGCCACAGTCACCGTCGATATCGGCGGGCAACCGGCCAAGGTGAGCTACGCCGGCGCGGCTCCGGGCATGATGCCCGGCGTGTTGCAAGTGAATGCCGAAATTCCGGCTGGCGTGCAACCCGGCAACAGCGTTCCGGTGCACGTCACGGTCGGCGGCGTGGCCAGCCAGAATAGCGTCACGCTGGTCGTGAATTAGATCCGAGCATACAAATTGCAATCGCAGGACATGGTACTCGTGGATCTTTCAGGGCTCCAGGC
>JBELAO010000048.1:0-37768 GCA_049508735.1 Bryobacteraceae bacterium | reverse complement strand
GATTTGGACAGGCTAATGCAAATTCGGCAAGCAGACCTCACCCAACAGGATCAATCCCCATGGTCAAAAGCCCCGTGTATTCACCAGCCGCGTGCACAACCCTGTCCTGTTTTGGACAGCAGTGACTGTCTTTCGCCCCTGCCGGGGCTTGCTGCTCGCTCCACTCCTTCGACGGATCACGGGTAGGTGGTGCGCTCGGAAACTCGCTATTTTCCGGGGAATCATCTATGCCCCAAACTTTCATGTCCCGCACCCCGTTGCTCTTGGCGCGGCGCGAAGCGTGATACTATTCCGGCTGAGTCCGGATTCCGAAGTTAGCTTAGGCAAAGTTGCATTTTTCGCAGCGGAAGACCAAGAAGAAGCAAGTCTTGTATCAGGGCACGGCTTGAGCCGTGCCGGAATGGGATCAACCTGATGGGCTTTAGCCCCTGGGCGCGAGACAGGAGCTAAAGCCTCCGAATGCGGTCGGCGGCACGGCTTAAGCCGTGCCCTGATACAAGGCGTTCAGCTTCGGAATTCCGGCTGAGTCGGCATAGGAGCAGCCGTATGCGGAAACCGTCCCGCCGTTCGTTTCTCGCCGGAGCCGTGCTGGGCACTGCCGGCTGCCGCCAGGATGCCGGCGCGCGGCTGGTGCTGACGGGCGAGGAGGCGCGCACGCTGGACGCGATCTGCGATCAGTTGATTCCAGCCGATCAAGACCCCGGCGCGGCGGCGACTGGCGCGGTGGTGTTCATCGACCGCCAACTGGCCGGGCCCTACGCCCGCTACCGTCGCGCTTACCGCGACGGACTGGCGCGCGCCGCCGCTCTCAGCCGCAAGATGTTCGGCAAACCATTAGACCAACTGGCAGGCGAGCAGCGGCTGGCGGTGGTCACCCGCCTGGAAACAGACGCGCGGCCGTTCTTCGAGATGGCGCTGGCCCACACCATGCAGGGTTTCTACGGCAGCCCGCGCCACGGGGGCAACCGCAATTATGCGAGTTGGCGAATGCTGCGCGTGCCGGCCTCTCCGGTGCGCGGACGCATTCTGTACGATCTGCGCCAGGGGAAGGGATCCTAGCCGTGGCGCTCGATCCGGTAGATGCGGTGGTGATTGGCGCGGGCGCCGGCGGCGGCGTGATCGCCAAGGAACTCGCCTGCGCCGGCCTGCGCGTGGCGCTACTCGAACGCGGACGCTGGGTGACCGCGTGGGACGACCGCAAGGACGACCTGCGCAACCAGCGCACCAGCGTGCTGGGAGCGCCGTTCGGGCCGGATGACGAGCGCAATCCGCGCGTGGCCGTGGACCGCCGTGGCCGCGAGCTGGTGGTGCTGCCAAGCGATGGCGCTTACTCGAACAACGCCGCCTGCGTGGGCAGCGGCACCGTGAGCTACGGCGCGATGGCCTGGCGGTACATGGCGCAGGACTTCCGCATGAAGTCCATTTATGGATGCCCGCCGGGAAGCACGCTGGACGATTGGCCGATCACCTACGACGACCTCGAGCCGTTCTACGAAAAGGCCGAGTGGGAGATGGGCGTCTCCGGCGATGTGGCGCCCGATCCGTTCCACGCGCCGCGCCGCCGCGGCTTGCCGATGCCGCCGCTGCCGCCGAATCGCGAATACGAGATTCTGAAGCCGGCGGCGCTGCGCAAGGGCTGGCATCCTTTCGATATTCCCATGCTGCGCAACAGCGTGCCTTATAACGGCCGCGGGCCGTGCATGCGGTGCCGCTGGTGCGTGGGGTTTGCCTGCGAAGTCAACGCCAAAAACGGCACGCAGAACACGGTGATTCCCACCGCCCTGGCAACCGGCCTGTGCGAGCTGCGCACCGACGCGATGGCGAAGGAGATTGTGCTGGACGCGCGCGGGCACGCCACCGCGGTTGCCTATTACGATCAGGATAATCATCTGCAAACGCAGCCCACGAAGCTGGTGGTGGTGAGCGCGGGCGCCATCGAAACCGCGCGTCTGTTGCTGAATTCCAAGAGCCGGCTGCATCCCAACGGCCTGGGCAATCGCTATGACTGGGTAGGCCGCAACCTGCAGGGACACGCCTACCCGCGCGCGGTCGGCCTCTTCGATCACGATACCTATGACGATGTGGGACCGGGCGCCAGCATCGCCATCTGCGATTTCAACCACGGCAATCCGGGCTTGCGCGGCGGCGCCATGCTGGCCAATGAGTTCATCCGCCTGCCGATCCAGTTCACCGGAATGACGCCGCCGGATACGCCGCGCTGGGGCCGTGCGAACAAAGAGTACATGCGGCAGTTTTATCGGCGCTCGATTCCCGTGATGGGCCCGGTGCAGGAGATGCCGGTGTTCGAGGCGCGGGCGGAGCTGGATCCGCGAGTGAAGGATTTCTGGGGCATTCCGGTGGCGCGGCTTTCCGGTGGACGCCATCCGCACAGCGTGGAAGTGGCGCGCGCGGTGGTCCAGAAAGCCGACGAGTGGTTGCAGGAGGCCGGCGCCATCCGCACCTGGACCAACGTGCCCGGCCTGGAACTGAGCGGCGGGCAGCACCAGGCGGGCACCTGCCGCATGGGCAACGACCCGAAATCGAGCGTGGTGGACCGCAACTGCCGCATCCATGAAGCCGACAACATCTATCTGGCCGACGCCAGCGTGCACGTCACTAATGGCGGGTTCAATCCGGCGCTGACGATTCTCGCCAATGCGTATCGCGTCGCGGCGGCCATCGTCAAGGAGCGGCGCGCATGAAGCTCTGGCTGGCCGCGCTGGCCGTGATCGCGATTGCGCTGACGATCCTGTATCCGCGTGTGCGCCCCAAGCCGCAAAGTGTGGGATATTGCGGGGATTGCCACGAAATGGTCGATTCGAGCGCGGCCTGGCTGGGCTCGGCGCATCGCGACGTGGCCTGCTCGGACTGCCATGGCGGGATGTTGCAGCCGGGCAACGCGCGGCGCCTGGATCAGCACGCTCGCGGTGCGGTCTCCGAGCAGATCCGCTTCCACCAATGGTCGGACGTCGAGGCCGTGGTGGAGCGCTGCCGCAACTGCCACCAGGAAGAGTTCGCCACCTGGCGCGCCGGCCCGCACGCCATGACCTATGCGCAGGCGTTCACCGACCAGGAGCACAACCGCAAGCGCATCCTGATGGAGGATTGCTTCCGCTGCCACGGGATGCACTTTCAGGGTGGGCTGCGCGACATGGTCGCGCCCATCGACACCAAAGGGCCGTGGCGTCTGCTAGATGCGCGATGGGCCGACCGCGCGGCCATCCCTTGCCTGACCTGCCACCAGATGCACCGGGCGGGGCAGCCGGAAGGGCCGCGCGTGCGGCGGCCGGATACGGCCGGCAGCCTGCAATCCACGGCATCGCCGTCGCTGGCTCTGTTCGACCGGCGCGCGCAGGACCACATCGCACTGGCGTTGCTGCCACTGCCGGAGATGCTTCAAGGTACGCGCCGGGTGAAGATGAGTCCCGATCAGCGCCAGGCGCTCTGCTATCAATGCCACGCCTCGAGCGCCGCCATGCAGGCGGGAGACGGTGACGACCGTACGCCCATCGGCATCCACGAAGGCATCAGTTGCCTGGCCTGCCACCAGGGCCACGGCGAACGGACGCGCGCTTCCTGCGCCAACTGCCATCCCAAGATGTCCAACTGCGGATTGGACGTCGAGAAGATGGATACCACCTTCCGGTCGCGCTCCAGCCGCCATAATATCCACTTCTTCCAGTGCGTCGATTGCCACACGCACGGCGTGCCGAAGAAGCGCAACGCGGCGGTTGGAGGCCAGGATCGGGGCTCGTCAAGCGAAAACAGAGCTCTCCGCGCACTCGGAAAAGCCTCCTGAAGGGCCGCGACAATGTTCCACTGTGGCTCATCATGCCGTTGGTGCTTTTCAGCAAGCTCCAGAGCATGGCGTATCGAACAGCGGAAAACCGGAGGGAAAATCCACCGAATCCGAAAGGGCCCAGGCCCGGCTTATATGATGCGGCTCCATCCACTACCTGCCGTGAGGATCCTCCGCGACTTCGCTGCCGAAGCGGATGGTCGAATCCACGCGGTACACACGTACTCCCGCAGCCACCGGCCGCAACACGAGCAGCACGATGGATTCGCCTCGCGTATGCAGCGCAAACTCCTTGGCGCCTTCGCGTTCCATGGGAAACTCGCGGCTGCCGAAGGGCGGAAGGGCTACTTCTTCCGGCCAGGAGCATAAGCGCGCCAGGCGCCGATCCGGCATTTTGGCTGGATCGAAATACAGATTGCCCGCCGAGTAACACAGGTCGGCGCGAGCCGCCTGGGCCGAGGTGTTGACCACCGCCACCATCGCGCCGGCGAAGTCCGCCACGTCTCCCGCAAACCATGGATTCCGCATGGCCAGCGCGGCAGAGCGGGGAACCGCACGCAGTTGGTCTCCGGTCAGGCACTCGGTCAATCCTTCGACCGCCAACGCCGGCCGCGAGCCAGGTGGATCAGCCTCCCACACCCCCACCCAGGCGTTCCCGATCTCCCGCTGCCCGTTAAGACGAAAGCTCCTGCGTTCATGCGGCGCGAAAGTGAAATCCTCCAGATCGGGGAGGGCCGGCGGCTGGTCCGAGCGATGGGCTGCGGGCTCGCCGCGAGGCTCGCTTCTCGGCTGCTCTCCGCTCGCGGGCTGAACGGTTTCGAGCGGCGCCAGCGCCCCGGTCTCCAGCCGTGCCTGAATCTCGGCCGCAACCTCTCGCCCGCTGAGATTCGTCACCGTGACGGTCGAAGAGCAGCCTGAACCTGCTCGAAGCGCGGCTACCACAGCCGGCGGGGTACGATCCGCGCCGTTGGCGGCCATCGCCGCGAGAACCAGTGTGACCAGTAACATGTTGTTCAGTGGATTAATCGGCTGAACCGTTCCACTCCAATATAGCGGCGTGCGCTGTCGCCCATCCCACCGGCGTCAGCGCCAGCGTCATAATCCAGAACGCCTCATTCCCTCACTCTAGCGCCAACACCGCCCGAGGTCAGCCTCGGCGCTCCCGGACTTCCGCTCTCCGCCGCTCCGGGGCGTCGGCACGAATGCGTGCGCCACGTAGGCTGTGCTACTGCCCCGCCACAAATCCCAGCCCCTGCACCACGGCGCCTAGCGCGCGCTGGTCTGTGGCGTTGGGCGGGATGTACGGGTTCACGCGGATGCTCACGTGGGTGGTGGGCCAGGTGAACAGCTCGCCGAGCAGCTCCGGAGGGACTCGCTTGGCAACGGTGTGGCCGCCCGGTTCAAAGTACATGGCCGACGTGAACGGCTTGCCGTTCAGCATCACGGAAACCGTTACCGGGCTGCCGGCGCGGCGCATGAAGTCGGGTGGGAAGAAAAGTTGCAGCTCGAATTGCACGGCCTGGCCCGGCAGCGGGCGTAGCGTGGCTTCCGCTTCCGGCGCCATCCAGCGCCACGCGCCATCCTCAATCGTGTACCAGCCGGAAACAAGCTGCGCGCGGCTGCGGATGTCTCCCATATGCAAATACGGCAACATCGCTCGCGACCTCGCCCAGGGTGGTTCCGGCGGCGCAGGCTGCCTGGAATCGAGGACCATCTCGCCCCATCCCAGGCGCAGGCCGGGCGGACTCTCCACCCAAAAGACGGCTTCGTCGAGTCCTGCCAGCGGCAGCGTGTGCGGCTCCCACAAATCGCCATCCACCTGCACGGTTTCGTTGAAGAGGATTTCGCCCGAGACACGCTCGATGCGGAACGCCGCCGGGCCTTTGCCGCTGCCGTAAAGCGCAAAGTGGAACGTTCCTTGCGAACCGAGCGGCAGTCGGAACGCGGCGCGGGTAGCATTGAGGGTGGGCAAGTAAACCAGGTGGCCGGAGAATTCGGTGGGCGTCCAGCCGGGCTGATTCAAATAGGATGACGTCCGCGAATAAGTGACCCGGTCGAGCGGCTGGTTCGAAAAGGAAAACGGCAGCAGCCCCATCGATGCGGAAGAAAAGCCGCTGTGAGAGTGACGATCCACCAGGCGCAGCGGCGCGCGGACTCGCAAATCCACTGACCGCAGGGGCACGGCGGTTTCTTCGGCGAGGCTGTCGTACTTGCCCGCGAGCGATAGGTCGGAGGCCACGATCCACTCACCGGGTGTCGGTACGCTCACATCCTCCAACGGTTGGCCGCCCTTCGCCACCATGTAATAGCGAAAGCCCCATTCACCATTGACCAGGAACGGGCGGCCGGGCGGCGGCGCGACGGACGCATAGACGCGCGCGAATTCGTACGCGGCGAAGGAAATGTTGAGACCGAGCAGCATGTTCACCATCAGCGCCAGCCACACTATGCGCGGGCGGTCGCGGAATTGGATCACGAAGAGCATCACCATCGGCGCAGCCAGCGGCAGCAGGTAGCGCGCGGCGCCGGCGAAGAACGCTACGCACGCGAAAGCGAAGTAGAGCAGACACCACGCGGCCAGCACCGGCTGGCGGCGCGACTCCCACAACCAGACGAGCGCGTTGACGCCGAGCGCGACGAAGATCGCGAGCAGCGCGCGCTCCCACCACGGATAATCCGTCACCAGGAACGCGGCCAACAAACCGGGCGCCAGGCCCCACATGCGACGCCAGGCGAGCGGCACCAGCGTGACCAGCACGCCGAGGTGCCCGAGCAGCGCCAGCGCGCTCGAGGCCTTCACGCCGATGCGCGACAGGTTGGGATTCGCGGCATAGCCCGCCAGCACCACGAACGGGACGCGGCCGGTGAGCGCCCACTCGAGAGCTTGCCATCCGCCCAGGGCGAGATAGGGCGCAACCAGCGCGCACCATGCGGCGAGCGGCGGGCGTTCGCGCTTCATCAAATAGGAGAGCAGCAGAATCGGCGGCAATGCCAGCGCCTGCAATTCCGTCAAACCGGCGAGCGCCAGCGCAATTCCCGCGAGCCAGAACCACCGCCCGAAGAACGCCGCCGCGCCGATCAGCAGCAACGCCAGCGCCGGCGCCTCCGGCGAGGCCAGCGTATTGGTATTGACCTGCACGATGGGAGAAGCCGCGATCAACAGCGCGGCCCACAACGGACGCGAAGTGAAGCGCGCGGCGAGCGCGTAAGCGGCGAAGCTGATCCCGAGCGTAAAGAGCAGGTAAAAGCAATGGAAAAAGAAGACCGAGAAATGGCCTCGCAGCAGCCATGCGACGGCCAGAATGTAAGCGTTCAAGGGCGGATGCGGATGGCCCGCCGCGTCCACCGTGTGCCCCTGGAAAACGAACTGGAAGTTGAGCGGCTCGAGCGGCTGCTTCAGCACATGGGCCGCGAAATCCAGGTAATTGACTTCATCGCCCTCGACCGGCTGCCGCAGAAAGGGCGCGTGCAGCGCCAGCGTGAACGCGGCCAGCAGAAGCAGGTTGCGCGCCAGGCGTTTGCTGGGGGCGTTGCTGAAAAAGTCTGTGAGCAACCGATGAACACGGATAAACACGGATGAACGAACTTTGCTCAATCTGAATTCCGAAATTGGACGGCTCGTATCGGGGCACGGCTTCAGCCGTGCCGCCGGCAGGGCGCTTTCCGAGGGCGTTTGCTCCTGCTCGCCTGCCAGGGGCTGAAGTCCATCAGGTTCATCCCGTTCCGGCACGGCTTAAGCCATGCCCTCTCTCGAGAATGGCGTCGCTGGTTGGTACTGTTCGGATAAGCGAAACAGTCGGTTGGCAGGTCGGGGACCTGCCCCACTTCGCTCGTCCGGCGTGCGTCTGTGTTCATCAGTGTCCATCGGTGGCTATCGTTCTTACTCCGGCTTCCATCGGAGCACGGGCTTGCGCGCGGCGGCCACCTCATCCACGCGGCTGGTGCGCGTCGAATGCGGCGCCTGCTTCACCAACTCCGGATCGGTCTCGACTTCCCTGGCGATCGAGATCATGGCCTCGATGAATTGATCCAGCTCCAGCTTGCCCTCGGTTTCGGTGGGCTCGATCATCAGCGCGCCATGCACGATGAGCGGGAAGCTCACGGTGTAGGGATGGAATCCGTAATCGATCAGGCGCTTGGCCAGATCGCCGGTGCGGACGCCGAGCTTCGACTGCCGCTCGTCGCTGAACACCACTTCGTGCATGTTGGGCGAGGGGTACGGCAGGTCGAAGTAAGGTTCGAGCTGTCTGCGGATGTAGACCGCGTTCATCACCGCATCCACCGTGGCGTTGCGCAAGCCAGGGCCGCCATGGGCCAGGATGTAGGCCAGCGCGCGCACCAGCACGCCGAAGTTTCCGTAATAGGCTCGCACGCGGCCGATCGAGTGCTTGCGCTTGAAATCCCACGCCCACTTGCCTCGCACGCGCTTCAGACGCGGCGTGGGCAGGAAGGGCTCGAGCGCTTTCTTCACGGCTACAGGACCGGCGCCAGGGCCTCCGCCGCCGTGTGGCGTCGAAAATGTCTTGTGCAGGTTGAGGTGCATCACGTCGACGCCGAAATCGCCGGGCCGCGCGATTCCGACCAGCGCGTTCATATTGGCGCCATCCATGTAAAGCATGGCGCCCTTCGAGTGCAGAATCTCCGCCGCCTGCACGATGTTCTCTTCGAAGACGCCGAGCGTGTTGGGGTTGGTCACCATCAGCGCGGCCACGTCGCCATCCGCCGCGCGCGCCAGCGCTTCCAGGTCCAGTACGCCGGCGCCGGTCGATTTCACGTTCTCCACCACGTACCCTGCAATCGCCGCCGTGGCGGGATTGGTGCCGTGCGCCGAATCGGGAATCAGAATCTTACGGCGCGGGTTGCCACGCTTTTCGAGCAGCGCGCGAATCAGCAGGATGCCGGTCAGCTCGCCCTGGGCGCCAGCCGAAGGTTGCAGCGTCACCGCATCCATCCCGGTGATTTCGGCGAGCGCGGCCTCGAGGCGCGCCATCACTTCCATGGCACCTTGCGCCAGCGCTTCTGGCTGGTAAGGATGAGCCCAGGCCAGGCCTTCGATGCGGGCCACCAGCTCATTAATCCGCGGGTTGTATTTCATGGTGCAGGAGCCCAGCGGATACATGCCGTGATCGATGGCGTAGTTCCAGGTGGAAAGGCGCGTGAAATGGCGAATGGCTTCCACTTCGCTCACTTCCGGGAAGCCGGGAATTTCGGCGCGCACGTTGCCCGCGCCCAGCGCAACGGAGGCGTCCACGGCGGGCACATCCAGTTCGGGAAGCTGCCAGGCGCGCTTGCCGGGCGAGCTGCGCTCGAACAGCAGAGCTTCATTTTGCGTCGGGTGACTGCGGACTTTTCGGATCACGCCAGCACCTCCTCGGCGGCCGGCGTGCGCAGCGCCTCACTCAGCTCGTCCATATCCGCGCGGCGCGTCATTTCGGTGGCACAAACCAGCATGGAATCGGCGAGCTCCGGATAGAAGCGGCCCAAGGGCAGGCCGCCGATAATCTTCTTCTTGAGCAGAGCTTTGTTGATCGCTTCCGGATTCCCGCATCTCGTTACATATTCGTTGAAGAACTTCCCGGTGAAGGCGGGTTTGAGTTTGCCGGCCAGATAGTGCGCCTTGGCCGCGTTTTGCAGCGCCAGCTCGCGCAGACCCACCTTCCCGTAAACGGTCATGAAGACGTTGGCCATCAGGGCGATGAGCGCTTGGTTGGTGCAGATGTTGGAAGTGGCTTTCTCGCGGCGGATGTGTTGCTCGCGGGTGGAAAGCGTCAGGCAGAACGCGCGGTTGCCGTGCGTATCCACGGTCTGGCCCACCAGCCTGCCGGGCATCTGGCGGACGAACTTTTCCCGCGTGGCGATGATGCCGGCGTAGGGACCGCCGTAGCTCGGCGAGATGGCGAAGGATTGCAGCTCGCCGGCCACGATATCGGCGCCCGCCGGCGGTTCCAAAATCCCCAGCGACACGGCTTCGGTGAATACCACCACCAGCAGCGCGCCGCGGCGGTGGGCGATCTCAGCCGCCGCTTTCACATCGTCGATGACGCCGAAAAAGTTGGGCGATTGGACGATCACAGCGGCGGTTTCGCCATCGATCTTGCGCTCCAGATCTTCCAGGTCGATCGCGCCCGAATCCTGCGCGTAGCCAAACTCTTCGACCGGCATCCCCTGGTGCAGCGCATAGGTGCGGAGCACTTCGCGATACTCCGGGTGTACGCTGCGCGCGGCCAGGGCGCGATGCCTGCCGGTGATGCGCGCCGCCATCATGGCCGCTTCCGGCACCGCGGTCGAGCCATCGTACATCGAGGCGTTGGCCACGTCCATGCCGGTGAGCTGGCAAATCATGGTCTGAAATTCGAAGATGGTGGTGAGCGTGCCTTGCGAGATTTCGGCCTGGTAGGGCGTGTAGGAAGTCAGAAACTCGCCGCGCGAAACCACCGTATCCACCAGCACCGGGCGGTAATGGCGGTACACGCCGGCGCCGAGGAACGATGCGTAGCCATCGGCGTTTTCGGCGGCCCGCGCACGGAAGTAGTCGACGATTTCGTATTCGGAGATCCCCGGCGCCAGGTCCAGCGGGCGCCGCAATCGCACCGCGTCCGGCAAGTGAGCAAACAGGTCTTCGGCCAACGCGACGCCGCAAACATCCAGCATCTGGCGTCGTTCGGAATCTGATTTCGGCAGGTAGCGCAACTATTTTTCGGCTCCTATGTAGTTTTCGTAATCGGCCGCCGTCATCAGTTCCGGCAATTCGCCGGGGGCGCTCAGCTTGATCTTGACCAGCCAGGCCGCGCCGTGCGGATCCTCGTTGAGCTTCTCCGGGGCGTCGGCCAGCACCGGGTTGATCTCGGCCACTTCGCCCGAGACCGGGGAGTAAATGTCGGAAACCGCCTTGACGGATTCCACCGAACCCATCGACCGGCCCTGCTCCACGCGCGCGCCAGGCTTGGGCAGGTCTACATAAACGATGTCGCCGAGCTCCTGCTGGGCGTGATCGGTGATCCCGATGGTGCCGATGCCGCCTTCCACCAGGACCCATTCGTGTTCCTTCGTATATCTGAAGTTTTCCGGATACATGGTCATTTCGCTCGCTTGTAAAAAGGGGTTTCGACGGTCATCGCATCGGCGGGCTGGCCGCGCACGATGACTTGGATAGCCAGCCCCGGCCGGGCCAGTTCCACGGGCAGATAACACAGTCCGATGTTCTTGTTCAAAGCCGGCGCGGGCGAGCCGCTGGTGACCCACCCGGCGGCGACGCCATTCACTTGTACTTCGTAGCCATCGCGCGCGATAGGCCGGCTGGTCATTTCAAATCCGGTGAGCTTGCGCCTCAGCCCGGCTTCTTTTTGGCGCAACAATGCCTCGCGGCCCACGAATTCGCCCTTATCGAGTTTGACGATCCAGGCGAGATCGGCTTCGAGCGGCGAAATGGAAGCGTCGATTTCGTGCCCGTAGAGCACCATCTTAGCTTCCAGGCGCAGCGTGTTGCGCGCGCCGAGGCCGCAGGGCTTGATGCCGAACTCGGCGCCGGCTTCCAGCACCCGCGTCCAGATGCGTTCGGATTCGGCGGGCGGGATGTAGATTTCGAAACCGTCTTCGCCGGTGTAGCCGGTGTGCGCGATGCGGGCGGGCACGCCCGCCACTTCGCCATCGGTGAACCAGTAATATTTGATGCCGCTCAAATCGACCGGCGTCAGCTTTTGCAGGGTGGCGCGGGCTTGCGGGCCCTGGATGGCGATCTGGGTGTAGCGGTCGCTGGTCAGCTCGACCGTGGCGTCGAAGCGATTGTGGACGCGGATGTGCTCGAAATCCTTCTCCTGATTGGCGGCGTTGACGCACAGGAAAAAATCGTCGTCGGCCACTTTGTGCACCAGGATATCGTCGACGAACCCGCCGTGCTCGTAGAGGAGGCCGGTATAGTGCGCCTGGCCGGTCTTCAGCTTGGGAACGGCATTGGTGGTGACGAAGTCGGTCAGTTGCGCGGCTTGCGGCCCGCGGATCTCGATTTCGCCCATGTGGCTGATGTCGAACACGCCCACCGATTGGCGCACCGCCATGTGTTCCGAGAGGATCCCGGAGTATTGAACCGGCATATCCCACCCGCCGAATTCGACCATTTTGGCGCACAGCGCCCGGTGGACGGAGTTCAGCGCCGTGCGGCGCAAGGGGGAAGGCTGAGACATGCAAATTCAGGCTAACAGCGGGAGGTAGGGGTGTCAATCCAGGGGGCGGAAGGCGCGATTCGAGGGGCGTGCGACATGGTGGTGGAAACTCGGCGGCCGGCTTTGTATCAGGGCAGCGGCTTCAGCCGTGCCTCAACGCATTCGTAGTCAAGGGCTTTAGATGGAAGCCACTGAGACTTTCCTGCGGGCGCAGGGGCTAAAGCCGTGTTTTTTCCCGATCCATCGGCACGGCTAAAGGCCGTGCCCTGATACAAAGCGTCCGGGCAAAACAAAGCCTTGACGCGGGGCGCGAGCTAGCGCAGCGGCTGCGCTTGGGGGCCTAGAATTCCCAGGCGGGCGGCGGCAGCGCGCAGGCGGTTGAGGGCGGCTGCCATAACGAACTGGCGGTCCAAAGGCGGAGGGCTGAACAGGGTTTCGAGGAGAGAAGCGGCGGCCTGGCAATGGGCGAGCGCGGCCTCAAAACCGGCCGGCTTGGGCGGGCGCGGCGCTGGCTTGCCCTTGGCGCGCAGTTCGCCGATGACGGCGGCGATCCGGTCGCGATTCTCCGGCACCAGCGGAATGGCTTCGCCGCCGGCGTGCAGCCCATCGGCCGCGATCCGCGGCGCGATCTCGCGGTATTCGGCGGGTGTGAGATACGCCAGTTGCGCGACGTGGAAATAGGCGGGGCCAAGCTCGTCGAACAGCCGGATATTAGCTTCCACACTGACCCGGCTGGCGCCCAGGTGTTTCGCGCAGAACTCACGCCACGTTCTGGCATGGCCGCGATAGAGCCTCTCATTGCGAATGCGGCGAACGCATTCCACTTCGGCGGCGGAACAGCGTCCGGCAACGGCGCCGAAGGCCTCCCGGCGGCCCAGCCACTGGCCCAGATTGAGGGCCGAGGCTGCGGCCGGTGTTTCGGTCTGATCCTTTTCCACGTGCGCTCCAGTGGGATTCGGAAAGAATCTTGCCGAATTCTTTCGAAAACAAAGAGGTTAGCTGCCGTTTTTGGTAAGGATCTTACCGAATCCCGCTTTCAGGATCGCGCACGGCAATGCGAAAAAACGGCGCGCGCGGCCGCGAATTCGCCGGAAGCATTGATTGGGTTAGGGAAAGATTGTTTGGGAAGTTTGTGAATGGGGTTCGGGCAAATCACCGGCGACAAGATCGCCGGCGTTACCGGGCTTTGGGGAGTTTGTGATTGGGGTCGGGGGAGACGGCTAGGGCTTGCGGCCGACTGTTGGCAGGTCGGGGACCTGCCCCACTTCGGCAACTGCTTCCACCTCGCAGCGCAGCTTCTCAGGCCACCCCAGCGACGGGGTCCTGGGCGGATTCCTGGCGCGGGCGGATGATGCGGAAAGGTTGGAAACGGTAGCCAATGCCGAAGATGGTCTCGATGTACTGGTCCGCGTAGGTCCCGAGTTTCTTGCGTACGCGGCGCACGTGAACGTCCAGCGTGCGTGTGCGGATGCCGGCTCCGTAACCCCAGATTTCCCACAGCAGCGCATGGCGAGGAACGATTTCGCTGGCATTGCTCACCAGCAGCGCCAGCAAGGCGTATTCCTTCCGCGTCAGGCCGACTGGACGGGAATCCAGCGCAACAACCCGATGTTCAAAATCCACCGCCAGGTGCTCGTCCTGATACGGTGCAATGGCGACTCGCGACAACGGTCCCATAGCCCCCCCTTTGCTAACTATAGTACTTCTATACGCAACAGTTGTGAAGGACTATTAAACGGAATAGCCTATTGAAGCCCGGCGGCGGTGTTCAATCGATCACAAACGGCCCGTCGTTACCGACGCGCTGTTGCCGGCCGTCTCCGTCGAATGCCCGTATCTTAAAACGCACCGAGCCGGGTGGATTGTCGGTTTCGGCGTGAAATGACGATTCGTCGCCCCGCTTGAGTACGTCGTCCTCGACGGCGGTTTTCTGGCTGCTCAGCAGTTCCCCATCGGAGGTCAGGAAATCGAACGTCAGGGTCAGACCCTTGAGCGGCTTGCCGGCGCGAACCCGGCCGTCGATCGAAAGCCGTCCTTCTTCGACGCGCCGGGCTTTGGCTTCCAGGACCTCGACGTCCCGCCCTCTTTGCGCCAGCGCCATGGCACAGACCAGCAGCAGCAAAGACGCGGACGCGAGATACCTCATGGCTGTCAGTTTAGCAGGACGGAATTGGCAGGGCGGAGTTGGCAGGTCGGGGACCTGCCCCACCGAAACCACGAAACCGGAGTACTCCATCCCGCTCCCGCTGTGGCATAATGTAAATCCTTCTCAAAGGCCATGAGCGCCGAGGCGATTCGAGGGGCACGCATCGAGCAAGAAAACACGCTGATGAGCAAAATCAACTGGAGCCGCAGATCGGTGATGCTGGGCGCCGCTGCGCTGCCCGCCATGCGCATGGTTGCGGCAAATCCCGCGCCGCGGGCGGTGGTAATCTCGAGCGCCAACCGCTTCGATGGCGGAGTCAATTGCTGCGCCAGGGCAATGGAACGGATCCAGGCCGGAAGCGACACGCTGGACGCGGTAGTAGCCGGCGTCAACATCGTGGAACTGGACCCGCGCGACACGAGTGTGGGTTACGGCGGCTTGCCCAACGAGGATGGCGTGGTGCAACTGGATGCGAGCGTGATACACGGGCCGAGCCGCTGCATGGGCGCGGTGGGCGCGCTCGAAGGCATCAAGACTCCTTCCAAGGTGGCCCAGCGCGTGATGGAAGATACCGACCACTTGATGCTGGTGGGCGCCGGTGCGCTCAGATTCGCCAAAGCCGAGGGGTTCCAGGAAGAGAACCTGCTGACCGAGGAATCGCGCCTGCAATGGCTGGTCTGGAAGCGGTCGCTGCGCGATCGCGACGGCCATAGCAACTGGGGCCCCGGCCTGGACGCACCGCCCGGAGAACAGAAGACGGCCCAGATGGAAGAGCTCAAGCGGGAGTTTCCTTGGGCCAGCGATGAACTGCTGCTCGAAGCCATCGAGAACGCGCATCATCCGCCGCACGGCACCATCAACTGCATCGCGCTCAATGAAAAGGGCGAGATGTCCGCGGTCACCACCACCAGCGGCCTGGCGTGGAAGATTTCCGGCCGGTTGGGCGATTCCCCCATCATCGGCGGCGGCTTGTGGCTGGATCAGGATGTGGGCGGCGCGGGTTCGACCGGGCGCGGGGAAGAAAACCTCAGAGTTTGTGGAGCGCACACGGTGGTCGAGAACATGCGGCGCGGGATGTCGCCCAAAGATGCGGCACTGGACGCGCTGGAGCGGGTGGCGCGGAACTTCAATCATGACCGGAAGCGGCTGGAAGAGGTCGACCTGAAATTCTATGCGCTGCGGAAAGACGGGGAATACGCAGGCGCGTCGCTGTGGGATAAATCAGCAGTCAAGAAGGTGGCGCAGTTTGCCGTTTGCACCAGCGAGGGCGGGAGCCGCGCGGAAAATGCTGTGTTTCTCTACTCCCGAAGTTAATGAAACTGTGCGATGCGATTAGCTTGGAACTTCGTAACAAGTTTTGCATCTGTTAAGAGAGTTTGAATCTGGGGACCGAGGGTATTCGAAGGGGTTGCTGTCTTCCTGATATGCGGACTAACAACGTTGTGACAGTGGAAGCGGGGCGAAGGTAGCGCGGCATGGCCCAGATCTTTCCCAAGAGCGCGAATGCGATCGCGCGCATGTCGGTCTACGGCGCGATCTTCGTCCTGGCATTTGCGGGCTGGGCGTTCGACGCGCTGAACCGCAGCGCATACAATACGCGCGCGTTTATGGCGCGCGAGCAGCCGGTTCCGTTCAGCCATGCGCATCATGTGGGTGGGCTGGGCCTGGATTGCCGGTACTGCCACACGTCGGTGGAGAGCTCCAGTTTCGCCAACGTGCCGCCGACCAAGACGTGCATGAACTGCCATTCCCAGATCTGGAGCACGAGCCCGATGCTGGAGCCGGTGCGCGCCAGTTTCCGCACCGGCCAATCGATCCGCTGGACGCGGGTTCACGACCTGCCGGATTTCGTCTACTTCAACCACAGCATTCACGTGAGTAAAGGCGTGGGATGCGAGAGCTGCCACGGCCGGGTGGATAAGATGCCGCTGACCTGGGCGGTAGCTTCGCTGCAGATGGATTGGTGCCTGGACTGTCATCGTAATCCGGAAAAGGTGCTGCGGCCGCAGGCGTTCATTACCACGATGGGCTATCAGCCGTCAGGCAGCCAGGAGGAAATCGGGCGCCGGCTGATGAGTGAAAATCACATACAAGATACGCGCGTGTTGACGAGCTGTTCCACTTGCCACCGATGAGCGACTCACCGAAATACCTGGATCTGGCCGGCGCGCGGGCGCGTCTGGAGGGGAAGCGCGGGCGCGAGTTCTGGCGCAACCTGGAGGACCTGGCCGCTACGCCCGAATTCGAGGACCTGTTGCAGCGCGAGTTTCCCCGCCAGGCCATCGGCTGGGCCGACGACGAAAACGAGGTGGATGGGCGCCGCAACTTCCTCAAGATGATGGGGGCCTCGCTGGCCCTGGCTGGGCTGACCGCTTGCACCCGCCAGCCCACCGAGCACATCATGCCTTACGTGCGGCAGCCGGAAGATCTGATTCCCGGCAAGCCGCTGTTCTACGCCTCCGCGACCACGCTGGGCGGCGTGGCCAACGGCGTTCTGGTGGAAAGCCACGAAGGCCGTCCCACCAAGGTGGAAGGCAATCCCGAGCACCCGGCTACGCTAGGCGCACTCGACGCGTTCGGCCAGGCGTCGGTGCTGCAACTGTACGATCCGGACCGGAGCCGTACGTTGTATCAAGATGGCGAGATCCGCTCCTGGGCGGACTTCCTGGGAATGCTGCGCGGCCTGATCGAACAACAGCACACGACCGCCGGCGCCGGTATCCGCATCCTCACCGAGACTGTGACATCACCGGCGATGGCCGATCAGCTCGCCACCATCAAGAAGATCTTTCCCGCCTCGAAATGGCACCAATGGGAGCCGGCCGGGCCACATAGCGCGCGCACCGGCGCCATGCTGGCATTCGGCCAGCCGGTGCACACCTATTACAACGTGGCGAATGCGAACGTAATCGTGTCGCTCGATTCGGATTTCCTGGCATCCGGCGAAGCCAGCCTGCGCTACGCGCGCCAATTCGCGGCGCGGCGGCGCGTGGAAGGCGCCAACACGACGATGAACCGGCTGTATGTGGTGGAGCCTATGCCCACGCCCACCGGCAGCAAGGCTGACCATCGGCTGCCGCTGCGCGCGGGAGACGTGGAAGAATTCGCGTGGCTGTTGGCCGGTGGTCTGGGCGTGGCGCAAGGCCCGAAGCAGAGCGACAACGGCGACATCCATAAATGGATGGGCGGCCTGGTCAAAGACCTGATGCGCAACCAGGGCGCCAGCCTGGTGATCGCGGGCGAATTCCAACCACCTATCGTCCACGCCCTGGCCCACGCGATGAACGCCAAGCTGGGCAACGTGGGGAAGACCGTTTTCTATACGGATTCCATCGAGGCCAGCCCGGTGGACCATGTGGCATCGCTCGAGGACCTGGTCGGCGATCTGGATGCGGGCGTGGTGGATCTGCTGCTGATTCTGGGTGGAAACCCGGTCTTCAACGCGCCGGTGGAACTGGGGTTGGCCGACCGAATTCAAAAGGCCCGCGTGCGCGCGCACTTGAGCTTGTACGAGGATGAAACCTCAGAAATCTGCCAATGGCATTTGCCGGAAGCGCATTATCTGGAAAGCTGGGGCGACGCGCGCGCCTTCGATGGTTCGGTCACCATTCAACAGCCACTGATTCAGCCGCTCTACGACGGCCGCTCCGCATACCAGGTGTTGCAGATGTTCCTGGATGCGCCGGAAACGGGCGGCTACCAAATCGTCAAGGGTTACTGGGCGGCCGAGCATACGGGCGCCGATTTCGAATCCTGGTGGCGGCGCGCGGTACATGATGGGGTGGTGGCCGGTTCGGCGTTACCCACCAAAACGCCTGCCATCAACGGCGCGGCGTTGGCTGCGCCGGCGCAGCAATATCGCCTGGAAGGCAAGCTGGAAATCGTGTTTCGTCCCGACCCGACGATTTACGACGGGCGCTTCGCCAACCTGGGCTGGCTACAGGAACTGCCTAAACCGATCACTAAGATCACTTGGGACAACGCGGCCATCATGAGTCCGGCGACGGCCAACAAGTTAGGCGTTTACAAAGAAACGCTGAATGCCGGTTACGATGGCGTGCCGATGGTGGAACTGACTTACCAGGGCCGCACGTTGCGCGCGCCGGTGTGGGCGCAGCCGGGGCATGCCGATGAATCGGTCACGGTTCACCTGGGTTATGGCCGCACCAAGGCCGGCCGCGCCGGTACGGGCGCCGGCTTCAATCCTTACGGCCTGCGTACGGCTAGAGCTTTGTGGAACGACACCGGACTCACGGCCAAGAAGATCGACGGATCCTACCTGATTGCCACCACGCAGAACGAGCACGCGCTCGATCCCAAGCGGCACATCCTGCGTGCAGGAGATCTCGCGGATTATCTGAAGGACCCGAAATCGGTGCACGAGGGCGCGGAGGATCCGCCGGCCTCGCTGACGATTTATCCCGGATGGAGCTACCCTGGCCACGCCTGGGGCATGGCTATCGATCTGAACGCCTGCACCGGATGCAGCGCGTGCGTAGTGGCATGCCAGGCGGAAAACAATATCGCGGTGGTGGGCAAGGACCAAGTACGGCGCGGACGCGCCATGCACTGGCTGCGCGTGGATTCCTATTACAGCGGGCAGCCGAACGATCCCGAAATCTACAACCAGCCGGTGCCCTGCCAGCAGTGCGAGAACGCGCCGTGCGAGCTGGTTTGCCCGGTGCAAGCCACCACCCACAGCGCCGAAGGCCTCAACGACATGGTGTACAACCGCTGCGTGGGGACGCGTTACTGTTCGAATAACTGCCCCTACAAAGTGCGGCGGTTCAATTTCTACCTGTTTTCGGATTTCGAAACTCCCAGCCTCAAGCTACTGCGCAACCCGGACGTGACCGTACGCAGCCGGGGCGTAATGGAAAAATGCACTTACTGCGTGCAACGCATCAACGCGGCCAAGATCGACGCCGAAAAAGAAAACCGCAAGGTGAAGGACGGCGAGATACAGACTGCCTGCCAGGCCACTTGTCCAGCGGAAGCGATTATCTTCGGCGACATCAACGACCCCGCGAGCCGCGTATCGAAAATGAAAGCCGAGCAACGCAATTACGGCATGCTGGCCGATTTGAATACGCGGCCGCGCACCACTTATCTGGCTGCACTGCGCAACCCCAACCCGGAGATTGAGGACTAGTTATCGCGATGGCAGACGACCAACAGATCGTAGTCGAGACGCCGGCACCGGGCGAGATCATCGCTCCGGGCTACACATTCTCCACCATCACGGATCAGATTTCGAGCGTGGTGCTGACGCGGAAGACGCCGCTATTCTGGTTCGCGGCCTTCGGTTTCGGCGGCTCGCTGCTGATGCTCTTCCTGCTGGCGGTGACGGTTCTGCTGGCCAAGGGAGTGGGCATCTGGGGCATTCGCACGCCGGTGATGTGGGGCTTCGCCATCACCAATTTCGTGTGGTGGATCGGAATTGGCCACGCGGGCACGCTGATTTCGGCCATATTGCTGCTGCTCAACCAGAGGTGGCGAAACTCGATCAACCGCTTCGCCGAGGCCATGACCTTGTTTGCGGTGGCCTGCGCCGGCATGTTTCCACTGCTGCACATGGGCCGCCCGTGGCTGTTCTATTGGATGCTGCCGTATCCCAATACCATGGCCATCGAGCCCCAGTTCCGCAGCCCATTGGTGTGGGATGTGTTCGCGGTCTCGACTTATGCCACGGTGTCCCTGTTGTTCTGGTTCGTCGGCCTGATGCCCGACCTGGGGACGCTGCGCGACCGCACGAAGAACCCGATCGGCCGCGCTATTTACGGCATTTTGGCGATGGGATGGCGCGGTTCGGCGCACCATTGGAGCGTATACGAAACCGCTACTCTGCTGCTGGCCGGCCTGGCCACGCCGCTGGTGCTTTCGGTACACACGGTCGTCAGCTTCGACTTCACTATCGCCATCGTGCCCGGCTGGCACAGCACGTTCTTTCCGCCGTACTTCGTGGCCGGCGCCATTTACTCCGGCTTCGCGATGGTTCTGGCGCTGGCGATTCCGCTGCGCTCGGTTTACGGTTTGCAAGGCCTGATCACCGATAAGCACCTGGATAACTGCGGCAAGATCATGCTGGCCACCGGCTGGATTGTAGCTTACGCGTATCTGTTGGAGTTATTCGGCGCGTGGTACGGCGGAAACACTTACGAACAGGCCGCTTTCTGGCATCGCATGACGGGGCCTTACGCGGCCCAATATTGGTCGCTGGTGGCCTGCAATATCGTGGCGCCGCAGTTCCTCTGGTTTAAGCGCGTGCGCAGCAGCCCGGTGTTGCTGTTCATTTCGTCAATCGTGGTGCTGACCGGCATGTGGCTGGAGCGGTACATGATTATCGTCAGCAGCCTGGCGCAGGATTTTGTGCCTTCCTCGTGGGGTATCTTCCGCGCCACCCGCTGGGACTGGGCGACCTATGCGGGCACCATTGGCCTGTTTCTGTTCCTCTTCTTCCTGTTCGTGCGCGCGCTGCCGATGATTTCCATCTTTGAAGTGCGGACGCTGCTGCCGCAAGCCAAGGTGAGTAAGGAGGCCAAGAGTTGACCGAGCAAGGCATCTACGGAGTGATGGCCGAGTTCGACAGCCCATCGCAATTGGTGAGCGCCGCGCGCGCGGCCCGCGCCAAGGGCTATCGCAAGCTGGACGCCTACTCTCCGTTCCCCATCGAGGAACTGACCGACGCGCTGCACTTGCACAAGAACAAGCTGCCGCTGATTGTGCTGGCGGGCGGAGTGATCGGCGGCCTCACGGGCTTCTTCCTGCAATACTGGATCGCGGTCATCTACTTCCCGATCAACATCGCCGGCCGGCCGCTCAACAGTTGGCCTTCGTTCATTATCATCACGTTCGAACTGACTATTCTGTTCGCGTCGCTATCGGCGGTGTTGGGCATGATGGCGCTATGCGGCCTGCCGATGCCATATCATCCTGTGTTCAACGTGCCGCGATTCAGCGCCGCCAGCCGCAACCGCTTCTTCCTTTGCATCGAGGCCGAAGACCCTCTTTTCGATCGGGCCCAAACCAGCCAGTTCCTAGGGACTCTGGAACCCAGGGAGGTGTCCGAAGTTGCGCACTAACCTCTTCACTGGCCTTGTGCTGCTGGCCGCCGCCGCGACATTGGCCTGCCGGCAGGACATGCACGATCAGCCCAAATACATCCCCTTGCGGCCGACCGATTTCTTCGCCGACGGCCGTTCGGCGCGCCCGCTGATCGAAGGCACGGTGGCGCGCGGCCACCTGGATGACGATGCCGGCTACTACACCGCCAAAGGGCCGGACGGCAAGTTTACGCCCGAGTTTCCTTTCCCAGTTACCAAAGAAGTCATCGAGCGCGGCCAAGAGCGATTCAACATTTACTGCGCGCCTTGCCACGATTCTCTGGGCACCGGCAACGGCCGCATCGTGCGGCGCGGCTTCCGGCATCCTCCGTCTTATCACATCGACCGGCTGCGCCAGGCGCCGGCCGGCTACCTTTACGACGTCATTACAAACGGATTCGGCGCCATGCCCGACTATTCGGCCCAAATTCAGCCCCGCGACCGCTGGGCTATCGTGGGCTATATCCGCGCGCTGCAACTCAGTCAGAACGCTTCCATCAATGATATTCCCGCCGACGCGAAAGCGCGGCTCGATCAGGAGGGCGGACAGTGATCGCGCAGGCAACCGATTTCCAGGTCACCGACGAACTGCGCGACACCATTCGCCAGTGGCGCACACGCTTCGCGGTACTTGGCGCCGTTGGCCTGCTGGCTACGGCGGCGGGTTTGTTCCTGGTGTCTCCCAATCAGTTCTACCGTTCCTGGCTTTGGTCGTATCTGTTTGTGCTGGGCCTCGCGGCGGGCAGCCTGGCGTGGCTGATGGTGCAGTATCTCACCGGTGGCGCCTGGGGAGTCATCGTACGGCGCCCGGCCGAAGCCGCCGCGCGTACGCTGCCGCTGGTTCTGTTGCTGTTCGTCCCGATCTTCATCGGCATCCGCAACCTATACCCTTGGTCGCACCCCAACTTAGTGCTGGCCGATGAGTTCCTGCGTCATAAGCAGCCATATCTCAACGTTCCGTTCTTCGCCGTTCGTGCGCTGATCTACCTGGGCGGCTGGTGCTTCCTTTCCTGGTTTTTCAATCGCTGGTCGGCCATCGAAGACAGAGACGGCGGACAGACGCCGCGCCGCAAGATGGGGGCGCTCGCCGGTCCGGGCCTCATCTTCTATGGTCTGGCAGTTACCTTCATGGCAACGGACTGGGTTCTCTCGATCGACCCGCGCTGGTACTCCACCATGTACGGTCTGTTGATGATCGCCGGGCAGGCGCTTTCGTCGATGGCCTTCCTGATTGCCGTGGTCGTGTTTCTAGCGGCGCGCAAGCCGATGGCCGACATAGTTACTCCGCGCCATCTACACGACCTCGGCAAGCTGATGTTCGCACTGGTGATGCTGTGGGCGTACTTTTCGTTCTCCCAATTTCTCATCATCTGGGCCGGCAACCTGCCGGAGGAAATTCCCTGGTATCTGGTGCGGCTGCATGGCGGCTGGCAGTGGGTGGGCCTCGCGATCGTGATCGGTCACTTCGCCCTGCCTTTCGCATTGCTGCTGTCGCGCGACCTGAAGCGCAATTTCAAACTGCTGCGGAACATCGCGCTGTTCGTTCTGCTGATGCGGGTGGTTGACATCTACTGGCAAGTAGCGCCGGATTTTCTGAAAGGCTCCTTCGGCTTGAGCTGGATGGATTTCACTGCCGTGATTGGGCTGGCTGGCATCTGGCTGGCTTACTTCCTGAGTCAATTGGAAAAACGGCCGTTACTGCCGCTCCACGATCCGCATCTGAGTGAGGCTTTGGAACATGGCCGAGAATAAACACGGGCAACACGCCGCACCGGACGCACCGGTCGATCTGAGCCGCCCCGAACTGCGCCACGAGCGCACCGACGCCGACATCTTTGCGCTGAGCAAATTCGCCATCGCGCTGCTGTTGTTGTGCATCGCGTCGTTTGGTTTGGTGTTCGCGATGTTTCGCTATTTTGAAGGTAAGTACGGTGGAGTGCTGCCGCGCGCCACGCAGTCCCTGACTCTGGATGCCCGCCGCCTGCCGCCCGCGCCGCAGTTAGAAGTCACCGAGACGCAGGACCTGGCGGCGCAGCGCGCAGCCGAGAGCCAGATACTGACGAGTTATGGCTGGGTGGATCGCGAGCACGGCATCGTGCGGATTCCGATCAGTCAGGCCATCGATCTTCTGGCCGCGAGCCATCTGCCAGCGCGGCAAACTGAACAGCCTCAAACCGCGGCAGCCGGCGTCAGCCTTCCCACCGCGTCCGGGCTTGGCGCCAAGATGCAGCAATCCGGCGGTCCGCTGGCCGGCCAAATCCCGGAAGGACTGGTAACCGCGGCGCCGGCACCGACTGTGGAAGCGCCGAAGGGGAAGACGAGATGAGCCGCAAAGTAACCATCGTGCTGCGCGGATTCGCGGCCGCCAGTCTCTTGGCCACCGCCGCGCTCGCACAACCGGGGCAGCCCGCGCCCATGCAACCCTCCTACAGCTTGCAGGATTCCAGCCTGAAGCCGGTGCTGCCGGGCTCGCTCGCCGGCGTGGGCATCGATCAGAGATTGGATGCCCAGGTTCCGCTGTCGACCGTTTTGCGCGATGAAGCCGGCCGCGAAGTAACTCTTTCCACTTTCTTTCATCCTGGCAAGCCGGTGCTTCTGGCGCCAGTCTATTACCGCTGCCCGATGCTGTGTACTCAAATTCTCAGCGGGATGGTGAGCGCGCTGAAAGTAGTTTCGCTCGATCCCGCCAAGGATTTTGAAGTAATCGCGATCAGCTTCGATCCTAAGGACACGCCCGAGATTGCGGCGGCTAAGAAAGAGAACTATCTGCGCCGCTATCGCCGGCCGGGCACCGCCAATGGCTTCCACTTTCTCACCGGCGACGAGGCGAACGTGCGCGGGCTGACCGATGCGATCGGCTTTCACTATAAGTACGATCCTAAGACCGACCAATACGCGCACGCCAGCGCCATTATGATCCTCACCCCGGAGGGTAGGGTGTCGAAGTATTTCTACGGCGTGGAGTATTCGCCGCGCGATATCCGCCTGGGATTAGTGGAGGCGTCGAACAACAAGATCGGCACGCCGGCCGATGAAATTCTCCTGTTCTGTTTCCATTACGATCCTGCGACCGGTAAGTACGGCGCGGTCGCCATGAACCTGCTGCGGATCACCGCGGCGGCCTTTCTGTTAGTGGGCGGAATGGCAATCGTAATCGCTCTGCGCCGCGATTCGCGCGGGCGGCGCCAGAGTACGAGGCAGGCTGGACAAGCCAGAATATGAAGCTACCTCTTTTCCCGGAATCGGCGTCGAACTTCGCTCCCGACGTGGACCATCTGCTGTTCTATCTGGTCGGCGTGTCGGTGTTCTTCACCGTGCTGATTTTCTCGGCCATCTTCTACTTCGCCATCCGCTACCGGCGGCGTTCGGACAACGACCTGCCGAAGCCGATCCACGCCAGCCTGGTGCTGGAGATCGCGTGGTCGGTGATTCCTTTCGGACTGACCATGATCATGTTCGCATGGGGCGCCAATATATTCTTCAAGGAAAGCCGTCCGCCGAAGAACGCCATGCAGATCTATGTGGTCGCCAAGCAATGGATGTGGAAGCTGCAACACATGGAAGGGCAGCGTGAAATCAACGAGCTGCACATTCCCGTGGGACGGCCGGTGAAGCTCGTCATGACCTCCGAGGATGCGATTCATAGCTTCTTCGTGCCCGCCTTCCGCACCAAGCAGGACGTGGTGCCGGGCCGCTATTCGACCACCTGGTTCACCGCTACCAAGCCGGGTAAGTACCATTTATTCTGCGCCGAGTATTGCGGCACCAAGCATTCCGGCATGACTGGATGGATTTACGCCATGGAGCCGCAAGATTACCAGGCATGGCTGAGCGGCGGACGTTCCTTCGGATCGCTGTCGGAGAATGGCGAGAAGCTCTTCCAGGATCTGGCTTGCGGCAATTGTCACAAGGCGGATGGCTCCGGGCGCTGCCCCAGTCTGGTCGGACTTTACGGAAGGAGTGTGCAGCTTGCCGACGGGCGCCTGGTTAGCGCGGATGAAGCTTACCTGCGCGAGTCCATCCTGCAGCCGAACGCGAAGATCGTGGCCGGGTATCAGCCGCTGATGCCCACCTTCCAGGGCCAGGTGACCGAAGAGGGCGTCCTGGAACTTATCGAATATATTAAATCGCTGGCGCCGCCGCCGGCCGGCGCCGGAACGCCTCCGGCGGAGATCAACGTGAACCCAGGCGTCGCCACCGCCGCGCCCACCAACCCGTAGCCATATGGATACCGCCGTGATAGCACCGCAAGAGAACTACCTGAACGCCGGCTATGGCCTGAAGAGCTGGCTTCTCACCAAGGATCACAAGCGCATCGCGATCCTGTATCTCATTACCGTCACCATCTTCTTTTTCATCGGCGGAATTTTCGCTTCGCTGATTCGCGTCGAACTGCTGACGCCGCAGGGCGACCTGGTCTCCTCGGAGACTTATAACAAGCTGTTCACCATGCACGGGATCGCGATGATCTTCTTCTTCCTCATCCCGTCCATACCGGCGACACTGGGTAACTTCTTCCTGCCGATGATGATTGGCGCGCGCGACCTGGCCTTTCCGCGTATCAACCTGCTGAGCTGGTACCTGTTGGTGATCGGCGGCGGCTTCGCCATTTTCGCTATGCTGGCCGGCGGCGTGGATACAGGTTGGACCTTCTACACCCCGTACAGCACTACTTATTCGAATACTTGGGTAATTGCCACCGCGCTTGGCATCTTCGTCTCGGGCTTTTCCTCGATTCTGACCGGGCTCAACTTCATCGTCACCGTGCATCGCATGCGTGCGCCCGGCATGACCTGGTTCCGCATGCCCTTGTTCGTTTGGGCTAACTATGCTACCGCCGTGATTCAGGTGCTGGGCACACCGGTGGTCGCGGTCACCATCGTGCTGGTCTTCTGCGAACGCGTCTTCCACATCGGCATTTTCGACCCCAACCTGGGCGGCGACCCGGTGCTCTTCCAGCACATGTTCTGGTTTTATTCGCACCCGGCCGTGTACATCATGGTGCTGCCTGCCATGGGCGTGATCAGCGAGATCATATCGGTCTTCTCGCGCAAGCCGATCTTCGGTTACCACTTTGTCGCCTTTTCGAGCATGGCTATCGCGGTGATCGGCTTCCTGGTTTGGGGGCATCATTTGTTTGTCAGCACGCAATCGGTTTATGCCGGTTTGGTATTTTCCTTTCTCAGCTACTTCGTGGCGATTCCTTCCGCGGTGAAGGTCTTTAACTGGACCGCGACCTTGTATAAAGGCTCCATCTCGTTCGCCACGCCGATGCTCTATGCGTTTGGCTTCATCGGCCTGTTCACCATCGGCGGACTTACCGGACTGTTCGTCGCCAGCCTCGGCTTCGACGTGCACGTGACTGACACTTACTTTGTGGTGGCGCACTTCCATTACGTTATGGTAGGCGGCACGATCATGGCGTTTCTGGGTGGGCTGCATTACTGGTGGCCTAAGATGACCGGCCGCATGTATCCTGAGAACTGGGCCAAGCTATCCGCCGCCATCATCTTCGTCGGATTCAATCTGACGTTTTTCCCGCAGTTCATTTTGGGTTACATGGGTATGCCGCGGCGCTACCATGTTTATCCGGACGAGTTTCAGGTGTTGCACGTGCTCTCCACCGCGGGCGCCTCGATATTAGCGATCGGCTATCTGTTCCCCATGTTCTACTTTATGTGGTCGCTGCGTTACGGCGAAGTGGCGCCGGCCAACCCGTGGGGCGCGACAGGACTGGAGTGGACCGTGCCGTCGCCGCCGCCGGTCCACAACTTCGACGAGATTCCGGTAGTGACACACGAGGCTTACGATTACAGCACTGTAGTGAAAGAGGGGGTGGAAGTTGGCTGAACAGGCTCACACTCCAGTGGAAACGCTCGCGCTGCGCGAGCAATTCGATACCGCCGAGCAGCAGAAGGAATCCTCGACCTTCGGGATGTGGGTGTTTCTCATTACCGAAGTGATGTTCTTCGGCGGACTGTTCTTGGCTTACACCGTTTACCGCAATACTTACCCGGTCGTGTTCGGGATGGCCTCGACCTCGCTCAATGCGGTGATCGGCGCGCTGAACACCGCGGTTCTGCTGTGCAGCAGCTTCACCATGGTGCTGGCTGTGCGGGCGGCGCAGCTCGGGCGGCGCAAGGCCCTGATTTGGTTTCTAATCCTGACTCTGTTCCTAGGTTTGGTTTTCCTGGGGGTGAAGGCGTATGAGTGGAACGAGAAGTTCGTCGAGCACCACGTTCCGGGCGCGACCTTCCATTTCGAAGGCGCGGCCGAGCAGGGGCCGGCGCAACTCTTTTTCTCGCTCTATTTCGCCATGACGGGCCTGCACGCGCTGCACATGGTGGTGGGCGCGGGCATTCTTACCTGGCTTCTCTATCACGCCGTGCGCGGGCGGTTCACGGCCGAATATATGACTCCGGTCGACGTCGCCGGCCTCTACTGGCACTTTGTCGATATCATCTGGATTTTCCTTTTTCCCCTGCTCTACCTGATTGACCGACACATGAGATAGCCATGAGCGAACACGTCGATTCCGTCAAGACTTATGCGGCCGTCTGGCTGATCCTGCTGCTTCTCACGGGCATCACCACCGGAGTAGCCTATATCGACTTAGGCGCCTTCAGCGTGGTGATCGCGCTGCTCATCGCCGCCGTCAAGATGCTGCTGGTGGCGCTGTTTTTCATGCATATGCGGCATAGCACCAAGCTGACTCAGCTTGCCGCCGCAGGCGCGTTCCTCTGGCTGTTCATCATGATGGCGTTTACTCTGGCCGATGTGTGGACCCGCGGATTGGTAGGCACACAAGGGCGATAAGCGTGGCGCGCGCACTTTGTGTGCCGCGTCGGCATTCTTGCGAACGCACGGTGTCTCTGAGTGAAGAAGTGTTGAGAGTAGTGGCGTGACCGCTCCCTATGGTCGCGGCTCCGATAGATGGTCGGGCGCCGATTGCATGTGCGTGCGCCACGGCCGCGCCGCACTAACGGCTGCGCTGCTGGTGACTCATCAGCAAGACCGGTGAGTCGCCGATAGTCACTGTGTTTCCCTCGACCAGGCTGACATTGCCGAAGATATCGTGTTGGGAAACGGAATGGAGCGTGCTGGGGATGGCGAATGGCACTGTCGACGTGGGATTCCAGACGATCAGCCCGTGATTGCCGCCGGGCAGCGTCAACCCGATCTGCCACGTTTTTGCGGCATCGATCGAGGCGCCAGTGACTGAAGCGCCACGCAGCCAACTCATCAGAATTCCGAACGCGGTGCCGGCTTCGGTCAGCACCCGCGGATCGTTCTCTTCGGTGCCCACGCAGAACGTGGTGGCCTTGCCCCAGGCGTACCAATCGAAGCGGATGGAACCGAACGCGAGGTGGACCAGATACTTGCGCACCAGGTAGGCCGCGGCCAGAGACTCAGGTGCGATGGTATTGTCACCCGAGGCGCCTTCGGTAGCCCAGAGGGGCATGGCGCTCACGCCATTGGCGGCCATCACCAAGTCCACGTTGGCGATGGCGGCGGCGGCCGCCTCCGGCGGTGTCTCGTAGAAGTGATAGGCGATCATGTCCACGTTCTGTGCGATGCCGGCTTTGAGGAGTTGATCCAAATAACCCGGCACATAGGCTGCCGGCGAAAGGACCGTGTTACCCGGGTCCACCGACTTAATGATGCTGTAGGCCTCGGCGGTAAGTTCCGCCAGTTCGGCGACGGTTCCGGTGTAGTAAGTGGGATCGTTCGGCTCATTCCAGATCTCGTAATAGCGAATGCGTCCTTTGTAGCGCTGGGCAACAGCGGTGATGTAGTCGCGCCAGTACTGATTGTCGGTGGGCGGGGCGGGAGCGCCCGCGCCGATGTAATTGACGTCATCGGGACTAGTGGACGCCCAGGGAGGCGTCTGGCCCAGCGTCAGCAGGATGTCCTCGACGCCGTGCTGCTCGGCGGCCGCTACCCAGATGTCGAGCGGCTGCCAGTTCCAAACGCCCTGCTGCGGCTCAAGCGAAGTCCACGAAGTGCCGGTGTCCCACAGCCGCAAGGTGCCGAATTTGGCGGTGGGCCAAGGCACGCCGCCGGAGACAGGTGCGCCGGAGGCATCGGTGAATTGCGCATCGTCCACCCAGAACGTGCCGGGTTGCGTGGCCTGAAACATGAGCAGAATGCTGCCCGTATCGTTCACTTGCCCACTGATGGCGAACTGCTGCCAGGCGCCGGAAAGCGTGACCTGTGTCTGCCCTCCGTAATGGGTGTATGGCGTATTGGCGTCCTGTAGGACCAGGTTGACCTTCATTCCGGCATCGCCACGCAGCCATGCGCTGAAGGTGTAGGTTTGGCCTGGAATCACGGTGATCGATTGGACTAATTGCACGGCATCGCCGGAAGGCACGGTTTGCACGCTGACCTTTTGGGACGCCGTGCCGCTATGGGGGTTGCCGGTATCCTCGGAGTACGTCACGGTGGGATTGGGAACTCCCCAGGAGGAGTTATCGGACCAATTGACCGCGGTATTGCCCGAGATGGAATTGTTGACGCCGGCCGAAACATAGGGCGGCTCGAATCCGCTGTCGAGGAGTTGGCTTTGTAAGAAGTTCTCCACGTGCATGCCGAAGAACGAGGTTGGAATCGGGCCGGTGCGGGGCGCGGGCGCGAACGTTCCGGGCGCAAACGACAGTGCAACGTCATCCGCCCACACGGTGCCGGGAACGGGGATGGCGACCATCAGGAGCGCGTTTTCGTTGGCGGTGATGTAGCCGGTCGCGGTAAGTTGCTGCCAATCCGCCGTCAGAGTCACCGAGCTCTGAATGTAAGTGGCGTAGGGGGAGTTGGCCTGCTGGATCTCCAGTGAAGCCTGCGAGCCGGGCGTTCCACGCAGCCAGACAGATGCGGTGTAGATGTTGCCCGCGTACACTTCGATATTCTGAACGAACTGCACCTGTCCGGTTCCCACACTGGTCACGACCGCTTTCTGCGACGCCAATCCGCCGTGGGGGTTGTTGGTGTCCTCGGAGTACGCGACGGTCGGGCTCGCCCAGGTCGAGTTTTCCTGCCACCCATTGGCCAGGGAGCCGGAGATGGCGCCGTTGTCCTCATACACGGCGTTGTATGGCGGCTCCATGCCGGGATTCGCCAAGGCGACCGGCGTATCCGCGTACGCCGCGCCGTCCGCAAATAAGGCCGCGAACAAGAGCGCGGCGCAATGCCACTGCCAGCGATCCACCCGAATCGTCAAGATGCCACCGGTTCCACCTGTTTCCATTATGGCCGGATTGCGCCGATATCGAGCGAAGCCTGCGACAATATACACAGGAGTCCTCGGCGGAGCATTTTTATGATCGACACGGTGCTGAACCTGCTATTCCGTTGTGGCCACCGGCGCCTCACCCGCCCTGTATCGCCCATCACCAAGGCGGGCCAGCCGCACAGCCAGTGCTATGTGGTCTGCCTGGATTGCGGAAAACAATTCGAGTACGACCTGAACCAGATGCGCATTGGCAAAGCCATTGACCGCTCGCCTGACGGCGGGGTGGTGCCTCCGGACATGCCCGCGCCGCGCAAGGACAAGATTAAGTACGCGCTCTTGGCGGCCCTGCCGGCGGCTGTCGTACTCGCCGCGGTATTGACCGATAAGAAGAAGCCCGCCAAGCCGGAGGGCGGCAACGCCGGCCCAGCCGCGCGCCCTGAGCCAGAGCGGCGCGAAGAGTGAACCTCACGCCGCCGCGTCTGGGTCGGGCGCGGCCGCTTCGTTGAAAATCGCGCCAGCGGGGCGAGAAGAAAAGCCGAGATGACTCTCGGCTCTGCAGGCCTGACGGCCCCGGATGGTGCACGGGCAAGCCGCGCCACGGTGGTCGGTTAAGTCCATGGTTGCTCTCTGGTTGGCAGTAGAATGAGGGTATGAAATCTCGCTGGGCCGTGATGGCGGCCGTGGCGGCACTGCTCGCCTGTCACGTCTCGACCCTCGGCGGGATGGCCGCACAGTGGTGGAACGACGAAGACATGGGGCACGGCTTCCTGGTTCCGCTCGTGATCGGTTGGATCGTTTGGATCGAGCGGAAGCAGTGGCGCTCGGTGCCGGCGCGGCCGAGTTGGTGGGGCGTACCGCTGCTCGTCGCGGGCGCAGTTCTGCATTTCGCGGCGGTGGTGGGGGTCGGGTTGTTCGCCGATTCGGTGGCGCTTCTGATTTCGGTGGTTGGTGTAATCGTCTGTCTGGCCGGCTTCGTCCGGTTGCGCGCGTGGGCCTTTCCGCTTCTTCTCAGTCTGTTTATGCTGCCCAAGCTGGCCTTTGCATACAACATGGTCACGCTGCCGTTGCAGTTGCTGGCCAGCCGCATGGCGGCGGGGATGCTGTCCGCCGGGGGAATCGGCGTGATCCGCGAAGGAAATATTTTGGATGTGGGCGGGCATCGGGTCGCGGTGGCGGAAGCGTGCAATGGAATCCGCTATCTGTTGCCGCTCGGGTTCATGGCGGTGGTGCTGGCCTATATCCTGGACCCGAAGGCATGGATGAGAATCGCGCTGCTGGCGGTGGCCGTGCCGCTGGCGATCATAGCCAACGCGGTGCGCGTCGCCGCTTCGGCCGCCATCCCCCCGCTCGATTCGGGAACTCCCCACTTAACGGCGGGAGCGGTGATCTTTCTACTCTGCCTAGCGGCGCTGGCCGGAGCGCGGCAGCTATTCCATACGGTCAGCGTCCGTTACCATGCCTGATCCACTCAAGATCCTCGTTCCCGTGTTGCTGGTGGCCGAAGCGCTCGCGGTTCAATGGGCGGGTCACGCCGAGCGTGTGCCCGCCACGCCTGATTTGAGCGCGTTCCCCCGGCAGATCGGCCGCTGGAACCAATCGAGCGAGATTCCGATCGAGCCGGATGTCGAAGCCCAGCTTCGGGCCGACCGGCTGCTGGACCGCGTGTATTTCTCCGGAGTTCCCGCCGGGCCGGGCTCGCAAGCCGAGGTTCTGGTGGCCTGGTTCAATTCGCAGACCAAGGGCGACCGCCAACCGCATTCGCCGCGAGTGTGCCTGCCGGGCGCGGGTTGGCTGCCGGAATCGACCGGCACCGTGGGCATCGAAACGCCGGCCGGAAGGTTGGCCGCAACCCAGTACATCGTGAGCAAAGGCGGGTTTCGTTCCGCGGTTTTGTATTGGTATCAGACTCCTCGCCGCACCATCGCGGGGGAATGGGAAGCCAAGTCGTGGATCCTGGTAGACGCGCTGCGCGACCACCGCACGGACGTCGCGCTGGTGCGAATCGTGGTTCCTTCGTTCAACGGCCAGACCAAGGCAGCGACGGACGCCGCCGCCGAATTCGCTCGCGCCGCGTATCCGCTGTTGCGGAGAGAGCTGCCGGGCATTCGCAGGTCGGGGACCTGCGCCACTTCCGGCCTTACCGTTGCATGGATGGCAGGTGGGAGATACTCGGGGACTGAGCGATTGGGGCCTGGCGGCGCCTACAGCGGCGGCTGGTTTGACAGCAGCAGCTTGCCGCCGCTCGAGGCGATGACGTGCAACGCGGCGGGGCCGACCAGGCCTTCCAGGCGCGGGCGCTGGGCTGCCTTGGTCACCAGGTAACAGCGGTCGCCTGTGAGCCAGAGGGCCTTCCAACCGGCATCGTCGAGGAAGACGTTGGGCGCGCCCGGAGCGTAGGAACCGTAGACCAGGTTCTGGCGGCGTCCGTTCCATAGCAGCGCGTCGCGGTCGGCATAAAAGAACACGGAAGAGAACGGGTAGTCGTGGCCCTCCACGACGAGCTTCCCCGCGGGCGCGCGCAACAGCGCTCCAGCCAGCGGGCGCGACGACAGATAAGGATCGAAAGCCACCATCGCCAGCCGCGCCGCGTGCAGGAAAACGATCATCATCAGCGCCGCCGCCACGAAGGCCGCTGTGTCTTTACCGATGCGGCGGGTGCGCACGAGCGCCGGCGCGAGAAACGCCCCCAACAGAAACGCCATGCCGGCGAGCACCAGCGGCAGGCGCAAATAGGCCAGCGAAGAAAGTGTGAGGTCTTCCATGTGGCCGAGCGACAATTTGTAAGCGCCGGGATTCCGCGACAGCGCCACCGAGATGTCGCCCGGCGTGGGCGTGTTGCGCACCAGCCAGGCCAATGCCAGCGCCAGCGCGCCGGCGACTCCGGCCAGCACCTGGAGCACGCTCGTTCCCCGCTTGACCCACACGCCGCCGGCGGCCATCGCCGCGCCCAGCAGCAACGCCAGCGCCGGATAGCACGGCATCGAGTAATACTCTTGCGTGGTCGAAAAACTGAAGAAGACCAGCACGAAGCCGATCCAGCAAAGCGCCAGCAGGCGCGCCCGCCCGGCGCGATCCACCGGCCGCAACGGTAGGACAGGCCATCGCTTCTTGTGGCCTGTCATTCGCACCACCGCTGGAAAATAGACGCTCCAGGGAAATAGCCAGAGCAGATGAAACAGCCAGAAGTACACCAGCGGCACGGTGTCGTAATCGCGTGGATAGCGCAGGTTCAGAAATCGCAACACCTGCTCATTCATGAAATAGAACCACAGGAAGCCGTGGTACTGGCCGGGAAGGCTGCGCAGCGTGAAATCGAAATACGGGGGATTGCGCAGCGTCGCCAGTACGTGCCACGGAGCGGCGATGGCCAGCGCCACCGCGGCGCCGGAGAACGGATGCAGCCGTTTCCACACGGCGCGCGAAAACAATTGCCCGGTGAGCCCCAGATAAATCAAAGCCGCCGCTACCGGAAACAGCACGCCCACCGTGCTTTTGAGCAGCATGCCGACGCCAAGGCTGGCGGCGAGCGCCATGGCCCACAGGCGGGGATGCGGCTCTTGTTCGTCCAAGGCGCGCAGAAACGCCCACATGGCGAACGCGACGGCCGCGGTCAGCATTACGTCGGGAATCAGGATGCGGGTGAACAGGAACAAGCCCACCGCTGTGGCCATCACCACGCCGGCCAGGGTTCCGGCGCGGCGGTTGAACGCCCAGCCGCCGAACGCGGCGGTGATCCAACAAAGCAGCACCGCGGCGAGCGCCACCGGAATCCGCGCCACCCAATCGTACGCGCCGAAGAGTTTGAAGCAGCCGCCGATCAGCCAATAAATCAGCGGCGCTTTTTCGAGGTAGGGGATGCCGTCCAGCCGCGCCGTCACCCAGTCGCCCGACCGCAGCATGTTGCGGGAGATCTGCGCCTGCACGGCGTCCACATCGTCCATCAACGAAGGCGGCGAAATCATGGTGCCGCAATAGACGGCGGCGGCGGACAGCAGAACGATCAGATACAGGGAAGCGCGATTGCCGGGCATGCGCCCGCCGTTGCTCGAAGGCTCCATCGTCTTATCCACGGAAATGTATGGTTAGACCAAGCAAGATGGTAACTTGTATTCACTCGGCTTTCGGGGGTCCGGCGGAGCGCGACGCAGAAATGGCGAAGCTCTCCATCGCCGGAGCATTCGCGTGAGTCTCTCGAAAACAGTCGCGCAGGTCGTGGGTTCTGTTTGGATAGTGCGAAGCAGTCGGTTGGCAGGCGAAAGCGCCTGCCCCACGAGTTCCTACATCCTCGTAAGAGGCCCGGTGAGCGACTTTCAGCCCGCCTCGCGGTGCCTTCTATTCAGCGCGGCGGCCAGGCCCTCGAGACCGCGGCGGATCTGGCGCTCATCGAACGCGGCGAAGCCTAGCAGCAAGCCACATACATCCTTGCGCTTCAGCGTGAAGCGGTCCAGCGACATGGTTTCGATGCCGTGAGCGGCCGCTCTGGTTTCCGCCTCACCCGAGGTCATGCCATTGCGCAGGAAACCCGCGGTGTAAAGACCCACTTGGACCGGGGAAATATCGAGCAATCCGCCCAGGTATCGCTGGCCTCCGGCCTGGAGCGCGGCCAGCCTGCCGGCGTAGAGCTCGCGCATGCGGCGGATATGGCGTCCCATGTGCCCCTCGACGATGAAGTCGCAGAGAATCGATTGGTCAAGGCCGGCGGGATGCAGGTCCGTCCCATATCGGAAGGCGAGGAACGGATCGACCAGCGCCGGCGGCAGGACCACATATCCCAAACGCAACGATGGGAACAAGAGCTTGTTGAAGGTGCCGAGAAGAATCACGCTTTCGCCCTTGTCCAAGCCCTGGAGGGAAGCGACCGGCCGCCCTTCGAAGCGGAACTCGCTGTCATAGTCGTCTTCGATCAGGAAGGCCCTCGCATCGTGCGCCCACCGCAGGATGGCGAGACGCCGCTCGAGCGGCATCGTCATTCCCAGCGGGAACTGGTGCGCCGGAGTCAGGTACGCCCCCTTGGCGCGCGCGCACAGTTTTTCGCCCTTCGCAACCGAGATGCCGTGCTCATCGACCGGCACGGGGATAATCCTGGCGCCCACATTTGTGAACGCCGTGATGGCTCCGAAGTATCCGGGGTCCTCCATCCAGACCGCGTCGCCGGCTTTGAGAAGAAGGCGCGCGAGCAGATCGAGCGCCTGTTGGACGCCGGACACGATCACCACCCGCTCCGGGGAACAGTTGACGCCGCGCGACGCGCCCAGATACTCCGCGATGGCGGCGCAGAGCGGCCCATATCCGCGCGCGTCGCCGCCCGCCAGCAGGGATGACGTGACGCGCCGCAGACGCCGGCTTGCGATGCGCGCCCAAACCTCGACGGGGAATTCCGCGATGGCAGGCTCATGCGCGCGGAACGGGCGCGCCGGGTGCGGGAACGACAACCTGGTGAGGCGCGCCGGGCGGCTCAACACAGCTACCGGCGGACGCTTCGAGCCGAAGAGATTGTCAGGCAAGCGTTCGTTGATCCAGGTGCCCGCGCCCACCTGGCTGCGCAGGTAGCCTTCACTCAGCAGTTGCTCGAAGACTGTGACCGCGGTTCCCCGCGAAACGCCGTACTGGCGCGCGAAATCCCGCGTGGCGGGAAGGCGCGTGCCGGGCCGCAGCCGGCCGTCGAGAACCGCGCGGCGCAGTTCTTCGTGCAGCCAGCGTGTCAGTGCGACGCCCGGCGGACGCTCGTTGAGAGTGAGTTCCAGGGAGCTGACGCCCTTAGGCAACGGTCGCGCTCCTTTTCAAGTGGTCCAAGAAAACCTCACAATATGGCTCTGCCCATGGTACCAAGGCAAACGGTATCTTGCGAGAGTGGCGACGCGCGCTCCCTGTCTGGGGCCGCATCGGGCGGCTCCGCGTCGCCATCGGCAATGGTCCAAAGAAACTCGCCAATATGGCTCTACCAGCCATACAACTTAGGCTGTAAACTTCCTTACAAAGGGGAATCCGCCCGATCGTACCGCTCCGAGTTTCCGCGCGCGGTGGGCGGCGGTTCAGTCTCAGCAAGCTGTCCAAGCGCCCGGCGATTCCCCCAACTGTCGCTCACGGAGGTTTTCGCCATGACGAAAGCAGAATGTTGCAGAGAGTCAATGTCCTTTCGGTCCGGACACGTCGCGCCGGGCCGCGTCGCGGCGCCGAGGCTGTTGGTAGCGAGCCTCGCGCTCGTTGCAATCTCGGCATCGGGCCAAAACGCGAGGGCACAGGATGCCGGACGGTCCGCGGCTGGCTTGGGTTCCCCGCTCGCCGCCGCCCAATATGCCGGGCCCGCGCCGAACGGAGCCCTTCAGCCCTCCATCGCCACTCCCGAGGAATTGGGCGACCTCAAGATGTTGCACAAGAACTACCGCGAGGCCGTGGAGACGTACGCGCAAGGGCCGTCGAACGACCCTACATTGCGCAATAAGATGGGCATCGCCTACCATCAGTTGGGGCAACTGCAGAAAGCTCGCACGGAATATCTGGAGGCCCTGCGCCTCAGGCCAGTCTACATGGAGGCAGCCAACAATCTGGGCACCGTCGAATACTCGCGAAAGAACAACCGCCGCGCCATCTCCTGGTACCACAAGGCGCTCGGCATGGCGGGAACCGATACGGAGGGCATGGCCTCGGTCCACATGAACCTGGGGATGGCTTGGTTCGCGCGCAAGAACTATGAAAAGGCCAATCTCAGCTTTCAAACCGCGTTGAAACTGGACCCGGACGTGTTCGAGGGCCGCGGCGCCGTTGGGCAGATTCTGGCGGAGCGCAGCGTGGACGAGCGCGCGCGTTTTCACTTCGACATGGCCAAACTCTACGCCCGGCAGGGACGCAACGAACTGGCGATTCAATACCTGCGGAAGTCTCTCGAGGAAGGCTACAAGGATCGCAAAGCGCCCTGGTCGGACGATTCCGATTTCGCCACGCTCCGCCAAATGCCCGAGTTCCAGCAACTGATCGCCGTGGAGCCGCGAGTCTTATAGACGCAATGAACAGCGTATGAACAGCGGAGGGCCAGGTAAAAACAGGTCTTGTATCAGGGCACGGCTTCAGCCGTGCCGGAGCGGTGTGATGTTGACGGGCTTTAGCCCCCGGGGCGGCAAACAGGGGCTAAAGCCCTCAGAATGTGCGTTGTCGGCGGCACGGCTCAAGCCGTGCCCTGATACAAGGCATCCAGCTTCGGAATCCAGGACGACAACGATTCGCGAAGTGAGCGGATGCGATGGCGGTGCCTGTGCCGTCCAGGCCAGCCGCTGACCGCTCCCTGTGGTCGCGGCTCCGATGCGTCCCAGGAGAAGACGCATGAGCGGCACTGCC
>JBELAO010000047.1:0-41216 GCA_049508735.1 Bryobacteraceae bacterium | reverse complement strand
GCCGTCGGACAAACTCCGCCACCGGGCCAGATACGATTCTAGACCAAGCGGGTGCCCGGACGGCGAAAACCACACGATCTCCGACCGGCGTTTCAATCTCCATTGACAAATAGGTGATATAATCTATTGAGAATGTTGGTTAACTATGGGTAGTATCGCCGAAGAACCACTGATTGATCGCCAACTCTTTGAAATTGAACATGATCGCCTCGTCCGGGAGGAGATCGAGACCTTCCGCCGCAAGGCCCATGCGTTCCTGGACGGCCAGATCACCGAAGACGATTTCCGTCCGTTCCGCTTGAAGCACGGTATTTACGGGCAGCGTCAGCCAGGGGTGCAGATGGTGCGGTCGAAGATCCCCAGCGGGATGCTGACCGCGGCGCAAGCCGGGCAACTGGCGCGCGTGGCCGATGAGTTCGGTGGCGGCAAGGGGCACCTGACCACGCGTCAGAACATCCAGTTTCACTTCGTGGCGCTCGATCGCGTGGCCGACCTGATGCACGTGCTCGCCGACGCCGGGTTGACCAACCGCGAGGCTTGCTACAACACGGTGCGCAACGTGACCACGTGCGCCTGGGCGGGGATCGCGCGCGACGAGGTTTTCGACGTGCGGCCGTACGCGCAGCGGGTGGCGTATGCTCTGCTACGCAAGGATCTGACGGGCAACCTGCCGCGCAAGTTCAAAATCGCCTTCGACGGATGCGCGGGCCGCGATTGCATTTCGGGCGCCATCAACGATATCGGCCTGCGGGCGGCGATTCGCGACGGCCGGCGCGGCTTCCGCATGATCGTGGCAGGAGGCCTGGGGCCGCTGCCCACCGAAGCGCAACTGCTCGAGGAGTTCGTTCCCGAAGAGCGGCTGCTGAACCGGTGCGAGGCGATGATCCGCATCTTCAACCGTTACGGCAATCGCGCCAACAAAAACAAGGCGCGGCTGAAATTCGTGCTGCGCGAGCGCGGGATCGAGTGGCTGCGGGAACAGGTGGAGAAGGAATACCAGCTTATCCTCGCGGACGGCGGGATTGCCTGGCCGGAGATGGTGCCGGAGGGCTTCGGCGGCTACCAATCGCAACCGCAACCGCTTGGCCAGGGAGCGCTGCTGCCGGTAGCCGGGCGCCACCAGACGGGCGACGGAGACTATGACGCGTGGCTGGCGACCAACGTTGCCGAACAGAAACAGACCGGCTACGCGGCGGTGACCGTGCGCGTGGAGCAGGGCAATCTGCTCGGCCGGCAGTTGCGGGAACTGGCGCGCATCTCGACCGCCGTGGGTGACGGGACGCTGCGCGTTTCGATCGAGCAGAACATGCTGCTGCCGTTCGTTCCACTGGCGCGGCTGAAGGAGGTGCACGGGGCGCTGGCAGCGGCCGGGCTCGCAACCGCGCGCGCGCGGCAGATAGACGATGTGGTGACTTGCCCCGGCGCTTACTCCTGCAACCTGGCGCTGACCAAGTCGATGAACCTGGGCGCCGCGCTGAGCGAAACGCTGCGGCGGTATGACGATCCGCGCGTGCGTGGGCTTTCGATCAAAGTCAGCGGCTGCCCCAATGCCTGCGGCCACCATTGGGTGGGAGACTTCGGATTTTTCGGCAACGCGCGCAAGATCGATGGCCGCGAGGTCCCGTATTACCAGATGTTGCTGGGAGGCGGATACGACGAAGAAGGCGTGATGCGCTTCGGCCTGGCGGTGCAGTCGATTCCGGCGCGGCTGGCGCCCGCTGCCGTGGTGCGCGTGCTGGATCATTTCCAGGCTAACCGGCTGGAGGGCGAAACCTTCCGCCAGTATGTACTGCGGAACAAGATCGAAACTTTCCGCGAACTGACGCGCGAGTTCGCTAAACCGGCCGAACTGTTCCCCGAGATCTACCAGGATTGGGGCGACGAACAGGCATACTCCCTGCAACTGGGCCGCGGAGAGTGCGCGGCATAGACAATCGTGGCGCGCGCAGTCTTGCGCAATGCCGCATACTTTTCCCACTCTCGGAATGCCGCGGCGACCTGTGGGGCAGACCCCTTGATCTGCGCGGGTCCCCCTGGACCCGCTCTCCGTCAGAGGAATCAGGTACTTGCCCGGGCGATGCGCGACCAGGGGGTCGCGCGCGGACGAGGGCGTCCGCCCCACAACTTGCCGCTGGCGCTCGGAAAGGGAAAAGTATGCGGCATTGCGCACTTATGCGTGCCGCGTCGGTACTCGCGCCGACGCTTGGCGGGCCGAGTGCGAAGAAGCGTCGAGAAGAGTCTCGACGCAGCACGCAGGAATGCGTGCGCCACGACGCCTTAATCCCGAATTCACTGGCGCTTAATCGCTCTGTAACATCGCCGCTGATACCGTTAGAGCAGGTATAAGGCCAACCAATGAAAAAGATCCTGCTTATCGAAGACGATGTGGACCTGTTTTCGCTTCTCAAGTACAACCTTGAGAAGGAAGGGTTCTCACTGTCCGGCCTGCAAACCGGCAAAGGGGCGATCGAGCTTTGCCGCCAGGTGCGGCCGGACCTGATCCTGCTCGATATCATGCTGCCTGACTCCGACGGTCTGGACATCTGCAAAGGCATCCGGCGCGATCCCGACCTGTCCGGCGTTCCGATCATCTTCCTCACCGCGCGCGCTTCGGAGACCGACCGCATCGTGGGTCTCGAACTGGGCGCCAATGATTACGTGGTCAAGCCGTTTTTCGTGCGCGAGCTGATCGCGCGCATCAAGCTACAGTTCCGCAACCAGACCACGCCTCCGCGCATGCTGGAGGCAGGCGGACTGGAACTCGACACCAGCAGCCGCCAAGTGCGGTTGAACGGCGGCCCGTTGGCGCTGACAGCCACCGAGTTCCGCCTGCTCGAATTCCTGATGAGCCGTCCCGGTGTGGTCTTCAGCCGCGAGCAACTGCTCGATTCGGTGTGGGGCCAGGACCGCGCCATCACCGACCGCGCAGTGGATGTGTATGTGCTTCGCTTGCGACAGAAGATCGAACACGATCCCGCCGAGCCGACGATGATTCATTCCGTGCGCGGCTTCGGCTACACATTCGAGCCGCGGCGCGCCATGGCCGGCGCGTAGACACTAAACAACTGTTGGCAGGCGAAAGCGCCGGCCCCACTCGTTGCGAAAGTGGGGCGGGCGCTTTCGCCTGCCAACCAATTCAGCAACAACCCATCTTGATTTCGCCGCTGCCGCCCACTGGCTCGCCGAATGCTTCTTCGGGCGCCGGGGCGCCTTGCAGCACGGCGATCCAGCGGCGGGCGGCGGCGAACACTACCAGCACAACGCCCACGATGAAGATGGCCATCAGGCCGGTATCGAGGTAGCCGGTGATCATCGGCTGGCCGGTCTTCAAGGTCAGCGGCCAGAAGATACTCTTGATTGAAAGCACGCCGGCGGTGATGGTAGTGGCGCCCACGAAACACATGGGGACGGCGGAAATCCAGGCGTAGCGGGCTTTGCCCATGTTGATGAGGAAGGTTGTGACCACCGCCAGGGCGATGGTGGCCAGCAATTGGTTGCCGGTGCCGAATAGCGGCCAGATGGTGGAAATGTTGCCGGTATAAATCAGATAGCCCCAGCCGCTGACCACGAAGAACGTGGTGATGAGATTACCGGGCAGCCAGGCGGTGTCACCGAAGCGGGGGCTGGCTTTGCCGAGCAGTTCCTGCAAAACGTAGCGCGCCACACGCGTGCCGGCATCGACGGTGGTGAGGATGAAGAGGGCCTCGAACATGATCGCGTAGTGATACCAATACCCGATCAGGCGGTCCATCCCGGGAAGGGCACGGAAGATCTGCGCCATGCCCACGGCGAGCGAAACCGCGCCGCCGGTGCGGCCGGCGAGGTTCTCGCCCACTTCGCGCGAGATCAAATCCAGATTCACCGTGTGCAGGCCGAGCTTCGAGAAAACCTCGGGCGCGCTGTTGATGGCGAAGTAGTCGCCGGGATACATCGAGGTAGCTGCGACCAGCGCGAGCACGCCGACCAGCGATTCGCACACCATCGCCCCATAGCCGATGAAGCGGGCGTCGCTTTCCTTATCGATCATTTTGGGCGTGGTGCCCGATGCCACCAGCGAGTGGAAGCCGGAGATGGCGCCGCAGGCGATGGTGACGAACAGAAACGGGAACAGCTTGCCCTTGATGATGGGGCCGCCGCCGGAAACGAACTGGGTGACCGCGGGAAAGCGGATAGCGGGGTGAAGGATGAAGACGCCGATCAGCAGGATCGCAATCGTCCCCAGTTTCAAATAAGTGGCCAGATAGTCGCGCGGCTCGAGCAGCAGCCACACCGGCAGCACTGAGGCGATGAAGCCATAAGTCACCATCAGCAGCGTGATCTGGTGCGGCGAGAAGGTGAGCGCTCCCGCGGCGGAGCTGGTGGCGAACCAATGCCCGCCGACAACCGCCGCGATCAGCAGCGCGACTCCGAAGACGCTCGGGCCCGCCACGGTGATTCTGCCGGCGTGGCTCTTGAACATCCACCAGCCCATGACGAGGGCGATGGGCATGATGGATCCGATGGTGAACACGCCCCACGGGCTATTCGCCAGCGCGTTCACCACCACGATACCGAGACCGGCCAGCGTGACCAGCAGGATGAATAGCACCGCGACCATGGTCACCAAACCGGCGAAGGGGCTGATTTCGCTGCGGGCGATTGCCGCCAGCGACCGCCCGCGGTGGCGCATGGAAGCCACCAGCACGGTGAAATCCTGCACGCACCCGGCCAGCACCGCGCCAATCAGCAGCCATAGGAAGCCGGGCAGGAAACCGAACTGCGCCGCCAGCGTGGGGCCGACCAGCGGACCGGCGCCGGCAATGGCGGCGAAATGGTGCCCGAACAGCACCCACTTGGGCGACGCCACGTAATTGTGACCGTCGGCAAAGCGGTTGGCGGGCGTGATGCGCCGGTCGTCCAGAGCCAGCGCCTTGGCGGCGATGAAGGCTGAGTAGTAGCGGTAAGCCAGGGCGTAGACGCACAGCGCTCCCAGCAGGATGGGGAACGTATTCACGGTTCTCTCAAATTCCCTCGAGAGAGCATAGAGTATCGCACGGCTAAAATGGATGCTGGCTCGGCCGAGCGAACCGGCAGGAACATTGACGCCGCCCGGCCCGCCTGCTTAACTGGAAAGAAGTTCCCATGGCAGGCGTCGAACAACAATCGCGGTCGCTGGCCGACGTGCATGCGAGCGTCGATATCTCGCAGCTCTCTTTTTGGCGCCGCATGTTCGCGTTCGCCGGGCCGGCTTACCTGGTGAGCGTCGGCTACATGGACCCGGGGAACTGGGCCACTGACCTGGAAGGCGGTGCGCGCTTCGGTTACCGGCTGCTGTGGGTGCTGGTCATGTCGAACGCCATGGCCATCCTGTTGCAGACGCTGAGCGCGCGGCTGGGCATCGTCCACGGGCGCGACCTGGCGCAGGCTTGCCGGGAAACCTATCCGCGCTCCTTGAGTTTCGCGCTGTGGGTGCTATCGGAAATCGCCATCGCCGCCTGCGACCTGGCCGAAGTGCTGGGCGCGGCGATTGCCCTCAACCTGTTGTTCCACATTCCGCTGCTGATCGGCGTGATTCTCACCGCGGCCGATACGCTGCTGCTGCTGTGGTTTCAAAGCTTCGGCATTCGCGCCATCGAGGCTTTTATTCTGTCCCTGATCACGGTGATGGCGGTCTGCTTCTGCATCGAGGTTTTCTGGGCCCGCCCGGCGGCTGGCGAGCTGTTCAACGGCCTGGTGCCGCGCCTCAATGGCAGCAGCCTCTACCTGGCGGTCACCATCCTGGGCGCCACCGTGATGCCGCACAACATGTATCTGCATTCGGCGCTGGTGCAGACGCGCATGATCGGCCGCACGGACCCCGCCAAGCGCATGGCTTGCCGCTTCAACCTGATCGATTCGGTGGTGGCGCTGAACGGCGCCATGTTCGTCAATTGCGCAATCCTGGTGCTGGCGGCGGCGGTGTTCTTCAAGCGCGGGATAATCGTCACCGAGATTCAACAGGCGCACGTGCTGCTGGTTCCGCTGCTGGGCACCAGCATGGCGGGAGTGCTGTTCGCGGTGGCGCTGCTGTGCTCCGGCCAGTCTTCCACGCTCACCGGAACCATGGCCGGCCAGGTGGTGATGGAAGGCTTCCTCAATATCCGCGTGCGCCCCTGGCTGCGCCGTTTGATTACGCGCACGCTGGCCGTGGTTCCGGCGGCTCTGACGATTTATTTTGCCGGAGACAAAGCGACATTAGGGCTGCTGCTGTTGAGCCAGGCGATTTTGAGCATGCAGTTGCCGTTCGCCATCGTGCCGCTGATTCACTTCACCAGCGACCGCGCGCGGATGGGCCCGTTCGCCAACGCCGCCTGGGTGCGCTGGCTGGCGTGGATCACGGCCGCGGTGGTGATCGGTCTCAACACATGGCTGGCCTACGATTCGATTGAGGGCTGGATGGACGGCGCCGGAGCCTGGCGTGGCCTGGTCGGGGTGATTGCCATTTCGGTCTCCGCGGCGCTCGTGTTCCTGCTGCTCTGGGTGACGTTCGAGCCGCTCCTCAGCGGCCGCAAGCGCGGGCGCGCCGCGCTCGAGTTCCCCGCCACGGAAGGCGCCGCGGCCGCTGCCGTCGCTCCCGTATATCACCGCATCCTGGTTCCGCTCGACCACACCAGGCTCGACCTGCTGGCCATCAGCCACGCCGCCGCCATGGCCAAACTGTACGGAGCCAAGCTCTACCTGCTGCACGTCGAGGAAGGAGTCACCAGCCAGATTTACGGCGGCGACGCATCCACGGCGGAGGTGGAAGCCGGCCAGGCATATCTCGACCGCATTGCGCAATCCCTGCAAGACCAGGGAATCGCGGTGGAGACGACGATTCTGCATTCGACGTCGCCCGGTAAGGAGATCGTGCGCTTTGCGCGGGAGATGCAGCCCGACCTGCTCATTATGGGCGCCCACGGCCACGGCGGCCTGAAAGACCTGATCTTCGGCACCACCATCAGCCCCGTCCGCCACAACCTGAATATCCCGATGCTCGTGGTGAGGCCGGGGAAGGGGTGAGTCTGCCTGGCGGCGGTCCGTAGCGGGAAGAGAGTCAGTTCTTCTTTGGATTCGGTGATGCGTCCTGCGGCGGACTCGGTGGCTGTATCGGTGGCGAGATTTCGTCGAGCGCTGATGGCCAGGCAGTCGGCTCCCATGTCAATTCGGGGGGCTGCGGATCCACCCAGTGGTACCGGGGCGACCCAACGAACTCGAAGGCCAACCTCTGGAGTGTCACTCGAACCCCGAGCACCCTCCACAACCCACCGACCTTGTGGAACGTGGCAGTGTAAGTTTGCCCCGTGTTGTAGGCCCAATCGACCAGCGCCTTGTCCCCGCCCGCGTTGTAGCGGATACGCCACGGCTCTACCTGTTTCCCGACTCTAATGGCGTTCGCAACGCGGTCGGCCAGTCGGTTCAGGTTTTCGTCTGTCAATGGCGGCGGGTTCGCCTGGATATACGCGATGGCTGCGGCGGCGGAGCTTTCGCGCGTGTTCTGTTGCAGGGTCTCATTCAGGATCTTCAGGCTTCTGGGAGACGCGATCAGTTTCAATGTCTGAATCGCCCCCGCGTCAGCCCGGTGATCGTCAAAGCCGTCCAGAGCGCACTGCCTGAGAAATGCCCACTCCTGCTCATTGCTCGGCTTCAGAAGCGCAGTCGCCACATGGTATGCCCATCCATTGGCGTGAGGCCCAGGTTTGGGCGGCGGAGCCAGCCGGATGACTAGCCGGAGATCTCCGGGATCTCCGATCAGAGCGAGCAGCCGCTCGGCACCTTCGCGGGTTTGGTCGTCCCTGAGGAAGGAGCGAATAACGGGCCGAAGCCGGCGTTCATGATAAAAAATGGAGTCCACAGTATTCGCGTCACCAAAAAGGTCGCCGCTGGCGATAACATGGCGCAGCTCGTCGCGACTCGGGCAAGTCGGCTGGGCACCGAGAATCTGTGCGAAGGCGATCCAGCAGACGGCGGCACGGCAAGGGATCATGTCCATACTGACACCGGCCAGGTCCGCCTGGTTCCATGGTAAAGGACTACTAGTTCGCCCGCTTCGCGATCAGCTCACGAACTTTAGCGACGAGATCGCGAGGCACGTCCATGACGGTCTCGGAGGGCTCGATACCAGCCTCGTCCTCGGCCAAGGCCTCGTCTTCGCTCTGCGTCCCGTAGTGAGCGAGCACGCGCTGCACCTTGCTCTCGTCCCATCCGTCTGGAAGATTGTTCCGGCTCATTGAATTTGGCTTGCAATCTTCTGCCAGCCCAATTTTAGCGCTGCGCGGGACCAGCAGAGTAGCCCAGCGCGTGAGCGCTGGGAGCAGCCGTGAACCCATCCAGCCCCGCGACGGGGCGAAAGCTAGCGGGTGTGGCCGTTTCTCTTCCGCCCCGTTCCGGGGCTAGCGTCTCGATGCCGGATTTCCCAGCGCTCACGCGCTGGGCTACTCTCTTTCGCCCCTGGCGGGGCTCCTCCGCAGTCTCCTCAGGGTGCCAGGCGTAAGTCGTACGGTGAGAAACTCGCTGTTTCCCGCCTTGCCCGCCAGTTACACTAAGAGTCTATGAAAAGCCGGACCATCGGGCTCGTGGTTCACGCGGTCGGCACCACTGGAGTGCTGCACCAACTGACCGGCGTGATTGCGCGGCACCAGGGCGATATCACTTCCGTCGCAATTCTGGCGAACCGGCCCGACGAGGCGCGCACGTACTTCGAAGTGATTCTGCCGGGCGGCGTCAATCCGTTGATCAAAGGACTGCGCGCCCTTTCCATCGTACGCGGCGTTGAGATCGTCAAGCCTTTGCAGACGGTGTACGGCAAGCGCATCATCATTATGGGAGGCGGCGCGCAAGTGGGCCAGGTGGCCATCGGCGCGGTCTCGGAAGCCGACCGTCACAATATCCGCGGCGAGCATATTTCGGTGGACACGATTCCGCTGGTGGGCGAACAGAAACTGGCCGATGCCGTGCGCGCGGTAGCCCGCTTGCCGCGCGCCAAGGCGCTGGTGCTGGCCGGAGCGTTGATGGGTGGCGAAATTGAAAAGGCGGTGCGCGAGGTTCGCGAGCAGGGCCTGCTGGTGATCAGTCTGAACATGGCGGGCAGCGTGCCGGATGCGGCCGACCTGGTGGTCACCGACCCCGTGCAAGCCGGCGTGATGGCCGTGATGGCGGTCGCCGACACCGCCAAATTCACCCTGGAGCGCCTCAAGCGCCGCGTGTTCTAGGGTAACGCGTCAAGCGGAACAAGGATTATGGCTCGCCCTGGGTGAATTCACTCGGGATACCGCAGCCTTTGGCGTTAGAACACGCGGGTTGGCAGGCGGAAGCGCCTGCCCCACTTCTCCGCGCGATACCTGTCAGAATTTTGGACGCACCATACTAGTGCAGGCCACTTCGCAATCGCGAGAACGTGTTGTGTCGCGGACGCGAGGGCGAGCCGTGCCTCGGAATCCGTAGGGGCCGCGCACGGGGGCGTCACAAAACAGACGGTTTGGGGTATTGTAACCAGATGAGATCTATTTCACTCCACTCAGTTCGCGACGGTGCCGCTGCGGGCATGCTCGCTGTGCTCATGCTGGCTCTTGGTTCTTCTCTCGCCGGGGCCCAGGAAGCCAAGCCCGCGCCTACGCCGGCTCCCGCCGATGCGAAGCCTGCGACTACGCCGGCTCCGGCCGATGCGAAGGATAAGGACAAGGACAAAGAGAAAGAGAAAGCCGGCGACAAGGAGGCTCCGCTGCCCGCGGATGCCCACGTCGCGCAGACGATTCAACTGGATGGCAAGACGCTCCACTACACGGTGACGGTGGGCACGCTGCCGGTCTACGACAACGGCAAGAAAACCGCGGAGGTGGTCTATACCGCGTACACCATGGAGGGGCAGGACCGGCCGGTCACTTTCGCGCTGAACGGCGGTCCGGGCGCGGCTTCGGTTTTCCTGAATTTCGGCGCCATCGGCCCCAAGCGCATCGAGTTCGGCGTGGAGGGAGACAGCCCGTCGGATCCGGCGAAGCTGACCGACAATCCGGGCACGTGGCTGGATTTCACCGACCTGGTGTTCATCGATCCGGTAGGCACCGGTTATAGCCGGTCGCTCGTTCCGATGCTCGATGCCAAGATTCAGTTCTACGCCACCGAGAACGACATTCATTACCTCTCGCGCATCATTTACGACTGGCTGGTGGCGAACGGGCGAGTGAGCTCGCGAAAGTACTTCGTCGGCGAGAGCTACGGCGGCTATCGCGGACCGCGGATCACGCATTATCTGCAAACCCAGCTCGGCGTGGCGATGAACGGTGTGGTGCTGGTCTCGCCGTACTTGAATCCGGCGATCGAGGACAACGGCGACATTTCTCCCGTTCCGTGGATGATGACGCTGCCGTCGATCACGGCGGCGCACCTGGAGCGCGAGCACAAGCTGACGCCGGAAGCCATGGCGCCAGTGATTGCCTACACTCGCGGTGAATACGCCACCGACCTGCTGAAGGGCCGCTCCGACCCGGCGGCGACGGCGCGAATCGTGAAACGCGTGACGGCGATGACCGGCCTTGAGGAGGAATTTGTGCGGCGGGCGGGCGGACGGCTGGAAACCGGCGCCTATCTGCGCGAAGTCTTCCGGGAGAGCGGAAAGATCGGCAGCATATACGATTCGAATGTGACCGGGTATGATCCGTTTCCGTTCGCTCCGGAACAGCGCACCAACGATCCCATGCTGGAGAGCATCATCGCGCCGACCACGACCGCGATGGTGGATTTTGTGACGCGCGTGGTCGGCTGGAAGACGGATGCTCGCTACAACACGCTCAGCTACGAGGTGGGTTCGCAGTGGGATCGCGATAGCCGCACCCTGCGCACGGGCGCGGTACCCGATTTGAGACGGGCGGTGGCGGCCGATCCGAAGTTGCGCATCGTCATTGCGCACGGCTGGAACGATCTCTCGTGCCCCTTCATGGGCTCGGTGCTGACGGTGGACCAGATGCCGATGATGGGCGATCCGGCGCGTGTCGCCGTGCGTGAGTATCCGGGCGGCCATATGTTCTACAGCCGTCCGGGCAGCCAGGCTGCATTGCGGACAGACGTGCAAGCGATGGTCGCCAAGCACTGACGGCCGATCGGGCAATCGACACGAGGACCGCTCCCTCTGGTCGCGGCTCCAAAAGAAGGACCGGTGCCTACCGGCCCAGCAACGAATGCCACCAGGGTTGGGGCGGCGCTGCCGGCGGACGGACTAGCGCCGCATTGCGGCCCTCGACCACGACTCTCGGATTATCGGTGAACAGCAGGTCCGCCGCGTCCTCGCCCATCCTGCGCAGGACCAGTTCGCGCGCCAGGTCAAGGCGCGGCGGCCGGTACTCGAGATCGTGCGCATCGCTGGCCACGAAATGTATCAGGCCACGCGAGAGCATCCGCCATGCGGTGTCCGCGGCCTTCGCGCCGAATCCTCCCTCGATCGACTTGGCCGTGACCTGCGCCAGAACTCCGCGCTCACACCACTTCGCCAACTGATCGATGTTGTGCGCCAACGCCGGGTTCCGCTCGGTATGGGCGACGATCGGATCCATGCCTGCGTCCGCCAGCCGCGCGAGAAGGTCCTCCACGCGCGGCGGAAGCTGTGCGGCGAACTCGATCAATAGGAAATTCTTGCCGTTCACCGTATACTTTCGCGGATTTGCGAGCGCATCCTGAATCGCGTCGAAGCTCACGTGCAACTCGCAGCCGCGATGAATGCGCGGCTTGCCGTCCACGGCGCGATTGAGATCCTCCATCTGGCGATCGATCTCCTCCGCGTCGGGCACCGACTCCGCATTCGCATGGGGCGTGCCAACGATGTCCGTGGTGCCGCTCTCGCTCGCCACACGCAGCATCTCGAGCGTGGTCTCGCGGGTCTTCGCCCCGTCGTCCACGCCCCAGAAAACATGGCTATGAATATCTACCAAGTCTTAAGATATACCGCAGATTCAAGTGGCATAGAAAGGACACCGGCGGCAAGACCGCGGGCGCTACCGGACCTGGCGCGAAAATGGCGAAACTCCAGGGGCGGTCCTTGCCCTGCGAACGCCCGTCCCAGCGCTCCGCCGTGCTCTTCCCCCAGGTCCGCCACTGCTATCATGTGTTTTCATGCGCGTACCGTTGCTCGATGTGCGGCGCCAGAATCTGCCGCTGGAGGCTGAATTATCGGCGGCCTTCGACCGCGTGCTGCGCTCCGGCCAATTCATTCTGGGCCCCGAAGTGGAGCAATTCGAAACCGCCGCGGCCACGGTCGCCGGCGCTCGCTTCGGCATTGGCGTATCCTCCGGTACCGACGCAATTCTGGTCGCCCTGATGGCGCTCGGAATCGGGCCGGGTGACGAAGTGATCTGCCCATCGTTTACGTTCTTCGCGACCGCCGGTTCGGTGGCGCGCGTGGGCGCGGTTCCCGTGTTCGTGGATTCGTGCGCGGAGTGCTTGAATCTGGATCCGGCCGGAATCGAGCGCCGCATCACCCCCCGGACCAGGGCGATCATTCCCGTGCACCTGTTCGGGCAGCCGGCGGATTTGGACGAGATTCTGGAAATAGCTAGGCGGCACAATCTGGCCGTCATCGAAGACGCGGCGCAATCGTTTGGCGCCGAATACCGCGGGCGCCTGGTGGGCTCGTTCGGCGAGTTCGGCGCCATCAGCTTCTTCCCTTCGAAGAACCTCGGTGCGCTGGGCGATGCGGGGCTGGTGGTGACCAATGACGCATCGCTGGCCGAGAAGGCGCGGCGGCTGCGCAATCACGGAATGCATCCCAAGTATATGCATCCGGTAGTGGGCGGCAACTTCCGGCTGGCCGCGTTGCAGGCCGCGCTGTTGGCCGTCAAGCTTCCCTGTCTGCCCGATTACACCGCGCGCCGCCAACAGCACGCATGTGAATACACGCGGGCTTTGGCCGGATTGGCAACTGGAGACGCGGTCGCGATTTCGCCGCCGGTGACTCATCCGGATCGCACCCACATTGCAAATCAGTATTCGATCCGCGTGCGGCGCGGGCCGGCCTGGCAACGCCAGGAACCGCCACGCGACGCTTTGCGCCAGCGCCTCGCGGAACGCGGGATTGCCTCCGAAATCTATTATCCGGTTCCCTTGCACGCGCAGGAATGTTTCCTCAAGTTCGGACCGCATCCCACGCTGCCCGTGGCCGAGGAGGCCGCTCGAGAGATTCTGAGCCTGCCGGTCTTCCCCGAACTGACGGCCGGGGAAATCGCGTCGGTAGTGGCGGAAATTCGGCAGTTTGCGAGTGAGGCCAATGGATAAAGAGCGGCTGAAACAGATCGTCGAACGCTTGAGCGCCGGCCGCATCCTGGTGGTGGGCGACCTCATGCTGGACGAATTCATCTGGGGCAGAGTGTCGCGCATCTCGCCCGAGGCGCCAGTGCCGGTGGTCGAGGTGACCTCGGAATCGTATTATCCGGGCGGCGCCGCCAATGCCGCACGCAATGTCCGCGAGCTCGGCGCGGCGGTACGGGTGGCGGGCATCGCCGGCGCCGATCCGCAGGGCGCGCGGCTGCTGGAGCTACTCGAGGCCGCGGGCATCGATACCACTAGCGTGCTGCGCGACGCGGCGTTTTCGACCACCGTGAAGACGCGCATCATCGCCCGCCATCAACAGGTGACGCGCGTGGACCGCGAACGCCATGCCACGCTCACCGCCGCGCAGACCGAATTCATCCTCGCGCAAGTGGAGCAGGCGATCGACGCCGTGGACGCCGTCATCGTGGCGGATTATGGCAAGGGATTCCTGACCCAGCCGCTCGCCGATCACATCGGCCGCAAGGCACGCGCGGCGGGCAAGATCCTGGCGGTGGATCCGCATCCCCACACGTCGCTCTTGTGGCAGGATTCGACCGTCATCAAGCCCAACCGTCGTGAAGCGTTTCTGGAAGCCGGCCTTCCGCCGAGCGCGCCGGTCGAGCCGCCGCTCGAGGATCGACCGCTGCTGGAGGCCGCGCGGCGCCTGCGTGCGCTCTGGCGGCCGGGGAGCTTGCTGATCACGCTGGGCGCGCAGGGCATGCTGCTGCTCGACGACGATGGTCCGCCCCGCCATTTGCCGGCACAGGCCAAGGATGTCTTCGATGTTTCCGGCGCCGGCGACACGGCGATCTCCGTGCTGGCGCTCGCGCTGGCCGCAGGCGCCACGCCCGGCGGAGCGGCCGAACTGGCTAATTACGCCAGCGCCATCGTAGTGGGCAAACTGGGAACCGCTACCGTGACCGCGGCCGAACTCGCGGCGAGCATCGCCCGGCTATGAGCAAGCGCAGGGCGGTGTTCTTCGATCGCGACGGTACGCTGATGGAAGAAGTGGAATACTGTCGCGATCCCGCCAAAGTGAAGGTCATTCCCGGCGCGCCGGAGGCGATTGAGCAACTGAAGAACGCCGGATACCTGGCGATTGTCGTCAGCAACCAAAGCGGCATCGGCAGGGGCTTGTTCACCGAGGCACAGTACGCCTCCGTGCAACAGGAGCTTCTACGCCAGATCGGCGCCGGCCGGATTGATGCATCCTACTTCTGCCCCGAGGCGCCCGGCGGTCCATCGCTCCGCCGCAAGCCGGCGCCGGGGATGGTGCTCGAAGCCGCGGCCGAGTTCGAGATTGACCTCGCGGCGTCCTTCCTGGTGGGCGACAAGGCGTCCGATATCGAGTGCGGCCGCCGCGCCGGCACGCGCACCATTCTGGTGCGGACTGGCTATGGGGCCGCAACCGAACGCAGTCCGGGTGTTTTTCTCCCCGATTATGTTGCTAACGATGTGCCCGAGGCTATCCGCTGGTTGCTTGCAGCGATAGCGTAGACTGCTCCTCCGCTCCGGCGGAATTCGCACGTCCGGGCGCCGGTCTGGCCTGCCTTCGGGATAATGGACTGACTGGACGGTACTTGGACCGCTTCCTCTCGCTCTGACAAGGATCTCTCGCAGGCGCGGCTTAACATTGTATTTTTCGCGGCGCTGGCGCTCATTTGTGCGCGACGAATTGTCTCACCCTTCCGACGCTACATCCTGGATGGCGCGCGAGATGTCGGTCTTTCGCGCGCGAACCGAGGAGTGTTAAGCTAGGGGTCCGGATGCGGCAATCATCAGTAAAATGCTGAAGCGCCTCTTACGCGGAGCACCCCATGGACTACTGGCCTCGGCACGGAAATCCCGACCGGTTTGATTGGAAGGGACAAGCAATGCGAAGGCGACTGTTATGGGGAATTAGCGGGTTGCTTGGCCTGATGTTCTTTGCCCTCTCTTTCTCCGGGCCACTCCTTCTGCGGATCCTGCGAGCAGACCACGGTTTCGGCACGGACCTACCAGCTCTCATGGAAGGTGACTTGACTCATCTAATGAGACTGTACGCTATTCTATTCATGCTCGGCGCCATCGCCCTCGCAGTTGTTCCACGATTTCAGCTCGGAGTGTTTTCGTCTGCCAGGGTCAAGCTGACGGCTTTTACGCTGGCCTGCTCCGGCCTGCTTTTTCTTCTATTGAGCAGGCTGGAGTCAGAGGCGCCTTGGTATCCTTTGGATAAGATCCTGACCGCTCCGCGGACACTGGATGTGTTCGGCAGGAGACTTCTCCTGGTCTGGCCAGCCCAGTGGATTTATGGACACATTCCCGGCATTTCGCCGCTCCGTGTGTACTATGTGGTACAAGCTGTTGTAATCCTGGCAACGATGCTGGTGGTCGCTCGCTGGTCAGCGCGCTTCGTGGGGATCGACAATGCGTATCTAGGGCAGTTGCTACTGGTCTTGTTCCTTGCGCCAACTCTGACCTTTCATAACTACTACGACATTGCGATAATTCCGATATATACTCTGGCGCTCCTGGCGCTTTGGGATCGCCAATATCCGTTCTTTGTTCTGCTGATCGGCCTAGGCGCGCTGAATCATGAGAATACGCTCCTTCTGGTCTTTAGCGCGATTGCCATTTCTTACGACCGGGAAAAGCCTCGCCGATGGCTGGCGGTGGCCGGCGCAGCGGTGGCGGCTTGGCTGTCGGCCAGGGTCCTCATCATGGCTGCCGTCCCCATGAGTTCGACGTTCCATATACGCGTGATCACCAATCTGTGGGAATTGCTGCATGACCCAAGAGCGATCGGGACTGCGTTTATCGCGCTGCTGCCTATGTGTCTCTTTACTCTTTGGGGATGGAATTCGGCACCGCAAGTGCTTCGCAGGGGTGCGTTCTTGGTTTTGCCTCTGTTCGGTGTGACTTATCTGTTTGGAAAATTTCGCGAGCCCCGCCAGTTCGACGCCTTTATACCGCTTGCGATCGGCTTTGCGCTGAGTGCGCTGCGCGCGGGTTCCCGTCGCACGGGTTTAACCCATAGCGGAGTCCTCGCGGCGAGCGGAGCCGCTGCTCCGGGCGACGATCCCACTCAGCGCGGCGAGCCGCCGTTTGGCGGCCTGACAAGATGAATCTCCGCTCCAAGCTTTTCCTTGATTACTATTTCGGAGGCTTTCTTCACGCCGTCCTGAGAATCCCCACGATTCTTCTGGGCAAAGTACTGCGCCGCGATCACGATCTCTCCAGGTGCCGCGAAATAGCCATTTTGAAGCTTCTGGGTGGTGGCAGTCTGGTGATCGCTTATCCAGCCCTGCTGGCTCTGCGGCGTCTTCCCGGTCTCAAGAAGTTGACCCTGATTACGACCCCTTCGATTGCGCCGTTCGGGGCGCTGCTGGGTATCTTCGACGAGACGATTATCGTTCGCGACGATCGTGGGCTGCTCACACTAGCTACCGACTCAATGCGAGCATTCCGGAGATTCTTCCGGCATGACGCTCTGATCGATCTGGAGATTCACAGCCGGCTTACGACCGTATTCGCCCTGCTGACTGCCGCACGAAACCGCATAGGCTTCTTCACGAACATCTCCTTTTGGCGGCGCTATCTCAACACTCACTTGCTGTTCTGCAACATCACCAACGGTATCTACGATTTCTACGATCAGTTAGCCGCGCTGTTCGGTACTGCGCCGGTGGATGCCGAGGAATGCGAGCGGGAGTTCCGGCGCGGGCTGGGAGAGCACCGGTTTGAGGGTGATGCGCTCCGCCTGGCGATTGCGCCGGCTTGTTCCGGGCTGAGCCGGGAGCGGATGTTGCGCCGCGAAGAGTGGGTAGAGGTTATTGCGCGGCGGATTGTGCAATGCGACGCTCCGATGGTGGAATTGCATCTGTTGGGAGCCCCTGCGGACAGTGCGGAGCTCGAACAGATGGCAACCCTGTTGGAGGAGCGGTTTCGAGGGCGCGCGGTGGTTCGCAACCATGCCGGAAAGACTACCTTGCGGGAATCGGTGAGGATCATTGCCGCCATGGACGAGGTGCTTTGCATCGATTCGGCACTGCTGCACTTCAGCCGGCTGCTGGGCCGCCGGACGGTTTCGTTCTGGGGGCCGACCGATCCGCGCACGCTGCTGCGGCCTAGCTCCGGCGGTCTCGATGAAGTTCATTACGTGAAAATACCCTGTTCGCCCTGTGTCCACGTGTCCACTCAGCCACCCTGCAAAGGGCAAAACATATGCATCCGACTGGCCGTCGATCCGGCGGCGCAGGTTCCACGCAATCAGTTTTGGGTACTCAAGGGATGAGAACTCGCCTCGCGATTCCTCTGCTGGCCGCGGCGTTTCTGGCCGCCCTCCTCACCTTCATGGCGGCCCGATTGACGCCCGGCGTGCGCGCCGACGGAACCGATTGGGCGATGTACGTTATGCACGCGCGCAACATCGTCAGCGGGCTCCCCTATGCGCAGACCGGCTATGTGTTTCAACCTGAATCGACGACCGAAGTTGGCGCTAATTCGTATCCTTCCGGATACCCACTGCTGATCGCGCCATTTTATGCCGCCTTCGGACTGAATATAGGGTTGTTCAAGCTGCTCAACGTGGCTTTCCTCGTGTTCTCGTTGTGGCCGGTCTATCTGTATGCCCGGAGAACGCTGCCGCCGGCCTACTCCTTGCTCCTGATCGTGGCACTGGGCTTCTCCACGCTGTTTCTTGCGATCTTCGATGGATTCGGCTCCGACACGCCGTACCAGCTTGTGTCCTTTCTCGTGCTGCTTCTGCTTCTGCGCATTTACGACCGGCGTCTGAATGAAACACACCCGTGGAAATGGGGATTGCTGGCCGGTCTGAGTATTGCGGCGGCGTATCTGATACGACCCTTGGGGCTGGCGTTCCTGCTCGCCGCCGCCGGGGCCGAACTTTTGCGAAAACGCCGGCCGACAACATTCCTGGTTGCGATCGCAACGGCGTTCATCCCGCTGATGCTGCTGAATAACTTTCTGCTGCACAGGGATAGTAGTTATGCCCATCAGTTCACGTGGTCGATTCCGGCGATCGCCAGCCACGCGGCGGCGTATATCGGGTACTTTTCCTATGTCTTTGCCAACCCGTTGAGCCACTATTTCCGATATCTCCTCTGGGCGGCTACGCTCTTACTGGCGCTCCTCGCGGTCTCGAAGCGGGTTCGCGCCGGTTTGGGCGTCACTGAACTTTATCTATTGGCGATCCTGGCCGTGGACAGCGTGTACTGGGCGCCTAGCCCCAGGTACCTGCTGTGCCTTATGCCCATCTACATGGTTTATATATTCGAAGGGTTTCGGACGCTGATTGACCGCGTGCCACGACGCTTTGAGCGGCCCCTGCAGGTTATGGCCGCGGCGCTGCTGCTTTTCGCCCCCGCCGCCAACGCCGTTCTGCTGCGCCCGGATCCGAACGACACGCTGGTGACGGCGCCGCAGTATGAAGAGCTCTGTTCGGCGGTGCGCCGCCAGACCGCGCCGGACGCACTTGTGGTTTTTTGGAACCCTCGCGTCTTCGCTCTTTCGACTGGGAGGAATGCGAGCGGATGGCCGGCCGAAGGGCCGCCGGATCGGGTTATTCGCTATCTGCACCGGGTGCTCCCGGACTACATCGTGGCCGATAAGAGCCGGCCCGACGACCGCCGGTTTCTGATCCCGGTCCTCGCTGCCGAGCCGTTACGATTGGCCACCGTCTACGAGAACCGTCAGTTCAGCCTGGTAAAAGTGCTCGACCGCCAAGGAAGCCGCCCGGAGTGAGTTGCCGGTGTTGATCGGGAAATCCGGCATTCGGCAAAGCGCGCGTGGGTACTCGCTGGGGTGACTCACCACGCTCCCCCCACAGCTTCACGATGGCAACCTGGGTGCCCGAAAGCTCCAGGAAGCACTCCGGTTTGTCGGCAAGGTATTCGTGCAGGGCCTTGCCGGCGCCGTCGGCGGAGCCGTAGTAGTCGTGAGCAATGAGGATCCCGCCGCCATTCAGACGCGGATAAAACCATTGGATCCCCGCCAGCGTGCTCTCATAGAGATCGGCGTCCAAGTGGACGAAGGAGAACCGCAAATCATCCAGGCCCGCCGCGGAGGAGGGAAAGACTCCAGGGTGAAAGTGGACGTTCGGGAATGGGCTGAGATACGACTTCACGGGCTCGATGGCGGAAACGAACGAGCCACCCTGAAACCGCGTGTCGGAATCGCTCGCCCTGGGCAGACCGGCGAACGTGTCGAACAGATGCAGCGGCCGGTCGCCTTTGACCTCGCAGATCAAACGCGCGGAGCCGCCCCGGAAAACCCCGAGCTCCGCAATGTCGCCAGGAACCCTCGCCGTCCGTTTCGCGGAAGCGTAGATGCCCCAAGCCTCGGTATCCGTCAACAGCATGGCGGTCTGTTCGCGGACATCGCGGAAGAGTCGGTAAGCGCCGGAGCGATGTGGCAGATCCCCTAGCGGCACCAGTGCCATGTCTTTATGGGCCAGCATTTTCGTGATGACGGTCCAACCCAACGTGCGCGAACCGGAGCACGCGGCGGTATCCAGGAAGTAATCGAGGATCGTTCGCAAGGTATCGTCCTAACGGCAGCCCCTCGGGGCTCCCGCCTCAGAAGTGCAACGAGCGCGCGGCTCCTCTCGGAAAAATGCAGCGTCCATTGAAGATGTTTGAGCGACAGGGGCTGAGCGCGGAGGGGGGAACGCTAGCGCCGGCCCGCCCATCAAAGTCTATTTCAGCGAGCAAAGCGGATCTCCCAGCACCACGCCCTGCCAACTGAGGAACGGCATCCCCAGGTAATAGCTCTCCGCCAGATTGCGGCCCTGGGCATAGGCCGGCAAAACGTATTCGGGGCGCACGCACCCGGAGAGGTACGGTTCATAGACATTGCCGGAAGCGCCGGTGGCGCCTTCGTGGATGTAGTCCGCGCTGAGGGTCTGCGGCGATCCCGCGAACCAGTGCACGCGGTCGGTGTAGGTGGTGAGGTTCCAGTCTGGCGGCGGCGCCTTCAGCGTCCGGGCGTCGGTCGACACGAATTCGGTCATGATCGCTCCCGGCAGCCATTGGAACCCCAGCCAGCGCTGTTTGCGGCTGGCGTCGTTCGATCCCCAGGATGCATAGCCGATCACGTTCCGCTGCCCATAGAGAACGCGGGTAGTGTCGTCCAGCACAACCCTGGCGGAAGGCAACAGCAAGGCTGCCTCGCGAAGCCAGTTATCGCCGTCGCTGTTCGCCGGAGAACTGGCATCGATGACGAACATGCCGCGGTTCCGCGCGGACAACGATCGGTCGATCATGGCTTCCACGTCGGCCAAATCGTTCGCCGCCAGCCGGGTCACCAGGTAAATCGGAAACTGGGGGTGCAGGAAAGGGCTGTTGCGTTTGCCGAAGAAGGGATTGGGAACCGCGCCGGCGCGGTCGAAACGACTCCCGTGAAGCTTCGCGTACAGCAGCGTAAGTTCGGAGTCCACCGAAGATTGCTCGGATTTCTGAATCGATCCGCCCATGCCGTCTATCCGCAGCGGGACACCCATGGTGGTCACGATGTAAAGCACCTTTTCCTCGAGCTGTTGCCGCTTCAGGCAGGCTCCCACGGGGGTCTCGATTTGCGAGATGTAAGTCTGCCAGTCGATGGTTTCCTCGGAGGTCGTTTCGAGCCAGCAGACGTTGCGCGCGCTGGCTGGGCGGCGCTTCGCGTAGTAGTCCGCGACGGCTTGGGAGACTGGGTCCCTGCGGTTCACCACCAGCAACACGTTGCTGGCGCTCTGCGCGGCGAGCAAGGGGATACACGCAGCGATCGGAACCATCCACTGCACCTGCCGCAGGGCGGCGGCGAAACGCAGGAAAAGCGGCCTGGCAGGCGCGGAAGCGTGACTCATAGGATTCTCGGGCCGCCCGGTTAAGTCGCTATGGTTGCCCACCCCAGAGCAGCAGGCCCTTGATGGCCTCCGCGATGACAAAGAGATCCAACGTCGGCGTGAAGTACTTGATGTAGTACAGATCGTGCTCCAACTCCACCATCGAATCCCACGGAACTCGCAGGTGCCGCATGTGAATCTGGCTCCAGCCCGTGATGCCAGGCCGCATGTTGAGCCGGTGCGGATAGAACGGGATGCGCCGCGACAACTCGCGCCCGAACTCGGGCCGTTCCGGTCTCGGTCCCACGATCGACATCTGTCCACCGAGCACATGAATGAACTGTGGCAGAGCATACAGGCCGGTGCGGGTGAGGATCCGGCCGAGGCCTGCTCCGGCGCCAACCCGGAAGCGGTAGAGGGTGAACGGCCCGTTGCAGCCTTCCCGCACTTGCCGGTCGAGCACTCCTTCGCCGGACGACAACCGCAACAGCAGCGCGATCAGCGCCAGCACAGGCGACAGCAGCGCGAGGACCGCGGCGGCAATCAGGCAGTTGCCGATTGTCTGGAAAAACAAAGCGCGCGCGCCAGGCTCGAATTCCTTCGAATACAGCAGCCGCGTCGCGTTCAATCCGCTCAATCCCTCCCGGATGCAAATCTTCTCGTACGTTCCTGCGGCATCTTCGACGGCGTGGCCCGAGAACTGCAACTCCAGCAACTCATGAGCCAGACGGGAACGCAGACCGCCCTCGAAGCCCACCACCACGCGGCTCGGGCGGATGGCCTGGATCGACTCTTCCAAACTGCCGGCCCGGCTTTCGCCACTGAACCCGGCGATGCTGGCCTCCACGGAAGCGGGACTTCCGATATAGCCGGCGATCTGAATCCCCGATTGCGGGTGCCGCGCCAGTTGACTGGCGAGATCCCCGAGCAAGGGACTGTCCCCAATCAGCAGCAGCCGCTCGCCGGCGACCCGCGGGAGCACATACGCGCTGAACAACAGACGGTCGGCCAAAATGCCGGCGATCGAGAGCAGGCTGCCCAGAAGCATCACCCGAAGTGGCATCTGCAGGTCCGGAACCACCGCACTGATTAGCGCCTGGAGAAGAAACGCGACACCGGCCACCATCAGGAGCTGCTGCAACAACTGCATGCGCGACCGGACGCGGATCTGCGAGTAGAGGCTCTGAAAATGGATCCCGAGGAGAAAGCTGAGCCAGACCAATGCCACGCTCGCCAACCCCGGCAGGCTCGAAAAATAATCCGTGGGATCCACTTCGAGCAGCAGGTCGGCGGAAAGCAGGAACGACGATAGGATCAGCAGAGCTTCAAATAGAAACAGGCCGAACGTGCTGGCGGGAACGTATACGCGGAATATCCGGATCATGCGGAGCGTGTCACCACACTATATATTCCTACCATGCCGCGCAGTGGGTGCGCGCCCGCGCGTCGGCGCTCCGCCATCTTCGACGGCCGGCCGCCCTACCAGATCCGCAGCGGTATGTCTCTTGGCGAGAATGAAAGCCCCGCACGGGCGTCCCAAATCAACCGGTTGTAGCCCGCGAAGCTCTCGCTCTGGTATTTGCGCGCGGTGACGCCGGCCACCATGTGCACCAGGTGGCTGATTTGCCGGCTGGTCTGCAAGCCGGCGTTCCAATCCCCGTATTCGCCCAGAATGTTGCCGATGGACTCCGCCCTGTCGTAACCACCCGAAAGATTGAAGCTCCACCGCCGAATTCCCGAATACGTATAACCTGCCCCGGTATTATAGGTTTTGGAGGTCAAAAAGAGACCGTTGCCCGGGGTCATGAGATGGCCGCCCGTAATGTAAGCAACCCCACTGGTAAATGTTTTCGACAACCGTCCGCTAAAAGTCGGAACCCAATTCAAGTCGTAGGAAACGACGTAACCCTGCGTAATTCCTAACAGGGCGGCGATGACGGGGTCCAGCGAAACCAACTGCGGGAACTTGCTTTGCACCCTCGTCACGCCCGCAAAGCCGCTGAACTCCCAGTTTCGGGTGGGTTGCACGGCGTATGTGGCGCTGAATCGGTGGAATTCCGACCCGTTGAACACCCCGTTGTAGCTGAAATGCGTGAACATGTAGTTTCCACCCAACGTCGACCGCCTGGAAATACGATACTGCACGTCCCCGCGCGCGTCCTCGCCCGTCAGCCCGTATAAAGCACTCGACCGGCGCCTGGTCAGATCATAGTCACCGCCGAAAGCAAAGGAAAGCCGGGCGCTTCTCTGATAGGTCAGGAAAACCTGGGTGCTGGCGTAGAGCGTCCGATTATCGAAGAAATCCGTAGTGGGGGTGTAAGTAGTGGTGGGGTCGAATGGTACCGTTGGCGTAAGGCCCGGCAAACCATAAGATTGAGCGAAGATGCCGGCGGATTCGTTCACTTGCAGTGAGACATGCCGCGAGATTTGCTGGGTGAGACCGAATAGTAACGTTTGGTCGACACCCGAGTAATAAGTGGCGTGCGTGTATTCGCGAGCCGCGCCGCCATAATTGAGGGAAACCTTGGTGTGCTTCCAACTATGAACGCCACTGATGCCAAAGTCCAGCTCCACTCCTTCGGAAGCCGCGCTCGCCAGTTCGCCTTGGGAATTCACCGACACGGTCGCCAGCCCGGTATCGTACACGCCAACCAGCGACAGGAACGGAATAAAGTCGATCTGAGGCACGCTCATAGCCGCCGGAGCGTCGCCACGGGAAAGAATCGCGGGGCCGCCAAATTGGGCAAAAGCCGGCGCTGCGAGAAATAAAAGTGCTGCCATGGGCTGCATTTTCAAGGCAAACAACTGTCTACGCTCCTCTCGGCCGTTGGCTCGGCTTGTCGATCGCAATCTAAAGTCTGACGCGCCGTTCCCAGACCTGTCAAGTTAACCGCTACTGGTACGGTCCAGTAGTACATCATGGTAACCAATTGAGCGCGGTCCGGCCGAACTCGTTTGGCTGGACTTGGCGCACGCAGCGCGCGTGAGATTCCAAGCCGGTCGCTTTTGCTAAACTCAGCGTGGCGATGAAATCCATCCGGCTGTTGGCCATCCTTGAAGCAACCACCGTCACCGGACCGGCCAAGGGGTTGTTGCAGTTTGCCCACCTGGCCCGTTCGGGCTCGGTTGGACCGGTCGTCGAAGTGTCTGTTGCGGTCTTTCAGCGCCCGAACCAGCCCGGTCTTTTCATGCAGGCGGCTAACGAGATGTCGGTTCCGGTCTTTCCGATTGCCGAGCGCGGCCGCTTTGACCGGGCGGTCATTGGCGAACTCGCGGCCCTGGGCCAGAGTCTTCAGCCGGACCTGGTGGAAAGTCACGCCGTCAAGTCCCATTTTCTGGTCCGCGCGTCCGGTCTGAACCGGCTGGCGCCTTGGGTGGCGTTTCATCATGGATACACGTGGCCGGATCTGCGGGCACGGCTGTACAATCAACTGGACCGCTGGTCGTTGCGGACGGCGTCGCGGGTAGTAACCGTCAGCCAGCCGTTCCGGCGGGAGCTGATTCGTCACGGGGTCCCGGCTGCCCGCATCGAGATCGTCCACAACGCCATCGAGACCGGCTGGGGAACCGTTTCGGCTGCGCCGGCGCTGGCGGAACTGCGTGCCGGGCTGGGAATCGATCCCTCGCGAAAAGTGATTGTGATCGTTGGCCGGCTCTCCGCCGAAAAGGACCACCTTTCCTTGCTGCGGGCTTTTCGCCAATTAGCGGTCCAGCCCGGCGGCAACGGCGTTGCCAATTTACACCTGCTGATCGTGGGCGAGGGAGCGGAACGCGGCAGGATAGAGAGTGCGATACAGGATCTCGGTCTCGGCCAATTCGTCACCATGACGGGACAGGTCCCGTCGGCCGAACCCTACTACCGGATAGCCGATCTGGCGGTACTTTCCTCGTTGTCTGAGGGTTCGCCCAACGCGCTGCTGGAAGCCATGGCAACTCGAGTGCCGGTAGTGGCGACCGCGGTTGGCGGCATCCCGGAGATCGTTACCGACCGCGAAAGCGCTCTCCTGGTCCCGCCGCGGAGCCCCGAAGCTTTGTGCCACGCGATGCGGGAATTGCTGACGGACGAAGATCTTGCGCGCGGCCTGACTACGCGCGCCTGTGAACTGCTGCTGCCACGGCATACGCTCGCAGCTCGCGCCAGGCGCCTGGTTGGCATCTACGCCGCCGCAGTCGCCAGCCAGCAACGATAGTCTTCGCACAGCCGCTCGCCCAGCAGCCGCCAGTCGTAGTGCGCTCGCACCAAAGCCAGGCCGGCCAGCGACCGGGCTTTCCAAAGACCGGGTTCGGTGGCAAGGGCCGTCAGCGCCGGCAACCAGCCGCCGTCATCGTCGAGTACTTCTATGTCCTGGCCGGGTGAAACCGCCAGACCCTCGGCTCCCTGGCGGCTGGAAACCACCGGCACGCCGGCCGCCATCGCCTCGAGAATCTTCAAACGGGTTCCACCGCCGGTGCGCAGCGGCACGATCGCCGCCACGGCATCGCGATAGTACGGAACCACGTCGGGAACCGTGCCGGTAACCTCGACGTTCGGCTCGCACGCAAGCTCCCGGACCGAGGGCGCCGGATTGGAGCCGATCAGAGTCAGCCGCCAGTCCGGAAAACGCTGGTGGATCGCCGGCCAGGCGTGGCGGGTGAACCAGCAAACCGCGTCGATGTTGGCATGGAAGTCCATCGCTCCCACGTACACCAGGCGCTGGCGCGGCGCGGTTTCGGCCGCGGGCGCAAATCTCTCCGTATCCACGCCGTTCTCAATCACCGTGATGCGCGCGCCGGGAGCGATGGCGAGCAGTTGCTCTTTCTCCCGCGCGCTGCAAACCACATGCCCAAAGCCGCTGCCGAGGATTCGCTTTTCGAGTTGAGCCAGCCGCCTGGCCGTCCGATCGGCATACACTCTCTTGGCAAGAGAATCCACGTTGGCCGCGAACCGCCGCATGAGCTCGGATTCGATGTTGTGCCAATCGTAGACCGCGCGCACCGGGCTCTGCCACAGCGCCTCGATCAGCCCCACGTATTCGACCATGTGGCAGCTATCCAGGTGAACCAAGTCAAAGCGCTCGCGAGCCGCGATCGCGGTGACCACGGATTTCATTTGATCGGTCGTATAATTGAGCACGCTCAACGGCTGGCTGCCCGTCAGCCCGCGCACGATTTTCCGCAGACTGTAGCGCCCGAGCAGAGGCACCAGGAACACTTCGCTGAAGAATCCGAGCTCGGCCGCGTCAGGCTCCGGAAAACCGGGCTGAATGAAGCTCGCGTAGGTGACGTCGGCGTGCTGTGCCAGCGCCCGGGCGAGATAGTATTCGCGGATCCTGGCCCCGGTCAGCAGCGGCAAACACAGGCGTGGTGAGAGAAAGAGAATTCGCATCCGAATCGAGACGGGTGTTTCCTGACCAGTATGGCGCAGCGCGGGGCACGCGGCAATCGTAGCCGGCCCCACTGGTAGCGCTGGCGGTCCTGCCGCCGGTGCCCTCCAGTCCCGGCCCAGCCCAGAGCCATCGCCTCACGGGAGAAACTCGGATGCTGCGGCCCGAACGCCCTGAGAAATGGTAGGGCACGCAGATTCACGATTCCGATGCCACTCCATTTTCGCGTCGCACACCCTGTCTCGATACCCGGAATCGATGCCCGGAATCGCCGCCGGGTTCGGGCTGTGGTACGCTGAATTTCTCATCGGAATCCCAATGCGAAACGTTGTCATTATCGGCTCCGGGTGCGCGGGTAATACCGCGGCTATTTACGCGGCGCGCGCCAATCTGAAACCAATCGTGGTGAGCGGCCACGAAGCGGGCGGCCAGCTTTCGATGACCACGCTGGTGGAGAACTTTCCCGGCTTCCCGGAAGGCATCAACGGTCCGGAGCTGGTGGAAAACATGAAGCGGCAGGCGGAGAGCTTCGGCGCGGAGTTCGTCCACGGCGCGGTGCTCGATACCGATTTCTCGGTACGGCCGTTCCGCCTCAACATCGAAGGCGAGTGGATCGAAACGCGGACGGCGATCATCGCCTCCGGCGCCTCGGCGCGGTGGCTGGGCCTGGAATCCGAGCACAAGCTGATTGGCCACGGCGTCAGCTCCTGCGCTACCTGCGACGGCTTTTTCTATCGCGGCAAGAAGATCATGGTGGTGGGCGGCGGCGATTCGGCCATGGAAGAGGCCAACTTTCTGACCCGCTTCGGCAGTGAAGTCGCGCTGGTGCATCGGCGCGGCGAGTTCCGCGCTTCCAAGATCATGCTGGATCGCGCGCAGCACAATCCAAAGATCAAGTTCCTTCTCAACACGGTGGTGGAGGAAGTGCACGACCCGTCGAAACACCTGGTCACCGGCGTGCGCCTGCGCAACGTGAAAACCGGCGAGGTTTGGGAGCAGGACGTGGACGGCTTTTTCGTCGCCATCGGGCATATCCCCAACACCAAGATCTTCAAGGGGCAAATCGAGACCGATCCGGAGGGGTATATTCTCTCGCACGGCGGCGCGCGCACCAATATTCCCGGCGTCTTCCACGCCGGCGACGTGCAGGACCGCACCTACCGGCAGGCCATCACGGCTTCCGGGGCGGGTTGCATGGCGGCGATCGAGGTCGAACGGTTTCTGGAAGCGGAAGGACTTTCAATATGATCGAGCGCATACACCCGGTTGACGCGCCGGCGCCGCGCGGCCCCTATTCGCCGGCGGTGCGCGCGGGCGATACCATCTACGTTTCGGGCCAGGTCCCCATCGATCCCGTCACCGGGCAGGCCGTTACCGGCGATGTGCAGGTGGAGACGCGGCAGGTGCTGACCAACATCCGCAACATTCTGGCCGGCTGCGGTGCGTCACTGGCGGACGTGGTGCGCTGCGCGGTCTACCTCACCGATGTCGCCGATTTCAAAGCCATGAACGAGGTGTACGCCGAATTCTTCGGCGAGGCGAAGCCGGCGCGCACCACCGTGGTGGTGGCCGCTTTGCCGCTATTTGGCGCCAAGGTGGAGATTGACGCCATCGCCTATCAGCCGAGCGCGGCCCGGCGGGGATGATCCGGGGAAAACATGCGCTCTCGCGGTGGCAGGTCGGGGACCTGCCCCACGGGGGTGTTGGGCCAGCTAAAAGCGTGCCCTGCCGGCGCCGATGATAGACTCACTCAGGAGGCAATTCATGCTGACTCGAAGAGCGCTGTTGGAACTGGCGACGGCGGGCGCCGCCATCGCTGCGGCTCCGCCGGCCAATCCGCCATTCACTCTGCCGAAGCTGCCGTACGCGTACGACGCGCTGGAACCGTACATTGACGCGCAGACCATGCAGATCCACCACGACAAGCATCATCAGACGTATGTCGATAACCTGAACAAAGTCGTCGCCGGTGAGCCGGCGCTATCCGGGATGACCGTGGACGAGCTTTTGCAGCGGCTGGACGCGCTGCCGGCCGCGGTTCGCACGGCAGTGCGCAACCAGGGCGGCGGACACGCCAACCACTCGCTGCTTTGGGAAGTGCTGGCTCCGGCGGGCAAGGGCGGCAAACCGGGTGGGCGCCTGGCGGCCGCGCTCGATCAGGCGTTCGGCGGCGTGGATGGCTTCCTCACCAAGCTGCAAGCCACCGCGCTGGGCGTGTTCGGAAGCGGCTGGGCATGGCTTTCGCTCGATGCCGCCAACAAGCTTTCGCTCGATCCGGCCGCCAATCAGGATAGCCCGCTACTGGCTGCGCGGCGTCCGCTGCTCGCCGTGGATGTCTGGGAACACGCCTACTACCTCAAATACCAGAACCGGCGAGCCGAGTATCTGAAGGCCATCCCGAACGTGATCAACTGGGATTACGTCACGGCGCGGTACGAGAAGCTGGCGGTGTGAAGCGGCGGGACGGGCATGCGCGCCCTCGCTACGTAAGGACTGGACCGAGCGTTTCCTCTGAAGTCACTGAAAGCAGTGAAACGACTGCGCCCGCAAGCGGGCGTTGGCAAGCTAATTCGTGCCCTACCATGCGCCGTTAGAATGGGATTAGTGGCGGTTCCATTTCGTTCTTTCGTACTGGTGTCGCGCGAGCAGATCGCGCGCAATTATCGCAACGTCCGCTCGGTGGTTGGGGCGGGGGTTGAAGTGCTGGGCGTGGTGAAGGCCGATGCGTACGGCCACGGCGCCATCGAGGTCGCGCGGGTGCTGGTCGGCGAGGGCGCGCGCTGGCTGGCGGTCAGCTCAGTGGATGAAGGCGCGACTCTGCGCGCGGCAGGGGTGACTGCGCCGCGGATTCTGGTGATGGGCGGGTATCTGCCGTTCGAAGAGGCGGCGCTGATCGAGCACGATCTGACGCCGGCGGTGCATTCGCTCGCGCAGATGCGCGATCTCGACCGGCTTGCCACCGCGGCCGGAAAACCGGTGCGCTATCACCTCAAGATCGATTCCGGGATGGGCCGGTTGGGCACGCGAGCACCGGCGGCGGAGATCGTGGCGGCTCTCGCCGCAACCGGGCACGCGCAACTGGAAGGGCTGATGACGCACTTCGCCTCGGCGGCCGATTACACCAGCACGCAGACCGCTGATCAACTGGCTTACTTCGAGCGAGTCGCCGATGCCATCGAGCGCGCCGGCTACCGAGGCCTGCGCCTGCACACATCGAGTACGAACGCGATCGCCTATGGCCGCGCCAACTCCGGCTACAACCTGGTGCGCGCCGGCCATGCGCTTTACGGCTACGTTTCTCCGGCGCGCGGGGAAGCGCCGGCGCAGCGTCTCGATGTGCGGCCCGCGCTCACCTGGAAAGCCAGGCTGCTGGCGGTCAAGGATTTGCCGGAGGGCGCGCTGGTCGGTTACGGCGGCACGTTCCGCACGCCGCGGGCGATGCGGATCGGCGTGCTCGGCGCGGGCTACGCCGATGGCATCTTCCACCGGCTGTCGAACCGTGGCCAGGTGATCGCCGGCGGCAAGCTCACGCCCATCCTGGGTACGATTTCGATGGACCTCACCACCATCGATCTCAGCCACTCGAGCGCCCTGGGCCCTGGCGACGAAGTGACGCTGCTGGGCCAGGAAGGCGACGCGCGGCTGGACGCGCAGCAGATCGCCCGCGTCGCCGGCACCATCTCTTACAACATTCTGTGCAGCATCAGCGCGCGGGTGAGAAGAGTGTACGTGTAGGGGGCGAGACGCGCGGCGTCCGGCTTCTTATCACGCGGGTTTCATTGCAATGGTGACAAAGAAGAGTCGAGACGAATCTCGACTCAGCAGGCTTGACAGCCCGCGCCACGGGGGCGGGGCATTTTCTTTCGGGTTTACTTTTTCTTTTCGGCGGGTTTGGCGAGCTGTTGGTGCAGGCCGTGCAGCATCGCCTCGACCTCTTTGTGGAGATCGTCGTAGACCGGGTCGGGCGGCTCGAGGGTTTTGAGAGCGCGGTCGAGCAGCGCTTTGGTGGGAGCGGCGTTGCCTTGCTCCCACTGCCAGTTGGCCTCGACCTCAAGACCTGTGGCCAGCGAGCGAGCGCGGATCGAGTTGGCGCGATCCACGGCTTGCTTGGCCTGATCGTATTTTTTCTGCTCATTGTAAAAGATGGCGACCTTGTCGAGCGCAATGGCGACCATCGGGTGCTTGTCACCCACGGAAAAGACCCACAGATCGATCAGGCGGCGATAGAGCGGCTCGGCCTCGTCGTATTTCTGCTGGCCGAAACAGGCGTAGGCCAAACCGTCGACGGTGGCGATCAGATCGGCATTCACTTTGCCATAGACGCTTTCGCGAATCACCAGCGCGCGGCGGAAAATGTACTCGGCGTTGTCATACTGCCGCAAGGCGACGTAGGCTTCCGCCAGACGGTCGAAATCCGGCACCAGCGAAGGGTCCATGGGGCCGGCCAGCTTGATGCGGATGCTGAGCGCCAGGTTGAGCGGGCCGACAGCGGAATCCGACATCTTCTGGTCCATGTAGAGTTGCGCCATGCGGCTGTAATCGTCGGCGACGGGTTTCGAGTCCGGACCTGCGGCCGCGAGATCGAGCGAAAGCACGCGCCGCAGCAGCACCATGGCGCGATCGTAATCCTTCGCGTTGCGGCAGACGGCGAAGGATTCCAGCAGGTCGGCGGGGAGTTTGGGATCGTCCGGGCCGAACGTGCTCTCGCGCCACGCGATGGCCTGGTCGAAGTAGCGGCCGGCCGCCGCGAGATCGCCGGAGGCAGCCGAAACGCGCGCGAGGCGTTTGAGGACGTCGTAGCGGGCGGGATCGGTGGCGGCGGCGTGATCGGCAATTCCCCACGCCGCGTCGAACGACTGGCGCGCGGCGTCGTAGTCGCCCAGCATGTAGCTCGAATCGCCAGAGTCGATCAGGGACTGGATGCCAGCCGCGGGCTCCTCGGCGGCGGCGCCGGCCAGCGCAAGACAGGCGAGCAGAATCGTCCATCGGGCAGACATGCTAAATGAATAGTACTAATTGATTAGCAAAGTCAAGCGGGGCGAGCTAGCCAAACACCGGCGGCAAAGACCGCCGGCGTTACCAAGAAACTCGAGCGACGGTAGCGCCGGCGGTCTTTTGCCGCCGGTGTTTTGTGCCGCAGCCGGGTTATGCTGGACACTGATGCGCATCGTGGTGCTGGTGGGCCTGCCCGGTTCGGGCAAGTCGACTTACCTGGAGCGGTTGGGCGTGGTTGGCTTATCTTCCGATCGGATCCGCCAATGGCTGGCCGACGACGAAAGCGACCAGACCATTCACGACCGCGTGTTCGAAACGATGCGGTACCTGCTGCGGCAGCGGCTGGCCCTGGCGCGTCCGGTGACTTACATCGACGCCACGAACCTGACGCCGCAGGAACGGCGCCCCTACATCGCCATCGGGGCAGCTTACGGCTGCGAAGTGGAGGCGCTGTTCTTCGATGCGCCGCTCGAGGTGTGCCGCGAGCGCAATGCCCGCCGCGCGCGCGTGGTCCCGGCCGAGGCTCTCGCCAAGATGCAGGAGCGGCTGACAGCGCCGACAACCGCCGAGGGATTCACGCGCGTCACCCGCGCCCCGGACGTTGAGCCGCCGGCCGCGCTGCCGTAATCTCCGGCGATTCGGCGATGAGCGCGGGAGTCTACTTGGCGGCCTCGGCCTCGAAGTAGGCGACCATACCGGTCAGCTCCTGGACGAGGTCGCGGTTGTTCTGCCGCTGCGCCTGGGCCAACGCGCGGCGGGCGACGTCGGCGGCCTCGTGAAACTGGCGCGTTTCGCCGTACGCCGCGGCAAGCAGATCGAGAATCGCGGGCTCACGCCAGCCCGTCAAGTCCGCGGCGGCTTTCAACTGCGGAATCGCATCGCCGAACCGGCGCGCCGCGGCCAGAACGCGGCCGTAATTGAAATGATAGTCCGCCGAGCTGGGCGCGATGGTGACGGCGGCTTCGAGGTGAACGATGGCTTCTCCCAGCGCGCCCTGGCGAGCCAGCACGATAGCGAGGGCGTTGTGGGCGTCGCCATCCTGCGGGTCGTCGGCCAGAGCCGCCCGGCACAGTTCGATGCCTTCGTCGGTATGGCCGTCTTCGAGCAGCGCGACGGCCAGATTGCTGCGCGCCTTGCCGTTGTGCGGCTCCAACTCGAGGGACTTGCGATAGGCATCGATCGCCTCATCGAATTTTCCCTGGCCTTGCAGCGCGATCGCGAGATTGGTGTAGGTCTGGGCGGAATTGGCATCCAGCCGGATGGCCTGGCGATACTCGGCGATCTCGTCATCGACCTTCCCCAGCTCGCCCAGGGCAAGGCCGAGCTGGAGGTGCGGGCGCGCCTCCTCGGCATTCAGTTCAATCGCCTTGCGCCATTCGGGGATAGCGTCGGCATAGCGCTTGCTCTCGGCCAGATCCCAGGCGCGGTCGAAGACGCGGTAGTAGTCGGTGGCGGGGTGGTCGATTTTCTCGAAGCCGTCCGCCGGAACGTTGACGAACTCGGGGATGTTGACGGCGCGATTGGCAGCGGTCGCATTCTCGATCAGGACCGGCGGAGTGTCGTTGCCGTCCTTGTCGATGTGCGTGAGGTACATCTGGGTGTACGGCGAGCGGGCCTTCGAGGAGAACACCATCCAGCGGCCGTTGGGTGAGAAGCTGTGCCAGGAGTTCATCAGCGGCGTGTTGCACTTCATCAGGCGCGCCTGGCCGCCCTTGAAGGGCACGATAAAGAGGCGGCTGTCGGGGCGCATCAGCAGGCCATTGCGGGCCTGGACGAAAACGATCCAGCGGCCATCCGGCGTGACTTTGGGAAAACTGTTGCTGAAACCGTTCTGGGAAGCGCCGGCGACGGGCTCGGCAACTCCGCCGCGCCCTTCGTTGAAGGGGATGCGATAAAGGTCGTAGTGAATCTGCGTCTCGTTCGGATCGTTGGCGAACTGCGCCACGGTCGAGCCCTCGGGGAAAGGCTCCTTCGCCTCGGCGCGCGAGAAGATGAGGTACTTGCCGTCGGGACTCCAGAAGGCGCCGCACTGAACATAGTGAGGATCGTTAGCCCCCGGCAGGGTGTGGAACTCCTTGGTTTCGCGGTCGTACCAGGCGAGCACGCCGCGCGTCGGATAGAACACCTGCCCAAAGCGGAAATCCTTGAAATTGGCGACGTAAATGCGTTCCTGCGGCCGCATGCCGGGTGGGGAATGCTTGTCGGCGCCGGGATCGTTGATCATGTTCACGACGTAACGGCCGTTGGGCGAGACCTGCGACATGAAGGATACGCGGATGTTCACGCTCTTTAGGAAGGGCAGGTAGGAACTCCACTTGATCACGTCCTGGTTGCGGATCGCGGTCACCTTTTGGAGCGGAACCAGCGCGTAGAGCCCCTTATCGTTTTGCGGACCATCGACGTCCAGGCCCATCTCCTTCCCATCGCGCGAGAAGGAATGGCAATTGGCGCAGGTGGGAAGGTCGCCCATGAGGACCTTGCTCTTGTTCTCTCCGACGTTGCGCAGCTCCCACTTGACGTAGCCGAGTGCGCCTCTGGGCAGCGGGCTGATCACGCCCTTCTCGCCGACGCTGGGGATCAACGGCACGTCGCGGAAAAAAATAGGTGCGCCTACGGGTTCCTTCGAGGTTTCAAAAGTGGACTGGCCTTGCGAAACCGGCTGGGCGGAGTTCTCATTCTCGAGCCCCACGACAGTCAGCGTGGCGGGGCGACCCGCCGATTGCCTGGTAATGTCCGCCCACGTTCCGGGATCCGGCTTCCACGAATGGCCCGCGGCCTCATTCGGAGTGAGCTTCGGGAGTTCGTTGTTCGGCGCGACGCACTGCTGGTCGATTTCTCCGACCTGGAGGCGCTCGCCCTTCACGTTAACGCGTAGCGGTGGGACGCCGTGCCCGAATGAGATTTCGACGCGCCAGAGCTTGGCTCGCTCGTTTTGATCGCGCCAGAGGAAGGTGGGTGGCGCAAGATCGGGGGGGTAGACGGTCCCAGCGACCGGAGCGTCCACCACGATGCTTGGACCGGACGCATCCTGAGAGCCAGCCGCGGCAGCGCCGAATGAGGCGCGTTTCGCGGCGACATGCTGGACCAGTACCCCCGCGGCGAGAGACAGTGCAGCGGCGAGCAGCCAGCGCGGCGCCCACCGCACGCGCAAACCGCCGGCCGGAGTTCTCCAACGGGGAGTCCTGAAAAAACCTGTTTCTAGCATCCGACCCTAGTCTTCATTTTGCCACACGCCCAAGGGACATTCCAGACCCGGTCTTGTCCCGGGTGCACGACGCAGAGAATGGCGATGGAGAGCTTCGCCATTCTCTGCGTCGTGCGCCCGTTGCCCGCCCTGCCAATGGTGCACGCGCCGCGCCATGCTAGCATGGTTTTTCCAACTACCTTGATCAAAGCCGTCAAAGGAACCAGGGACTTACTGCCCCCATTCACGGAAAACTGGAATGCCGTGGAGCGCGAGGCCAGGGCCGTTTTTCGCGCTTACAACTATGGCGAAATCCGCACGCCCATCCTCGAAGAAACGCAGTTGTTCGCGCGCGGGGTGGGCGCCGACACCGATATCGTCAACAAGGAGATGTACACCTTCGACGACCACGGATCTTCGCTCACGCTGCGCCCGGAAAACACGGCCTCGGTGATTCGCGCCTATATCGAGCACCGGCTGGACCAGCGGCCGGGCGTGCAGAAGTTCTACTACATCGGCCCCATGTTCCGGCGCGAGCGTCCGCAAGCGGGGCGTTACCGGCAGTTCTATCAAATCGGCGCCGAGGCCATCGGCTCGGAATCGCCCGCGGTGGATGCGGAAGTGATCGAGATGGTGATCGAGATCCTCGCGCGCGCCGGCCTGGCCGGCTCCGAGTTGCTGATCAACTCGGTGGGCGATCACAATTGCCGGCCGCAGTATGTCGAAATGCTGCGTGCCGCGCTGGAGCCGGTGGCGGCCAGCCTGTGCGGCGATTGCCAGCGCCGCGCGGCGACCAATCCGCTGCGCGTGCTCGATTGCAAAGTGGCAGCCGATCAGCCCATCATCGACAAGCTGCCTAGCATCCTCGATCACCTGTGCGAGCCCTGCCGCGTCCATTTCGATGCGGTGAAACGATACCTGGATGACCGCGGCCTCGCGTATACCGTCCGCCCGCGCATGGTGCGCGGCCTGGATTACTACATGCGAACCACTTTCGAGGTGGTGCATGGCGCGTTGGGCGCGCAGAATTCGGTACTGGGCGGCGGGCGCTATGATGGCCTGGCCGAATCGCTCGGCTCGAAGGTGCATTCGCCCGGCATCGGCTTCTCCATCGGCGAAGACCGGCTGGTGATGAGCGTGGCGGACCGGGAATCGAGCGCGCTCGATCTGTGCATTGCCCCGCTCGGCGAACCGGCGCTGCGCCACGCCGCGCTGCTGGCGCGGGAACTGCGGCGCGGTGGCGCATCCGTCGAAATCGCCGAGGGCAAGCTCAAACGCATTCTCGAGTTGGCCAACAAGCTGGGCGCCAGCTTTACCCTGATTGTGGGAGAGAACGAAATCAACGCCGGGCGTTACGCGCTGAAGGAAATGGCCAGCGGCCGGCAGGAAGAAGTAACGCGCGACGAGATCGCCGGCAAGCTCGCCGCCGCGCGGAATTGAGTCGAATATGGAAACTTCCGTAACACTGGATTTTTTGGGCGACCTTCGCCGCACGCATTACTGCGGAGCGTTGCGCGCAGCCGACGAAGGCAAGACCGTGGTCCTGATGGGCTGGGTGCACCGGCGCCGCGATCATGGCGGCGTCATCTTCGTCGACTTGCGCGACCGCGATGGCATCACCCAGGTCGTCTTTCATGAGGACGTCGGACCGCAAGTGCACAGCCGCGCCGAACAGGTGCGCCCGGAGTACGTGATCGCCGTGGAAGGCAAAGTGACGCTACGCGGCCCAGCCGCGGTGAACCCGAACCTGCCCACCGGTGAAATCGAAATCGTGGCTACCGCCATCTGGCTGCTGAACGAATCCCGCACGCCGCCCTTCCCCATGGAAGAGCAGGTAGACGTCGCCGAGGACGCCCGCCTCAAGTATCGCTTCGTCGATTTGCGACGGCCCCGCATGCAGCGCAACATCATACTGCGCTCGAAAATTGCCTTCGCCATCCGCGAGTTTCTGAACTCGGCCGGGTTTCTCGAAATCGAAACGCCCTTCATGACCCGCTCCACGCCGGAGGGCGCGCGCGATTACCTGGTGCCCAGCCGCGTGCAGCCCGGCGCGTTCTACGCGTTGCCGCAATCGCCGCAGATCTTCAAGCAGCTTCTGATGGTGGGCGGCTACGAAAAGTATTTTCAGATCGTGCGCTGCTTCCGCGACGAAGACCTGCGCGCCGACCGCCAGCCGGAGTTCACCCAGATCGATCTCGAGATGTCGTTCCCCCAGCAGGAGCGCATTTTCGAGGTGATCGAGCCCATGCTGAAGAACGCCTGCGCCGTGGCGGGATTCGAGATCGCGACGCCGTTCCCGCGTATCACCCACGCGGAAGCCATGCGTAGTTACGGCAGCGACAAGCCCGATTGCCGCATCCCGCCCATGCACCCCGTCGAGGACCTGGCCCCGGAACTGGCCGCCAATGGCTTACCGCTAGTCGCCATCCACATCCCCGCTACCGGTCCCGCCAGCCGCAAGGAGCGCGACGAGCTGAAAGCCTTTGGGAATCAGCTCGGCCTGCGGGTCTATGACGATTTCAAGCGCCTGGAACGCGACTTCCCCGCGCCCATGGCGCAAGTGCGCGAGCGCACGGGAGCGCGGGAGAACGATCTGCTGGTGCTGGCCACCTGGGCCGGCGAGCCGAAAGGCCAGCTCCCCGAGCGCACCGTCTACCAGGCCTGCGGCCAACTGCGCCTGTTTTGCGCCCAGAAGTTCAACGACCGTCACAAGCTGCTCGACCCGAAGAACTTCAAATTCCTCTGGGTGGTCGATTTTCCCATGTTCGAGTGGGACGAGGAAGAGAACCGCTGGAACGCCGCGCACCATCCTTTCACTTCGGTGCACGATGAGGACCTCGACAAGCTGGTCTCCGATCCGGCGCGCTGCCGCGCCAAGTCCTACGACGTGGTGTTGAACGGCACCGAGCTCGGCTCCGGCTCGATTCGTATCCATCGCCGCGACGTGCAGACGAAAGTGTTCGCCGCGTTGGGCTTCAGCGACGAGGAAGCTCGGCGCCGCTTCGGCTTCCTGTTGGACGCGCTCGAATATGGCGCACCGCCGCACGGCGGCATCGCTCTGGGTCTCGACCGCCTGGTGATGATTCTGGCTGGCGAGACGTCCATCCGCGATGTCATCCCGTTCCCCAAGACCGCGCGTGGAACCGACTTGATGTGCGACGCACCCGCGCCGGTGCCCGAGCGCCAGTTGCGCGAACTGGGCATCACGTTCCGCGGAAGCAAGTAAAGCCGCCGCTCGTGGGGCGAGCAGTCAAGCGTCGTGCCCCCTGCCGAGGCGCGACAGACGACAAGGACCGATCGTCTGTTCTATCGGGCCAACATCTCGAAATTTTCTTTCTTTGGCACTACGGCCGCGCCGCGGCCGCCGCCTCCAACTGGCTCACCTGCTGCCGCACCGCGGCTGCGTCGTTCGCATTGGGCGCTAGCGCCAGATACTCTCGCAAGTACTTGGCCGCTTCGACATTCTGATTCTTCCCCATCAAAATCAACGCCAGCACAACATCGAGCCTCGGAATCTTGTGTTCCTTGTCGATTCTTAAGCCGGCGCGCGCCGCTGTCTCGGCGACCTCCGCGTGATTCAGCCTCGCGTTGGCAACCGCATTGTACAGGTATGCCCCTGGAAAGTCATCTGGGTCGAGCTGAATCCAAGCCCGGGAATACGCTTCGGAGGACATCCAATCCTGGCTATGGTCGGCCAGCGCGGTCAGGTTCTCATACGGCCTGATGTACTTGGGATCGCTCGCCAGCGCCTGCTTCCAGGCGTCGCCGGCTCCGGCCATGTCGTTGCCCTTCTGGCGTAACAGCCCAAGCTGGTACCAGGCGATGGCGAACTTCGGGTACGCCTGCACCGCTTTGGTGAATTCCTCCGACGCAGCCTGCCACTTCTGTTTTGCCATCGCGTCGATTCCGCGGTCATAGGCCTTCCGGGCGTTCGCCGGGGCATCCAGTGTAGTCGCGCTCACGGTCAAGACGCTGGCACGCGACAGCGGATGCAGCGTGATGATGCCCAGGCGGCCATCGTCGGAACGGCTCTTCATGGCGATGCTGACCAGCTCCGACCGATACCCGGCCAGCACGGCCTGCAGTTCGCAGTTGCGTAGCTTGGCAAGCACCGGCATCAGATCCTGACTCCCGGCGGCGATGGGCTTCGTGACGCCCGCGGGAGCCGCGGTGTTTTGAGAGGCATCGCTTTGCATCGTGTCATTCGAGCCGGCATTCACCTGAAAACCGAAATGCCCCTTCGAGTCGGTCGAGGTTTCGAACCGCGATAGGCCGTTGCACACGCGATAAATGGCAACCGGCTCGGGAGGCGGGGATGCATCGTCGAGCCTTACTTCGCCCGAGAAAAAGAACGTCCTGTCACTCTGGGTTGACTGAAGAGGGATCGTCACCTGCCCCGGCTGGGCCTCCGCCATCCCGGCCAGCATCGCGACCGCCAATGCACCGATTCGAATGTCCATACTGCCTCCAAGCGCAATTGATCTAATTATGCACTTGCCGGACGCCAAAAGGAATCGGAGCCGGTCAAATGTAACGCCCGCATCCGCGCGGGCGAAACCCCCGTTAGCAGGTTGCCGAAAAACTCCGGCAAAGCACCTTGGGGCTGTGGCTAGCCTTCTTTCACAGCATCGATCCGTTCTCTTTAAGACAAAGTTGCTGCCGATAAGTAGAATAGAAAGAAGAGCGGAATGCCAGCCAGCGTGGTTTCCATTACGGGCAATCGCCCAGGCACCTACGTGCTTCTGGAAGCGGTTTTGCCCGGCGAGGCGCCGCGCGCGATTGGCGTCATTTTGATCGACCCTGCTACCGATCGCGGCTGGGTGAAGCTGCGCGCGCGGTACGACGACCTCGCCGCTCCCGAAGATGCCGAAGTATTGGAAGCGCTGGAAACCGATCTCCGCGACAAGCTGGCCGAAGTGGGGGCCGAGGCGTGCCTCGCGTCGCTCGAGGATTCGCTTTCGAACGCGCTACGCGTGAGCGAGCGGCAGGTGGTCGTGGTGGATGCGTTTTCGCGCGTGATCGAGCGGCTGTACGGCGAACACGTCGAACCGGTCGCCATTGAACGCTTCTCGACCCACCTTCCTCTTTATAGCCTGCGCGCGGCCGCCGGGCGGCTGGGCGAGGAAATGGAATCGTTGGAAGAAGACTGGGTGCCCGCGCCGGCGGACGTGCGGCTGACGCCCGATCTGTTCGTGGCCCACGTGGTGGGACGGTCGATGGAGCCGCGCATCCCGGATGGCAGCCTCAACCTGTTCCGGCTGCATCCGGTGGGTTCGCGGCAGAACAAGATTCTGCTGATTCAGCGCTTCGGCGCGCTTGACGAGACGGCCCGCTACACGGTGAAGAAATACACCAGCCGCAAGGTCTCGACCGGCGAAAACCAATGGCGGCACGAACGGATCCGGCTGGAGCCGCTCAATCCGGAATTCGAAGCCTGGGATGCGGGACCCGAAGATTTCGCCGTGGTTGCCGAGTGGCTGCGCGTCATCGAGTGAAACGCCGCGTTTCCAGCCTCCTTGCTGAGTGGTATGCCCAGGGGCATCGCGACCTGCCCTGGCGGCGCACCGGAGATCCATACCGCATCTGGGTTTCCGAAATCATGCTGCAGCAGACTCGCGCCGCGGCGGTGGTTCCTTATTACCGTAGTTTCCTCGCGCGCTTCCCCAGTGTGGAGGCGCTCGCCGGTGCGGGGGAACCGGAAGTGCTCGCGCGGTGGAGCGGTCTTGGCTATTATTCGCGCGCGCGCAACCTGCTCCGCGCCGCACGGCAGATTGCCGCGCGCGGCGCATTCCCGCGCCAGTATGATGAGTTGCGCGAGTTGGCGGGCATCGGCGACTACACCGCCGCGGCAGTCGCGAGCATTGCTTTCGGCGAACCGCGCGCCGTGCTGGACGGCAACGTGCTGCGTGTAGTCGCCCGCATGGAGAACGATGCGGGAGATATTCGATCGCCCAAAACTCGCGAGCGCTTCCGCGCGGTGGCCGAAAGCTGGCTCGACCCGAAACAGCCGGGGGCGTTCAACCAGGCGCTGATGGAACTGGGCGCCACGGTCTGCCTGCCGCGGCGCCCGTTGTGCGTCGAATGTCCTTTGCGCGGCCAATGCCAGGCGCTTCCAGCGGGAACGGTGGACCAGTTGCCGGTGAAGCTTGGGCGTGTCCAGCCGGAGCGCATCGAAGCCGTGCTGCTGCTGGTGCGCCGCGGGGGCCGTGTTTTGCTGCGCCAGCGCCCGGCCACGGAGCGCCGCATGCCGGGCTTCTGGGACTTGCCCGCGCCGGAGAATCTGCCCAGTGCCCGTGATGGCGCGGCCATCGGCCGGTTTCGGCACACCATCACGCATCACTACTACACCTTCACGGTGAGGACTGCGCGCGCGCCCAATCGTATGCCTGCCGGCGCTCGCTTTCAATGGCTGGCGCCGCGCGAGGCCAGCGAGATTCCGCTGAGCACCACGGCTAAGAAGGCGCTGCGGCTGGCGGGGTTGCTGTGAATTAGGGCGTGCCGGCCGGGCTTTGCCCCAGTTGGCAGGTCGGGGACCTGCCCCACTGCCTCACACGGTACA
>JBELAO010000046.1:0-41664 GCA_049508735.1 Bryobacteraceae bacterium | reverse complement strand
CCGCGTTCACGCCGGCGCCGCGCGTGGCTGGCAGCCGCGTGGTGCGCCAGTACCTGGAGCACGACGTCGAGCGGGAAACCGGCGGCCGGTTCCTTTTCACCAACGATATTGAAGAGGCCGCGCAGGGGATTCTGGCGCACCTCGACGGCAAGCGAAAGGCGCTGAACCTGGCGCCCATGATGTACCAGGACGGCGTGCGCTCGAACGCGCCGGGCTCGTTCCGGGCGCTTTCCACGTTCGTCCCGCCGGCCGGCCTCGCTTCGCTCGGCTGCGGCAAGGCTCAGGAGCGGAGCCAGTTGCGGCCTCCGGAGGAATGATGCGGCCCGTTTTGGTTTTCGATCGCGATCGTTGCCTGGCCTGCCGCAGTTGCGAGCTGGCCTGCTCGGTCGCGCATTCGGCGAGCGCCCAAAGTGGGGCGGACGCCCTCGTCCGCGCGCGACCCCCTGGTCGCGCTCCTGAGGATGCCACAGCGGAGCTCGAAGCCGCCATCGCTGAGGGGTTTCCGCCCACGCGTCGCGTGACGCTGGCTGCCGGCGCCGATGGCCTCGAATCGCTGCGCTGCGAACAGTGCCTGGAACCGCTTTGCGCCTTTGCCTGCAAGAGCGGCGCACTCCGCCGCGACCCGGCCACCGGCCGCGTGATATTGGACGATGCCCGCTGCGTCGGCTGCTACATGTGCCTGATGGTGTGCCCCTTTGGCATTCGTCCGGATCCGGCGCGGGGCCGCGTGGTGCGCTGCGACGTTTGCGAAGGCCGCGCCACGCCGGCCTGCGTGGAGGCGTGCCCCACCGGCGCGCTCGGAGCGCACACGCCGCCCGATGAGCGCGTGCGCAGCGATTTCGAAGGGCACGTGCTGGTGGTTGGATCGTCCGCCGCCGGGATCGCCGCCTGCGAGTCCGCGCGCGAGCACGCGCCGGCGTGCTCCATCACGCTGGTCACCGCCGATTCGTCGCCGTATTCCCGGCCGCTGCTCTCCTACGCGCTGGCGGGCCGCCTCACGCCGCAGCAGACCGATTGGCGCGGTCGCGATTATCTGGAACACGAGCTGGGCGTGCATGTGCTCGGCGGGCGCAAGGCGGTGAGTCTCGATCCCGATGCGGGAGGGCTGATGCTCGATGACGGCGACGAACTGGGATTCGAGCGCCTCATTATTGCGACGGGTGCGCGCGCGGCTGGGCTTTCCATTCCCGGTGCGAATCTGGCGGGCGTGTTCGCGCTGCGCGATGCCGAAGACCTGGAAGCGATTTCGGACTGGTGCGGCAAAGCACCTGTCACGCCGCACGCGGTGGTGCTGGGCGGCGGCAACGTGGGCCTGCAAGCGTGCGAGGCTTTTCTCGAGCGCGGACTGCGCGTGACGGTGGTGGCGGCTTCTCCGCATTTGCTTTCGCAGATGGTGGATGCGGAAGCCGGCCGCCGTCTGGCGGATCTGTTCCGCGCGCACGGTGTGGATGTCCGCACCGGCCGCGATGCGGTGGAAGTGGTGGGCGGCACGCGCGTGGAAGCGGTTCGCCTGGATAACGGCGAACTGCTGCCGGCGGACCTGGTTCTGGTGGCCAAGGGCATCGTGCCCAACGTGGAATGGCTGCGCGGAACGGGCATTCGGATCGGCCGCGGGATCTCGGTGGATCTTTGCGGACGGACCAGCCTGCCGGGAATCTTCGCCGCCGGGGATTGCGCGGAGGCGCCCGATCCGCTGACCGGCCGCCTCTCGCTCAGCGGCATCTGGCCGGTGGCGTATGAAATGGGCCGCGCGGCCGCAAGTACCGCGGTGGGCATTGAGCGGGCATCGGCCGGCGCGCTGCGCATGAACGCCTCGCGGTTCTTCGGCGAATCGATCATCTCGGTCGGCGAGGTTCGGCCCGAACGGCTGGACGGCGCTCGCACTGAAATCCCCGTCAACCGCAACGGCGCGTATCGAAAGCTGGTTTACCGCGATGGACGCCTGGCCGGAGCGCTGCTCTACGGCGACATCGCTGGCGCCGGCGGCTACTATCGCGAATATCGCGAGTTGGCAGGCGGAGGCGCCTGCCCCACATCGAGGGAGTGAACTGATGTCCAGGATCATTGCATCGGCGGCGATTCGCGGCGGCCACGCTGCGGTGCGGCGGGCGGAGACGATGCTGGCCGAAGTGCTCGGCAGCCATAACCGCGATACCGCCGTCGGGTTTCCATCCACCGCTTATGCTCTGCCCATCATCCTCGCGCTGACCGGAAAGCGGGCGGAGAAACTCGGCGAACTGGAAGAAGCGCTCGGCGCCGCCCGCTCGTGGCTTCCCGCCGAACCCACCGAAAAGCTTTGGCTTCCCTATCTGGGCGGCGCTCTCGATGCCGGCGCGGCCACCCTGGTGGCGCAGGAGGCCATTGAGGCGCTCAAGCCGTTGCGCGGCATCCCACTCGAATTCGATTACTGGCTGGGTCCCACCACCGATGGCATCCTGCGCGAACAAGGCATCAAGCTGGTGGATGGCCGCATGCCCGGATTCGCGGCCTGCGTGGGTGCGCTGCCCGATGACGAAACCGCCGAGCAACTGGCGCGCGATTTGCAAGAGCGCAACCTGCTGGTCTTCATGGGCGCCAATTGCGCGGGCGAAACCATGGCCGCCCAGCTCAACCGGCGCGGCGTGCAGATGAACTGGGAGACGTTCCTGGTTCCTTATGGGCCGGACACGTCGTCCATCGTGCACGCGCTCGGCTTCGCTTGCCGCGCTGCGTTCACTTTCGGCGGCCTCAAGCCGGGCGGGCTCGAGGAAACCCGCGAGATCCTGCTCTACAACCAGCGCCGCGTGTTCGCATTCGTGCTGGCGCTGGGCGAAGTGGACGACGAGAAATACGCGACCGCCGCCGGTGCCATCAATTTCGGCTTTCCGGTGATCGCCGATACCGATATTCCGGAAATCCTGCCCAGCGGCATCTGCACTTACGAGCACGTGGTCTCGAACGTGGCTCACCGCGACATGCCGGCGCGCGCGGTGGAAGTGCGCGGCGTCAAAATCCACACCGTCGAGATCCCCATTCCGGTCCGGCACGGCCCCGCGTTCGAAGGCGAGCGCGTGCGCAAGGAAGAGGTCGCCATCGAATTCGGCGGCAAGTATACGCGCTGTTTCGAATACCTCTCCAGCCGCCCCATGGACCAGGTGCAGGACGGGCTGATTCGCGTGGTTGGGCCGGAGATCGGCGGCGTCGCCGAGGGCGCGCGCCTGCCGCTCGCCATCTTCGTCGAAGTGGCCGGCCGCAAGATGCAGCTCGAGTTCGAATCCATCCTCGAGCGGCACATCCATTCGTTCCTATCCGAGCCGATGGGCGTGATGCACCTGGGCCAGCGCGATACGGTCTGGCTGCGCATTTCGAAAAAAGCGCGCGACGCCGGCTTCCGCATCGAGCACCTGGGGACGGTGCTGCTGCACAAGCTCAGGAACGATTTCCCGGCCATCGTCGACAAAGTGCAGGTCACCCTCGTCACCGAATCCGCCGGCGTGGAGGAACTTTATCCCACTGCCGCTGCCGCCTATCAATCGCGCGATGAGCGCATGGGCGCGCTGACGGATGAGCGTGTCGACATCTTTTATTCCTGCGCGCTGTGCCAGAGCTACGCGCCCAACCACGTCTGCATCATCACTCCCGAGCGGTTGGGCCTGTGCGGCGCATACAACTGGCTGGATGGCAAAGCGGCGTACGAAATCAACCCGCACGGCGGCAATCTGCCGGTGCGCAAGGGCGATTCGGTGGACACGGTGCTCGGCCAGTGGAGAGGCATCAACGATTTCATCCGCAACGCCTCCAACGGCGTGTTCGAGCGATTCTCCGCCTATTCGATGATCACCGACCCGATGACCTCGTGCGGCTGCTTCGAGTGCATCGCGTGCATTCTGCCGGGCACCGGCGGCATCATGATCGTGGATCGCGAATACGCGGGCGAGACGCCCGTCGGCATGACGTTCTCCTCGCTGGCGGAGATGACCGGAGGCGGGCAGCAGACGCCGGGGTTCATCGGCATCGGCACCATCTACGCACTCTCGCGCAAATTCATCAGCGCCGATGGCGGCCTGGCGCGCCTGGTGTGGACCACCACGCGCATCAAGCAAAAACTGGGAGACAGGCTGCGGCAGCGCTGCGAGGAACTGGGCAGGCCGGGCTTCTATGAGAAGATCGCCGACGAAACCGTGTGCACCGAATTGGAGCCGCTGATCGAATACCTGGCGACGGTGGAGCACCCCGCGCTGGAGATGGGCGAGATGGTCTGATGCCGGCAGCCGTGAAACCATCAACACGCCGAAGGCAGTGGGGCGGACGGCGTGCCCTCTGGGCCCGTCCGCGCGGGACGCCCTTGTCCCGCTGCGACGACAGTATCGGATTCCCGACAACCGCGAGCCGGCCGACGAGGGCGTCGGCCGCGGACCCGGGGGTCCGCCCCACAGGCGGGGCAACACTAGTCGACCAAGCCCGGAGGGCGAAAGATAATAGCCCAAGGCGTGAGCCTTGGGACTCGCTGGGACCGCTCGAAAGCCCCGGAACGGGGCGAAAGGCTTTCACGCCGGCAGAGTTCTTACGCCCCGTTCCGGGGCTGTATTCGTGTACCGCGGACCCACGGCTTGCGCCGTGGGCTATTATTCCGGGCTTTCGAAATGAGCAAAGGCTAGGCGTTCCGCGTCCAGATGGTCTTAGGTTAACGCTTGGGGTCACATCAACGCGGCGAGATTTCACGGCAAGCCCACAGGAGCCCCAAGCATGAGTCTGGACCTGAAGCCGAAGAAATGGGCAGGCGCGCTTCGCGAGGTGACGTTGGGAGCGGGCACTCGCCGGCCGGTCGCCGTGGGCGGCGGCAACGGTCTGCCGCTCCATACCTTCGAAGCCGCATTTCCGCATCGGCCCCCCCTGGCGTTGGAGATCACCGACGTGGACCCGGTGCGTTGGGTGGAAAGCGTCCGCCAGCCGTGGGAAGGCGTCCTGGGCCGGCCCGCCGAGGCCGCCCGGCGTGCCGTTACCGAATTCGGCGCCGATCTTCTGCTGGTCCACTTGATCGGCACCCACGCGGACCGGGGCAACCGCTCCCCGGAGCAGGCCGCCGCCGATCTCGGCGCGGTGCTCGAAGCGGTGAGTGTGCCCCTGATCGTGAAGGGCCCTGGCGCCGGCCAGAAACAGAACGCGGTGCTGGCGCGCGTGGCCGAAGACTGCCGGGGCGAAGGGCTGGCGCTGCATTCGGCCACCAACGAGGATTACAAAACCCTGGCCGCCGTCGCGGTGGCTTACGGACACGTGCTGGTGGGCGAGACCCCCATTGACGTGAACATGGCCAAGCAGCTCAATATCCTGCTGTCGGATAGCAATGTGGATTTGAATCGCGCGCTGATCGATCCGCTCACCGGCGGCCTGGGCTACGGATTGGAGTACAGCTACTCGGTGATGGAAAGAATCCGGCTGGCGGCTCTGGGCGGCGATGCCATGCTGAACTGCCCCATCATTTGCCTGGTGGGCGAAGAGGCGTGGAAGGCCAAGGAGGCCAGAGTCTCCGCCGATAAAGAGCCGCTTTGGGGCAGCCAGCGGGAACGCGGCATCCACTGGGAAGTGGCTACCGCCATGACTCTGATCGAAGCCGGCGCCGAGGTCGTGGTGTTGCGCCACCCCGAGGCGCTGGCGCGAATCCGCCGGCAACTGGATTCCTGGTTCGGCGAACGGAGCCGCGACCGTCAGGGAGCGGTACAGAATTCATTCCGAGCCAAGGATGAACACCGATGAACAGAGATAAGACCTTGGTTTTATATCCGTGTTCATCTGTGTTTATCCGTGGCTATAGTTTTTCGGGTTCCGACGGGATGGTCCACCGGGAAGGTACACCATCACACGGTCGCGAAACCAGCGGAGGTACCTCATGCCGTTAACCGGTTTGCAGATTTTCAAGCTCCTTCCCAATACCAACTGCAAAAAGTGCGGGTATCCTACCTGCTTGACTTTCGCCATGAAACTGGCTGCGGGCAAGGAAGCGCTGGAGAAGTGTCCGGACGCCTCGCCTGAGGCCAAGGCCGCGCTGGGCGCAGCCTCGGCGCCGCCCATTCGCGGCGTCACCATCGGCCGCGGCGAGCGAGCCATCACCGTTGGGGAAGAGACGGTCTACTTCCGCCACGAAAAGACCTTCGTGCGGCGTCCCGGATTGTTCCAGGTCTTCGATCCCGCCGGACTCACGCCGGCCGCCCGCGACGCCAAGCTGGACCATTGGCGCGTCCTCCGCATCGAGCGCGCCGGAGAGACCTTTCAAGTGGATGGCATCGCCGTGGTGGAAACTGCGGAAAGCGTTGCCGCCGCTCTCGCCGCCACTGAGCGCGGTTTTCCGGTGGCCATTCTCGCGGCGACGCTCGAAGGCGCGACGGCCATCGCGGAGAGAATCAAAGATCACCGCCCACTGTTGGTTCCACCCGCCGGCGCGAACCTGCAGGGCTACACCGCGCTGGCTGCGCGGCTTGCGATTCCGCTGGTGGTGGGTGCGCCGGACCTGGCCTCGCTGGCTGATGCTGCGCGCGCGGCCGCCGGCGCGGGCGTCGCCGATATCCTACTCGAACCGCCCGGCGCGGACCCGCGTTCGCTGCATCACAGTCTCAGCGCCATCCGCCGCGGCGCGCTCGACCGCATTCATCCGGGCCTGGGCCATCCAGTCTTCCTGCGCGTGGGCGCGGGCGAAATCGAAAAAGGCGTGCTCGGCATCACCAAGTTCGCGTCGCTCGTGGCGCTCACCGATACCGGCGGCGAGACTTGGCTGCCTCTCTGGACGCTGCGCCAGAACATCTACACCGACCCACAAAAGCCGCTGCAAATGGACCCCGGCCTGTATGCGATCGGCGAGCCGAACGACCGGTCGCCGCTGCTGGTCACCTCCAATTTTTCGCTGACCTACTTCATCGTCTCGACTGAGGCCGAGTCTTCCGGCATAGCGTGTCACCTGGTCGTGGTGGATGCTGAAGGATTGAGCGTGCTCACCGCCTGGTCCGCCGGCAAGTTTTCGGGCGACCGCGTGGCCAAATCCCTCCGCCAGATGAAGGCCGCCGAACGCGTGAGCCACCACACCGTGATCATTCCCGGATATGTGCCGGTGATTTCCGGCGAGTTGGAGGACGCCCTGGGCGACGGCTGGCACGTGTTGGTGGGCCCGCAGGAGGCATCTGACATCGCCCCCTTCTTCCGCGATGTCTGGGGACCTTTGGCGCGCGAAATCGAAGGTCGACCTTAAACAACGATGCCAAATCCCGGCGAAGGACGTGGCGCACGCACTCATGCGTGCCGTGTCGAGACTCTTCTCGACACGCGCTGGCGCGCGAGAAACCCGCGTCGGCACGAGTGCCGACGCTGCACGCATGAGTGCGTGCGCCACGCCGGTTGACCGCCCATGCCTTCGTACTCAGTCCGGTTTTCGCCCTCCGGCCGCTCCACCATCGCCGCCGAGGGCTCCAGTATCCTGCGCGCCGCCGAGTTGGCCGGCGAACCGGTCCGCGCGGAATGCGGAGGGCGTGGCGCCTGCGGACGCTGTTTGGTCCGGATTCTCGAAGGGCAGGTCCCCGAGTATCGCGTGCTCCGCCGCGAAGCCGGCCTCCCGCAAGTGCTCGCGTGCCTCACACCGGTTCACTCGCCGCTGAGCGTCGAGCCGCTGGTGGAAGCGCAGCTTCCCAAATTAGTTTCGAGCGACCGGTACGTCGGCACCAGGATCCTTCCGGCGTGGGCTCCCTGGCCGCTCGATCTCGCACCATTGGTGGAATACGGCGAGCCGGAGGACCTGGGCGTCGCTCTCGATATCGGCACCACCACGTTGCGGCTGCTACTGATCCGCCTTTCCGATGGTGTGATCGTGGGTGAGGCTGGCGCCTACAATCCGCAGATCGCGAAAGGCGCTGACGTGATCTCCCGTATCGTCGCGGCGGAAAAGGGCGGCCTGGGCGCTTTGGCTTCCGCGATTCGCCTGGCGGTGGTTTCGATGATCGCCGAAGCGGCGGCGGCTGGCGGCCTCGATGCCGTGAGCATCCGCGGCTACGTGGTAGCGGGCAACGTCACCATGATCCACCTGCTCCTCGATGAAGATCCTTCGGGGATTCGCCGCGTGCCCTCGCAGCCGCACGCCCTTGCCTTTCCCCCGGTGGACGCCGCGGATTTAGGATGGCCCGGCCGCGATGTACCCGTGTATAGCGTTCCAGGCGCCGGCGGCTGGGTCGGCGGCGACATATTGGCAGGGGCTGTGCGCGCCGGGTTTTCGCGGGCGAATGAAATGGCCCTCTACGTGGACCTAGGTACTAACGGCGAGATCGTTTTCGGCAATGCCGATTTCGCGCTGGCGTGCGCGTGCAGTGCCGGCCCTGCGTTCGAAGGCGGTGGTATCCGCTGCGGCATGCGCGCCGATCGGGGCGCGGTAGACGGCGCTTCGATCGACGAAAAAAGTGACGCGATGGAGCTTTCCGTGATTGGCGGTGGACGCGTCCGCGGCGTGTGCGGGTCGGGGTTGATCGCGCTGGCCGATGCCCTGTTCCGCGCCGGCTGGATCGACCGCGGCGGCAGGCTGACCGCGCGCGTGCCCGGTGAACGCCGTATGGAAGGCAAGTGGGGCGCCGCAATCGCACTCTCCGCCGACCAGCGCGTGGCACTCTGGGAACGCGACCTGGCGAGCCTGATTCGCGCCAAAGCGGCGGTTTTCGCTGGCATACGCTCGCTGGTCGATTCGCTCGGCCCCGGCGGTCCCTCCATCGAGCGGGCGTATGTCTCCGGCAACTTCGGCCGCTATCTCAACCTGCCGGCCGCAGTGGGAATCGGGCTGTTGCCGGACATCCCGCCCGGCCGCTATGGTTATATCGGTAACGGATCGCTCGAAGGCGCCGCCCTGAGCCTGCTCTCACGCGAGTTCTCAAACGAAATCGCCACCTATCTCACCCGAGTCACTTATGTGGACCTGGCCGACCTCGCCGGCTACATGGATGCGTTCGTAGGCGCTTCGTTCCTTCCGCATACCAATCCCGAACTGCTGCGCATGGGATAAGGGGCCTTTGAGAAATCGTTTGCGGTATTCTGGAAGTCCTTGAACTTTCGAGGAGGTGAGTCCGGGACAACCGAGCCCGACGATTTTTTTGAACGCCGGGCTTTTGCCGGGCCAAGAGTGGAATCAGCTAATCCTGAATCGGCTGAATGACTTTGATGTAGCTTTGGCGCTGACTAGTCCAAACTTTGGCGAATCCGACTACATTGAGAGGACGGAAATCGCAAGCCTGCTGAAGGACCGTCGAGAAAAAGGATCGTACCTTTGAGGCTACTGGCTTGTGGCCAGGAGGCCAATCCGGAGTTCTCCCGAGCGAAGCCATCAAGCCGGCGGTCCTGGCGGCGGAATTGGGCGATACGAGGATTGGGCCAATGAACGTTGAACAAATTGCGCGCGTTTGCCACGAGACAAACGCATCTTTCTGCCATTCCATCGGCGACCATTCCCAGAAGTCCTGGGACGAGGCCGAAGAGTGGCAACGGCAATCGGCTATCGCAGGCGTGGAGTTTGCGCTCGCTAATCCGGGAGCGCCCGCTTCGGCCCAGCACGACGCCTGGCTCGCCGATAAGGAACGCGACGGTTGGAAATTTGGCGCGGTCAAGGATCCGGCCAAGAAAGAGCATCCATGCATGGCGCCCTTCAATGAATTGCCTTTGGAACAACGGATCAAGGACCATCTATTCATTTCCGTGGTTCGGGCATTCGTTGAGGCGGGGCGTTAACGGATGGAACCTCACGCCGGTGATCCGTGTGAACTCCTCGATCACTTGTTGGAACAGCGGGTTGCTCTCGCGATCCACCGTCTGGAGCCCGCGTGGTGCCATCGACGTGTGTCACCGCGGGAATGCATGATGAGCGCATGACCGGTCATGGCTGGCCGTCATCGAATCGCCATCGCCCCAGGAAGGGGTATCGTGGAAGCATGCCCGCCCGGCAGGATGACGAAGACGTGGAACCGCCCGCGGACGCTTGGGCTTCACGGGCCCGTCAATGGGGCCGGGCGGCGCTGGTGCTGGCCTTTCTCTTCGCTAGCCTGCCACTAGCGAGCAAGCTGTTTCTGGGCAGTTGGGGCTTTGACGGCGCTTCGGGTATTGCGTGTCTTTGCATGGTGGCGGCGGCATATCTCTATTTCGCCGGGCGAGAACGCCGGCCGCCAATCCCCGATTCCGCGACGATTCTGGACCAGGCCATCCGGCTGGCGGCGTCGGGAGAGACTGGCCGGGGGATCGCGCTACTGGATGAAGCCCTGCGGCTGAGCCCGCGTCTCTGGCAGGCGCGGCAGTACCGCGCCCAAATGCGTCTCGCACAATCGCACGCCGCCGAATCCGCGCTCCAGGATTTGACGGAGGCGATTCGGCTGGCTCCCGGCGAAGCTCACCTCTATGTTCTCCGTAGCCACGTTTTCGCTCTGGTCGGGCAAGAATCCTCCGCGCGCGCCGATTTGGAGGCCGCCGCCCGGCTGGGCGGAGACACCGGCGTGGCGGCTGAACCTCACTTGTCGTGATCCGTATCGTCTGGGTCTCGCAGGCTGACCGCGAGCGCCGCTGAATTATGGGCGGAAAATCACATTAGACGGAAACCGGGGCTTGACACTGCATCCCTAGACATCTACCCTAGAAAACTAGGGATAGAAACAGAACCACGCATTTATTCATGAAAAACACCGATCGTCTTTTTGGTTCGCTCGAACTCCTGATTCTGAAGACCCTGGCGGCCGGGCCCAATCACGGTTTCGGCATCACGCTCCATGTGGAAACCGTTTCAAAGGGACTGTTGCATATGGAAGAAGGGTCGCTGTATCCGGCGCTGCACCGTCTGGAGCGCGAGCGGTTGATTTCGGGCGAGTGGCGCCAGACCGACAATGGCCGCCGGGCGCGCATTTACGCGCTCACCGCGGCCGGCCGCAAGCGCCTGGCCGAAAACGAAGCAAGCTGGTCGTCGGTTTCGCTCGGCATTGAGAGAGTTCTGAGGTTCGCATGACGCGCGCCATCGAGTGGCTGAAACGTCTTTTCCATCGCGATTCCGCGTGGCAGGAGGAAATCGAAAGCCACCTTGCCATGCGCGCCGATTGGCACCGGCAACGTGGTGCCGCGCCGAATGCGGCTCGCACCCGCGCCGCGCGCGATTTCGGCAGCCCGCTGCGGGCGTTGGAGGCCGTTCGCGCGGTGCATCGGGCGCCGTGGCTGGATGCGCTGGCGCAGGATGCCCGCCACGGCTTGCGCGTGATCCGCCGCTCGCCCGCATTCAGCCTGGCGGCGGTAGCAACGTTGGCGGTCGGTATCGGCGCTTCCACCGCCGTGTTCAGTGTCGTCGATCTCCTGCTGTTTCGCAGTCTCCCCTATCCGCGCGCGGAGCGTTTGGTTTCGGTCGGCTTCAGCGGACCCATTGACACCAACGAATTCAATGTCGGCAACGCTTACCTCGACTGGCGGGACCACCAGCGCGTGTTTGCCGCCATGACGTCGATGTATCCCGCGGGTGAGTGCGATCTCGGCGCGTCACCGGCGCTGCGCGTCCCTTGCGTCCAGGTGGAGTCGAATTTTCTCGCCACACTCGGGATAGTCCCCGCCGCCGGCCGCGATTTCCATCCCTTGGACGACCGGCCTGGCGCTCCCAAGGTGGCTCTACTCTCCTACACCATGTGGCAATCGCGTTTCGGTGGCGATCCCGGCGCCGTAGGAAAGACAATCAGCTTGGATGACGCCCCGGTACGCGTGATCGGTTTCCTGCCGCGCAGTTTCGAAATGCCGCAACTCGGCGAAGCCGATGTGCTGTTCGCCGAGCAACTGGACGAAGGTGTCGCGCGCGCGCCAAGGTCAACCGTTTTCTTGCGCACCTTCGCCCGGTTGAAAGACGGAGTCGGCGCAGACACCGCGCGCCAGCAAATGTTGCCGCTGTTCCAGGACAGCGTACGACGTTACGTCCCCCCGCAGTTGCAGCGGGAAGTCGGGCTGGTGGTGCGCAGCCTGCGGGACCGGCAGATCCACGATGTGAAGCTGGCTTCCTGGCTGTTGTTCGGCGCCGTGTTGGCGCTGGTGGCCCTGGCCTGCGCCAACGTAGCCAACCTCATGCTGGCGCGCGCCGCCTCGCGCCGGAAGGAACTGGCGATGCGCGCCGCGCTTGGCGCAGGCCGCGGCCGCCTGGCGCGCCAGATGTTCACCGAAAGCCTGCTGCTCAGTCTGGCCGGCGGCACGGCTGGATGTGTTTTCGCCTGGGGGTTGTTGCGCGCGGTGGTCGCTATGGCGCCTCAAGCGCTGCCGCGCCTCCCCCAGGCGCGCATAGACGCCCGGGTTCTGTTGTTCGCCTTGGCGGTTTCGTTCGCGGCTGCTATCGCGACTGGCCTGCTGCCGGCCTGGGAGCGCTTGAGCTCGGCCGCGCTGGCCGGATGGCATTCCGCCGGAGACGGGCGCTCCTGGTCGCGGCCCGTGCTGGTGGCGACTCAGGTGGCGATTTCGTTGGTGCTGCTAACCGGCGCATCGCTGCTGGTGCGGAGCTTGTGGAAGCTGGAAAGCGAATCGTTGGGATTTCAGCCGCGGCGCGTGGTCGCCGCAGCGTTCACTCTCAATCGCCATCGCTACAATTCGGCGGCAAAACAGGACGCCTTTTACGCCGAGGTGGAGCGGCATCTCGCCAGCATCCCCGGCGTCAGCCGGTTTGCTCTAAGTGATACCATTCCGCCCTCGGGTGGCATGCGCGGCCGGCCGTTTTCCAATATGCGGATTGCCGGCCATCCGCCACTCCCCGAGCAAGGCGGCATGGTGGCGTTCCGCTACGTCACGCCAGGTTACTTCCGCACGCTCGGCATTCCCATTCTTGCTGGACGCGATTTCGACGAAAAGGAGCGCTCCGGAACGGCGACTCCGCTGATCCTCAGCGAGTCACTGGCGCAGCGCATGTTCCCGGCTGAGAATCCCGTGGGCCAGCAGATAGACCTCGACGTGAGTGGCCATTGGCAGCCGGTGGTCGGCGTGGCGAGCGACGTGAAGAATTCGGGGCTCACCGATGCGCCGCAGCCGGAATACTACCGTTTGCGCACGAACCGGTCGAACGAGCTAGGCCTGAGCGGAGTGGCTCTGCTCGAAACGCCGCTTGATGCGGGCGCGCTGGAACGTTGGGTGCGCCGCCAGATGGCGGACATCGACCCCGCGCTGCCCGTCACCATCGAAACCATCGAGGCCAAGGTGGACCGCCTGAGCGAGCGCCCGCGGTTCCTGGCCGTGCTGATCGCGTTATTCGCAGCCTTCGGACTGCTGCTGGCCGCGATCGGGCTGTACGGCGTACTGTCGTTCCTGGTGGCCCAACGCACGCGCGAGATCGGCGTGCGGATCGCTCTCGGCGCCACGCCGGGCCAGATCGCGCGCATGGCGGTGCGCCAGGCCGCTGCCTGGACGCTGGCTGGAATGGCCGCCGGCTGGGCTGGCTCCGCGGCATTAGCGCGGCTCGCGCGCGGCGCACTGTTCCAGGTTTCGCCCTTCGATCCGCTTTCGCTCGCGGCCGCCGCCCTGGTCCTGGCCACAGCCACCGCTATTGCTGCCTGGCGTCCGGCCCGCCGCGCCGCCCGAGTGGACCCGGCAGTTTCGTTACGCGAGGAGTAACCGGGCAGTCGTGGCGCGGGCGTCTGGCTGCTGTGAGAGTCCGAACTCCCGATGTGGCGGGATTTAGTTAGGCTGAGCGAGGTTGCCTGGGCCAGGCGTAGGATAAACGATCGGTTTTTGTCGTCTGCCATCATGGGCCGTTGGCCCGCGAAAGCGGATGAAAAACTACGCGAGCCTCGGGGTTCCCCGCGTGGTTTGGGGCGATTTTTCGGCCCTGTCAAGCGGCGCCCCTGGCCGAGGCGCGACAGGGTCGACAAACCGCCTCGAAGGTCCGGGAATCCCGGCAAATCACCGGCGACAGGATCGCCGGCGTTACGGGAGCTTTTCATGGAATTCCGCGGCCCATCCCATCAGACGACAAAAACCGATCGTCTGCCCTACCTGGGCTGCGCCACCGATTCCCCGTCAGGTGGGTCAGCTCATTTTCCGCAGCGCGCGGAAAACGCCCGATAACATCAGGAGTTCCGAGAGTCATCTTGTGCCCCAAATGGCGGATCAAGTTACTTCGATGTACGCCGCTCACGGCGATTCTGCAGCGCCGCATCGATCGATTGCCGAAGTTCCCTTGCGGCGCGTTCTGGATCGTCAGCCGCGCAGATGGCCGAAACTAGAGCGACTCCGTCAGCTCCGGCATGGATCGCCTGCCGCGCGTTTTTGATGCCGATCCCGCCGATCGCCACCATCGCGCGGTGTGTGATCGCGCGCACCTGCGCCAGTGCCTCCACGCCCACTGGCGGAGCGGCATCAATCTTCGTGGCAGTGACAAACACCGGCCCGACTCCGAGATAGTCGACATCGAGCGTTTCGGCCGCCCGCGCCTGCTCGATGGTTTCGATCGACAGGCCTATGATGGCGCCGGGCCCCAGCAGCCTTCGCGCCCGCGTGGAGTCCATGTCCCGCTGTCCGATGTGAACACCATCGGCTCCGATGGCCAGCGCGATATCCACCCGATCGTTGATGATCAAGGGAACCTGGAGCGGAGCGAGCAGATTCTTCAGCTCGCGCCCAAGTTGAACAAAGTCGTCCGTGCCGCAACTCTTCTCCCGCAGTTGGACGGCGGTGACTCCGCCGCGCACTGCCGCCTCAACCACGCGCGCAATCGGCCGTCCGCGCGCCAGACTGCGGTCGGTAACCAGGTACAACCTCCAATCGCGCAGGCACTTCACGATTCCCGTACCTTGACCCGTTGTCGAATGTCCGATTCGTTCAGAAGGTACAAGGCATCCAGGAAGTGGCCGAGAAACGTGCCTGGTCCTCGCGAATGTTCCGCGGCCAGCTCGCCCGCAATCCCCATCACAGCCATTGCGTTTACGGCCGCATCGCGCGGGGACGGATTCACCGCCGCGAATGCGCCGGCGAGTGCGCTTGCCGTACATCCCATGCCCGTCACCTTCGGCATGATCGGGTGCCCATTGAAAACTCGAGTTGTCGTGCCGGCAAAAGAAATCAGATCCACGGCGCCGCTGGTCACCACCACGCAGCCGTACCGGGTGGACAGTGCACCCGCGGCGTTGGCCGCCTCTTCCGATTCGCATGCGCTGTCGACGCCGCGCGTAGTCCGTTCGTCGTACACCAGCGCTCGAATCTCGCTTGCGTTGCCTCTTACGATCGACGGCGAAAGTTCGGCCAGCAGGTTTCGCGCGGTGATGGTCCGAAATGTGGTGGCGCCTGCCCCCACCGGGTCCAGGATAATGGGCCGCGCATTACGCCTGGCGGCTTCTCCCGCCTTGAACATCGCGGCGATCCAAGGCGCGCTCAGCGTTCCGATGTTGATCACCAGCGACCGTGCGATCGCGGTCATTTCTTCGACTTCCTCCTCCGCGTGGGCCATGACAGGCGATGCCCCCAACGCAAGCAGTGCGTTTGCGGTGGTGTTCATCACAACGTAGTTCGTTATGTTGTGGACTACCGGGGCTTCCGCGCGAATGCGCTCGACGTCGGCCCAGATCCTGTCCGCTCGGTCTCGGTGATTCTCCACATTCTCGATTGTTGCGGGAATTGCCCGCGGGCGCAACGAGGCGGCAGCCTGCTCCAGCCCCGTGAATTCATCCGCTCTCGATCGAGTGGGTGTCGATGACTGCGCTTCGGGCAACCGGCACGACGGCGGCCGGTGGCCCTCATTTATTCATGCTGAGTGCGCCGCCGCTGAGCTGAGTGTTGGCCGTCGGTCTCTTACGGCTACTGCCCCACGTTGTGAGGGCGAGACGGCGACGCTGCGCATGACTGGCGAAGATGCCGGCTCGCCAGCCCGCTGGTGTGCCTAGTAATCGTAGGATCGGCCCTTGGTTGGCGGATGCCGCCGGCCAACCCGGCACCCTTTGCGCGATCGTCCCTGGATGGGACGATTCTGCCAGCGGAAGCGTGGCGGGTTGCGCGGTATCATGAAGAATCGCCCTATGACGGCCCCCAGTCTTGCCGAAGCCGACGAAGCCACGCTGGTCGCGCAATCGCGCGAAGGCGATGGACGTGCGTTCGGCGAGCTGGTGCGGCGTTACGAGAGCAAGATCTTCCGCCTGGCCCAACACGTCACGCAGAACCGCGAGGACGCCGAGGACGTGCTGCAGGAGACTTTCCTGAAGGCCTACGAGCATCTCGACCAGTTTCAGGGCGCCGCGAAGTTCTACACGTGGATCGTGCGCATCGCGGTGAACCAGGCGCTGATGAAACTCCGGCGGCGGCGAACCGATAGGTCGGTCTCGCTCGATGAAGCGATTGACACGGGAGAGGACACGATTATTCGCGAGGTTGCGGCATGGGACGAGAATCCGGAGCAGAGATTCTCGCGAGCTCAGTTTGGACAGATTCTGGATGAGGCCATTCAGGGCCTTGAGCCTCTCTACCGCTCGGTTTTCATGCTGCGCGACATCGATGAACTTTCGACGGAGGAGACCGCGGATGCTCTGGGCCTGTCCATTCCCGCGGTGAAGAGCAGACTGCTGCGGGCCCGTCTGCAGTTGCGCGAGAAACTGACGCGCCACTTCAAACGCAAGGGGGACGACGCGTTTGCTTACCTGTAAAGATTTCCTGCATGAGCTGAGCGACTATATGGACGAGAGCCTTGACGCGGACGTCAGGGCCAAGCTGGAGAGTCATATCGCCGAATGCCCGAATTGCTGGGTGATTGCGGATACCACCCGCAAGACGATCCAAATCTACAAAGGCATGGATCCGTACCCGGTTCCGGCCGACGTTCAGTTGCGGCTGATGCAAGCCTTGGAACGGAGGATCGCGGCTAAGCAGAAGGGATGACGATGCCAGCCGTCGGGGCCGGCGAGCGGACGCGGCGCTGTTCGAGGCTATTGCACGGCCACGGTGACGTTCGCCTGGCTGCGCCGCGCGGTAGCGGCCGTACCGCCGGAAACGGTAAGCGACACCGCAGCCCCGGCAGAGATGGTGGGCGGCACGATCGCATTGATCTGGATTAGTCCAGCCACCGACCCGCCGGCGGCGCCCGCGTAGCTTACCACGGCGGGCTGTCCTCCGATGGTGACCTGGACGGGATCGTTGACTACATCGCTTGCGTTGGCGATCACGCCATCGGCCAACGGCGACGCCAGCGTGCCCATCCCGGTCGCGTAGATCACAATCGTCGATCCCCGCGGGGCCGCATTTTTCGCGGAGTTGATGGTGTAGGTCGCGGAGTCGACGCTGTAGTTCAGAATCGCGCCTTGTCCGGTGCCCAGACCTGCCATGGTGAAAACTCCGGGATCCTCGCCCACCATGACGATCGGGAAGGTGTTGCTGAATGCCGCGCCGTCCCAAACCACGACCGATGCGTTTGAGTTCGCTGTGCCCACCACGGCCGACAGCTCAAACGGCACGATGGCGTTGATCTGGTTGTTGGAGAGCATGATGATGGGCGACAGAACATTGTGATTGCCGGGCGGCGAGAGAGTAACGTCCCAGAAAGTGAAAACGACCTCGAAGCTGTTGGCGGGATTGGCCGGATCCGGCACGCTGGTGGGGAAGGCCTGCACATCGACAACAGTGGTGAGTGGCACGGTATCAACCACCAGCGGCCCCAGATTCTGCCCGAAAATGGATATGATCTCTCCGGGCGAGGCCGCTGTTTGGCCGCTCGATACCGGATCGGGGTCGGTCCCCACCTGAGTCGCCCGGAGCTGGTAGCTGGACGCATTGGTTAGCGCGGTAATCGCCATCTGCGTGCTGGAAAGCACGGTGAACGTGGCCGGGCCTCCCGGCACCTGCGCGGGATTGGTGGGTGGCGCTGGATTGGTCACGAACAGACACAGGGTTCCGGGGTTTTCGAGCAAGGCGGCATTATACGGGATGGTGGCCTCCAGCACCTGCTGGCTCAACAGGGTTGTCGCCAACTGCGTGGGCGTGCCGACCGGCGTGCCGTCGAGGTCGCAGGCGCCTCCGGATTGCGCTTCGATGGTCACCACCGATGTGGCGAAGAAGTTCTGCCCCGTGATGGTAATTAGCGGGCTGACCGTCGGGTCTTGCACAATCACAACCGGATAAATGGAAGTCAGCGAGGGAGCGCCGGCCGAAACCACCAGGCTCACCGAAATCAGAAACGGTGCGTCTCCGGATACAGTTGGAGTGATGGTGATGGTAGCGTTATAGCTGCCGGGAAGCAAAGACTCCATGGTGGTCTCGTCCAGCATCACCGTGATTGGCACGTAGGAACCCGAAAGCGCCACGCCACTGGTGGTCAGCCCCGCAGGCGTCGAGCCGAGCGGCCCCACTCGAACCCATACCGGCGTGCTGGAGGATCCTTTGCCGGTACCGGATGCGGCAGCGGTAACCGTGAAAGGTATCGTCCCCCCGTTCGATGCCACGTCGATCTCGGAAGAAGTCGTTGGGTCCGTGGCGGGAAAAGCGGGCCACGCGCCCCCCGTGGTGTACGCAAATGTCAGAGTGCCGTTGCTTGTGGACGTGGCTGAAGTGTAGTTCGGCGATGGGGAGATTACAACCAAGGAAGACGGGGGATTGGACACCATTAGGTTGACCGGAATGGTCAGGGTCATGGTCGCCGGCACGGTCGAAATCGCAATCGAACCGGGATAGGTTCCCGGCGGCAGGCCGGTCGGATTCGCAGTCAACGTCAGAGCTAAAGGGGAATATCCGGAGGCCGGCGTAACGACCAGCCAGGGTGGCGCCGAGGATTCCTGGGCTACCACCACCGTCGAGCTCGCCGTACCCGTTGGCAGCGTCACGGTCAATTTGCTCGACGCCGGCAGCGTGGCGCTGCCCACCTGATAAGAAAAAGTCACCGAAGCGGGTGAGACGGTGATGCCCGTCGCACTCGCGGCCCAAGTACTGCCTGCCGTGAGCGCCGCCAGCGCCCAGCCGAGGATGCGCACCATCTTCATGCCGCGTATATCGGCGCAAACTCCGCGGACCTTTACAGCCGTCCGGCGGCTCCAGACAATCGCGTCGATTCGCGCCTCCGGCAGAGCCGCTGCCCGGTGACGCATGATATCCTGAAGCCGGACGCACGGCCACAATGTAAAGCCCTTATTTTGTTTGGGCTAACGGATTTGATCCGGGCCGGAAAGGCGAGGACATCGATGCACCTCATCCCCACGCAAGAGGAAGTTGTCGCCGTACTGAGAGAAACCGGAGCGCTGCGCGACGGCCATTTTGAGTACCCCACCGGTCTGCATTCCAACGAGTATCTGAAGGTGCCGCTGGCGACGCGGTACTCCCGGCACCAGAAAATGATGTCGGTTGGTTTGAGCCGGCTGTTGCGCGCCCATCCGGAGATTCGCGCCATCGCCAAGGATCTTTCGATGGTGGCGCCCACCACGGGCGGCTTGCCCCTGGCGTTCGGGTTGTGCGAAGCGCTGCGTGCGCGGCAGGTTTACTGGGCGGAGCGGGAGCATGACCGGGACCCGCTCCGTTTCCGCCAGTTCCTGCGCCCCGAACCGGGAGAGCCGGTGGTGCTGGTGGACGACCTCCTGCGCACCGGCCAGCGGCTGGCCGAACTGAAGGCGCTGCTTGAGTCCTACGACGCTAAAGTGGTGGGACTGGCGGTGGCCGTTTACCAGCCCAACCCCACCACCGTGAGTTTCGCCGAGCTCCCGATGTACTATCTGGTCAAGCTTGACGCCAGTTATTATGTGGACGGGGAGCACTGCGAATGGTGCCAGAGGGGCGTCCCCCTGGAGAAGGTTTGAAACTGCGAACGGATGGCCGGCGCCGCGGCCGGTTGGCGCGGTGGCTGGCGGCGTGCCTGTGCGCAGTCGCGATGTGCGCGGGCCTGCGCGCTCAGGATGGCGACGCGGCCAAACTCGCGCCGTATTACCCGACGCCGCAAACCATCGTCGGACAAATGCTCCAGTTGGGCGGCTTGAAAGCGGGTGAGAAGATGTTCGACCTCGGGTCGGGCGACGGCCGCATCGTGATTATGGCGGCGCAAAAGTTCCATGCCGACGCCGTGGGCATCGAGATCGACCCCGATTTGTGGCGCCAGAGCGTCGCGCGGATTGCCAAACTGGGGCTTGAAAAAAACGCTCGCATCGTCCACGGCGACCTGCTGGCGCAGAATTACAGCTCGGCGGACCTGGTGACGGTCTACCTGTTGCCGGATTCCATCAACGGCAAAGTGGAGCCGCTGCTCGATCGCCAGCTCAAGAAGGGCGCGCGTGTGGTAGCGCACGATTTCGAGTTTCGTGCGTGGACCCCGGAAAAGGTGGAAAACATCGCCGACGACGGGGAAGGCCGCAGCCACACGCTGTACCTGTATCGAAAGTAAAGCCTTGTGGGATCGAATAAAAATCGGTTGGCCTAGAGCGATGGCGGTCGCCCGGGCGGCGCTGGCCGCGGCAACCCTCGCGTGGTTCCTTTTCGGACCCACCGCGGCGTTCTCGGCGTTATTCTACGTGCTGGCGGTGTTCCTGGTCTGCGCCGTGGTGCTGGCGATCAAAGCCCGCGCGCCGCACGGCGTTTTCGGCCTGCTGGCGCTGATTGCCGACATCGTATACCTACTGGTGTCCGCGGCCTATGGCGGAGAACGCCTGGTCTGGTTCAGTACGGCCTTCCTGCTCTATGTGCTCGCCGAAGCGCTGGTGTTCTTCGGCGTTACGGAGGTTGTGCTGGTGTCGGTGGTGGCCGCCGCATTTTGTATCGCGCTGCCTTCACTCCCGCTGGAGCCCCTGCTGAGGACGATTCTGGTCGGTGGCACGCTCGCCTGCGGCGCGGCGATCTACAAGAGTCACATGACTACGCGCCTCGCCACCCTCGAAGCGCGCGCCGCGGGCGCGCAGCAGGACGCCGAGAAAGCGCGTGAAACCGAGCGCCAGCGCATCGCCGCGGATTTTCACGACGGCCCGCTGCAAAGCTTCATCAGCCTGCAGATGCGCCTCGAGATTCTGAAGAAGCTGCTGGAGCGCGACTTCGAAGCCGGCATGGAGGAGTTGCTGGGACTGCAATCCCTGGCGGTGGCGCAGATACGCGACCTGCGCATGTTCCTGAATGCGATGCGGCCGGTGGATGTGGATGGCGCCAATTTCGTGGTCACCGCCCGGCGCACCGCGGAATCGTTCCAGAAGGAAAGCGGGATTCCGGTCACCTTCATCAGCTCCTCCGGGCCGGTCGGCCTGCCGCCGGAAATGACGGCCGAAGCGCTACAGATGATTCGCGAAGCGCTGGCCAACGTGCAGAAGCACGCTAACGCCACGCGCGTCGCCGTGTCGCTCGAAAAGGCCGCCAACGGCCTGGAGATCTCGATCGAAGACAACGGCCACGGCTTCGCCTTTTCCGGGTCGTATTCGCTCGAGGAGCTCGAGTTGCTGCGGCTCGGCCCCGCCAGCCTGAAGCGCCGCGCCCGGTCGCTGAATGCGGATATGCAGCTCGAATCGCGCCCCGGCCGCGGCACCGGCCTCAAGGTGCGCATCCCGCTGCAATAAGCGGCTTCCGCTGCAAAGTGGGGCAGGTCCCCGACCTGCCAACCTCGCGGCCTCAGCGTTCTCTAGTATGCTACGCTTATCGCCGTGAACGTCGGCATCACGTGTTACCCCACCTACGGCGGCAGCGGCATCGTCGCCACCGAGCTTGGCATGGAACTGGCCGCGCGCGGGCATGAGGTCCACTTCATCACTTACGCCAATCCCATTCGCCTCGATCCCTGTTCGCCGCGCATCCACTACCACGAGGTCGAAGTCTCGAATTACCCGCTGTTCCAATACCCGCCCTATTGCCTGGCGCTGGCGTCGCGCATGGCGGATGTGGCCGAGGCCTACGGGCTCGACCTGCTGCACGTGCATTACGCCATCCCGCATTCCATCTCCGCCATGCTGGCGCAGCAGATTCTGGCTCCCAAGCGTCGCCTACCTTTTATCACCACGCTGCATGGCACCGATATTACGCTGGTGGGCGCCGATCCGTCCTACTTTCCCATCACCAAGTTTTCCATCGAACGTTCCGACGGCGTCACTTCCATCAGCGACTACCTGCGCCAGCAGACAGTGGACGTGTTCGGCGTCTCGAACGAGATTCGCGTGATCAAGAACTTCGTCAACTGCGATCTCTACCATCCCGATCACTCGAAGAGCGGCGCCGCGGCATACTCGCCCGATGGCGAGAAGCTGTTGATTCATCTTTCCAATTTCCGCCCGGTCAAGCGTGTGCTCGATTGCGTTCGCATCCTGGCCGAAGTGCGCCGCAAGGTGCCGGCACGGCTGTTGATGGTGGGCGACGGCCCCGACCGGCTGCCGGCCGAACACCTGGCGCGCGAACTGAAGGTGGACCGCCACGTACTATTTCTCGGCAAGCAGGACCACGTGGAGCGCATCATCCCGCTGGCGCACGTGCTGCTGATGCCGAGCGAGCTGGAATCCTTCGGCCTGGTGGCGCTTGAGGCCATGGCGTGCGGCGTAGTGCCGGTAGCCACCAATGTCGGCGGCGTGCCCGAACTCATAACCAATGGTGAAGACGGGTACCTGGAGACTCCCGGCGATATCGCCGCGCAGGCCGCGAGAGTGACCGCCTTGTTATCCGACGATGCGCTGCATTCCCGCATGGCCGGCGCCGGCCGCTGGAGCGCCTCCGAGCGCTTCTGTTCGGAAAAGATCATTCCCCAATACGAACAGTATTACGAAGACGTTGTGGCCGGGAGGCAGCCCGCGCAAGCCGGGGCGTGAGCGCCAGAATGGGCGTGGCGGCTGAACCAGCGAGATCGAAAAGTACCGAACCGCCGAAATAAAAGTAGCCTACATCCCGCCGCGCGGCTGGATGCCGAAATCCGGAACGGACTCGATCTAATCGAGAGACGCCGCCGTTTTGGCGTCGTTCTTCGCGTCCATTTTGAGCTTGAAAGGCAATAGAACGCGCAGGGTGAAAAAGTTGAGAAGCGCCAGGACTGCCGCCAGGTAGAAACGGTCTTCCGCCACCGCGGCGCCGAGCACGCCGGTGTTCCAGATGCTGGCCGCGGTCGCCGTGCCGTGCACATTGCCTTCGGCTTTCAGGATGGCTCCGCCGCCGATGAAACCGATGCCCGCCACCAGCCCCTGCAACACGCGCGACTGAGCGGCGATATCGGGATGTCCGAGCGGCACCGCTACCAGGATGTAGCCGCAACTGGCCATCGCCACCAGCGGAAACGTGCGCACGCCAATCGTGTGGGCTTCCTTTTCGCGCCACCAGCCGACCGGGAGCGCCAGCACATAGGCCGCCACCAGCTTGAGCATCTGGCGCACAGTTTCGTTCTGCCAGTCAATCGGGAACGTCATATGTGACTTATACCACTGCGGAACGGGGCGTTGCGCGGGCGGCATGGGCCAGGCAGTGCAAGCAAGGAAAAGCAAAGAAAAGCCGAGACGCCTCTCGGCTCAGCGGGCCGGACGGCCCCGGATGGTGCACGGGCAAAGTCGCGCCACGAGGCTGTTTCAGCAAGTTCAGAATCCCGGCTACTTCAGCAGGTTCAGAATCTCGTTAAGCTGGCGGCGGATTTCGGGCCACGGGTCGGTGGCGAACAGTTCCTGCTGGACGCTGGTGGATCGCCTCGCCTTGACGCGGCGGCCCTCCGATTCGAGCGACTGCCGCGCGCCTTCGATGGTATACCGCTTTTCGTAGAGCAGACTCTTGATGCGCAGCAGCAACTCGACGTCCTTGCGGCGGTACAGGCGATGGCCGGTGCCGGATTTCTTCGGTTGCAGCACCGGGAATTCGGTCTCCCAAAAGCGCAGCACATAGGGCTCGACACCCAGCAGATCGCTCACTTCGCGAATCTTGAAGTACAGCTTATCCGGGATGTCCGGAGGTCCGGACTGCACTGCTACATCTGTCATCGGTCATTCGTAATCCTAGCTCACTCGATGGTTAATGTCACGATGTGCTGGCCGCGCGGCAGCAGCAGAGTGTTGGGACCCGCACTTTTCGCTGTAGCGGGGATGGAGTCGATCTCGACCGTCCGCGGTGTGCGATCGAGCACTGCGATGGCGCGGGCGGAGCTTTGATAGGTGAACTCGATCGAGTGCGCGTCCAGGCTTCGGGCGGCTCTCAGCTCGCCGTTGAGCCGCAGCAAGCGCGGACCGGCATCCGCCGGCGCCGCCTCGATACTGTGCGCCCCGGCCGCCAACCACACGGTTTCCGCATCCCGCACCGGCCAGGGCTGGCCATCCACTATAGCCGGGCCGCGCCATGGAACGCCCACCCCGTGCGCCGATTCCACTACCAGCTTCGGCCCAATCCGCTCCACACGGCTGACCGCGGCCGCGGCCGAGGGCAGCAGCCCCAGGTCCGGCGCCAGCAGCGAATTTTCGAAATAGAGCGTGACTCGCTCGAAGTTGCGCGCCGCATGGTGGACCAGCTCGAACAGCTCGGTGCCCGTCTGCTGCTTGGTCGGATAGACGTTCTGATAGCGGTCGACGATATTCAGGTCGATGGCCAGCTTATCGCCATGGCTGGTAAGGGCGCGGTATCGCTCCGCGATAGCCTGATACCGCTGCGGCCCCAGGTTCCAGACTGTGGCCGGATCTTCGATCAGAAACGTGAAGCTGTGCGTATCGAGCATCGGAAGCACGCGCGCCGCATCGGCGCCGATGGCTTCGCGCATGCCGGTGTCGAAACGGTCGTCCACGTGGGTGAGCACCAGGTCCAGATCCGGCTTTTCGCGGCGCAGGCTTTCGAGCACGCCCAGCCATTCCTCTTCCATCCGCCGGGCCAGCTCGGCGCGGTAATCCAGGAATTGTTTTTGCGACGCCTGGTCGCGGCGTGCTGCGAAAAGAGCTATGGGATCGAAGCCCGCGCGCTCGCGAAACTCCCGCCGTACATCGCTGTTCATAGGCGTGAACCGCGCCGGGTTGCCAATCCCCTCGAGCGATTCGAAGTACAACTCGGCCAGGTTCACTCCGTCCCAGTCGAAGCGCTTCACCAGCGACGCGGTTCCCTCGGCGGTGGCGCGGAAGCAGTCCCGGTTGGTCAGGTTCATCAGCTTGCGCCAGTCGAGCTGGGCATCCTGCAAAATGGCGGTCTTCTCGCGCCACTCCGGATGGGCGGCCCAGAATTTCTCGCTGACGTGCGGCAGCTCCAGCCAGGCGTACACCAGGATCCCCTCGCGGTGACAGGCGGCAATCAGCTTGGCGAGGTAGGCGTCCTGCTCGGGGTCGGTCTCCCAGAAATGCCAGGCGGCCACGTGCAGCGCCGCCACGCCGCTCGCGCGCCAGCGCGCCGCGAAGTAGTCCAGGTCCACGCGTGAGCGGTAGGCGGAATCGAAGAACGCCCACAGGCGCGCGGAAGAAAACGGCCGCTCCATGCCGAGATCGGTCAGGGCTTGCAAGACGTAGGGGAAGCGCTCGTAGCCGCGCTCTCCGGGCGGCACGGCCACCCACAGCAGAATCCCCGCGCCGCGACGTTGCCCCGCCATCATGGGCGTGCCGGACCAGCGCTCACGGGCGAACACGGTAACGCCGCCGGGCAGGTCGAAGACCGGCAGTTCGAGCCCCTTTTCCCAGACGATGGGCAATCCCGGCCGGTGCACGTCGGTGAGGCTGCCGACCTTGATGAAGCCCGCACCACGCCGGAAGCCGAACATTTCCGCCAGCGAAGATTCGCCCTCGAGGATCATGATGGCGCCCTGCTCCACCCTCTGGTTCCACTCGTTCGAAGCCGGCGTGCCGGTGCGCGCCACAAAAACGTGCGCCAGGTTCGCCGGCTGCCGCACCAGGCCAATCGAAGAGAGGATCTCCGGCCAGGCGCCGGCGTCCGCGTTCAGCACGCAATAATAGGGCAGCGGCGCGGCCGAGATCGAGCCGGCGGCGAGCAGTATGCTAATGAGTAAACGCATACCAGATTCCCGAGCGGAAGTCGCCGAAAGTGGCTGGGCTGAGGCCAAATCTGTTCAGCAGATACGTGCCGCGTAACACGCTGGTGGTGACCCACATCGAAGGCGGCATCCAGGCCGCGCGGAAGCGCACCCCCGGCCCGGTTTCGAAAAAGTTGGCCCAGATTTGCCCCTGAGCGTCGAAATTGAGATTCGCGTTACAGAAGAACTGCACCCGAAACGCGGCCGGCCCCATCGAGTAGCCGGCGCGCGATTGGTCGTACACCAGGAAATCGTTGCCGAACCGGCTGATGAAAACCGCGTCCACGGCGGTGTCGGCAAACCAGCCGGCGGATTCGGAGGCGAGCGACCGGCCGATCGCGTGGGCATAATTCAGCCCGCCCCGATAGTCGGGAAGAATGTGGCCAGTGGCGTAACCCATGGCGCTGGCGGCCTCGAACCACGCTCCGGCCCCGTGCCACGGCAGCACGCGCACGCCACCGCCCACGATGAACGAGCTTTCCGAAAGATACTGCGGCGTGACGGCGCCCACCGTCACCCGCGTATCGCCGACGAAGCGCACGCTCAGGTACGGCTGCAAGCGCGTCTTGTTGCGTAGCTCGGTCTTCACTTGCGCGTAAGCGAAGAAGTCGCTCCAGCGCGTGGAATAAATCGGGTAGATCCAAAAGGTGGTGCGGAACCTTCTCAACACGCCGCTCAGGTTGCGCCACGCCTGCCGTCCCTCGGCGGCGATTTTCGGGTCGGGGCTGCGGCGCGCCAGGTCGAACCAGCGCGCCGCGGCCGGGTCCTCATGCAGGATGTTGTAGGTCCAGCCGAGCTTGAGCATCGCTTCGAAATCGCCGGGGTCGTCTTCATGGGCCACTTGCAGGTACTTGAGCGCATCCTTCATATAGCCGGCCTTGATGCTGCGCTCGGCCATAACTTTCGCGTCGATGGAATCGGGCGGCGCTTGCGGGCGGCGGCCCAGCACCTGCGGCAGGTGCAGCACGGCGCGCACGCGGTTGGCCAGGTCCTCGTCCGGTCCGCCCAGCACACGATCGAACAGCGGCTTGGCGGCCGCATCGTCGCCGCGCGCGTGGAGCAGGAAGCCGAGCTGGGTGACGGCCAGCATATCGTCCGGCGCGGATTCGGTGAGCGTGCGGAACTCCCGTTCGGCCTCGGGTTCCTGGCTCATGCTCAGCAGCAAATAGGCCAGCTCGCGCCGCAATTCGACATTGCGGGGATCGAGCGCCAGCGCGCCGCGGAATTCGGCGACGAAGGGGTAGCGATCGGGCAGCAGCTCACGTGCCTGCTCGGCCGCGCGCGGCTCGCCGCCGCGGGAAGCGGCCAGCAGCGCGGCCATCGCGTCGTCAGTGCGGCCCATCGCCTTCCACACCCGGCCCAGGTCCACCAACACGGTGCGCCGGTCCGGGAGCAAACGCCAGGCTTTCTCGAAGTGTTCCGCCGCCAATGGCAGCTCGTCGCGCTCCTCGGCCAGGTGGGCGAGCTCGAAGTGCGCGCTGAAGTTGTCCGGACCCGCGTCGAGCGCGCTTTTCCAGCGCCCGATCGAGGCGCCGAGCGGCCGGTCGATATTCTGAAACGCCTGTTCCGCCACCGCATTGCCAGTCTTGCGGATGCGATCGAAGATGCGCCGCGCTTCGGCTTCCCGCTTGCTCTCATAGCAAAGGAAGGCGTACTCCAGGGCCACTGGAACGTCGGCCTCATCCATCGCCATGGCGGCGTGAAACTGGTCGCGCGCCAAATCGTTTTCGCCGATCTTGAGATAGGTGTAAGCCAGATCTTTGCGGATGGAGGCGCGCTGCGGCGCGAGCTCGATGGCGCGGGTGAAGCCGGCCACCGCGGCGTCATAATCGTGCGCCTGCAACGCGGCATAGGCGCTCGCGAGCGGCTGGTAGGCCGGATCCGGCGTCTGCGCCGCTGCCAGAGCGCACGCCGCCACTAGAATTGCCGCTCGCATACTGCCTAGGATGTAGTGGCCTAGCGGGCTCGATTCTCGCAGGTTTCGTAGATAGGACAGACCATCGCCTTGCGTGGTCTGTCGCGCCGGGCCGGCACGCAAAACCTTGACAGACGACAGAAACCGATCGTCTGTCCTACCTCGCGCGCACTTCTTCCACCACGCGGTCGGGAAATTCCATCGGGATGAAGTGGGATGCGCCTTCCAGCACCACGTCGCGGCCGTGGGCAAAGCGGGTGGCCAGGTCTGGGGCGGTGGGCGAAGCGGCCAGGTCGAGCTCACCCGGTTTGCGAGCCGTTCCGGCGCGCAGGATGGTGACCGGCGCGGTGACTTGGGCGACCTCGGCGTATATGTTCGATTCCGGCGCAATGGATTCCTCGTAGATGGAAGCCTCGGCAACCGGCGGACAGGCCAGCTCCAAATGATCGCCGCTGGGCAGCAGCCCGAACCGGCAGTAGTCGCGCAGAATCTCCGGCAGCCAGTTGACGAAGGGCGCGCGTTTCGAGAAGCGCTCGATCATTTCCTCCGCCGAGTGCCACACGTTCTTGCGGCGCAGGGTGAAGGCGAAATCCAGCGGCGCGCCGCCATAGCGGATCACCGGGAAAATGGTGGGATCGATCAGCAGCAAGGCGGCGAAGGCCTCGGGAGTCAGCGCCGCGGCCTGCACCATCGAGTGGCCGCCCGAGGAGTGGCCGATGCCGAACGCGCCGCGCACGCCGAGGCTGCGCAGGATGCCAGCCAGGTCATGGCCCAGGTAGCGCCAGCGGTATGGCGGCTTGGGCCGGGCGCTGCGGCCGTGGCCGCGCGTTTCCACCGCTAGGCAACGGCGGCCCGGCAGACGGCGGATGATGTAATCCCACAGGCGGCCGTGGAATCCGGTGGCGTGGGTGAAAACGAGCGGAGGATCGGCGCCCGGCCATTCCCAAAGAGCGAGATCGAGGCCGTCGACATTGACGATGCGCAGCTCCGGGTTTTCCCCGGCAGGTCGAAGGTTCACCGTCCGATTTTCGCATGGCGCAGCAAAGTGGGGCGGACGCCCTCGTCCGCGGCCGGCCCCCTGGCCGGCCTTTCGCCGTAACGCAAATGCCTGACCCTTCCAGCGAGCTGCGGGACGAGGGCGTCCCGCGCGGACCCGGGGGTCCGCCCCACGAATTCGGCACTCGAGCCCGCTCTATCCCACTTGGCTGGCGGCGTAGGGTTCGTTCTCCGGCCCTGCGGCGGGCTTCCAGAACAGGATGCACAGCGCAATTGTGACAACCTGCACGGCACCGATGAGAGCCACCGTGGCCGGCCATCCACCACGGTTCCAGAAGGTGCCCGGTAATGCCGCGCCGAAGCTGCCGCCGGTGTAATAGAACATCACGTATAGCCCGACGGCGGCGCCGCGCGCGCCCTCGGCCAATCTGCCAACATAGCTGGAAGCGGCGGATTGGGCGATGAACACACCCGTCGAAGTCAGCGCCAGACCCAGCAGGACGGCGGGCAAATGTGGCACCAGAGTGAGCGAAATGCCGCCTACGCCTCCCACGAAAGCGGCCACCAGCGTGAACCGGTGTCCGATGCGGTCGATCGCGCGGCCGGCCACCGGCGTGACCACGGCGCCGATCAGGTAGACCACGAAGATCAGTCCCAGCGCGGTGGTGCCCAAGCCAAACGGCGGCGCGGCCAAATAGAAATTGACGTAAGTGAAGGTGGCGATGAGGGTGAACAAAACGCAGAAGCCGACCGCATAAGTTGCCGCGAGCGGCGGATTTCTCAGATGACCGAGCATGGCGCGCGCGACGGAAGCCCCCCGCCGGGGCCGTGTAAAATGGCGGTCCGGCGGCAGCCAGGCCCACATCGCCGCCGCGCACAACGCATCGAGCGCGGCCAGCGCGATGAACGACCAGCGCCAGGAGGAATGCGCCGCCACCAGGGCGGAGATCATTCTGCCGCTGAAGCCGCCCAGCACCGTCCCGGCGACGTAGGAGGACATCGCCGCGCCCACCCCTTGCTCCCATTCGTCATTGACGTAGGCGATGGTGACGGCGAAGATGCCGGGCGTGAAAACACCTTGCCAGAAACGCCAGATCAGCATCTGCGCCAGGCTGCCGGAAACCGCCGCGCCAGCCGTGGGCAGCGAGAGCAGAAGCGCCGAAAGCACGATCACACGCTTGCGCCCGAAGCGGTCCGCCACCACACCGGCAAAGGGCGCGGCCAGAGCCACGGCAGCGGTGGAGGCGGTCAGCACCAGGCTCACCGCTCCGGCCGAGGCGTGAAATCCGCGCGCCAGCATCGGCAGCAGCGGCTGCGGCGCGTACAGCGTGAGGAAGGCGCAGAAGCCGGCGAACATCACCGCGGCGGTGCGTGTCGAGGAAGAGGTTTGCGCCGCGGCCCGCGGCTTAGGGCTCGTCAAAGAACAACCGTACCATTCGGACGTGGCGCGCGCACTCATGCGTGCCGCGTCGGCACTCGTGCCGACGCCGGTTTTCCGCGCGCCAGCGGGTGTCGAGAAGGGTCTCGACACGGAACGCAAGAGTGCGTGCGCCACGTCCTTCACAAGGATTTGGCACGGTTGCTTCTTGACGAGCCCTTAGCGGCCTCACTGCAACGTGTACACCACGCGAGTGGGCGAGGGGTGCTCCACGGTAAGTGCGAGGTTGCCGATCTTAACCGGCTCGACCACAGTAGCGGGCAGCGGCGTGTCCTGCTCAATGGTTAATGTGGCGCCGGTCAGCCGCGCGGTGCGGCGCCAGCCTGCACCGGTGAAATCCAGGCCGTCCTCTAGAGCCCGCACCGCGACAGCGCCGTGCCCGGCGAAGACACCGGCTTCGGGGAGGAAATTCGCGTTGTCTGGTTTGGCGGTGAACTCCATCCATCGGCCACCGTCTTCGGTCGAAAACACCGCGCGCGCGTGTTCGGTTTCGAGAACCCATTCAGCGGTGCCGCCGCCATCGAGATCCGCGCTCCAAACGGCGGTGCGGCCGCGCGGCAGCGGCAGGGCTCGCATCGGCAGATCGGCCTCACCGGCGCCGGTGATCCGCAGGTGCCAGTCGCGCAACCCGGCCATCCCTTCGGCTGCGAACACGCGCAAGCGGACGCGGCGCTCGGCGACCGCGCCGATGCTGATCTCGGTCTTCGCGGGCAGGAACTCCAGGCCGGCGCCAAGGGCCTCCAAGCGGTAGGTCTGAATACCGGGCCAGTTGTTGCGAATGGAAATCTCCAGGTCGCTGCCGGCCTTGAGGTCGATGGGCACGATGGGCGGATCCGGCGTCAACTCCTCGTGCTGGCCGAAATGCAGTTGGATCGCCTCCATCAGGCGTACCGAAAACGGGCGGAACAATTGCAGCCGTGCGCGGCCCATCAGGGTGCCGTCGGCCTCGAGGGCGAGAATCGCGAAGTCGCCGTGCAGCGCATCGGCGGGAACCGCGACCTGATACTCAATCTCGTCGGCCGATTTCGCCTGAGAGCTAGCCGTGAAGCCTTCGGGCAGCCGCAGGCGCGAGCGGGCAGCCACTTGCGCCGAGGAATAGGTGGTCGAAATCGCGTTCTTCTGTCCAATGACGAGCCGGCGGGCGTCGGTGAAGAAAGCCGCGGTCTCCGCCAGCTCGATGGCGATGCCGATGCGCACGCGGTGGCCGGGCGCGTCGGAACGGGGAATCGGCAGGCGCGCGCGCAGCGCATGGTCGTCCCAATCGTAATCCACCGGCGCGCCGGCTGCCAGCAGGGGGCCGACCGGCTTGCGCTCCAGTTGCAAAACGGCTTCCCCGTCCTCGGGCGCCGCGAATTCCATGGCCAGGATGCCGTTCTCATATTCGATGGAGAGCAACTCGGCGGTTGCGTACACCAGCCGCTCCGCGGCGGAGAAGTTGGAACATTCGGGGCAGAGCCCGTCGGGCGCCAGGGACACGCTGAGCGGCAGCCACGCAGCGTCGCCGGCGGGCACCGAGGCGGGAATCGTGATAGTCCGCTTGGAAGCCGGTTCGAAGACGCGAAGGTCATCGTGGAACGGCTGGCTGGAGCGGTTGACGATGCTGACCGCCGATGCCCCCGGCGAAACCAGCTCGATGGCCGTGACGCCGGCGGGCAGCCTGCCGGATGGCGGTTGCGGCGCGGCCACCGGTTGCAGGGCTCGGATGATGGCGCTCCAATGTTGCAACAGCGCGGCCTGGCGCCGCAGCGCCGCCGCGGCCGGACGCTCATCGCCGCTCAAGCCGACCGCGCCTTGCACCAGCGGCGCTCCGCCGCCGCTTTTCCAGCCGGCCGGGTAGAGCCGATCCTCCACAGCGGTCCACAGCACGCCCTTGCCGGCGGCGAGGGCCTGCCGGCTCAACTCGAGCGCGGCCAGATCGCCGGCGGAGATCTGCGTCACATCGGGCGGGGCCGCGGCGTCGATCTCGAGAGCGTCGCCCTCCACCCAGGCCACCGGACCGCCGTGGCTGGCGGTCTGCGTCGCCAAGGTTTCGGAAAGCTGCTTCAACCAGGCGCGCCGCGCGGCGGCATCGGCGCCATCCGGAACCCCCAGATTCCGCCATCCGTCGACCGGCTGTGTAGTCCGCACCCACGCGCTGAGACCCAACCGCCGCAGGATTCGAATCAATCCGTTCAAGTCGCGCCGTGGGCTGGTGCGTCCGCTGAAATCGAAATCGCCCGGCGCGAGCTGGTGCCAGTTCCAGGGAATCGAGAATTCCACGCTGCGAATCCCGATGTTCTTCAGCCACACCAATTCGCGCTCCCAGAGCGTGCGCGGGTACAGATAGTAAGGGAATTCGACCGCTTGCAAGTAAAGTGGGGCAGGTCCCCGACCTGCCAACGGATCGCCCTCCCGGGAATTGCCGGTAGGCGCAGCCGCGGCAGAAAAGAAGAGCCACAGGGCCAGCACGCCGAAAACCCGGCATGCACCGGCGCCCACGCCCCATCGAGCGAACATCAGAGCGTCCGCGCCTTGCGCAGCCGGTAATCGTCGCCGGGCATGCGGATCACCGTGCACATCTCAAACAGCCGGGAGCGCGCACGCGGCCCGATGTGGTCCGCCAGCGTTTTGCGGTACTCCGTCGTCCCCAGGGCGGATTGCTGGAATCGGGAACTGCCCGCGTCCGGCTCCGGCAGGTTGGTGGTGGCGATCAGCGCTTTCCGGTGGTTGGCGCGGTGGGTCACGATGGAAGTGACGGTATCCTCCACCCAATCGGTGACGCGCTGCGCGCCCAGATCGTCGAGCAGCAGAACTTCCGTATCGAGGGCCGCGCGGTAGGCTTCGCGGTTGGACGAATTCGAGCTCGAATCGTAGCCGGCGCGGATGCTGTTCAGCAGCGTCTGATAATCCCAGAACAGGCAGTCGAAACCTTTTTCGACGATCTTGCGCAGCGCGGCCACCGCCAGGTGGGTTTTGCCGGTGCCCGGATCGCCCACCAGCAGTAGACCCGGCCGGCTCTCGTTGGGAAAATCGCGAACGAAGTTTTTCACCGCCAGCAAAACGTTGGTCAATTCCCGGCGCGCGATGGGATTATCGGGACCGGGCACATTGAAATTCTCCAACGAGGCATTCCGGTAAAGCGGCGGGATTTGTGCCCGCTCTTCCAGGCGGCTGGCGCGGCCCTCATTGCGGCAGGTGCACGCCTCGGCGCCGGAGACGTTGGCGTGCTCGACGATAATCCAGCCCGTGCCGCCGCACTTGGCGCAAACCGTTTCCGTTGCCATCGCTCTTTATTATCGTCCAGCGTGGCGGCGCTCGGACGTGGCGGCTTGGGGCCGCTTGGGAATGCGACCGGCGGCCGGGTTGGCAGGCGAAAGCGCCTGCCCCACTTTGGTGTCGAACGATCTGCCGCGCGAGTGGGGCAGGCGCTTTCGCCTGCCAACTGATTCCTTCACCGGTTTCCCGCCCTCTCGGGCCGTGAACTAATCTGGATTCGCTCCACGGAGTTTACCGCGCCACCGAATCCGCTCCAGCCTCCCTCCGGTAGATCACCGTCCCGCCCGTTCGTCCTACTTCGCGATAATTGCTCAGCCACGCGCGCAGGTCGGGATAATTGCCGACGGCCAGGCGCGGGTTGTAGAGTCCCAGGCCATCGAGGATGAAGCCGGGCGCGGAGCGCGTCAACTCCGCGCGGCGTTCGCGCGGCTCTTCGGCTTCGACCGGCGTGGATTGCGTCAGGTGCCGGTCGGCGGGAACGCCAGTCAGGGGTTGCGAATCGAGATACATGGTGGCCGCGCGCAGGCGCGTGTAGACGTAATCTTCAGGACGGTATCCCCAGACAAAGAGCGTATCGCCCGGCTGGGCCATGGCGCGGACCAGCGCGGCGGCTGCGCGGCTGTCACGATCCATGGCAGTGTCGCGCCAATCCCCGCCGCGCGCCGCGGCCACATACGCTGGAGCGAAACGAATCGCGGGGATCAGCAGCAGCAAACAGACGGCGAAGCGGGCGCGGCCCTTCATTAGTGTGAATCCGCGCGCAGCCATCATCACCACCACCGGCAGCAGCAGGAAATAATAGCGCGGGAAAAAGCGCATGCCCGCCGCCACGCCGGCCAGCGAGAGCAACAGCCAGGCGGCCCAGCGCGCGGTTAGGCCTCGTATGATAGCCACCCAACCACTCCGCTCACTGGGTGCCCTCTGGGCCTCCGGCTTTCCCAAGGGGCTGAAACCGAGCACCGTGGCGCGGGCCGTCAGGCCTGCAGAGCCGAGAGTCATCTCGGCTTTTCTTCCCGCGACGCTGGGCTGATTTTCACCGGAACGGCCGTTGTCGAATCCGCGCCTGATCCAACCCCGCGCTGCGGCCGTCACCATCGCAGCGTGGAAGCCAACCCAACCAAGCGTGCGCAGGATCCCGTTGCGCAGCGGCGCATCTTCGAACGGCCTGCCGGCATATAGCCTTCCCCAGCGCCACACTTGTTCCCAATATGGCGCCAGCGCTCCGGTGCCGGCCAACCACGCCATCATCGCTGCGCTCACCGCGGCGAAGCCGGCGGCCATCGCCACTACGCCAGCCGGGTTCCACAATACGCACACCACGGCAACCAGCGCTCCCTTGGGATTGATCCAGAACGCCGCCGCGGCCAGCGCGCCGCTCCAGAACGGACGCCGCGACGCCAGCCAGACCGCCGCCAGGTGCGGCGCCAGCATTAGCAGGTCCGACGCCACGGGGATCGCCGCCGAAGGAAAATCGAAGCACAACGAAAAGCCCAGCAGCGCCGCCGCCCAGCGGCCCTCGCGCTCGCCCCATAGCTCGCGGCCGAAAGCATAGGCGATCCAGCAGGCCAGCAAGCTGTAGCACGCACCGAAAAGCCGCAGCGGCCAACCCGGCAACGCGCCGAACAAGAGGTACGCGAGCGGCAGCAGCGGCGGCTTGTCGAACCAGATATCGCGGTAGAGCGCTTTGCCGTGCAGGATCTGCTGCGCACCGGCGAGTGGGTAAGCGTCGCCTTCCCACAGCAGTCCCGAATGGCACATCCGGGTGGCCACCAGCGCAGCGGCGAGCAACCACCACAATTGTCGCGATTGGCGCAAGGTCACCTTGCAGTATAGACCCCGGCGGCGCGCAATCGCGGCAGGGTTGTTCTCCAGGGGCAGGAAAAGAAAAGCCGAGACGACTCTCGGCTCTGCGGACTTGACAGTCCCGGATGGTGCACGGGCAAGCCGCGCCACGAGCGGTTTGTTGCGCAGCGCGCCACGCTAGAATGAGAGGTCCGGGTGCGCCCGGTCTCTTTTTGAATGACTGATAACAAGCTGCACGTAATCCCCATCGGTGGTTTGGGCGAGTTCGGCATGAACATGACCGCCATCCGCTACGGGGAGGACATCATTGTCATCGATTGCGGCATGATGTTTCCGGAAGCCGAGCTGCTGGGCGTAGACCTGGTAATGCCCGACCTGACTTTCCTCAAGGAGAACGCGGCTCAAATCCGCGGCCTCATTCTCACCCACGGCCACGAAGATCACATCGGCGCCGTCCCGTATTTCCTCTCCGATATCGACGTGCCGGTCTATGGCACGGCCTTCACGCTGGCGCTGGTGGACCGGCGGCTGGAAGAATACGAGCTCGAGAAGGACCCCGTCTTCATCAAGGTCGCGCCCAAGCAGATCGTCGAAATCGGCCCCTTCAAGGTCGAGTTCATCCACGTCACCCACTCGATTGTCAGCGCCGTCGCGCTGGCCATCACCACCCCGCTCGGCGTCATCATCCACACCGGCGATTTCAAGGTGGATCCCACCCCCACCGACAATGAGCTCTTCGACCTGCATACGCTGGCCGACTACGGCAAGCGCGGCGTGCTGCTGCTGCTTTCCGATTCCACCAATAGCGACCGCAACGGCTACACCGAGAGCGAACGCGCCGTCCGCCCACGGATGGAAGAGATCTTCAACCGCAGCGAGCGGCGCATCGTGGTGGCGTGCTTCAGCTCATCCATTCACCGCATCCAGTTGGTGCTCGACCTGGCGCAGGAATACGGCCGCCGCGTGGCGTTCGCCGGCCGGAGCATGATTTCGGTGACGGAAATCGCGCACTCGCTCGGTCTGCTCGACATTCCCGATGGTATTCTGTTGCGCCCGCAGGACGTGATGGGCCTGGCGCCGGATAAGGTCGCGATCCTCATGTCCGGCACCCAGGGCGAGCCCATGTCGGCGCTTTCGCGCGTGGCGGTGGATAACCACAAGCACATATCGGTGGAGCGCGGCGATACCGTGGTGCTCAGCTCGCGCATCATTCCCGGCAACGAGAAAGCCATCTTCCGCATGATTGACCACATGGAGCGGCGCGGCACCGACGTGATGTACGGCTACATGAACCCGCCGCTGCACGTCTCCGGGCACGGCAGCGTGGAAGAGATGAAGCTGATGCTGAACCTGGTGCGGCCGCGCTTCTTCATGCCCATCCACGGCGAATACCGCCAGCTCGCCAAGCACGCCCGGCTGGCCGAGCACCTGCGCTTCGCGGGCCTGGAGGATTCCTTCATCATGGAATCTGGCGAAATCCTCGAAATCGATAAGCACGGCGCGCGCCGCGCAGGCCGCGTGCCGGTGGGCCGCGTCTGCATCGATTCCGGCTCCGTCGACGACGCCGTGCCGGAGATGGTGATTCGCGACCGCCGGCTGCTCTCCGAGGACGGCATCGTGCTCCCCATTATCACCATCAACCGTCACACCGGGCGCGTGGAGAATTCGCCGGAGATCGTCAGCCGCGGCTTCGCGTTGGCCGAAGACGGCAGCGAGTTCATGGCGCGCGCGCGCGCGGTGGTGGCCAAAACCCTGGAGGGCTCCAACCAGGAGGAGAAGACCGATTGGGGAGTCATGAAGGAGAAAATCCGCGCCGACCTGAAACGCTACATCGTGAAAGAGACTTCGCGGCGCCCGCTGATCATGCCGGTGATACTCGAAATCTAGCCGGCCATGCGATCCGGGAAGCGTCGCCTGGCTCCCACCGACCTTCTGGGCCGAGGAGCGCGGTGGATGCGGTGGACCGCCAATGCCGCGAGTGGTGGGACAGACCATCGCGTTTCGTGGTCTGTCGCGCTTTGTCTGTCGGGGAGCGGGTCAGTCTCCGAATTGGGGACTATCTGTCAATCGGCAGGCGCCGCATCTTGGGGTGTTGTTAGAATGTGGAACATGGACGAGCAGCAGAGGAGTTTTCTGAAAGACGAGTTCTTCAACTGCACCATTCGGGGCGCCTTTCAGAGGGCACGTGTCTACACGGCTGAGGCCAAGGACAACGGGAGGGAGGGTTTTCGTAAGGCGCTTCGGTCTTCACTCGAACAACTCGAGGCGCATTACCGCGAGCCCGTCGAGGACGAAGATCACATCCGAAACATTGAAATCCTGTCATCGAGGCTTTCGATAGACCACGCCAAAGTGCTCGTGGCGGGGCGCTTTCGAATTGGCGTAGCGCAAAAGGCGCTCAACCTCTACCTGAAATACTTATGGTGTATAGGAGGAGTGTCCACGCCGCCCCACTGCCCCTTCTACGCGTGAATTATCGGAGAATTGGGCCTTTCCGATAATTGGACGACGGTGGACAGCCTCGATCGGTACCGTGAATGGGTCAAGGCTGCGAAGGATAAGGCCAAGCCTGCACCACTCGCTCGATGGGAGCTCGAAACGTTCCCGCAGCTGTTTGGGAACCGCACGGCACTCGTTTCTCAGAGCCACTCTGACGCGTAACGCCCATCTCGGACACAGCCCCACTGCCTCACGTTTGGCGCGACATTGACAGACGACAAAAAACGATCGTCTGTCCTACCTAGTCTAGGTCGTTTCGCGCTCCGGCGGACCCGCGTCATGCATAATTGTTCTTATGGCGGATCGCACCGATCATAGGCCGGACCCGGAAGAGCTGCTGCGCCGCGTGCAGGCGGGAGAGCGGCGCGAAAAGCGCGGGCGGCTAAAAGTCTTCCTCGGCTACGCGCCGCGCGTGGGCAAATCGTTCCGCATGTTCGACGAGGGACGGCGCCGCAAGCAGCGCGGGCAGGACGTAGTAATCGGCTCGCTACAGGGCAGTCTCACGCCCGACCTGGAGACCATTCTGGCCAATCTCGAAGTCATCCCTCCGGTCTGCGAACACCACGCCGGCCGGGTGTGGGACGTGATCAACCTGGCCGCCATTTTCCGCCGCCATCCGAGCACCTGTCTGATCGATGGCCTGGCTTTCGACAATCCGCCCGGCAGCCGCAATCCGCATCGCTGGGAGGACGTCGAGGAATTGCTCGACCGCGGCATCTCCGTCATCACCGCCGTCAACCTGCAACACATCGGCGAGAAGCAGGATGCGGTGGAGGTCATCACGGGCAAGCGCGCGGCCAATAGCGTGCCCGAGGACTTTCTGCTCGAAGCCGACGAAATCGAAGTGGTGGATGCGCCCACCGAGGCGCTGATCGGCCGCGCCCAGGACGTCAGCATGCCGGACCCGCGTCAACTGGCCGAGCTGCGCGAAATGGCGTTGCTGCTGGCCGCCGACGTGGTGGAGCGGCAGCTCCAGGGCTATCTCGACGATCACGGCATCGCCGTGCGCTGGGGCGCGCAGGAGCGCATCCTGGTGTGCCTCACCGCCCGCTCCAACGCCAGACCGATGCTGGAGAGCGGACATCGCAACGCGCTACGCTTCCACGGCGCGTTGATCGCCGCTTACGTGGAGAGCTCCCGCTTGGACGCCGCGGATCGGGAGCGGCTCGATGCCAATCTGGAACTGGCGCGCCAATTGGGAGCCGACGTTCACTGCCTGAGCAACGACGATTTCGTCGAGGCCATTCTCGATTTCGCGCGCGAACAGCGCGTCACTCAGGTGTTCCTTGGCCACACCGGCCGCGAGCGGCGCTGGTGGGAGCCTCGCAGTTCGGTGGACCGTCTGATCGACGCCGCCGAGGATTTCGATCTGCGCCTGTTTCCGCACCGCGAGGGCCGATGAGCGAGCGGCACAAGGGTCATCTCAAGGTCTATCTCGGATACGCGGCCGGCGTCGGCAAAACCTACCGCATGCTGGAGGAGGCGCAGACGCTCAAGCGGCAGGGCGTGGACATCGTGGTCGGTTATTTCGAACCGCACGGCCGCAAGGAAACCATCGCCATGACCGAGGGCCTCGAGTTCGTCCCGCGCCGCGTGATTCCCTATAACAACGCAACCTTCGAGGAGATGGATACCGAAGCCATTCTGCGTCGCCGGCCCGCGGTAGCGGTGGTGGACGAGTTCGCCCACACCAACGTGCCGGGAAGCGAGCGCCTGAAACGTTGGCAGGACGTGCACGCCCTGCTCGACGCCGGCATCGACGTGATCGCCACCATGAACGTGCAGCACCTGGAGAGCCTCAACGACCAGGTCTGGCACGTCACCGGAGTGCGCGTGCGCGAAACCGTGCCGGACTGGGTGATCGACGACGCCGACGAGATCGTCTTCGTCGACCTCACGCCGCAAGCGCTGCGCAACCGGCTGGAGCGCGGCGTGGTCTACGCGTCCGACAAGGCGCAAAAGGCGATGGACAATTTCTTCACCGAAACCAACCTTGCGGCGCTGCGCGAGATGGCCATGCGGCACACCGCGCACGAAGTGGAGGAGAAGCTGTCCGCCGCCCCGCAGGCCGCTGTGGCGGACATCCTGGCGCCCGCCGGGCACGGCCCCAGGCCGCAGGCGGACGCGGAGCCGCGGCGCAAGGACCGCATCCTGATCTGCCTCACCGGCAATCCGTTTTCTGCCGTGTTGATTCGCCGCGGCAAGCGCGTGGCGGACTATTTGCAAGCCGATTGCCTGGCCATTCACGTCGCCGCACCCGGCGAAGATCGCGAGGGCGTCGAACGGCACATGAGTTTCGCCCGCAACCTGCGCATCGAAACCCATACCGTGTACGCGGAGGAGGCTCCCCGCGCGATCGCCGATTTCGCCCGCCAGCAGCTCATCACGCAGATCTTCATGGGCCGCTCCGCCCCGCGCCCGTGGTACCGCAGCCTGCGCGAGACCGTGGTGCAATCCGTCGCCGCCCACTCCCGCGAGATGCAAGTGATCATCGTGGCATCGAGAAGAAGGTAGCTTCGAACTTGTACCCGCATCAGTGCCCGGTTACGATGGTTGCTTCATGAGACTGCCCAATGGCGAGCGTGCCATTGTCGATATTCGGAAGCTCGAAGAGTACTGCCTCAGCTCACAGCATCCGCGTGGCCGCAACAAAGCGCGGGTGTTTGCATCTGGCGGAATCCGGGAGGCCGATGCAGAGGAACTGCGAACATACCTCCTCGCCGCCGCCAGCAGTGCCGAGGCTCGGCTAGGTACTGCGAGCCCTTACGGGCAGAGCTATGTGGTCGATTTCGATCTTATCCGACGTCGGATCGTGCGAGTTGGTGAAGACTTGCCGTGTCTAACAAGTTGTTATGTACTATAAGAGGAAGGTTCGTCATGGACGGAATTGAGTTGCTCGGCGTGGTCGCGCTGGTCAAGGATCTGCCCGAGGAGGGATTGGTCCGCGGCCAGGTCGGCACCGTGGTCGAGAGCTGGGCTCCGGACGTCTACGAAGTCGAGTTTTCAGATAGCGACGGCAAAACCTACGCCATGGCTGCATTGAGCGCCGACCTACTGATGCGGCTGCATCACGAACCAGTCCATCAGGCCGCTTAAGCATGTCCGACAAGCGACAACGGCGGATCACTCGCTCATGGACTCCAAAGCGGCGGGCCAATTCGGAGTTATTGACTTGGCCGTCGCGCATCGCCAGATAGAGCGCGAGTCTCGGCGCCAGTCAAAGCGGCACGGGCACCAACCGCTGACCGCGCTTGGCCGGTGACGGCGCCGGAAGCTCTTCCCTGCGCGACAGGCGAATTGAAAGATCGGATCCTAGGGCGTCCATGGCTTCTTCCATTGCCTCACGGCCGTCCTTGCCGTCGGTCGCGACACGCGGCAGATCGGCAAACTCCACCAGCACGCGGCCATCGCTGCCGGTCGTGAATTTCGCGGGATACGTAAAGGCGGACATGGTCTATCTCCTTGAGGTTTGGACACTCCTGTCCGAGAGTCAAATTGCCCCCCTCGCCGAGGTGCGCGACATGAAGGTGGAACTCCGGATGCCGAGAAAGTCTGCCTGCATCCGAGCTTGTAGCTGCGCAAAGCGGCAGTTCTTAGCCCGTAGGGCGAAAGAAAGTAGCCCACGGCGCAAGCCGTCGGGTACACGGTGCGTCCTTGCCCAGCCCCGGAACGGGGCGGAAGAGAGTCACCAAAACGACTTACGCCCCGTTCCGGGGCTGGGACGGCTCTGCCACTTTCCGCACGGCTTGCGCCGTGGGCTACTTTCTTTCACTCTTGTCCAAGACAGGTTCTTGCAGTCTGAAATAAGGGGAGTGCCCTCCTATAATTGGACGTTGGCGAACGTTTCCTAGCCGGGAGCTTCGCCGAACGCCGCCCACAAGGAGGGCAAGA
>JBELAO010000045.1:0-41779 GCA_049508735.1 Bryobacteraceae bacterium | reverse complement strand
TGTGATTTGGACAGGCTAATGCAAATTCGGCAAGCAGACCTCACCCAACAGGATCAATCCCCATGGTCAAAAGCCCCGTGTATTCACCAGCCGCGTGCACAACCCTGTCCTGTTTTGGACAGCAGTGTAAGATAGTAGCCCACGGCGTGAGCCGTGGGAGGTGAACGGGCGTAGCCCAAGCCCCGGAACGGGGCGAAAGGCTCATGCGATTTCGGGGCTCGCTCCCTGGCCTTTCTCTTTCGCCCCGTTCCGGGGCTTGGCAGCAGGCCGAGACCCACGGCTTGCGCCGTGGGCTATTGCCTGCCGGGGCTGCGCGCGCGCGTTTTCAGGGTTCGAAGCCAATAGTGCGCTCAAGAGGCTCGCGTCTCACTTCGCAATTGGGCGACGCTTCACTTTCGCGTCCCGCGTTCCCCTGCTCGCGTTCCCCTGCTCGCGTGCTCACACAGGTGCGCCGCGCGAGTGCGCCACTTGGATATAATCGTCACCTGTCGCGCATGCCTGATTTCAAGCAACTCCTCGGCCAGCTCCGGAAGCACTATGGCGAACCGGCACTGCCACCAGCCTCGGGGCCGTTCGAGCTGGTTGTCTGGGAAAACGCCTGTTACCTATTGCCTGACAAGCGGCGGGCGGAGGTCTTCGTGGGCCTTCGCCGGCAGGTAGGGATGGATGCGGCGGCCATCCGCAAGGCCGACCGCGACACTCTGCTGGCGCTGGCGGTGCGCGGCGGCATGCGGCCCGAGACGCGCGTCTTCCGTTGGCTCGAAATCGCCCGCATCACGATCGAACAATTTGGCGGCGACCTGGACCGAATCCTCGCCGGCACCTACCAGGATGCGAAGCGGGCGCTCAAGCAGTTTCCCTGTATTGGCGACCCCGGTGCCGAGAAGATTCTCATGCTGTGCGGCATGGGTACCGGTCTGCCGCTCGAATCGAATGGGTTGCGCGTGCTGACGCGGGTGGGATATGGCCGTGCGCAAAGGAGCTACGGCGCCATGTACCGCTCGGTGCAGGAAGCGATCCGGAATGAGCTGCCGACGGATCCCGCCACGCTGGCGCGCGCTCATCTGCTGTTGCGGCAGCATGGCAAGACGCTGTGCAAAACCAACGGGCCTGATTGTGGGGTGTGCCCCGTGGTGCGCGCGTGCGCGTTTGGGCCACGAAGGAACGCGGATCAACACGGATAAGAAATCAAGAGCAAGCAAGAACTTTGCGTTTTTTTCATCCGTGTTTATCCGTGTTCATTCGTGGCCGATCCTGTTTTGTTGTTCTTCAGCGTTTTCCGTACGTCTTCTCGAACTTGTTGCGCGTGTTGTAGACCGTGAAGCTGCCGTCCTTCGACGCGGTTACCTTGATCCACTTGCCTTCGCATGCGGCATCCAGGTTGGCGATGAAGGTGTCCGGCGAATTGTGCTGTTTGTCCGCGTCGATGGCGTAATGCAACTGCCAAATATCGAGCAGGCCGCGCGTATCGTGCAGAGTCTGCCACACTTCTGCCGTGCCGCCCTTATGCGGGCCGTTGTCCACCAGCGCCACGCGCGGCGAAATGGCATGTACGAATGGCGCCGAACTGGAGAGGTTCGAGCCGTGGTGCGACACCAGCAGGAAATCCACGGTACCGATTTTGTTGACCGGGCAAGCCAGCTCGTATTCGCGGTCCTTGGTCAAATCGCCCATATCCAACATGCGGAAGTCGCCGTAGGTGATCAACACGCCGATGGATTGGCCGTTTTCGTCGGTGGTCTCCGCCGGCCGCTCGTAGTCCTTGCAGTCCGGATTGGGCACTCCGGGCTCCTCCAGCGGCGAGCCGATCACGTTGCCGCCCGCGGAAAGCGCCTGCACGTCGATTCCTCTCACCGGGATGGTGCCGCCCGCCTCGATCCGCAGGTGCTGGCCCTTGGCCCGCACGGCTGCGTATTCGTTGTACAGAATCTCGGCGTCCTTGCCCTTCTCGACGCTCGCACCGTGATCGACAAAATGCACGATCGGCATTTTCTCCGCAAGCTGGTACACGCCGCCCACGTGGTCCATATGGAAATGCGTGATCAGCAGCCAGTCGATCTTCTTGACACCAGCGGCCTTGGCAGCCGCCACGATGCGGTCGGCGTCGCGATGGTTATGGCCCGGCCAGCCGGCGTCGATCAGCAACGAATCGCCCGAAGGCGTAACCAGCAGGGTGGCTTGCCCACCCTCCACGTCAATCGCGAAAATCTGCAAATTCGCCGCCGCCGGCAAGGCCACGGCCGAGACCAGCGCAAGCGCCGCGGCAGCTATCATCCTCATAGCCGCAATCTTAACATCCCTTTTTCACAAAAGTCGTGGCGCGGCTTGTCCGTGCATCATCCGGGGCCGTCGGCCTGCAGAGCCGAGAGTCATCTCGGCTTTTCTTTGCCGCTTGTCCAGTTGCGGAACAAGCTGGGTTTGCGTAACGTATTGAGAAGTAGCATGCCGTTTTGCACACAATGCGGAAATCCGGTGACCGGCTACGACCAGTTCTGCTGGCGCTGCGGCACGCGCCAGCCGTCCTACACCGCGCCGCCGCCCATCCAGGACCCGCTGACCGGCATCTCGCCGCGGACGGCCTCGGTGCTGAGTTACGTTCCCGGCATTGGCTGGATCGCTTGCATTATCTGGCTGGCCTCGGACCGCTTCCGCCAGAATCGTACCGTGCGCTTCCACGCTTTCCAGGGCCTCTACCTGTTCGTGGCTTGGCTGATGAATGCCTGGGTGGTCCGTCCGCTTTGTTACCTGGGCCCCCATTTGCCATTCGACAAGATGTTGAGCCTTGCCGTGATCATCATGTGGGTTTTCATGATGATCAAAGCATCGCACGACGAAGCCTATTCGCTGCCCCTGTTCGGTGAACTGGCGCAGCGTTCCGTCGCCGAAAGCTAGTGGGGCAGGTCCCCGACCTGCCAACCGTTCGTGATTGTCCGGCAAAGAAAATGTCGAGATGACTCTCGACACAGCAGGCAAGACTGCCCCGGATGGTGCACGGGCAAGCCGCGGCCACGAGACATTTCTGTGGTATAATTATTCATCGGACAGAATAAACAACCACATGAAAGCTAAGGTCGGCATTGTCGGTTATCGGGGATACAGCGGCGCGGAGCTGGTTCACATTTTGGCTCGGCATCCCGGCGTTGAGCCATACCTGCTGGAACATCGCGAGGAAACCGGTCCCGCCCCGGCCATCCGTGGCGCGGAGCCGCCGGAATGTCTCCCCTGTGATCCGCAAGTGATTCATGCCGAAGGCCTTGCGGTTGTCTTCCTGGCCACGCCGGCGGAGGTTTCGATGGATCTGGCACCCGCCATGCTGGACGCTGGAACGCGCGTGATCGATCTCAGCGGCGCTTTCCGCCTGCGCACGCCCGCCAACTACCTGACCTGGTATAAGGAAAGCCACACCCAGCCCGCTCTGCTGGCCGAGGCCGTTTACGGCCTGCCCGAATTCTGCCGTGACCGCATTCCCAACGCGCGGCTGGTGGCCAATCCGGGCTGCTACCCGACGGCGGCCAACGTGGCGATTCGCCCATTGATCGAAGCCGACGTGGTGGACCGCACCTCCGGCATCGTTTGCGACGCCAAGAGCGGCGTCAGCGGCGCCGGCCGCAAGCCCACTCTCAAAACCAGCTTCTGCGAAGTCACCGAGAACTTCTCGGCCTATTCCATCCTCCGCCACCGTCATGTGCCGGAGGTGCTGATGGTCAGCGGCCTGGAGGAAAGCGAGTTCAGCTTCACCGCGCACCTGCTGCCGATCGACCGCGGCATTCTCGAAACTATCTACTTCCGCGCCCGCAACGTCAGCTCCGCCGACGACCTGCTGGCCATCTATGAGAAGCGCTACGCGGACGAACGGTTCGTCCGCCTGTATCAGCCCGGCCACGTGCCCGACCTGCGCGCCGTCGCCCGCACCAACTTCTGCGACATCGGCGTTACCCTGGACGCGAAAACCGGCCGGGCCGTAGTCGTCAGCGCCATCGACAACCTGGTGAAAGGCGCCGCGGGCCAAGCGGTGCAAAACATGAACCTGATGCTGGGCTACCCGGAAACCGAGGGGCTGCTGTGAATCGCATCCTGATCAAACTGGGAGGCACACTGCTCGATGACGCGGCATCGCGCCAGCGCCTCGCCGGTGAGATCGCGGCCGTCGCCGCGACCGGCGTCGAGGTCGTCGTGGTTCACGGCGGCGGCAAGCAGATGACCCGCTATCTGGCCGAGCGCGGCATCGAGAGCTATTTCGTCAACGGTCTGCGCGTGACCACGCCGGAAACCGTGGATGCCGTGTTGAAGGTCTTCGCCGGCAGCGTCAACCATGAGCTGGTGGCAAGCCTGAACCGCGCCGGCGCGCTGGCGGTGGGCCTTACCGGCATCGACGCCTTGCTGGCGGAAGCGGAGCAACTCGACCCGGCGCTGGGCGCGGTGGGACGCGTCACGCGGTCGAACGCAGGCCTGCTGGAGTTGTTATCGGCCAACCGATACCTGCCGGTGGTAGCGTGCGTGGCGGGGGATCGCGCGGGTAATATCTACAACGTGAACGCGGACCAGATGGCGGTGGCCTGCGCAGCGGCTTTCCGCGCACGGCAATTGATCTTCCTCACCGACGTGGCCGGTGTGATGGATGGCTCGCACGAGGTGCGTCCGCTGCTCACCGCCGGCGAGGCCCGCGCGCTGATCGCTTCCGGCGTCGCTACCGGTGGAATGCAGGCGAAACTCAATGCTGCGCTGGCGGCGCTCGAAGCGGGGATCGCGGAAGTGCGCATCGCTCCCGGAGCGGCGGACAGAGTGCTCGGGCGAATCCTGGAGGGAGAGGCGCTGGGCACGCGGCTGGCGCTATCCGAGGTGCCGGCATGATCAGCTCAGTGCAGGAAGACGCGTTCGTCGAATCGCACCATGTGCCGGCACTTACCGTGCGTAAGGCGGCGATGCGCGACATCCGCCCTATCCTCCGTCTCATCAACGATTATGCGGCGCTGGGCCTGATGTTGCCGCGCACCGAGTTCGAATTGTCGGAAGCCATTCGCGACTTCACCGTGGTCACCTCCGGTAAAGACCTGCTGGGCTGCGGCGCGCTCCATTTTTATGGCCCCACGCTGGCCGAGATCCGCTCGCTGGCCGTGCGCGAACAGGCCAAAACACTGGGGGTGGGTCGAAGACTGGTGGGAGCGCTGCTGGCGGAAGCCGAACACTACGAGTTGGACGCCGTATTCGCTTTCACTTACGTGGTGGAATTCTTCCGGAAGGTCGGCTTTCAGGCAGTCGAGCGCGGCGCTCTGCCGCTCAAGGCGTGGAAGGACTGCCTCCGCTGCCCCAAGTTCCAGTCCTGTGACGAAGTCGCCGTGCTGCGGATTCTGCGCCCCGACCACTGGGTGGAAGCGCTGCCCGAGATCTGGGCACCCACGCCCGACGACCAATTGATCCCGCTGCCTACTCCTCGGCTCCCGTAGGCCCCGGGCATGGCGGCCCGTCTTGCCGAGCCACTCGGCGGTCGTCAGAAATGCGTCATTCTATCGACGAAACGATGACCTTAGAAACATACCCACAAAGTAGGGTTTTACATCACCCCACAAAAAATCGCAGAATTAATCCACGGTACAACAGTACTTTGGTATACAATCAGCTTTCAAGAGTTTTAAACCTGAAATTCACCTTAGATCCTAACTTCTTGTGAGGCTGGCATGAGAGCGCAAACTGTTGACGTGAAATCCTCAACGGGACGGATCCTTTGCTGCACCGTTTTCCGCCCGGGTGGGAAAAAGCTGTTGGCCAAGGGCCATATCATCAGCGATGAGGATATCCGGGTCCTGGAATCCGAAGGCATGGAGACCATCTGGGTCACCGAGCTGGAGGATGGCGAGGTGGGCGAGGATGATGCCGTCGCGGCCGTAGCCAGCGAAATGGGATGCGGGAGCTTCGAAATCCGCGTTGCCGCCGGAGGCCGTGCCAACCTGGTGGCGACCGAGAACTGCTGCGTCCTGGTGGACGATGAACTACTCAAGCAGATCAACTGCGCCGCCAGCGTGGTGATCGCCACCGCGCTGAACTTCAGTCACGCCTTGGCCGGCCAGCGCGTGGCCACCGTCAAGAGTGCTCCGTTCGCCGTCGCCAAGGAGCAACTGGAAGCCGTCATCAATATTCTGAAAGAGCGCGGCCCGATTCTCCAGGCGCGGCCCGTGCGTTCGCCGTCTGTAGGAGTTCTCTACACCGATCCGATCAGCGGTGAGCGCGCGCGCCAGTTGTTCGAGAATATCATGCGGCAGCGGCTCGAACGGTTCGGCGTCAGCCCGAGTTTCGTGCTTTCCTGTACCGAAGATGAGAATTCGGTGGCTCGCAGTCTGCAACACTTACTGAGATCCAAACCGAGCGTCATCCTGGTGGCTTCCACCACAGCTCCGGCGGGGCCGGAGGATGTGATTGGCCAGGCCATGCTTCGCGTCGGTGCACAAGTGGAACGGTTCCTGGCCCCGGTCGAGCCGGGAAACCTGCTTTTGTTGGCGTACAAGGATGAAGTGCCGGTGGTTTCCGCGCCTGGCTGCTTCCGTTCCGCCAAACCGAATGTGGTCGACCTGGTTTTGCCGCCGCTGTTGGCTCGATACCATATCACGGGCTGGGAAATTGCCTGCCTGGGCCACGGCGGTCTGTTGGCATAAACGCTTCCTCCACCCCCGTAGTCTGAACCTCCGAGCAGACTACGGGCGACTCCTCACCGGGCGTCCTTCCATGGATGCCCGGTTTTTTTTGGTTTGCGTCCGGCCTTGGTGCGGATGCCGGTCACCTCCTCGGTCGAGTCCTCATGGGTCGAGGAACAGTCGAAGTAACGCAAACGCGGCTGCTCCAAAGCTGAGTGCACCCGCCCGCATGGCCGCTCCAAGAGCCGGGAGCTGGTTCTTCCGCAACAACGCCGGAGTCTTGATTTCCGCGATGAACAGCGCCATTGAGCAGATCTGGGTGGCGGCCATGAATGCGAAATAGAGAAGATTCGGCGGCACCTGCCGGAAGTTGGCGGGCGACATGAGCAGCGCGAGAGTCGCGGTGCCCGTTACGGCAGCCGCCGGCCAACTCGTGAACAGAATCGCACACGCCGGCATAGGGATGGCGAGGTACTGATCGACCAACGCGGGAGAACAGCCGAACATCACCAATAAGTACATCGGGAGAAGTTCGCCCTTGCCGCGCCGCGCCACCACGAGCCCGGCCCCGATCAAGGCCGCTAACCAAACCAGCACTAGAAGCGTCGATTCGCCGCGGGAGGCGGGCGCCAAGACATGCCCCGGGATAAACAGGTGAGTCGCGGACAGTAAGCGCTCGGAGCGATACTCAAAGACGTTCCGAACAATGCCGGCCCGGGAAGTCGGATCCGTCGCCCAGGGAAGGAAAGAAGCGGCAAAAAAGCCATACGCCATCGCGGCGTACCCAAACCGTCGCCGGAGACGACCCAGACCGGGCCAGAACAGTACCCACAACGGGAACAGGAAAAGCACGTGCTTCAGCCCCAGCGATATACCACCCAACAGTCCAGCGAGAGCGATCCGGGGCGGGGTTACCGTCCCACGCCGAATGAGAAGCCAGGAGACTAATCCGAAGAGCAATGCCAGACCGTCAAATTGAGTATGATAGCCGGTCAGCAACACAATCACCGGTGAACACAGGAAGAACAGGCCCGCGCCATAGGAGTATGCAGTGGCGAGAAGCGCGGCAAGGGTCACGTCCGTCACTGCCAGGAACCCTGCGATGGTCAGGTGGAACTTCTCGGGCCCGCCAAAAGGAAGCCGATCGGAAATCTGTTGAAGGCCAGCCAGAAAGCACGCCCACAGCGGCGCATAGTTGTAACGCGTCGTATGCGCGTACACGTTTTGCCCAGCACGCACAAGCGATGCGACAATCCCATACGATACCAGGTCGTAATTGTGGCCTTGCGCAGCCAGAATCAGTTTGAGCGCGATCGAAACGGCGGCCACCGCAGCGAATACCATCTTTCGAGGAAAGCCGAATTCGGCCTGGACAAGGATCCACGCCGCCCCTCCCGCATTCAATACGAAACAGAACGAGACCAGCAGAATGCAGATCATTGGAAAAAGGGTGCGCGGGGCGTTGGGCGCCGGCTCATCCCGCTTGACACCGGGAAGACGCGGTGGCCATAAGTTGATCGAAGGCTACTCTCCAACTCCAACATTATGCGGTCTCTATCCGGTTTGGTATTCTTCAGACTGACGATGCGGTTGGCAGGGTTGCTCCGAAGGGCTCGGTATAGATCGAAGTCAACCGCCGTGCCGAACGCCTTGAGGCCGGAGTTGTGAGGGCGAAACCACCGCTTGGCGATTGCCGGATACTGATCATCGGCGCCGGTCCTGCCGGCCTGGGGGTCGCTCACCGGCTTCGGCAGTTGGGCTTCGGAAACTATCTTCTCGCCGAAGCGGCGTCCCATCCCGGCGGCCTCTCCAGTTCCTTCACCGATTCTCTCGGATTCACGTGGGATGTCGGCGGTCACATCCTCTTTTCGCATTACCCGTATTTCGATCGCCTGATGGATTCCTTGCTCGGAAACGAGTGGCTGAGTCATCGGCGCGAAGCCTGGATATGGCTGAAAGAGCGCTTCGTGCCATATCCGTTTCAGCATAACATCCGCTACCTTCCGGAAGCCGATATGCAGGAGTGTTTCGATGGGTTGCGGCACGCCCAATCCGGCTCGCACGCGGAGCCCGAAAACTTCGAAGAGTGGATCCTGGCCAGCTTCGGCGAAGGCATTGCCCGACATTTCCTATTGCCTTATAACGCAAAGGTGTGGGCATACCCGGCCCGAGCACTCTCCTTCCGTTGGATTGCCGAGCGGGTGGCGGAAATCGATCTGAAGCGGCTCGCGTGTAATATTCGGGAAGCGCGCGACGATCGCGATTGGGGGCCGAACAACACGTTTCGCTTCCCACGAAAAGGGGGGACGGGTGAAATCTGGCGTCGTCTGGCCGCCAGTTTGCCTCCTGGCAATATGGCGTATGGGAAGCGGGCGGAACGCCTGGACAGCGGTTCGCAAACGGTCTCGTTTGAAGACGGCTCCCACGAGCAATACGACTTGTTGGTTTCCACCGCACCGCTGGACTGGCTGATCCAGAATTCGGATCTCGGCCATCTTGCCGGAGCTGCTGCCGAACTGAAACACTCCAGTACGAACGTGGTCGGAATCGGGCTAAAGGGTTCGCCGCCCTCGCACTTGCTGGAGAAGTGCTGGATCTACTTTCCCGAACCTGAAATCCCGTTCTACCGTGCCACCGTTTTTTCCAACTACTCGCCGTTCAATGTTCCCGATCCGTCGGCCTTTTGGTCGTTGATGCTGGAAGTGGCCGAGTCTCCCGCCAAGTCCGTGGAACCGGAGCGGCTTGTCGATTCGGTGGTTGCCGGCCTGCTCGCGGCGCGATTGATCGTGTCGCCTTCCGAGATCGTCGATGTCTGGACCTATCGCGCCAAATATGGGTATCCTACGCCATCGCTCGGCCGCGACGCCGCGCTCGGCGTAATCCACACCCAACTCGAAGAACTCGGAATCTTCGGCAGAGGCCGCTTCGGCGGCTGGAAGTACGAGGTTTCCAACCAGGATCACTGCCTGATGCAAGGCGTGGAACTGGTCGACAGGCTTGCCACCGGAACCGAGGAGACGACGTTCAGGATACCCGCCCGTGTGGCGGAACCGGCGCATCAGGACGGCCGATGACCAAGACGCTTTCCTAGCAGGGACGTAACGATGCTCACCGTGGTGATGCCTAGCTATAACGAAGAGCAGATCATCGAAGACAGCGTTCGAGAGTGGCACGGCGAAGTGGTGGCGCGCATTCCTGGCGCCGAGTTGGTCGTAATCGACGACTGCAGCACGGACGCCACCGGCTCGATACTCGATCGACTTTCCCACGAACTGCCGGGAGTTCGCTCAATCCATCAGCAGCAGAACGGCGGCCATGGCCGCGCACTGCGGCATGGTTTCCAACACCTCTCGAAGGAATTCGTTTTCCAGACGGATAGCGACCGCCAGCACAAACCGGCCGAGTTTTGGCGTTTATGGGAGATCCGGGAGAACTATGATTTCGTTTTCGGAGTGCGCTCGCAAAGAGCGGATGGAGTGCTCCGCGTCGTCATTACCCATGCCATGCGCCTGCTGATCTGGGCGCTGTGGCGGGTATGGATCCGCGACGCGAACTGCCCATATAAGCTCATGCGATCGAGCGCACTCGATCAAGTGCTCTCGCATATTCCCGAGGACTCGTTCATACCGATGGTCATGGTCTCCATTATGGCCAGGAAGATGGACTTTCGGTTCACCGAGGTGCCGGTCACCCATCTGCCGCGCCGCGGTGGAACCCAATCCCTGAAGGGCATCCTGCGCTGGATGCGGATAGCGCGGGTCTGCGTCAAACAGCTCTGGGACCTGCGCAAGCTGGCGCCTTAGATTTGCCCCTGCCGTCTGACCGCACCGGCTGCACGTCTCCCGCCTCAATTCGAGCTGGAGAACGCGCCTACAGGGAGTATTAACCTTGGTTAGTAGTCGCTGCCAACTCCTGGTAACCGATGAATAAAGTCAATAGTATCCGTTTGTCGATTAGTACTATCGTTCGTACTATTTGCTTGCGCGCAATACTAGTTCTGGGTTGTAATGAACGTGGAGGCTATGGTGCGGATTCGGCAATATTTGCAAGAGTTCTGGTGCACCGACCAGGCCGCGGATCTGATTGAATACACCATCATTGTTGCGGTCTTTGTGCTGGCCAGCTTCAGCGTGATTGGTATCTTCATGCCTTCGGTGAAAGCGATCTGGTCGGCCAGTACGTCGGAACTGGCTGCCGCCGCTGTTGTATCGACGACTTGATCTCGCCGCCCGCTGGTCCGGTCCACCGTCTTTCTTCCGCTTGGTTGCGTCTAAAATAAAGTACGTCCTCCGAACCCATGAAGATTTGTGCGCTTTTCCTCTTCCCCCTGTATTTGTTTGGGGCCACGGGTAATTCCGTCCCCAACGCTGTTTCCGCTTTGGCGCGCAAAGCGCCGCCGGAGTTCGCCGCGGACGCCATGATCCGCCTGGCGTCGAACGAGAAGCTGGACTCCCGCACGCGCGTGAAGTTGTTGACCGAGGCTTTTCGCCAGGCCGCCGGGGCCCAGCACCAACTCAAGCTGCGCGCGTCGATCACGCGCGCCGGCGGCGCCGGTGGATTCCTGGAGCGCGCCTATCAGCAGGATCTCGACGCGCTCTCTCTCCGTCTGCGCGCCGTCCAACAGATGCTGCCGCTCGATAGCGCCAAGGCCAGCAAATTGTTTCTCTCGATGGCCCGTCCGGCCGTGCCGCCAGTGCGTTGCGAGGAGATCGTGGTCTACGATGTGAGCCGCTATTACGAGGGCCTCGAAGCGGTTTCGAAGGCCGCGCACCGCGACGTGGCGAAGCTTCTGAAAGACCGCGTGGGCGGAATCACGTCCCCGGCGCAGATTGCACCGGTGGCGCGCCTGCTCCAGCACGCCGAGTTGAAGGATGCCGATCTCGAAGCCTTCACTCTCTCGCTCGCCACCAGCCTGCGTGAGATGTCCGGCGACGACCGCTCGTTCACCTACTACGCCACCCCAACCGGGCCGGCGATTCTCGATCTGGTCGAAGAGCTGAAGCGCCGCCATCTTTCCCCGCTTCCTCTGATCGAGGCTTACCGCCTCTACCTGGTCGATCACCTGACCGGCGACCGCTGCGCGGACGACTATTTAATCAACAAAGGACCGATGACAATTAGCCTGATGACTGGCCAGCCGACTGAGGTCCTTGGCTGGAACGCGTCGGTTTTCTTCGCCGAGAAAATCCTGATGCCGCCCGGAAAGCCCCTGTCGGAGCAGGAAACCACGCCTCACTCACTGGAGGGCATCTCACCCGCTGCTCACACGTGCCAGGATGTCGCCTGCCAGAACGTCAACCAACTCATGAAGGCGCTCGCCTTCGGCCCCGATGGCGAGCCGTTGCTCGAATCGCAACACCACACCGACGCGTGGCGCACCGCGCTCCAGGCCACGCTGACGGCCCTGGATGCGTGGCAACCCGCTGCCGGGCGGGGCGACGAAGTGTTTCGCGAAAAGACCTGGGTGTATAACAACCTGTATGCGATGAGTGCCGGAGTGAACCGCGAAAGCGTGTTGCGTTCCTGGCTGAACAACCTGAAACAGAGCCGCGCCACGGTGAGCGACCGCGCCCAGTGGTTCCTTCCCGTCAACGCCCTGATCGGCCGCGTGGCGCTGGACCCGGGCAATACCAGACTGGCCGAGCTGCTGCGCCAGCAGGACGATCCGGTGTTCGCCCTCTATGTGGAGTTGGAGCGGGTCGCGCCGCGCGGCCCGGAGAAGGTTCTGCCGTTGCTGTAGCGCAGCCGCAGTTGGATTTCGCGTTTAGCGAAGATATGTCGAGATGACTCTCGACACAGCAGGCGAGAATGCCCCGGATGGTGCACGGGCAAGCCGCGCCGGCGGCTAGTGGTGCTTCGCCGCGGCGCGGTACGCCTTCTTCGCGTGCCGGCCCTTGGCGGACCTCTTGACCCGCTTCACCCTGTGCGATCTTGCCGCCGGGCGAACTACATTCTTCTTGGCTTCGCCGGCCGCGGTGAAGCCGCAAGCCAGTGCAAGCGCGAGCGCGATGGTACGCAATCTCATCTTGTCTTCGATTATCCCGCACTTGCGCTCGCGGCCACAAGCTATCCCTTGGGAAACTGTAACCCATTAACGCCGGTAGATGAGCGGCCGAGCGCCTCGGAGTCTTTTGTGAGAGCGCGCAAGCCGCGGCCGCCGCGAAACCGGGTACACTGCTAGGGAGTGCGGCCTTGATCAACGGAAAACGCATCGCCGTGGTTTTGCCCGCCTACAACGCCGAGGCGACGTTGGAGGCGACCGTGCGTGAATTGCCGGAGATCGTGGACGACCGCATTCTGGTGGACGATCATTCGCGCGATTCCACCGCCGAGGTGGCACAGCGACTGGGGCTGACCGTCGAAGTCCATCCCAAGAACCGCGGTTATGGCGGCAATCAGAAGACCTGCTACCGCATCGCGCTCGGGCGCGGCGCCGACGTGGTGGTGATGCTGCACCCCGATTACCAGTACAACCCGCTGCTGGTGACGCCAATCGCAACCATGATCGCTTATGGAGTTTACGATGTGGCGCTGGGGTCGCGCATCCTGGGCGGCGGCGCGCTGCGCGGAGGGATGCCCCGGTATAAGTACGTCGCCAACCGTTTTCTCACCGCGGCGCAGAACTTGCTCACGGGGGCCAAGCTTTCCGAGTATCACACCGGATTCCGCGCCTTCAGCCGCCAATTGCTCGAAGCGCTGCCGCTCGAACGGAATTCGGACGATTTCGTATTCGACAATCAGATGCTGGCGCAGGCCGTGCTGATCGGCGCCCGTATCGGCGAGATCTCCTGCCCCACGCGCTATTTCGCCGAGGCCTCCTCCATCAACTTCCGGCGCAGCGCGATATATGGGCTCGGCGTGCTGGCGACATCGCTCGAATTGGCGGCGGCCCGGTACGGCATTTACCGTGCTCGGATTTTCCAGTTCCCATCGAATTCGTTTTCTCCCAGCGCGGACGCCGTCGTGCTCGGGCATCCGCGATGAGCGCGCGCCGCGAGAAAGAAGAATCATGAGCCAACCTATCGCCGCCAAGCAGCCGGAACAACAGTTCGTGCAAGGCCTCGGCCTGTTCGATTCCACGCTAGTGGTGATCGCGGTGATGATCGGCTCGGGGATCTTCATCGTTTCCGCCGACATGGCGCGGCTTATCAACAGCCCGGGCTGGATGCTGGTGGCGTGGGTGCTTACCGGCCTGTTGACGGTGGCCGCGGCGCTTTCCTATGGCGAGCTGGCCGCCATGATGCCGCAGGCCGGCGGCATGTACATCTACCTGCGCGAGGCCTTTTCGCCGCTGTGGGGCTTCCTCTACGGCTGGACGTTTTTCACCGTGATCCAGACCGGGACCATCGCGGCGGTGGCGGTGGCCTTCGCGCGTTTCTCTTCGATCGTGTTTCCGGCGGTGGCTGAAGACCACTACCTGGTGCGGCCGATCCACGTTTCGTCGGGCTACGCATTTTCGCTCTCCACGGCGCAGGGGGTGGCCATCGGCGTGATCGCGCTGCTCACCTGGACCAACACGCGCGGCCTCGAATACGGCAGAATCGTGCAGACCATTTTCACTTCGGCCAAGACGCTGGCGCTGGGCGCGCTGATCGTGGTCGGCCTGGCTTTGGGATGGAACGCGGCCGCGGTCCATACCAATTTCACGCATGCGTTCCGCCTCGGCGCGTTCGATCCAGCCCTGGGCGTGCCCGCCGCAAGCATCTTCGGACTGGTGGTGGCGATTTCGGTGGCGCAATCGGGGTCGCTATTTGCCGCCGACGCCTGGCACGATATCACCATGGTGGCGGGCGAGGTGCGCAATCCGAAACGCAACCTGCCGCTGGCGCTGGCGCTGGGGTGTTCGTCGGTGGTCGGACTCTATCTGCTGGTGAACCTGGCCTACATGGCGGTGCTATCGTTTCCCGAGATTCAGCACGCGCCCTCCGACCGTGTCGCCACGGCCATGCTCGAAAAACTCTTCCCCGGCTATGGCCCGGTGCTGATGGCGGCGGCCATCATGGTCGCCACTTTCGGATGCGTCAACAGCCTGGTGCTCGCCGGCGCGCGCGGCTATTACGCGATGGCCAAGGACGGCTTGTTCTTCGCTCCGGCCGGCGTGCTGAACCGGGCGCACGTGCCGGCGTGGGGCCTCATCGCGCAGGGCATCTGGGCCGCCGTGCTGGTGCTGCCGCGCACTTACAATCCAGTTACGCAGCATTACGGCAACCTCTATAGCAACTTACTCGACTGGGTGATTTCGGCGGCGCTGCTGTTCTACATACTGACCATCGCGGCGGTGTTCCGGCTGCGGCACACGCGCCCCCATGTGGAGCGGCCTTACCGCGTCTGGGGCTATCCGGTGTTGCCCGCGGCGTACATTGCAGGCGGGTCGGTGGTGCTGCTGATCCTGTTCGCCTACCGGCCGGCAACCACGTGGCCGGGGCTGGTGATCGTCATCGCCGGTGGCTTGGTTTACGCGGTACTCCAGTATATTCGCCGGACGCGTCATCCGGGACAAAGTTCAGTGGCGCGCGGCGGGGCGTTTTGAAATCCTCAGCCGCAGGCAACCATAACCTGCCGGTTGCGTGCGCCCGCGGTGCGAAACTCATGGCTGGCGATGCAAACGAAGATCCAGCCGGGCGCCCGCCAGGCGGCTTTCGCTTTCACCGTCCACTGCAAGTGAGTGACGCCGCCGAGCGTTACTGGCCACGCAATCGCGAGATCCAATTCTTCCGCCTTGGCAGGCAGCTCTTGCGGAATCCGGAGCCGCAAGGCGCGGCTGCTGATTTCGATGGTCTCTCCGACGCCCGTTTGCACCAGGCGGCCTTCCGCATATGCCCGGTATTGAAACATGAGATGGATTGGATACCACTTGCCCATCGAAGTCTTCGAGGGAACCCGGGACCGGACAACCTGGCCGCAGGTGACCAGCCGATTGCTTGCGTTCATGGAGGGTAGTGAGAATCGAGTGCGGATCGTTACAAGAGGCTCGCCGCTCGGGCCGGGTTGGGGTTCGGCGCAATAGTCTACTATACTGAACACGATACAGGCGGATCCAGGTTGGATTTTCACATTTTTGACGCGGCCTACGTGGCCCGGTTGACGGATGGCGATCCGGAGACCGAACTGCATTTCAGTAATTACTTCGAGCGATTGCTCACCTCCAAGCTCAGGGTGCGCAGGATCGCGCCGCAAGTGGCCGAGGAGGTGCGCCAGGAGACGTTTCTGCGCGTGCTGCGCACGCTCCGCAAGGGGCAAGGCGTGGCGCAGCCGGCGGCTTTCGGCGCGTTCGTCAGCGCGGTGTGCAACAACGTGCTACTGGAGACGCTCGCCAAGGAGTCGAAGCATCCGGCCATTCCGGAGAACGCGCCCGAGCCGGCCGATGAACGCGTCGACCTGGACGCTTCGTTGATCACCGAGCAGCGCAAGCGCATGGTGGAGCGGACGCTCGATTCGCTCCCCACCAAGGACCGCGAGATCCTGCGCATGGTATTCCTCGAGGAAGCCGATCGCCAGGAAGTTTCCCGGCGTCTGGGAGTGAGCGCCGAGTATCTGCGGGTTTTGCTGCACCGCGCCAAGACCAAGTTCGAAGAAGAGTGCACTCGCACGCGCGGGGATTTCCTCCGCACGCTGGCTTTCTTTGCTTTCGCGGCGTAGAAGCGCGTGAGTACGTCATTCCAGCCACAGAGGAACACGGATAAACCTAGCACAGATTCATCAAAGCATGTCTATATCTGTCTTCATCCGTGTTCCTCTGCGGCTAATGTTCTTTGGCCCTTTCGGCCGGCAAGCCGGAGTGCGTGCGGCGCCTGGAAAATCCTGTAGAGTAGTTTGGAGGAGCCAATCCGTTTGTACACTGCACACTCCGCCCGATACGACGGCATGATTTATCGGCGCTGCGGCAAGTCCGGCATCGTGTTGCCGGCGATTTCGCTCGGCCTCTGGCACAATTTCGGCGGCGTCGATTCGCTCGAAAACAGCCGCGCCATGCTGCGCCGCGCCTTTGACCTGGGAGTCACCCATTTCGATCTGGCCAACAATTACGGGCCGCCCGAAGGTTCCGCGGAAGAGACTTTCGGCCGCGCGTTGAAGATGGACCTGGCGGCGTACCGCGACGAGTTCATCGTCTCCACCAAGGCCGGCTACGGCATGTGGCCCGGCCCTTACGGCGACTTCGGCTCGCGCAAGTATCTGCTGGCCAGCCTGGACCAGAGCCTGGGCCGCATGGGCTTGCCGTATGTCGACATCTTCTATCACCACCGGCCGGACCCGGACACGCCGCTCGAGGAGACCATGGGCGCGCTCGACCAGGCGGTGCGCTCCGGCAAGGCTCTGTACGCGGGCATTTCCAACTACGGCCCCGAAGACACCGTGAAGGCCGCGGCCATTTTGCGCCGGCAGGGGACGCCGTTCCTGATCCACCAGTTCGCCTACTCGATGTACCGCCGCGGGCCGGAGCAAGGGCTGCTGGAGACGCTGCGGCGGGAGGGCGTGGGCGGCATCGCGTTTTCACCGCTGGCGCAGGGGCTGCTCAGCGAGCGCTACCTCGGCGGCGGCATCCCGGCCGATTCCCGCGCCGCGCGGCCCAAGGGCTTCCTCAGGCCAAAGGATGTCGACGAGCATCGCGTCGGCCAGGCGCGCGCTCTGAATTCGATCGCCCAGGCGCGCGGCCAGAGCCTGGCGCAAATGGCGCTGGCCTGGGTGCTCCGCGATAGCGCCGTGACCAGCGCGCTGGTCGGCACCAGCCGCGTCGAGCAGTTGGAGCAGAACGTCGCCACCATTCATAAGCTCGATTTCAGCGCGGAAGAGCTGGCCGGGATCGAGAAGATACTGGCCGGGTGACGCGAGTTCTGGTGACAGCAACCGAGCTGCTGGATCCGGTGGATGCTTACGACCGGATTGCACCTGTGTATGCGAGCCTGGCGCAGCAGCGCCGGGCGTATCTCGACTCGATCGACCGGCTGATCGCCGCCCGAATTCCGCCCGGCGGAAGGTCGTTGCTCGATGTTGGCGCCGGGGATGGGGCTCGCGCTGCGCGCATCGCCGCGGCCGCGGGCTTGCCCGATCTCACCCTGCTGGAGCCGAGCGGCGTCATGCGGAGCCACTGTCCCGCGCAGGCGAACCTTTGGGCCATGCGCGCCGAGGATCTCGGCCAACGGCAAGGCAGCTTCGACGTCATCACCTGTCTCTGGAACGTCCTCGGGCATATTCTGCCCGCCGCTGCCCGGGCCGAAGTGCTGCGCCAGTTCGCCAGGCTGGTGTCCGCGGATGGCATCGTCTTCCTCGACCTGAACCACCGCTATAACGCGCGTCATTACGGAGCGTTGGCGACGGCCGCGCGCTTCCTCCGCGACCGAGTATCGCCGGGCGATCGAAACGGCGATGTCAGGGTTAGCTGGGACATTGAGGGCCATCGCGTCTCGACCACGGGACATGTCTTTAAGCACAGAGAGTTCAGCGCCCTGTCCACGGCTGCCGGTCTGCGCATCGAGCAACGCTTTATTGTCGATTACGCTTCCGGGCAACTCCGGCAATGGAGTTGTGAAGGCAATCTTCTTTATGTGCTGAGCCGGTCCTGAACGGTTGCGATCGCCTCGCGCAAGGTCAGCGAGACCTCGGCGATTTCGCCGTCCGTCAGCCGATTGAAAAACGGCAGCGCCAGCGTTCGCGGCGCCACCTGCCCGGTGACGGTCAGATCGCGGCCCCGATCGGCGTAAGCCGCGTAGAGCGGTTGGCTATCGACAGGAGCGAAGTACCGCCCGCAACCGATGCCCCGCGCGGTCATATATGCGAAGATCGCGTCGCGGTCTTCCCGCGCGAAGTGCGCCGCCAACCGCACCACGAAAACGAACCAGCCTACGCGTCCTTCGGCAGTCTCAAACAACGGGAGGGTCAGTTCCGGCACTTTCTCCAGATGTTCGCGGTAACAGGCCGCCCGATTTTGGCGCCGCGCGAGAATGGCGTCGATCCTCTGCATTTGCGAAAGGCCGAGCGCGCAGTTGATTTCGGAGATTCGGTAGTTGTAGCCGAGCAGCGAATGATCCAGCCAGCCGTCCGCCGGCCGGCGGCCCTGATTGCGGAGGGCGCGAATCGTCTCCGCCAGTCGGCCGTCGCGGGTGACCACCATGCCGCCTTCGCCGGTAGTGATCGACTTGTTGGGATAAAATGCGAAAACGCCCAAGTCGCCGAAGCCGCCGATCCTCTTTCCCCGGTACTCGGCTCCCAGCGCTTCGCAGGCGTCCTCAATCACCTTCACGCGGTGCCGCGCGGCGAGCTCGAGAATGGGATCGAGGTCCGCGGGACACCCGAAAGTGTGTACCACGATGACGGCGCGCGTCCTGGGTGTGATCGCCCTTTCCACGCTTTCGGGCGTGAGGTTGAGCGTGCGGGGATCGATATCCGCGAACACCGGCTTGGCCCGCCGATAGAGTACGGCGTTGGCCGCGGCGATGAAAGTGAAGGATGGGAGAATCACTTCATCGCCTTCCCCTATGCCGAGGGCGGCCAGCCCGAGGTGCAATCCGGCCGTGCCCGACGACAGGGCAACGCCGTAGGGCACACGCGCGTAGCCGGCCACGGCCGCCTCGAGTTCCTCCAGCTTCGGACCCAGACTGAGCCGCCCGGAGCGCAGCACGCCCACCACTGCTTCGATATCGTCCTCGTTGATATCGGGAGCGGAAAGCGGAATCCTCATTCCAATGACTCGTGGTCCACGGCGGGCGCCCGTTTGATGAGCAGCTCTTCGCCCAGCGGCACCGACGTCAGCACGGAGACGATTCTCTTCGCCGCGTGCCCGTCGCCGTAGGGGTTATCCATTCCACGCAACGAGTCGCGAAAGCCCTCGGCCAGTGCCGCGCCCACGCGATCCAGAATGGAGGCAGGGCTGGCCGCGGCGTCGAGTACGTTGCGGCCGCGTTCGCGTCCCCGCTGCCGTATCCCCACGTCGACCGCCGGCAACGCGAACGATGCCGCCTCCATGATCCCGCTGCTCGAGTTCCCCAGCAGAAGATCCACGCATCGCAACAGGCTCCAGTAGAGGATCGACCCCAGATTGACGAATACCCGGCCATGCCCAATTCGTTGGACGAAGTCTCTGGTGCGCTCGATCAGCTCCCGGCTGCCGGCATCGGCGTTCGGATAACAGAAGAGAAGCTGCGCGGGAACTTGTTCGAGCGCGGAAAAGAGTGCGTCCGCTTCTCGCGTGGGGTTGCGGGCGATGGTAGTAGGGTGAAATGCGATCAATGCGGTGGGATGCGTGAAATGGACTTCGAGCCTCGCCTCGATTTGTTCGCGGCTCAACAGGGGGCTGCGTCGCAGGTGGTCGAGCGAAGGCGCGCCCGCGCGGTTGACGCGCCAGTCCTCCTCACCCATGGCGATGACACGCGCGCGCGCCAATTCGGTGGAGGTGAAATGAACGTGGCTGAGCTTGGTGAGCGCATTGCGAATGGCATTGTCGATGGCGCCTTCGCTGATCTCGCCGCCTTCCACGTGCGCCAGCGGAATGCGCAGCGCGGTTGCCACCGACGCCGGCGCCAGCGTCTCGTAGCGGTCGGCAATCAGCAGCAGCAGGTCCGGCCGCATCCGGCCGAGACAGTCGGCCAGGCCGAGTGTGGCCACGCCAATCGTCTTGGCCATGCCGACATCGGTATCCGAGCTCAAAAGGCATTCGATCCGCGCGTCGATTTTGAATCCGTCTTCCTCGATCTCGCCAGCCGTGCAGCCGAATTCGGGTGAAAGATGGGGTCCCAGCGCGACAATCTTCAGATCCACCTCGGGGTGCGAGGCGAGTTCGCGCAGCGGCCAGTACAGGTGGCTGTAGTCGGCGCGCGAGGAAGTGACCACCGCGATCTTGCGAGGCGTTTTCGAATTCAACATGGTCGACTGTCAAGTATGGCGCAAGCACGGCGTCTCATCAGGCCATGCCTGCCGGAACTCTTATTTTGCCCTTCCGGCATCAGATGAGTCCAGTCCCCAACCGCGGCGCGGACTGTCAGGCCCGCCGAGGCGAGGGTCCGAACTCCTGATGTTGTCCGGCGTTTTCAGTACGCTGCGGAAGATGAGCTGGCCCGCCTGACGGGGAATCGGTGGCACGGGCAGGACATCGGTTTTTGTCGTCTGTCGCGCCTCGGCAGGGGCGCGCCGCTTGACAGGATCGAAAAACCACTCCGCAGTTCTGCGAATCGCGGGCAAATCACCGGCGACAAGATCGCCGGCGTTACCGGAGTGTTTCGTGGAATTTCGCGGGCCGGCGGCCCATCCCAACGGACGACAAAACCCGATCGTCAGTCCTACCTCTGACCGAGGCCACCTGCTCAACCCAAATTCCGCCGCATGGGGAGTCCGGCGCCGGCTCAGTAGCCTTGGTGCTTGGCGATGATCTCCTTCATGATCTCGCTGGTGCCGCCGCCGATGGTGTAGAGGCGCATGTCGCGCCAGATACGGCCGATCGGGTATTCCGTCGTATAACCAAAGCCGCCGAAGACCTGCATGCAGTCGTAGGTCACTTTCTGCGCCAGGTCGCACACGACGAGCTTCGCCATCGCCACGGCGCTTTCCGGCTTCTCGTTGCGGTTCAGCAGATCGAGCGCCCGATAGGTCAGCCAGCGTGCGGCTTCGATGTTCGCGACATGCTCGGCGAAGCGGTGCTTCCACACCTGCTTTTCGATCAGAGGAACGCCGAAGGCCTTGCGTTCGCGGGCGTAGTCGACCGCCAGCTCGATGGCGCGGTCCATGAAAGCCAGCACCAGCAGCGTCAACGCCACGCGCTCTCCCTGGAAGTTGCGGACCACGTAATAGAAGCCGTGGTTGCGCTCGCCCAGAATGTACCGCGCCGGAATGCGGCATTCGTCGAAAAACAAGTGCGCCGTATCGGACGCCACGTGGCCGACTTTGTTGACGCGGCGGCCCACGCTGAATCCCTTGACGTCGGTCGGGAAGAGCACTACGGAAATGCCTTTGTGCCGGTTTTCGGCGGTACGCACGGCCAGCACGATGAAGTCGGCGATAGCGCCGTTAGTGATCCATAGCTTTTGTCCGTTCACGATCAAATCGCCGCCGGACTCCCGCGCGCTACACTCGATCCCGGCCACGTCCGAGCCGCAGCCGGGTTCGCTGATGCCCAGCGCCGCGATGCGATCCGCACGGATCGCCGGAGCCAGGAACTCGCGTTTCTGTTCGCTCGTCCCGAGGTGTTCGATCATCGGGATGGTGAGATCGGCCTGCACCATGAAGCCGATGTTGAGGCTGGGGAAATCGGTGTAGCGCAGCGCATCGTAAGCGGCCGCGCTGGCCCACCAATCCATGCCGGCGCCGCCCCAGTCCGGATCGCTGCGGATGCCGAAGAGCCCCAGCGCTCCGGCCTGGCGGAAGATCTCCTTAGGGTATTGATGCTCCTCTTCCCACTGTTGAGAGCGGGGAGCGATCTCGCGTTTACAGAATTCCTTCACTGAGGCGCGGAACAGCTTGTGCTCCTCATTGAAGTATGGAAATATCGCCTGCGCGGCTAGCGTGGGTTGAACGGCGCTCATTTGTCCCCTCCCTCTTAACCCAAATCACCGGCGACAAGATCGCCGGCGTTACCGGCGATGCGATGGCCATACCGGCTCTCGCTTTTGCCGGAACGCTTCGACTCCCTCGCGAAAATCGGCGGTCCGCTGCGCCTCCAACCGGCGCCCGGCCGCCAACTGCTGAATCTCGTCCGGAGGCAAGCCTTCTATATCCCGCAGGAAACGCAGCCCGGCGGCCACTGCCTGGCTGCTGCCCTGCGCGAGCCGGTTCGCCAACTCCATCGCGCGCGCCGCCAAGCTCGCGGCCGGAACCACCTCATCCGCCATGCCGATCGCCATCGCTTCATCCGCGCCGATGATGCGGCCCGTGATCGCTAATTCCACCGCCTTGCGCTTGCCAACCGCCGCCGTCACAACCGAAAAGATCGCGTAGGGCCAGAGTCCGATGCGCGTCTCGGTCAGCCCGAACCGTGCATCGCTAGAGGCGAGCACGATGTGCGCATTCAATGCCAGGCCGGTCCCGCCGCCGAGGGCTGGCCCTTGAACCGCGGCGACCATCGGCTTAGTCAGATTGCGCCCGAACGAAAACAGACCCACATGCAACGGCGGAAGCAAAGCCGAATCGAACGCGGGCTCCTTGAGGTCCATGCCGGCGCAGAACGCCGAGCCGGCCGCATCGAGGAGAATCGAACCAACCGCCGCATCGCTGTTGGCTTGCTCAAGCGCGCTGAGAAGCGCGGCGCAGAGCTGGGAATCGAGCGCGTTGCGCGCCTCCGGCCTGTGCAGCGTGATGCGCGCCACGCGCCCCTCGCGCCGCACGCTCAGGTTTTCACTCATCGATTTCGATCTCCATCCGCAGCAGCGCCGCGCCGAAAGTCTTCCCCTGCGAATCGATGTGCAGCGAGACCGTGCCACCGCCGCCAAGCGCACCGTGCAACAGGAAGTTCAGCGCTCCCAGGTTGGGCGCCTCGAAGCGCTCGACGGGCCCGGCTACGCGATCTCCGAAGAACTCGAACACGCGACGCGCGGTCACTTCGCGCACGAGAATTCGGTAGTCCGCGGCGCGCCAGGCGATCACGCCGATATTGACCATGTCGCCTTTGTCGCCGGAGCGCGTGTGGGCGATCCGTGAGAGCGGCGCCTTCACGAGAGAACCTCCACGTGCGGCCGTATCTCCTCCCGCGGAAGCAGCGCCGCCCAGTTTCCGATCACTTCGCGGACCTTCGGGCGCCCTTCGCCGCCATAGCCGGTGGCGCCTGGCGGGCCGCTGAGCACCAGCGGAGCCATCTCCCGCGTAAAGCGGTCCACGTCGCTCCGCACGCACCCGCGCACGCCGATCCGCAACTGCACCTCCGGGACGTCGCATGCCGCCGGCGCAGCCCCGCCATGGCACGCGTTCCAGCCAAGATATTCGGTATAGATTTCGTCGAAACGCAGGCCGAGCTTTTCGATCCTGCGCCGCACGATGCCGTCGGCCGCCTGCGCCTTTTGAATCGCGTCCGGCGCGGTGTAGACCAGCGTCCCGGTGGCTTTCCAGCCCGCCCGGTAATTGATGCTCAGCTTCAGGCGTGGCGGCCGCTCGCGGCCCCTGGCGCCCGTGATGCGGACCCGGTCCGGGCCCTCATCCGCAAGATCGAGACCGGTGAAATCGGCGATCACGTCCGGCGTCAGATAGCTGCGCGGATCGCCGATCTCGTACAGCAGTTGTTCCTTGACGATCTCCGTAGTCACGCGCCCGCCGGTGCCCGCGTGCTTGGTGATGGCAAAAGTGCCGCCGGCATCGATTTCGGCGATGGGGTAGCCGATCTCATCCAAATCGGGGATCTCCCGCCAGTCCACTTGCGAATTCCCGCCGGTGGTTTGCGCGCCGCATTCGACGACATGCCCCGCGGTGGCTCCGGCGGCCAGCAGGTCCCAGGCATCGGCGCTCCAGCCGAAGGCGTGAATCGAAGGCGCCAGCACCAGCGCGGAATCGGCGCAGCGCCCGGAGATCACCACGCCCGCGCCGGCTGTGAGAGCTTGTGCCAGCGGGAATGCTCCCAGGTAGGCGTTCGCGCTGAGAATTCTGTCGCGGATCTGGCCGATCGGTTCGCCGGTGTCGATATTATTCAGCGGGTGGCCCTTGGCCAGGAACTCGCCGATGCGCGCCGTCACGTCGTCGCCTTCGACGATGGCGATCTTCAACCCCGGTGCGCGGCGGAGCACCTCGCGGGCGCATGCGCGGGGATTCAATCCGCCTGCGTTGGTGACCACGCGGATGCTCCTTTGCCTCATCTCTGGCGCCAGCCGCTCCATCAGGGGAGGGAAGTCGGCGGCATAACCCAGCTCCGGATTCCGCTGGCGCTGCTTTTCGAGCACGGCCATGGTCACTTCGGCCAGGTAGTCGAGCGTCAAGTAGTCGATCGGGCCCTGCTCCACCAGCCGCGCCGGCGCCTCCAGCCAGTCGCCCCAGAAACCCTGCCCATTGGCGACGCGGATCATGACAACGTCTCCAGCTCGAGGGGCGTGCGATTCGGGTTCGCGAGCGCGACCTCCAGCAGGAAATCGAGTGTCTGCCGAGTTTCGAGCGGGTCGATCAACGCGTCCACGTGACCGCGCGCCGCGGCGAAGGTCGCCTCCAGCCAGCGATCGTAATCGGCGCGCGTCTGCGCAATCCGCCGCTCCATATCCGGCGGCAGCGGCTGCCCACTGGATTTGTGTTTCTCGATTTCCCCGCCGAAAACGGCCTGCACCGCCGATTCGCCTTCCATTACTCCGATGCGCGCGGTGGGCCAACCGAGCGTGAAGTGGGGATCGAACCCTTGCCCCGCCATCGCGAAATAGCCCGCTCCGCTCGCATGGTTCAGCGTCAAGACGATTTTGGGGACCGTCGCGCAGGACATCGTTTCCACCATCTCCGCGCCGGCGCGGATAATGCCGCTCTCCTCCGCTTCCACGCCGACCATAAAGCCGGAGACATCCTGCAGGTAGATCAAAGGCCAGCTCTGCCGCTCCGCATTGTCCACGAAATACGCCACCTTGCGCGCCGATTCGGTATAGATAATCCCGCCCACGCGCGGGCCCGCTCCGGTTCTCAGGAAACCCCGCCGGTTAGCCACCACGGCCACCGGGCGCCCGTTCAACCGCGCCTGCGCGCACAGCATCTCGGGGGCGTGTCCCGGCTGGAACTCCAGGTAGTCGCCGCGATCGAAAACCGCGCCGATAATGCGCTCGATGTCGTAGGGCAGCCGGTGGTCCTCTGGCAGCGCTTCGTAAAGCACGCTAGTGGGTAGAGCGGGCGCGTTGCCGGTGGTGACCTGCCGGGGAGGGGGGAAGGCGCGGAACACCTGGCGGATCAGCTCCAGGCAATGCGCGTCGTCATCGGCTTTGTAGTGGGCCACGCCGCTCGAGACGGTGTGCATGGAGGCGCCGCCGAGTTCCTCGGAGCCGGCCGTGCTGCCGGTGGCCCCCTTCACCAGGTTCGGCCCGCCCAGTCCCAGGAAGCTGACGTTCTCTACCATGATGATGACGTCGCTCAGAGCGGGCAGATAGGCCCCGCCCGCGATGCAGGGGCCCATTACCGCCGACACCTGCGGCACGCGCAGCTTGCGGCGCATCAGCGAATTGTAATAGAAGATTCGTCCCGCGCCGTACTGTCCCGGGAAGATGCCGTCCTGTAACGGCAGGTTCACGCCCGCCGAGTCCACCAGGTAGACGATCGGCACCCGGTTGCGCATAGCGATCTCTTGCGCGCGCAGAATCTTCGTGATGGTCTCGGGCCACCAGGCGCCGGCTTTCACCGTGGCGTCGTTGGCTACCAGCACCGCCGCCCTTCCTTCGATGCGCCCGAGGCCGGTGACCACGCCCGCGCATGGGGCCTGTCCTTCGTGCCGGTCGTATCCCACCAGCAGACCGACCTCGAAAAATGGGCTGCCAGCGTCCAGCAGGCGGCCAATCCGCTCGCGGGCCGTCAGCTTGCCGGCCTTGTGTTGTTTCTCGGCTTTGGCTTCGCCTCCGCCCGCCTGCATGCGGCCTTCGAGCGCGCGCAGGTTGCAGACGAGCTCACGCATCCGCTCGGCGTTTGTGGTGGCGTTGCCTCTCGCCGGCATCAGCTTGCCGCTTCCGAAAAGCCGCGCAAGTCCCGCTCGCCAATCCGCGGCAGGCCGGGCGCCACGCGGTTCGTCACGGAGTTCGGGCCGCACGGCTGGTGGATGCAAAGCGCGGCGTTGCCGGTGGTGAGCCCGCGATCGAGACCCTCACCGGTTACATAGGCTTCCAGCATCATCCCCTCCCCTCAATCGAACTCTGTACTGTTTATACCAGAACATCGGGCATCGCTACAACCACTTTTGGGAGGTGCTAAAGGCCGCGGATCGCATGCGGTCAAAAAACCCACGCTGAGAACTAGGTCTTCTCAATATCTCGAAACCCCGCCGGCGAAACCTCCCGCTCCGCTACATCCAGAAGTCCCTTGGGTACAGGCGGAACACACGGGCGTCCGGCGTGTCGGCTTTCCTCAGGTACTGCTCCCATGCCGCCAATTGCGGCTCCGGTCCGATGACGAAGTAAACGCCGCCGTGCACGTCCCCGGCCTTCACGTTCATGCCGGGCAGCACCGTGCCGTACACGGCGTTCATGCGGCGGAACAATTCGGCGCCGAGGCCCGTGTCTTTGCGCAGATCGAGAATCGCCTGGTGGAAACGCGAGATCACATCGGGAGCCAATCCGTCGGCCAAGTCGCTGGCCATCGATTCGCCGCGCTCTTCATAGGGCGACGCGGAACGCGTGCCGTCGAAAGCGCCGGCGATGGCGTAGTCGGTCAGGGCGGCATCGGGCTGCACCTTATTCAGCTCGGCGATGACGAACTTCAGCGTCTGGGGCAGCTCGGGCGTGCGTTCGGCGTAATAGTTGAGCCGGCCATCCAGGAGCCGCATGCGTATCCCGTTGCTATAGGCCAAGCCCGCCGCCCAGGTCTTCATAAAGATGCCGTGCGCGCCATGGCCCGCGTAGAGATTCGCCGCCAGGTAATCCAACAGCTTGTCCCGGCTGGTGTCGCGGTAGCTGGCGCCGGGCGCGGAGTTGAGGAAGACGCCGCCCTGCGAATTGGCATTCAGCAGGCCAACGAACACAGGCTTGACGGCTGCCGGCTCGCGGCCGAGCAGCCTTTGGTCGACGCGCCGCGTGGCGGCGTAAACCGCCTTCTGCGCGGGGGCGGTATCGAGCGACGCGGCCAGGTCCCGAATGCCGGGCGCGATCGCCAGTTGCGATTCCGCCGAGCCGATGGCGAACATGCGCGCGCCGCCGGTCACCAGTAGCGAGCGCCGCACGCGGTCGAGCGCCGCGAGCGCGTTAGCCGGCCCGAGTTGGAGGCCGGCCGCCATCTCGGAGCACAGCGCGCTCCAGTCCTCGGCCAGGCTCGAATCGGGGATATCGGCGAGAGTGGTGTCCAGATCGTGGGCCGCGTCCACCGCCATTGCGCGCTCCGGCGCTGGCAGCTTCTCCATCGCGGCGTATTTGCCGTCGACGATGGAGGCCAGCAGCGCCTTCCTTTCGGCGCGCGAGCCACCCGTTTCTCCGAGGTCCGCCAGGAACCTGGCGAACGCGGCCGAGCCGCCGTCCTTCAACATCCACCGCAGCCGGAACAGGTTGTGGGTCTTCGTCATAAAAGACGCGGTCGAAAGAAGCAGCGGATTATCCTGGCGGCGGTAAGCCAGCGCCGGGTCGTTCACCCAGCTCTCCTCGCTCCGCTGCGTGGTGGCGCGGAGGGAGCCGAGAGTCTGGTCCACCAGGTCACGCAAGCGCGGCAGGTTCTCGACGCGCCAATCGGGATGGAAGAGCGCGAGCTTCATCCACTCGATGGCGCGCCGGGATTCCGCGACGTTGTTGCCGGCGCCGCGGACCACCAGTTCGTAGCGATCGGTGGCGGCATTGAGACTGAAGCTGGCGTGCAAGTCGAGAATCTCGTTGCGCAGCCGCTCGGTCATCGTCTCATAGGAGACCGGCTTGCCATTTTCGATCACGCCGACGCGCGTCAACAGTTGCGGCAGCAGCGAAACATAGACAAGCTGGTTTTCCGGCACGCAATCCAGGCGCAGCGCGATTCCGGTGGTGGCGCTGGTCATGCTATCGAAGGTCGATTCGACGAGCGGCACGCCGGCCGCCAGAGTGACGGTTTTGAACTCGAGCTGGTCGTCGAGCGTGAGCGGCGGGTTGTCGATGAATTTGGGCGGCGCCATGCTCGCGGCGGATTTCTCAAGCGCGGCCGTGGTGGCATCGTACTCGTCGCGATAGCGCCGCAAGGCCTCCTGGGCGGTTGCCGCGTGGTACGCCGTTTGCAAGCGGGCCGTCTCGGCCGCGGCCCGTTCTTCGCGCTCGTCCCGTTCCTGGCGGATCAAATCGGGATTCGGTTTGGACGCCTCGACGTAAGGCATAACGCCCGAAATCTTCCACTCGGTCAGATAGTCGCGCCAGATGTTGCGATCGCTCGCAATCAGTGGTTCGATGGCGGCCAGGTCGGCTTTCTCGGTGAGCGATTTGCGGAAGCCGGGTTCCTTATTGAGCTGGAGCAGGTGTTCCATCCACCCCGAACTGGTGTCACGGAAGCCGAACCCCGGAGGCGAGTTCACGAACTTCGAAAGATTGCGCCGCTCCTCGAGAATGCGGCCCTTGAGCCGCTGGTTGAACTCCTTGAGCTCGGGCGATCCATCCGCGTAGGCGGCGATTCTGGCGAACTCGTCCAAGGTCTTGGCGCGCAAATCGGCGAGGTCGCGGTCGTTCATATGAGCGGGCGGGACGTCCCGGAACATGAGAATGACGGCATGGCCCAGGTCGGAGTCCACATAAGCGTTCACGCCTTTGGCTCCAAAGGCGGCGTCGGGACCGCGGCTATCGATGAACCGTTTGTAAAGATTCGTGTCGGCTGCACCCGCCATGTTGTCCAGAAACAGGGAGAGCAAGGTGCGCTCGCGGCTGGTCAGCTTTCGGTCGGCCGGCCAGGGCAGCATGACGGTGCCGGGCTGCTGTTCGTCGCGGAACGGATACTCGACATACTCGATGCGGCCCGCCGGGGCCGGCCGCAGGGGCGGCAGCTTGTCTTCGGTCACCACGGAGTAACTGGGCTTGCGCGGTTCCAGGCGATTGAGCTCGGCGTCGAAGCGCGCCAGCGCGGAGGGCAAATCGACGTCCTTCGGCAGCGACGAGATGGCTCCCATATTGCCCAGGAAGTAATGCTCCGCATGAAACTCCCGGATGTCCGCCGGCTGCAGGATGCGCAGCGCGGCGGGCAGTCCGCCGGAATTGAACGAGAGCGGATGACCCGGGCCATAGACCGCCAACTGTGCGGCGCGGTACAAGCGGCTGCCGGCCTGGTCCATGGAGGTCACCATCTCGTTGTACACGGTGCCCTTTTCCTCCAGGCGCAGCGAACCGTCCTGGGGGTTCGCGCTGACGCCCCAATTGCGCACCTCGCGGCGGATTTCGTCGTCGGAGTAGTCGGGGTGAAGGAGCGCGTCGACCGTGTGTTCGAAGTGCTGGAAGAAGGACGCGGGTCCGGCGGGCGCGTAGAAGAAGTAGCAGGTGCGCCACTGCATGGTGAAAGCGCTGGAGTCGATCAGCGACATGGACTCCATACTGGCGAGCTGCCGTCCTTTGTTCCCCTTGCCGAGCAGCAGGTGCTCCTGCGTGTGCGGTTCGCCCATGTCGGACGTGGGATAGGTGGTGGCCCAGATGAAGGTTTGCGGCACGGTCTGGATCTGTAGCAGATCGAGCGTGAACCCGCTGCGCAGGTGCTCGAAACGCGCGCCGATGGCGCGGTCCGCATCGTCGAGGTAAACCGCGACGGCTTTGAAGCCGCCGATGGTTTGGCCTTCGGTGAGATTGCCGTAATCGGCTGGGTGCTGCTGCGCGAACGCCGTGATCATAAGCGCACTAACCAAGATCAGACATTTCACAAGCGCCTCCGGTAACTCCGCTGTATAGGTTGACGCGCGTGCGTATAATGCGTTCTGCTTCTGGCGAAACCACGTCGCGCGCCGATCCTTGGGGTGTCGTTTGATGGAATGGCCAATTATCGCATTTTCTCCGTTTGTGGCACACGCGTGGCGAATCCGCGATTTACGCGAGCGGGATCACGTTCCCGTTCGTACCGCCGTCAGGGTTTATGGTGAATGCTCTCTGGCGGGCGAGGTCGATCCAAGCCGAAGGGGTTGTTGGTTCATCCACCGGCAACGCCAGGATCCCCACGACGGGCAGGCGTTGCCGATCACCGGCTTCGGGTGCGGACTATCTGCACCGCGGCGATGGAAGTAGGTTTGCGCCGCGGCGTACCGATCACGCGAACCTCGTCTACTGGAGCACCCGCTCGAAGAAGCCGAGCGCGCGGGGGTCGTGGGTCTGCTGCAGCGCGTTCATCGCATGTTTGCGCATATCCACGTCCTTGCTGGTCTGGGTGATTTCGATCAGCACCGGGACGCCCTTGCCCGCCGGCAGATTCCCCAGCGCGGCGATGGCCCGGCGCTCGACCTCGCGGTCTCGGTCGTTACGCGCGGTGGCGACGAGGAGAGTGATCGCGTCCGGATCCTTGCTCTCGGCGATGGCGCCGATGACACGCGCACGAAGGGCGGGGTTCGTATCGCCGGCGAGCAGCCCGCGGAGGGTTTCCAGTCCGTGACGGCCGCGCGCCGAACCCAGCCATCCGATGGCGCGCCGGCGGAGATTGTCGGGCTGGCCGGCGGCGGCGAAACGGTCCAGCGCGGCATCGGCAGCGGCGTCGTCGTGTACGGCGATGGCGCCCACCGCGCTATTGCCGGCGGTCTCCGAATCGGTGGCCTGGCCGGCCAACAGCGCCACGCTTTCCGGAGGCTTCACATCATTCAGCCAATGCACCGGCACACCGCCGGCATCGATCTCGCAATCGGGCGAAAACGCGCGAATCCGCTCCACGGCGTGATCGACCGCGCGGAAGAGAATCACGGCGTGGTCCGGCGGTTCCAGGTGAATGACCCCCGGCGCGGCCCAGCCATCGTGGCTGACGTATTCGCAGCCGAGGCTGTACGAGCGGACCGAAGGGACCATCCAACCGATCCACGCGGGCTGCGGCTCCGCGGCCAGCAGCGCGCGAAATTCGCGGTCGAGACCAGCCGCCGCGGAACGCGCATCCACCTTGGCATTGATGAGCAGCCGTGGCTGGGCCGCCAGCGGCAGCGCGGCAAGAGCCAGAATCAAGCCCGCTTTCATTTGAGGATCTCCTCCAGAAACGCGGTGGCTTCCGGCGATTTCAGTTCCACCAGGAGCCGGACGATGTGCCGCTTCAGCTCGGGGTCATTCTCCCTGCGGCCCAGATCGATCAGCGCCTTCACGTTTTTCTGCGCGAAGAGTGAGGAAACGATGGCGCGCTTCACTTCTTTATCCTGGTCGGTCGAGTAGATCGCGACCAGCCCCTCGCTGGCGCTGGGCGCTTTGATCGCCCCCAAATCCTGGATGGCGGTGCGGCGGATGCCGGCGTCCTTCTCGGTGCGCGCCACTTCCAGCAGTTTTTCGCTGTTGCCGCCGGCGACCATGGCCTGCAGGATCTGCCGCTTGACATCGGGCACGGTTTCCGCCTGGTATAGCTGCCATACCTCGGGCTGCGCCGCGAATGCCGGGAGCATACGATCGACTTGCAGACGCAGGTCGGGGTTCTTCTCGTTCCGGGCAATCTGCATCAGGTGATCTTTATCCTGAGCTGCCACCAGCCCGCGGACCACGCCGCGCTTCACCGCGGCATCGGTACTCGAATTGTAGATTTCGAACAGCACCTGGCCGTTGTTGCTGTGCTTCCGGTTTACCACGCTCATGTAGTTGATGGCTTCCAACTGGAGATCGGGGTTGGCGTTGCCGCGGGCGATGCGTTCCAGCAGTTGCTGCGAGCGCGGCGAACCGTTCTCCGCCAGCACGAACAAAGTCCGCTGCTTGAGCCGCGGCGCCTGCGCGCCTTTCAGCAGGTTTTCGAGAATGGGGAACGCGCGGTCGGGATCGGATTGCATCAGCCCGTTCAGCGCCAGCAGTTTGATTTCGTCGTCGCTTTCCGTCTCCGGCGCCGCCGGCCTGCCTGCCGCCTGGCGCACTTCCACTTCGAGCGCCTTGGCATCATCCAGCCAGCGGCTGTTGGGGAAGGTCTTGCGCAGCTCGGCGATGGTGGCGAGAGCCTCGTCGCGGCGCGCCAGACGGTCGAGCGAGTAGGCTTTCCAATAGAGCGCGCCATCGGCCGTCGAGCCGCCGCGTGTGGCCACCTCGGTAAAGCGATCGAGCGCCTGGTCCCAGTGGTGTTCATCGAGCGCACGCTTACCGCTCGAGTAGAGATCGTCGTCGCTGCCGCCGTGGCGCCCGAAGAACTTGCTGTCCTGCGAGCTAGCCTGCGCCAGCGCCATGTACGGCGTTTTGAGATCCGTATTGACATCGCACTTGAAGTCCAGGTTCATGCCGGCGATCTTTTCCTGCGCCTCCTGGGCCTTTTCCATCGCCCGTTCGATCTGGTCGTTCATCGCCAACTGCTGTTCCGGCGGGAATTCGAACTCGAACGGTTCGATATTGACGTCGATGCCGCCCATTAGCTCAGGCGCGAACATGGGCTCGGGTGGCTCCGGCGGTTCTGGTGGCTCCGGGGGTTCCGGCGGTTCGGGTGGTTCCGGCGCGATTACGGGCACCGGCGACGGTGACACAGGGGCAACCCGCGGCGCCGGCGAGGGTACGGGCGCCGGAGCGGGCTGGGCGTAGCCTTGCGCCAGCGTCAGCGCGCCGGCGGCCAGCAAAGCAGCCAAGGCAGTCAACTTCGAAAACGAGATCATATGCGTCTCACCTTTCATGATTTTCTTGCAGGGTTGGATACTGCCGCAGCGGCCGCTTCGTCGGCCCGCACGTCAGCCCCCAGCACTCGGATCTTGAACAGAATCTCTTCGCTATCCAGCGTGTCGCGCAGCCTCTCTAATTCGGCCGGCGTCAGCCGCGCGGGCGAATGTGTGATTTCGAGCATTACGCGGTCCAGATCATCCAGCACGCCGGCTACAGCCGCGTCTCCGGTGCGCAGCGCGGTTTGGCGGTACAGCCGGCTTTCCGCCACCAGGTCCGCGGCGCGTTCCCGCTCGAAGGAAATATCCAGCGGCTGCCGCGGATTGGCGTTGGCCACCTCGGCCAGCACCATCTGCGAGCGCTCCAGGTAGTCGCCTACTGCCAGGCGGAGCAACCGCTCTCCGGCCTGCGGATCTGCCACCGCCACGGCCGCGGCAGGCCGCGGCTTGGGGTAAAACTGCCCGGCCAGGAGCGCCGCCAGCAGCACGCCGGCCGCGGCCGCCCAGCGCCACACCGCCGCCGCGAAAACAGCTCGCCGTGCCGCGAGGCGCGGTGCGATGCGCTCCCAAGTGCGCGCGCCGAAATCTTCCGCCGGCTCCGGCAGCGTCAGCTCATCGGCTGCATCCAGCACGCGTTCGAGCGAAACATACGCCTGGCGGCAGGTCTCGCACGATTCCAGATGGCCGGCCACATCGGGCACGCCGTTCTCTTCGCCGTAATAGTACAGGACGAGTTGCTCTTCGTTCAGGTGGTTCATCGGATCGGACTCATAACCGGTTCCAGCGCCCGCCGCAGTTTCTGCACCGCGCGAAAGACGCTATGTTTAGCGGCGCCGGGCTGACATTCCAGCACGTGGCTGATCTGTTCCACGCGCAGGCCTCCAAAGTGGCGGAGCACGAAAGCGGCGCGCTCGGTTTCGCTCAATTCGTTCATCGCCGCGGCCAGCCGCTCGCGGACTTCGCCGCTCAACGCGATGCGTTCCGGCGAGGGAGCGAGCGACGGCAGCTCCGGCACGCCCTCGCCCGGTTCATCCGCCGCCACCGGCGTCTGGTTGCGCCGCTTGCGTACGCGCACCAGATCGAGCGAGCAATTGGTCGCAATGCGGTACATCCAGGTGCCGAAGCTGGCGCGCTCATCGAACCGGTCAAGCTGGCGGTAGGCGCGGAGAAAGCTCTCCTGCACCACGTCTTCGGCGTCCTGTGCGTTTCCTGTCATACGAAATGCCAGCCGGAACAGAGAGCGGCTATGGCGCTCCACGAGCGCTCGGAACGCGTCCGTGTCACCTGACCGCGCCTTGACTACGAACGCTCGGTCGATCTCCATCCGGCTGTTGGTTAGACTACCGTTTTTGCCGGTGGTTAGCAAAATCCAACGGCGTAGTTTCGACGCGCGTCTCCGGAGGTGATCGCACTAACGATGAGAACGCAAGGTTGGCCCTTCCGATGTAAGGTAGATCGTGCCGCCGCAGGTGCGAAGGACAGGCGCCGCCCGTCCCGATGCCTACTTTCGCTTCACGGTTGCGATGTTTGTGAAGTTGCGTGATCGCGTGAAGTTCGAGCAGAGTGGCAGTACTGCTCGATACGGCGGACTGCCCTCATATTAGCCAAGGGCCACTCGCATAGCAATGACGTATTCACGCCGCGTGTCCGCGTCAACGGCTAAGGCCCGAATCCCCGGTTCATATCCCACATAGGATAGTGAGGCAGCGCGCTAGCGGGATCGAGTACGAACGCCTCGGTTTGAGCGACGAGATCGCGCATTCGCCCCCGGGCAGCCGGCCCCACATCCCGGCGGCCAAGGGCTGGCGCCTGCTGGCCGGAGCGGACCACACCCTCGGGAGGGACCAGCCCCAGCGACAGCAGCGGCCGCGTCCCCTTGCGAACTCTGAACAGTCCTCGCAACGACTCACGAAGCCTGCCGATCTCGTCCCTACCGAAGCGCGTCTCCCAGCGATTCTCAATCTCGGCAACCAGGCGCTTGTATGTCCGCTGGGCCTCCAGTCCTGGCAGCGTCAGGCGGGCTGCCTTACCGCGACTCGAAGCCGGATCCGTCCCAACCGCAACGTAGGGCTTCACCTGCCATCCAATCGCCGTCTTCTCCGGGGATCCGCCGGTCAAGCGCGGGATCTCCGCGACTCGTATTGCCTTTTCACTGAGGACCCGCAACACATTGGCACAGAGCGCCAGTGGCGCGCGCGACTCGCGATCGAACTCGATTCTGAACGCCAACAGCAATTGGGCGAGCAGTGCCGGTAGCGGAAGATGGCTGGCGTCGTGGGTGACCCGCGGGGGGAACGTCTGGCTCGCGAGCCAATCGCCCGGCAGACCCAGGGGCAATTCGACGTCCAATTGGCTGGCAACGGCTTGTAAAGACTCTCGAAGCCGTTGGATCTCGTCGCTACCGAACCTCGTTCGCCAGCGCTGCTCGATGTCTTCGAGCAAAGGCGGCCAAATCTCGCTGGCCTGAAGGCCCTTCGAGGTAAGGTGGACGATCCAGCCTGCGCGAATCCCACGACCGCTGCCCCAGCCGTCCCGCAACTCGCGGCCCACCCGCCGATGTTGGACAAGCGGGATGTGCCGGCCGTTAGCCGGATCCGCCTGAAGCACGACGAATCCCCACCGCTCCAAACAACCCAGCTCAAATTTCATCTGTGTGTCTGGCGCCATCGCCAGCGCCGCCAGGTCCCGGACGGACACCGGGCCCTTGCCGACGAACCGCATCACGTTAGCCCACACCACCAGAGACAATCGCGCGCCGGGGTAACCTGATTCGCCCATCCGCCGCTCGAATTCGTTATCGAGCTCGACCGTGAATGCAACCAATACTTGAGAAAGCAACGCCGAGAGCGGTCGATTGGCGGCTATCCCGGAGCCGGCTGACACCACGCCTCCTCCCCGCTCCTCAACGCTCATACGGCATAAGTCTACCCGGTTTGGATCCCCGACGAGGCGAGCCGGCGATCACAGGTGTCCGTCGCTCACTCAGTCTGCGCGCGATACGCGCTTGAGCCGAAAATATTATCCGGCGAGCCCCACCAGAGCGTGAGCCAGCACCCAGACGCCTCGTTCGATGGATTCGGGAGAGGCGTACTCGTCGGGACGGTGGCTGACGCCGCCCCGGCACGGAATGAACAGCATGGCAGTGGGCGCGATGCGAGACATGAAGAGCGAATCATGATAGGCGCGGCTGGGCATTTTCTCCCAGCGCAGACCTAACGCTTCGCTGGCGGCTTCGAGCGCGCTCACCAGCTCAGGGGCGCAACCGGCCGGCGGATCGGCGTTGATCAGTTCAATTGCGCAAGAGACCTTCCGTGCGGAACAGATTCTACGGGCCGCCTGTTCGATCTCGGCGAGCGCAGCATCGCGGCGGAGGCCATCGATATCGCGGACATCGATTTCCAAATCGGCCCGGCTCGGGATGCTGTTGATGGCGCCCGGGAACACGCGGCAAACGCCGACAGTCGCGACCGTGTCCGGGGAACCGGTGGACGAGGCGGCGCGCTCGACGGCGAGAGCGAGTTCAGCGGCAGCCGGGAAGGCGTCGCGCCGGTCAGCCATCAACACCGCGCCGGCGTGTCCGCCTTCACCTTCGATCGAAACGCGCAGGCTGGCGGGAGCGGCGATGGCGGTGACCACGCCGATATCGGTGCCGCGGCGTTCGAGCAGCGGGCCTTGCTCGATGTGGAGCTCGACAAACGCGGCGTAGTAGCCAGGGTTAAGGCGCACCGCGGCGAGCGGGCCGCTGAAGCCGGCACCGCGGCGGACCTGGCTCAGAGACGCGCCCTCGCGGTCGCGCATCGTGTCGTCACAGGAAGCGTCGAGCGTCCCAGCCATGAGACGGCTGCCCAGGCAGCCAATGCCGAAGCGGGTGGGCTCCTCCGCGGTGAAAACGATGAGATCGAGCGAACGGCGAGGTTCGAATCCGGAGCGCATCAGCGCACGGATGGCTTCCAGGCCGCCGAGGACGCCAACGGTGCCGTCATAGCGGCCGGCGTTGGGAATCGCGTCGATGTGCGAGCCGGTCGCGACCGCCGGCAGATCGGGATGAGTCCCGCGCCAGCGGGCGAAGGTGTTGCCGACGGGGTCCTCGCGGACCTCTAGGCCCCCTTCGCGGAACCAGCGTTTGACGAGATCGCGGGCGCGCAGATCGGCTTCCGAGAACACCACGCGCGTCACCACCGGAGCGGGCTCGGAAGAAATGGCGGCCAGTTCTTCGAGCTCGGCGGTAAGCCGGCCGCCATCGACCGCGAGGTTCATCGGTTCCAATCCTTGTAGATGATATACCGCGCGGGCTGCTCGCCCAAAGCCCCGAACCATTGCGGGCAGTAAGGGGCCATCCAAATGAAGTCGCCGGCTTGAACCGGGTACCAGGAAGCGCTCAAGCGATAGATGCCGCCGCCGGCCAGCATGAGGAGGCCGTGCTCCATCACGTGCATTTCCACCATGGGAAGCGCAGCGCCCGGTTGGTAAGTCAGAATATTGATGGCGAAATCGAAACCAGGTTCGGCGGGGATGAGGGTTTGCACCGTCAGCGCGGAGCTGCCGAGGAGGGGTTCAGCCGGCAGCCGGGACGCGCCGCCAGTGAAGGAATCTGGCGGCTCGACAGCGGGCAGCGGCAGGTAGGGCTTCTCGATCACGGTGACGCGGGCGGCGGCGGATGCCGAGAAATCCACCTGCGCGGAGGGAGGCACGTAGATGTAATCGCCGGCGGCGAGCGTTGACGCGCCAGCTTGGATTTCTCCTTCGAGGACATAGGCGAAGCGCTGATCGGATGCGGGCGGAAGCCAGCCGCCGGATTCGAATTCCACCGTGTATTGAGTGAAGCGCGCGCCGCGGGCGGGCCCGATGTGCACGATCGCCGTAGCGTTCCGCATGCCGGGCAGAGGGGCGCGGACGAAGGTGTTGGGCGTCTGGAGCATGTGATCCGCGCAAAGCGCGCCGCGAGTGAGTCCTAAGTGATGCATATCAGTGACGAGGCCCGGGCCGGATGAATTTGCCGGGAGATTGCGCGGCGATGCGGCCATTTTCGAAGATAGTCTCACCCCGGCGGATGGTGCGGACGATTTTTCCGTGAAAGGTGGAACCGAGATAGGGGCTGAGGTGATGGCGCTGGAACAGCGCGGCGGATTCCAGGACCGCCGACTGCGCGAGATCGGCCAGCACAAGATCGGCATCGCGGCCGGGTTCGATGGCGCCCTTGCCGGGAATGCGGAATCGCCGCGCGGGTTCGGCGGCTAGCAGAGACGCGATCCGTTCGAGAGGCAATCCGCGCAGGTGGTGGCCCTGTTCGAGCATCACGGCCAGAGTCGATTGGACGCCGGCGATTCCTCCCCAGGCCCGCCAGAACTCGCCCGTTTTCATTTTCAGAGGCGCGGGAGAGTGATCGGAAGCGACGATTTCGACGGTGCCGTTGAGTACCTGTGTCCAGAGCGCGGAGTGTTGCTCGCGGTCTCGCAAAGGAGGCGCACACTTGGCGATGGCGCCGAGTCGCTCGACATCTTCTTCGGTGAACGATAAGTAGTGCGGGCAGGTTTCGATGGAGACATCCACCCCTCTGGCTTTGGCTTCGGCGGCCAGAACCACGCCGCGGCCGGAACTGATGTGGACGATGTGAAGCGCGGCGCGGGTTTCCTGTGCCAGCAGTGTGGCGCGCTGAATGGCTTCCAACTCGGCCACCAGCGGCCGCGACGAAAGGAAGTCGCGAATGCCGGTGCGGCCTTGCTCGACGCAGCGGCGCGCGAGCGCTACGGTGATTTCCTGGCTTTCGGCATGGACGGCGACGGGAAGTCCCAGGCGGGCGGCTTCGCGCAAGCCGTCGTGAAGCGTGAGGTCGTCGGCGCGCGGGAATTCCGGAAGACCGGAATCGCAGAGGAAGGCCTTGAATCCGACCGCGCCGAGGTCCGCTAGCTCGGCCATGTGTTCGAGACCGGCGGGCGTCAGGCCGCCCCAGAGCGCAAAGTCTGTAATCGAAGCGGCCTCGAGCGCGGTGCGCTTACGGGCAAATGCGCGCGGAGTGACGGTGCAGGGAGTGGAGTTCAGCGGCATGTCGAAGAAGAGCGCGCCGCCGCCCGCGGCCAGGGCGCGGCTTCCGCTGGCTGCGCCTTCCCATGCGGTGCGGCCGGGCTGGTTGAAATGCACGTGGGCGTCAATCACAGCGGGCAGCACGTGCATGCCACGTGCGTCGATTTCGGAATTGGCGCTGGCAAGGTGGGGGCCGACGGCTCCGATCTTGCCCGCGGCGATGCGAATGTCGGCGCGCCGAACACCGCCTGCGGTTACCACCATCCCTCCCCGAATTAGTTGATCAGGCATAGGACTTCGCCAATCGATCCAGAAACGCACAGCCGGTTTCGAGGGCCGCGGCCACATCTTCGGCGAGGACTGTCTCGCCGGGTTGGTGGCTGATGCCGCCGGGGCTGCGCAAGAACAGCATGGCGGCGGGCATGCGTTTCGCGACGATCATGGCATCGTGTCCGGCACCGCTTGACATATGATGCACCGGGATGCGGCAGGATTCGGCCGCCTGTTCGAGGGTGCGGACGAGGTTGCCGTCCATCAAAACCGTAGGTTGGTCGAAGGGCGCGCCCAGGGAAACGGCGAGGCCGCGCCGAGCGGCGATCTCCTCCGCCGAGGCAAGCAATTGGTCAACGGCGCGACGGCGTACCGCGTCCTGAGGGTGACGAACATCCAGGCTGGCGCGGGCCTGGCCGGCTATCACATTCCCTGCTCCCGGCAGCGCCTCGAGGCTGCCGACGGTGGCGACCAGGGCGGGCGTGGAGATCGCCAACCGTTCCACCGCGCCAATCCATTCGGCGGCGCAGGCGACGGCGTCGCGCCGCTGATCGATAGGTGTCGTGCCCGCGTGATTCGCCTGGCCCAGGAAGGTCAAACTCATTCGGCTCTGGCCGGCGATGGAGTCGACAACCGCGACGGGCAGGTCTAGGCTGTCGAGCACGGGGCCCTGTTCGATGTGGAACTCGAGATAGCCGAGCGCGGTGGCTTCGGCCTGGGCGGTATCGAGACACGCGGGATTCAAGCCGAAGTCGCGAATGGCATTGGCGACACTGATGCCATGAGGATCGCGCGCATCGAGTAGTTCCGCGACGCGGTCTCCGGCGAACGCGCGGCTGCCGATGAACGGCATCCCGAAGCGAACGCCTTCCTCCTCCGAGAAGCCGATGATTTCGATGTCGAACGGGAGGTGACGACTCTCCAACGATTCGGCCAACGCGAGGCCCATCACAACGCCGAGAACACCATCGAAAGCGCCGGCGCGCGGAACCGTGTCAAGATGCGATCCGATGTAGAAGCGCGGCTGAGCGGGGTTCCGACAGCCGCGAAGATTACCGGCGGCGTCTATGCGCACCTGAAGGCCGGCCTGCTCCATCCATGCGCCGAGCTGGGTGTGGACCTGGTGCATAGGCTCGCAAAGAAACGGGCGGGTGTTGAATCCCGGCTCGACCGTGAATTGGGCGAGGGACCGGCATCGCTCGATGGCTTGGACGGCCGGATTGTGGAAGCGATCCATCTAAGATCCCCGGTAAGTCGTGTAACCGTAGGGCGAGACTAGCAGCGGCACGTGATAGTTGGCTGCCGGGTCGGCTATGCCAAAGCGTATGACCACCCGGTCGAGAAATGGAGGATCCGGCAGAGTCTCTCCGCGACCGCGAAAATATTCGCCGATGTGACAACTCAGTTCGTAGACACCGGGGACGAGCCGGCCGGCGGTCACCAGCGGCTCATCGGTGCGGCCATTGACGTTCGTTACGGTGCGGCACACTTGACGCCGCTCGTGGCCTTCAACCACGTGTAGCTCGACGATGACACCCTGCGCGGGAATCCCGTGCGCGGTGTCCAGAACGTGGGTGGAGATGCTCGCCATTTATCTACGGAGCCTCAGTCCAAGACATCCGAAGGGTGGCCGCGCGTCGGTGTAGACGCCCAGCTCTTCGCCGCGCTCGACAACGGTGTCCCAAGTCCGGTTGTTGGCTTCCAGGTGGATCTCGGCCAGCGCAGGGAAGGCTTGCAGAGCCTCGACGCCGATCCGATAAATCACTTGTTGGATGCTGCCCGATTCGAACGATTGAAATACGTCGCGCACAAGCTGGCGTAGGGCCTGGGCAGTCGCGCCGTTGCTGAAAGCGGCGTTGGATGCGGTGTAACTGCACTCGATGTCCAGCCACATGTGCAGAGGACGGTTGTGTATATCCGGCAGGGTGGTGTATTGATCCCGCACGAAACCATGAAACGCGCTGCCGCACAAGCGTAGCAGCCTAAAGCCGCGGATGCCGGAGGCTATTTCGACGATGCCGGAGCGGTTGAGCTCGATGCGGGCGAGGGCGCGCTCCGGTCCGGATGGGGTGAACGCCGCGCTGCCGGCGGCGAGCGAAGTGTAAGGAATCTCGGTGGCTGAGACTTGGACACCTTCCACCTGCGGATAAGTGTCGAGAAACTTAGAGCCAAGGAAACGCACATATTCCTCGAAGCCCGCGCCTTCAAACTCGAGAGTCTCGCGCTGGATGAAGTTCTTCATGGAGTCGGTGGCCACCAGGCCGGCGTTATCGCCAGAGACATAAGTGGGCCAAAAGGCGTCTCCGTAAACTAACATCATCACGTTAGCGCCGAAGACGGGACTCTGGCCGGCGGGCGAGTGGCCATCCCGATTCAGGCGATAGACGGTGACATCGCCCTTGCCGTAGTAATTGCGTTTCCAACCGCTCGAGAATTGTTCCATAATCACTCGTTACAGTAGCAATCGGACCGGCGGGACCGCTCCCTACGGTCGCGGCTCCGAATGACTCGCTACAGCAGCAATCGGACCGGCGGGACCGCTCCCTACGGTCGCGGCTCCGAATGACTCGCT
>JBELAO010000044.1:0-42013 GCA_049508735.1 Bryobacteraceae bacterium | reverse complement strand
CAGGTTCAAAAGTGCCTGCCGCAAAGCGGCGTCTGCCTCCACCGGTTTAAACTCGTGACCCCTCGTGGCGACCCTCGAGAACGCCAGCATGTCGTTGATCAGTTGCTGCATTCTCTTTGCCCCGTCCACCGCGAACGCGATGAATTCGTCGGCATTCGAATCCAGCTTTCCCTTGTACCTCCGCGAAAGAAGCTGCATGTAGCTGGAGACCATCCGCAAGGGCTCCTGGAGGTCGTGCGAGGCCACATAGGCGAACTGCTCCAGCTCGGTATTGGACCGCTTGAGTTCCTCGGTTCGCCGAAGCAACGCCTGTTCGGCCAGTTTGCGCTCGGTGATGTCCAGAGCCACGCCAACCATGTGGATCGATTTGCTTCCCGCTTCCTGCGGCAGGAGGTGCCCGCGGCCCATGATATAGCGGATGCCGCCGTCGGGCAGGCTGACGCGAAACTCCAGGTCGGGTGGACCCAGCCCCGCCAGACATGCGCCAATCCATCCTTGCATGGAAGCTCGATCGTCCGGGTGGATCAAAGTCTGAAACGTCTCGGAAGTTAAAACAAAGGTCTCCGGCGAGACTCCAAAGAGACGATACGTCTCGGGCGTCCACACCATCACATTCGAGTCGCCTTCGAGCCTCCAGTCCCAACTGCCGAGATGGCCAATACTCTGTGATTGCGAAAAGAGGTCTTCGTTTGCCCGCAAGTCCTCTTCCGCCCGCTTCCGCTCGGTGATATCGCGGACGAAGACGAGACCTCCCTTTTCGCCCTCGTAGAGGAAGGGAACGGCGTACCCCTCGACGTCGATGGCCGTGCCGTCGAGCTTGAGGTACTTCCGAGTGAACGGGGGCATGTCCACCCCCAGTTCCTCGACTTGCCGGATACCTTCGGTCATGGCGGAGCGGGAATCCGGGTGCACAATCTCTAAGACCGGCTTGCCGAGGAGTTCGGAATCCGACGCGACACCGAACAACCGGAGGGCCGCCGGATTCAGGTAACGGAAGTGGCCGTGTGTCCCCACGAAGATGGCCTCCGGCGCGTTTTCCACGACTCGCCGGAAACTCTCCCGGCTCTCCCGCAACGCCTCTTCCGCCCACTTGCGGCCCGTCATGTCGCGGATGACGCCGACCGCATGCCATTCCTCTCCTTTCTGGACGGCAGCCAACGAAAGCTCGATGGGGAACTCGCTTCCGTCCTTCCGCCGTGCGGTTAGTTCCCGTATCGTGCCGATGGCCGCCCCTCGTCCGGTCTTCTGAAAGGTTGGAAAGCTCTCTTGAAAGCGCTGCCGGAGGGCGGCGGGGGTCAACAGATCGTGAATCGGCTGGCCCAGCATCTCAGCCGCCGTGTAACCGAACATCCGTTCCGCCGCCGGGTTCCACAGGAGCGCACGGCCTTGGCCGTCAATCATGACGAGGGCGTCCAGCGAACTGGCGCACACCGATCGAAGAATATCCTCCCCCTGGCGCAACGCCTCCTCGATCTCCTTGCGCCTGGTTACGTCGAGCATGACGGACCGAATGCCGGTCACCACACCCCTGGCGTCCCGAATCAGCGCTTCGTGAATCTCGAGCGTCAGGTGACGGCCGTCACAGCGAATGTGGTCGCGCGGGAAAGGAGTGAGCGTCTGTTGCCCCGACAACTTCCGCTGGAAGGTTTCCCGGCTTTCCGATGGCGCGCCTCGCGAAATGAATTCAAAGATGGGACGGCCCAGCATCGCGCTGGCTTCAACTCCCAGAAGCTCGCATTCGGCCTGATTGACCCAACGCACGTTCCCCTCTTGGTCCAACTCGTGGTAGGCTACCGGCCCTTGCTCGAAGAGGTCCCGGAATCGCTGCTCGCTCTCGATCAATTGGGACAAAGCCCGGCTCAAACCGAGGCTGTCGAGTTGCTCTCGCAGCGGAAGAGGCAGGTCGCGCAAACACGAAAAACCGCCTTCCTTCTGTGCCGCCGAATGTTGGGCCGGTTCTTCAGCAGGGCCTTGCGAAACGGTTTGCGCCATCGGTATTCCTCGTCAAGCCCGCAGGTCTGTGGCTGTCCGGAGTCCATAAGGGCGCGGTGTGCGGCCCTGGTTCAGGCGCGCCTGTAAGTCTTTGCGGCCTGCGTGCCGGATGACGCGCTGGCGCTTCTTGTCGCGCTCGGCGACATACTCCACCAACCGGAGACAGTCGTGAGCCGAAAAACAAAGAATCTCCCAGTTACACTATGAATATTCCACAAGCGAGCCTAGAACACAAGCGCACCATATGGGTAAATCCGCAGCCAATGAGTATCTTGACCGGTTGTCTTGGCGTAGGCTAGTGGAGAGAGAACGGGCGGAGGGTAAATGAAAACAGCGGCTCCCATCACTGCGTTGTTTCTCGATATCGGCGGCGTCCTGCTCACCAACGGGTGGGATCATCTTGCCCGGAAACGGGCGGCCCGGCATTTCAAGCTGGAGTGGGCCGAGATGGAGGAGCGGCATCGCCTCATCTTCGATACCCACGAGGAGGGCAAGCTCACCTTCGAAGAGTATTTGCGCCGGGTGGTTTTTTATCAAAAACGGCCGTTCACACGCGCTCAGTTTCGGCGCTTCGTGTTCGAGCAATCCAAACCGTACCCGGAAATGATCGGCCTGTTCACCCGGCTCAAGGTCCGCTACGGGCTGAAGATTACCGTGGTCAGCAACGAATCGCGCGAAATCAACGCGTATCGAATTCGTAAGTTCAAGTTGGACCGGTTGGCGGATTCTTTTGTCTCTTCCTGTTTCGTTCACCTCCGCAAGCCTGACGCGGACATTTTCCGGCTGGCGCTGGATATCTCTCAGACACTTCCGCGGCAAGTAGTCTACGTCGAAAACACGCCTATGTTCGTTCAGGTCGCGGAAGGAATGGGGATTCCGAGCATTCTGCACACGGATTACAAGTCCACCTGCGCGAAACTGGCTTGGTTCGGCTTGGCGGATTAGCTGGAGCCAATCCTGTTCGCCTAAGCCCGTGGCGCGGCCTGTCAAGGCTGCCGAGCCGAGAGTCATCTCGGCTTTTCTTGTGGCGTTGAATCGGCGGCCGCCATGGTCGCTTGTCCGCACCGGCAGCGCAGTACTATGGAGGTGCCAACACATGCAACTGAACAGAAGACAATTCGCCAACACACTGGCGGTAGCTCCCTTGATGAACGCCGCCGTTTCCGCCGCGGATGTGGCGTCCTCCGGCGCGCCCGAGGCATCCCGCGCCTGGTTCCGCGACGCGCGTTTCGGCATGTTCATTCACTTCGGCCTCTACGCCACGCTGGAGCGCGGCGAATGGGTGATGCACACCGAGCGCATCCCCCCCGCCGATTACCAGAAGCGGATCGCCCTCTTCAATCCTTCCGAATTCGACGCCCGTGCGTGGGTAGCCCTGGCCAAGGCCGCCGGCCAGCGATACATGACGATCACCTCGAAGCATCACGAGGGCTTCTGCATGTTCCGCTCCGCCACTAGCCGCTTTGGCATTGTGCATTCGCCGTTCGGGCGCGATCTGATCGGCGAGCTCGCCGCCGAATGCCACCGCCAGGACATGCCCCTGTTTTTTTACTTCAGCCTGATGGATTGGAATCACCCGGCCTATCGGGAAAGCCTGGCGCCGAAGACGCCGGTTTCCGACGCCTTCCTCGACGTAATCCGTACCCAGTTGCGCGAGCTGTGCACTCAGTATGGAAAGATCGCCGGCATCTGGTTCGACGGAGGCTGGGATCACACGCCCGAACAGTGGCATTCCGCGGACCTGATCGCGCTCATCCGCGGCCTGCAGCCCGGCGCGCTGATCAACGACCGCAGCGGCCTCCCGGCCGATTTCAGCACCCCCGAACAGGAGCTCGGACACCGGCCCGAAAAGGACGATGGCCGCCTGCGCGAGGCCTGCCTCACCATCAACGACGATTGGGGCTACGCGCGCACCGACTCCCGTTACAAGCCGGCCTCCGAGCTGATTCAACTGCTCGCCACCGCCGCCGCGTCCGACTCGAACGTCCTCCTGAATGTCGGGCCAAAACCGTCCGGCGTGATTCAGCCGGAGTTCGCCGACCGCCTCCACGCCGTTGGAGCGTGGCTCGATAAGAACGGCACGGCGGTCTATTCCACGCGCCCCGGCCCCGGCGTGTATTACACCGCGACGGCATCCACCGCCCGCGGCAATACATGGTTTCTCCACATCTTCAACTGGCTTCCCGGCGCCAGCCTGCGGATGGATTACACGGTAAAGGGGGAGATCCGGCGCGCGTATGTGGTCGAGGATTCGAGCGCGTTCCCTTTCGAGCACTCAGCCTCGGGCGGCATCACGATCACCGCCGTCAACAAAGGCTGGAGCCCGGAAGACTGCGTCATCGCGTTCGAAACCAGCGTGGACCAAACCGCCTAGCCGTCATCCCGGGCGCGCGCGCGAACGATGCCCGCTTGCACCCGCCGCGGGGCGCTCGTAGAATCGTTAGATTCGCATGAACCAGCCGCAAACAGTGCTAATCGTGGACGACGATCCGCAGATCCCGCGGCTGGTCGAACGGATGCTCGGCGCCCGCAACGTGATCGTGCTGACGGCGCCGCGGCCTTCGGCGGCGCTCGAGATTTGCCAGCGCCAGGCGATCGATCTGCTCATCTCCGATATCGTTATGCCCGAAATGGACGGGGTTAAGCTGGCCGAGCGCGTGCTGAAACTGCATCCCCAGGCTCAGATCCTGTTGATCTCGGGAGAGGCGAAGGAAGCGCCGGTTTTGTCGAAGTCGCGCCGGGTCCGTTTCCTGCGCAAGCCGTTCTTCCCGGCCCAACTGATCGATTGTCTGCATGAACTGCTGCCGGAAGCGTAGTCTCCCGTCCCGTAAGTTCGCGGGATGATTCCGCTTCCTCGCATCAGGGTTGAAACGAAGGCGCCGGCGCGTCGAGAAGAGTCGACGCGGCGCGAGGTGTGCGTGCGCCACGGTGTTTACGCGGCTAGCTGCGCGGATCGGCCGGCAACAGGATCGGCCGAGCGGGCGCGCCAAACGCGGCAGGCGCCGCGGCGGATTCCGTCATCTCGGCCGGCTGCGCGGTGGGATGGAAGTTGAACCATTGCGCCAGTTCCGCGTCGCCGGCGCGTCGCCGGGACATGATGACGCGGCGCCGGGCCAGCGCGCGGGGCAGGCAGCGCGCGACGTGCCAGAAGGCGGCGGCGGAGGTAGGCTCCCACAAAATCGATCCTCCCACCACCATCAGGTCGCGCAGCGTGGCGCGCAGCCAGCAACGGCTATAGACGCCGGAGGTAACGTTCTTGATGCGCATCAGGAAGCGGTTCTTCACCGAGTGCATGTTGATGACGGCGGGCAGCGAGCGCCGGTTGGCCGGGGTGACGGTGCGGACGTGGAAAGCCTCCGCCGCCGGGGTATAAAGGGTCCGCCAGCCCAGCAATTGCGCGCGCCAGGCGACATCGGCGTCTTCGCGGTAGACGAAGAAATCGGGATCGAAGAAATCGCCGTCGATGGCCACATCGTCGATCATGCTGCGCCGGTACAGCGCCGCCGCGGCGGAAGCGCCGAAAACGTATTCCGGGTTCTCGAAGCCGCCGCAGTCCGGCTCGCGCCAGCCCCGGTCGAAGTGCCGCAGGGCGGGTGTGAAACAGATGCCGGTGGAATCGATGCGGGCTGCGTCGAGCGGCGCAAAACCAGGCCCGATCGAAAGCAGCTTGCCGCACACGGCGCCCGCTTCCGGGTCGGCCTGGCCGGCCTCCACCAGGGCGCGGACGAAGCCTGGTCGCAGCAGCACGTCCGGGTTCAGCGTTAATACCCACTCGGTGGAACTGGCGCGGATGGCGCGGTTCTGCGCCTCGGCGAAACCCAGATTGCGGCCGCAGCGGATCACCCGCACCCGCCCGCGGAACTGGCGCAGCACGGCTGCGGTCGAGTCGGTGGACCCGTTATCCACCACCACGATCTCGATCGACACGCCCTCCTGGCGGATGACCGCTTCCAAGCAGCGCCGAATGTAGCGCGCGCTGTTATACGTGACGATGGCTGCACAGACGATTGGGCCGGGCATTGAAAGTCTGCTACAAAGACCCGCCACCCCGCCGTTCCAACTACACCAGACCGCTTAAGTTCCCAAAATAAACTGAAAAAAAAGTTGTGTGGGGTGTAGTTGAAAAGCGTAGTGTGGGGTCTTAGTGGTGAGTTTCGTGTATGGCCGCGTTCTATATGAGTGAGGAATTGGTGGGACTGTTGCGTCAGGAACGCGCCGCGTCGGAACTGCAAACTCAAGTGGCTCAATTGTTTGAGGAGTCGCGCGAGGATGTGTACCGGTATCTGATGACGCTCGGCCTGACGCCTTCGCGGGCGCAGGACGCCACCCAGGAAGTCTTTCTCCGCCTGTATGCCGCGCTCAAAAGCGGTGAAGAAATCGAAAGCCCGCGCGGCTGGATCTTCCGGGTTGCCCACAACTGGGGGTTGAAAGTACGCGCCCGGCACGCCTCGGAAAACCCGTTCGACGCGGACCTGGAAGCCAAGTTGGCCGCGCCGGCGCATGACGCGGAACACGACCTGCTGGAACGCGAGCGGATGCTGCGCTTTCACCACGCCGTGGAAGGCCTCTCGGAGCAACAGAAACGTTGCCTGTTCCTGCGCATGGAGGGGCTGCGGTATCCCGAAATCGCGGCGGCAATGGGGATCAGCGCTTCGGCCGTGGGCGAATTTCTGCGGCGCGCCATGGAGCGGCTCAAGAAGGTGCGGGATGAGTAACTGGGCGTCCGGACATCCCGAGGAAGGCCTGCTGCTGCGCTCGCTCGATGGCGAGTTGCCGGCGCGCAAGGCGCGGCAGGTCCGCAAGCACCTGGAAGCTTGCTGGCAGTGCCGGGCGGAGATGGAATCGCTGGAGGCCACGGTGGCCGAATGCGTCCGCTACCGCAAACAGGTGCTGGCCGGGCTTCTGCCGGAAACGCCCCATGCGTGGCAGACATTGGATCGCGGTTTCGACCGGGTGGATACGGAACTTTCCCGCGTGCCGTTCTGGAAACGACTGCCGCGGCTGGCCCCGGCGTGGCAGTGGGGAGTGGCGGTGGCTGCCGCGGCCGCGCTGCTGGTGGTGGCCCTCGTGCAATTAGGCCGGACACCCAGCGTGCAGGCGGCATCCTTGCTCGAAAAGGCCGTCGCCGCGGCTAGCACGCGGCCGGCGCCGGTTCGCACCATCGGCATCCACATGCGCTCGGGCTTGCCCGTGCTGCACACAGTGGGCGGCGCGGCTGGAAATTGGCTGCCCCTGCCGCCCGACATCCGGATGGAGTTTCAGGCGGCTCACTACGACGCCGCGGACCCGCTCAGCGCGCGCGCCTTCCAGGCGTGGAGGGACAGCCTGCCGCGGAAGACGGACGACGTCCGCACCGAGCCCGCCACGGAAAATCCTCACGAGCTTTGCTACCAGATCCGCACCCAGGCGGCGGAAGGCGAGATCGAATCCGCCACGCTACTGTTGCGCGTCGCGGACCTGGCGCCGGTGGAGAGCAAGTTCGAATTTCGCGATCAGAATTGGATTGAATTTACCCAGGTTATGGAGCCTCCATTCCAACCCGACGGTTCTCCCGTTGCGCCTACTCAAGAGGCTCCCTTGCGGCCAGTCGTACCAAGCCGGCCGGCTGCAGTTGCGCCCAGGTCTTCGGCCTCGATTTCGGATGAATTGCAGGTAGTAACGCTGCTGCACCGGATTGGGGCCGACCTGGGCGATCCTGTGGAAGTCAATTTGACCGATGGAAAGGTGCTGGTTTCCGGCGCCGGAGTATCGCCCGACCGCCAGCGGCAGGTTCATGAGCTGCTGGATGGCGCTCCCAACGTGGAGGTACGATTCTCCCAACCGGAAGCGGCCTTGATCATGCCTCCCGCCACGGCGCCGGCCACGGCGGGCGATACCGCCAACGTGGGCTTTCAGGCGCGTCTCGAAAAGCAGCTCGGCGGGCGGGCGGCCTTCGAGCGGTTCAGCACGCACGTCCTCGACGGCAATGAAGCCGCCATGGCGCACGCTTACGCGCTGCGCAGCGTGGCGGAACGCTTCCCGGCCGGAAACGAAGAATCGATGGCCGCGCCAGATCGTGCGCAACTTCATCAGCTCGCGCGGGATCATGTGGCGGCGCTGGCGACCGAGGTGCGCGTGATGGAAGGCGCGCTCAATCCGGTGTTGGCCGGCGTAGGCGGTAAAGCTGCCGCGTCCGCGCCCGCGACGGATGCCGCATGGCAGCAGGCGGCCGAAGATACCTTCCGCGCTTCGCGGCGCCTCGAAGTGCTGCTCTCGGTGCTGCTGGGGGTCACGCCTGGCGAGAACGCGCCCGTCGATCTGCCTTCGCAAGTGCTGGGTGCCGTGGCGGACCTAAAGGCCGGCCTGGGCCGTTGTCAGACGTTGCTGGCACAGTAGCGCGGCGGGCACGCTTCTCAGAGCTTGCTGAAAACGCCAAAAGCATCATGGCCGCGGATAAACACAGATTGAAAAGAACTGGTTTATCCGTGTTCATCCGTGGCCCAAGAATGCTTTTTTGGACTTTTTCAGCAGCATATCGCAAGCCAGGGCGGCCCTGTAACCCGCGTTGAAAAACACGCGTCAATAGTAAAGGGTTGGTCTGGGAATTTTAGGATTCCCGCTAGCCTCTGACGGCGGGCACACATCCTCCGAGTGCCCGCCGTTTTTTTTCTCCATCCACCCATTTCTTCATGAACCTCTCCGCTTTCCGCCGCGTGGCCGGGCGCGGGTTGTCCAGTTGCCGGCGGACGAACCCGAGCACAGCGTTCCTGCGCGGAATCGACGCAAAGAATCGATCGAGCGACTGAATCGCGTGTCCGATGGCCACGTTGCGGCACTCTTCGGTCTCGTACTCAGCCCGGCCGACGGCGAGAATGCCGGCCGCAATCCTGTCCGCCAGGCGCGGTTGGGCGGCGGCGATCGTGGCCGCCGCCTGGATGACATTCGCCGCGGCGATCATCTGCGGGCCGCGGATGGGCTGCAAGAACCTGCTCAACAGCGGCGCCAGTTTGTGCGAGCGGTCGACGCGCGCCAGGTTGGCCAGGATGTGCGCCGCGTTCCAGCGGAAAATGCTATTGGGGTGGTCCAGCAGTTCGACAAACCTGTCGAATTCCGCGTAGATCGATTGCGGGGCCTCTTCGCTGAGACGCCGCAGATCTTTCAGGCAGCCGTATTTGACGCGCGCGGCCGGCGCATCGAGACCGGCCCAGTCAACCGCGAGGCGGTCGTTCTCTGTCCACAGAGCCGTCATATAGCCGATACATACAACGCCGCGCAACGGAAAGCAAGGGAGTGCTCGCGCAGGGAATACATACCACCCCGGTGTGAGCGGTCTCGATCTGAGCGAATGCTAAGCCTTCGCTTTACGCCGCCTGACGAGAGCACCCAGGCCTAGCCCGGCTGCCATCAGTGCCAGGGATGCTGGTTCCGGCACGGACCCGGCCGACTCGGTCAGGTCGAGAGTGAAAGTGCCGTTTCCAGCAAGGCCCTCGAGGTTAACCTCAACGGAATTCGCCGTAGACGATACGTTCGAGGAGGTGAGCCCCGAGACAGTATTGCTATCAAGGCTGACACTGACCAACGACCCGGAATCGGCAAACGTGAGGGCGGTGAAATCAAACCCGTTGAAGGAGGTGTCGACATACTCTTCTATGCCGCTGGCCGCGTAGACGATCGATGTAGTTGTGACGCCGAAGCTCACCGTCGCACCTTCATATCCGCTGCAAATCGGCGAAGCGCTTGGGCAACTCAAGGTCGAACCCACCGAGATCGTGTCCGAGGCGTATGTGGTTGAGCTGTCCGGCCAGAGCCACACGATTCCGACATCGCCGACAAGCCCGGCATGCGCGGCTGGCGCCAGCGACATGGCTGCCACAACCAGCAAGCCAACGGAGAGCGAGCCTCTCGCCATCGCCGTCGCGAAAAGCAGGATATTTCGAATCATTTTTTCTCCGATTACGGAATTAGCCACCGGAACATCCGTATTTCTCAGATTTCAATGAGGATACACCAACAGCCGCGCTCGCAACCAATGTCCTTTGTTTTTGTAGCGTTTTGGCGTGTGGAAAGAGAACGTTATCCCTGCGCCTACTCCACCTTGCGCAGCACCATGGCGGAGTTCTTGCTGCCGAAGGCGATGCAGTTGGCCACGGCGTGCTCAATCGCGATCTTGCGGCCGGGGGTTGTGATGTAGTCGAGGTCGCAATCGGGGTCGGGTTCGTCGACGTTGATGGTGGGCGGCGCCACACCGTCGCGCATGGCGAGCAGAGTGGCAGCCACGCCGGCGGCGCCGCAGGCTCCTTGCGGATGGCCGATCAGGCTCTTCAGCGAGGAGCCGGGAAGCTTGTAAGCATGCCCGTTGAAGGCCAGCTTCACAGCGCGCGTTTCAATCCGGTCGTTCAGCTCGGTTGAGGTGCCGTGATAGTTAATGTACTGCACGTCGGAGGGGGCGATGCCGGATTCCCCGAGGGCCAGGCCGATGGCGCGGGCCGGCTCTTCGCCGCACTCTTCCAGCCGCACGCGATGGAAAGCCTCGCAGGTGGATCCGTAGCCGGTGACTTCGCCGTAGATTTTGGCGCCGCGGGCGCGCGCCTGTTCCATTTCCTCGAAGACGAAGAACCACGCCCCTTCGGCGATCACGAACCCGTCGCGGTCGCGCGAAAAAGGCCGCGAAGCGCGCTCCGGCTGCTGGTTCCAGCGGGTGGACATGATGCGCATCAATTGAAAGCCGCGCAGGATCAGCGGCGCGATGGGGGAATCCACGCCGCCGGCGACGATGGTATTGAGAACCCCGCCGCGGATGTGGCGGAAGGCGTAGCCCATGGCGTCGGTGGAGGAAGTGCAGCCGGTGGAAACGATGTGGCTGAGGCCGCGGAAACCGAACCGCATCGAGACCTCGCTGGCCAGCGTGCCGATGGTGCCGGTGGGAATGGTATACACGCTGCACTGCTTCTGGTGGCCGGTGTAGAAGAGGCGGTATTGCTCCTCGCTGAAATCCTGGCTGCCGCCGCCCGAGCCCACCATCACGCCGATGCCGCGCAGTTCGTCGCGGGTCATGTGCTGCGGCTCGAGGTGCGCGTCTTCGAGCGCCTCCCCTACGCTGGCGACCGCCAGCGGCACGGCGCGCGATACGTGAGGCCGGTCTTTCACCTCGACGTAACGCGTTTCGTCGAACTCGTCGGGTATCTGCCCGGCGACTTGCACCTGAAACGGCGTCGGATCGAAGCGCGAGATGCGCCTCACCCCGCTAACGCCATTTCGGCTGGCCTGCCAAAAGGATTCCCGACCGATTCCGTTTGGGCTTACCGCGCCAATTCCCGTTATCGCCACGCGACGCATTTTGATGATTTTGCCTTTCCTTGTTCGCGCGGGACGCCCCCGTCCCGCAGCCCGACCATTCACGCTAGCATCTTGCAAAACTTGAGTGGGCCGGCGGGGGCGCCGGCCACGGACCAAGAAGTCCGCCCAACGGCTTTCGCGGGTTTTCGCCCGCTGCTCCGCAGAATGAACTGGAAGGGCAACGCCTAGGCCAGCTCCACTTCAATCCGTTTCAGCGCGGCGTCCAGCTTCACGATACGGAAACTGCGGATTTGGCCGGCGCGCGGGGCTTCGTCCCTGGTTGCGCTGCCGGAAGCTCCGCCTTTTTTCCACTTGGCCTCCAGCATGGAGGTCAGCGAGGAAAGGTCCGCCTTGTCGTTGGCCGGTTCCGGTTGGGCGCCGCCTGCGGCATCGCTCTGGATGCGGCAGGTGGCCGGCACCCCTTCGCCCAGCTCGACGCGCGCGCGTCCGCTCGAAACATCGCCCATCCGTCCCGTCACCACGTCGCCAGCCTTGTGTTCGGCGATATACTCGTCGAGGCCGGTGGGGACAAGCTGCTTCATGCCCAGCCGCAACCGGCGCTTGGCAACGTCGGCCTCCAGAACCAGCGCTTTGACGGTTTGCCCGACCTTCAACACTTCCTGCGGATGTTCGATGCGCTTTTCCGCGCTGATGTCTCCCACGTGGACCATGCCTTCCACGCCTTCGGCGAGTTCGACAAACGCGCCGAATTTTTGCAGGCTGGTGACTTTACCTTCCACCGTGGAATCCACCGGGTACTTCTTCGGCACTTCGGCCCACGGGTCGCCCAACACCTGCTTGAGGCCCAATGAGATGCGGCGCTCGGCCTGGTTCACTCCCAGCACGGCCACTTCCACCTGCTCGCCGGCTTTGACGGCATCGGCAGGCTTGCGCACCTTCTTCGACCACGACATCTCGGAAAGGTGAATCAGTCCTTCCACTCCCTTTTCAAGCTCGACGAAGGCGCCAAAATCGGCCAGCCGGGTGACCGTGCCCTGCACGCGGTCGCCGACTTTGTACTTTTCGCCGGCCAGATCCCAAGGGTGCGGCTGAAGCTGTTTCAAACCGATGGCGATGCGCCGCTTGCCGGCGTCCACCTTGAGGACTTTGGCTTCCACTTCCTGACCCGGCTTCAGCACATCGGCCGGCTTGTTGACGCGGCCCCAGGAAATATCGGCCACGTGCAGCAGCGCATCCACTCCGCCGATATCGACGAAGGCTCCGAAATCGGTCAGGCTGCGCACTGTGCCGGTCACGGTCTCGCCTTCCTTGATCTGGGTATAGCGCTTTTCCTTAGCCTCGCGCTCCTCGTCCTCGAGAACGGCGCGGCGGTCCACCACCACGTCTTCGTCGGCGGTATCCAGCTTGATGATCCGGCAGCGAATCTCCTGCCCCACCAGTTTCTCCACGTCGGCCGTTTCCCGCGCACCCGAGCGCGACGCCGGCATGAACGCGCGCACGCCCACGTCCACGCTCAAACCGCCCTTGACGACCGCGGTCACCACGCCGGCGATAGGCGCTTTTTCGGCGAAGGCCTTTTCCAGCGCCGACCAGTCGCGCGGCCGCTCCACCTTCATGCGCGACAGTTCGTAGTAGCCTTCCGGATCGCGACCCTTGATGGAAACCGGTATCCTGTCGCCCCGTTTCACGGTTTCGCCGGCCTTGGTGAACTCCGCGATCGGGAGAATGCCTTCCGTCTTGAAGCCGATATCCACCAGGACCGACTCCGCGGTCACGGCCACCACCGTGCCGTTGAATCCGCGGCGCTCCTCACCGGCGTGGGAGCTGGTCTGCTCGTACTGCGAAAGAATGTCCGCAAACGATTCGCCGGGCTCGCTATTGGTTTGAGAATCCTGACCGGCAGACGGGTCCTGATCCAAAATGCTCGATTTGGGCATGAGACGTTTCTACCTCATTGTGGCATAATGTAGCGGCGACAGTCTTGGCCGCCTTTGGGTTTTACGGCAGGCTGGCCACAGGCGCCCTTCGCCGCCGCAGCCACGCTTATGTTGCGCCCCCCTCCACTCCTGGCCCGCTGCCTGCGCCTGGTTCAGCCGCGGGATTTCGTGTGGCTGGCGCTTTTCGGAGTGCTGATCGCGTGGCCGCAGAACGCGGGCGAAGATCAGGAAATCGTCTTCCTGGTGGCCTTGGGCGTGGCCCAGGTGCTGGAGCCGAAGATCCCCGCCGACCCCACCACCCGCAGCCGCCTGCTGTGGATTGCGATCAAGCTGGCGCTGGGGTTCATGCTGATCGGGTACACCAGCGGCATCAACAGCGTGTACTGGCCGGTGCTGCTGTTGCCGGTAGTCTCGGCGGCCACCATGTTTGGCGTAATCGGAACCACCCTGTGCGCGGCCGTCGCCGGTGCGGCGTATCTGGTCTTTCTGCTCTGGCTGGAGCCATCCGAGGTCACCGTGGACCCGGTGCCGCGCCTGGTGCTGCTGGCCATGATTGCCAACCTGGCCAACTCGGTGGCCGAGGACCTACGCAGCCAGACTCGCAAGTCGCGCGCCGCGGCCGAGCAGCTCGCCGCCGCCAATCTTCAACTCCAGCAGGCCGAAGAAGAAAAACGGCGCGCCGACCGGCTGGCCGCGCTCGGCCAGCTCTCCGCCGGCCTCGCCCACGAGTTGCGCAACCCGCTCGGCACCATCCGCGCTTCCTCGGAGATGCTGACCAACAGCCTGTCGGCGGAAAATGAAGTGTCGCGCGAAATGGCCGGCTTCATCGCCTCCGAAGTGGACCGGTGCAACTCGCTGATTACCCGCTTCCTGCAATTCGCCCGCCCGCTCCAATTGCAGCTCGCGCGGGCGGACCTGGCGCAGACGCTGGATGGCGCCGTGGCGCTCGCCGAGCGCGAGGCGCCAGGCATCGCCTTTTATCGCAATTACGAGCCCGGCATCCCGCCGTTTGCTTTCGATGCCGAACTGCTGGAGCGCGTTTTCTACAACCTGCTGATCAACGCCGCGCAGGCCAGCCCGCCGGGCGGAGCCGTGACGGTGAAAACCCGCGCCGACGGGACCAATGCGGAAGTCTCGGTGATCGACCGCGGCTGCGGCATCGATCCGGCCCAGCGCGACAGCATTTTCAATCCTTTCTTCACCACCAAGCCGCAGGGCGTTGGCCTCGGGCTCGCCATCGTTTCGAAAATCGTCGACGAACACGGCGGTAATATAACGGTGGAGAGCGAACCGGGGAAGGGCAGCATTTTCCGCGTGATGCTACCGATAAAAACGGAGCCGCGACCATAGGGAGCGGTCGTTGCTGGCATGTTGTTGTTGGCAGGCGGAAGCGCCTGCCCCACTATTTATGAAGAAACGCATTCTGGTGGTTGAAGACGAAGAGAAGCTCCGCCGGGTGATCGAGCTGCAACTGGTCTCCAAAGGGTTCGACGTCGACAAAGCCGCCACCGCCGAAGAGGCGCTCAAAGTGGTGGACCGCGCCGACCTGGTGCTCACCGACTTGCGGCTGCCTTCCATGGACGGCCTCGAATTCCTCGGCGTCATCCGCCGCCAGAACGCACACGTCCCGGTGATCATGATGACCGCGTTCGGCAGTGTGGAGACCGCGGTGGAAGCCATGAAGGCCGGCGCCACCGATTTTCTGCTCAAGCCGTTCGGCCTGGATCACCTGATGCAGGTGGTGTCGAAAGCGCTCGAAGTGCGCGCCCTGCGCGAGGAAAACCGCGAGCTGAAGGCCGAACTGGGCCGCCGCTATGAGTTCGACAACATCATCGGCCGCAGCCCGGCCATGCAGGAGATCTTCGCCTCGATCGAGCGCGTGGCGCCCACCCGCGCCACCGTGCTGCTGGCCGGCGAAAGCGGCGTCGGCAAGGACCTGATCGCCCGCGCCATCCATTTCCATTCGCCGCGGAAGGACCGCCCGCTGGTCAAGATCAACTGCAGCGCGCTGCCCGAGAACCTGATGGAAAGCGAATTGTTCGGCTATGAGAAAGGCGCCTTCACCGGCGCGCAAACCTCCAAGCCCGGCAAGTTCGAACAAGCCGACACGGGCACCGTGTTTCTGGACGAGATCGGCGACGTGCCGGCCGTCATTCAAGTGAAGCTGCTGCGCATCCTGCAGGAGCGCGAGTTCGAGCGGCTGGGCAGCAATGTGACGCGCCGCATCGATGTGCGCGTGATTGCCGCCACCAACCAGGACTTGCGCGCCGCGCTCGAGCAGGGCACCTTTCGCGAGGACCTGTATTACCGCTTGAACGTGGTGCCGCTCAATATTCCTCCGTTGCGCGAACGCAAGCAGGACATTCCGTTCCTCGCCAACCACTTTGTACACAAGCTGGCGCCGGAAAACGGCTGCCAGGTGGATCGCATTACCGATGCCGGTATGGAAAAACTGATCGCCTACTACTGGCCGGGTAATGTGCGCGAGCTCGAAAACGTGATCGAGCGCAGCCTGGTGATGTGTTCGGGCACGGCTCTCGATGCCGCCGACATCAAGCTGGAAGCCGACCGCCGGACGCCGCGCGCGCAGACCGACGATCGATTCCTGCCCGAGGGGATGACGCTCGATAGCTACGAACAGGAAATCATTCGCGAAGCTTTGCGACGCGCCGATGGCAACAAGAGCCAGGCCGCCAGGCTGCTCGGCCTGACGCGCAACGCCTTGCGGTACCGCCTCACGCAAATGGGCCTGGAAGCATAGATGCCGGCGCGCACAGATCGGCCCGGCCGGCGCGCGCGGGTGCGCGACACGGAGTTGGAAGCTGGGCCGGCTTTGTATCAGGGCACGGCTTTAGTCGTGCCGCAACACGCCGGTACCAAAGGCTTTAGCCACAGAGCCCTTTCTGCGTCCGCAGGGGCTGAAGCCCAAGTTCTTTTCCTGATTCTTCGGCACGGCTAAAGCCGGTGCCCTGATACAAAGCCTCTGATAAAGCAAGCCTTGTGTACCCCTACACTCAGATTCATGCGAATTCAGCGGCGATGGAGAGTTTCGCCATTTCTGCGTCGCACACCCCGGCGCGTGCCGCGAGTTTCGAAACCGAAATGTCATTTGGACGGGGTAAGCTGTAAAAAAGGAGCCCCATATGCCTGCCGCAGCCGATACCAAGCTCGCATCCGACCTGAGCGCTTATGGCGAAGCGCGATCCACGATTTCCGGAGCGCCGCTCAGCGCCGAGGATCTTCGCCGCACCCACGCTTACTGGCGAGCCTGCAATTACCTCAGCCTGGGGATGATCTATCTGGTCGAAAACCCGCTGCTGAAGGACCCGCTGCGGGCCGAACACATCAAGAACCGCCTGCTGGGGCACTGGGGATCGAGCCCCGGCCTGTCGTTCGCCTACGTTCACTTGAATCGATTGATCAAGCAATACGATCTGGACATGATTTTCATGGCCGGGCCGGGGCACGGCGCGCCGGGAGTGCTGGGGCCGGTATACCTGGAAGGCACATACTCGGAAATCTACCCCGATAAGAGCGAGGACGAAGAGGGGATGCGCGAGTTCTTCAAGCAATTCTCCTTCCCCGGCGGGATCGGCAGCCACTGCACGCCGGAAACTCCGGGCTCGATTCATGAAGGCGGCGAACTGGGCTACGTGCTCTCTCACGCTTGCGGCGCGGCTTTCGACAACCCGGAGCTGATTGTGGCCGCGGTGGTGGGCGATGGCGAATCCGAAACCGGCGCGCTGGCGACCTCGTGGCACATCAACAAGTTCCTCTCTCCCATTCGCGACGGCGCGGTGCTGCCCATCCTCCATCTCAATGGCTACAAGATCAACAATCCCACGCTGCTGGCGCGCATCAGCCATCTGGAGCTGGAGCAACTCATGCGCGGATATGGGTGGACGCCGTACTTCGTGGAAGGCTCGGACCCGGATTCGATGCACCAGGCCATGGCCGCCACCGTGGAGCACGCGATCGACGAGATCCGCCGCGTGCGCGAGGAAGCGCGCTCAACCGGCGTGGCGGAGCGGCCGCGCTGGCCCATGATCGTCATGCGGACACCCAAGGGATGGGGCGCGCCGCTCGAGGTGGGAGGCCATCGGCTGGAAGGTTTCTGGCGCGCGCATCAGGTTCCGCTGCCCGACGTCAAAAAGAACCCCGATCAACTGGCCGTGCTGGAAAAGTGGATGCGCAGCGAGAAGCCGGAAGAGCTGTTCGATGCCGCCGGCAAACTGCGGCCGGAGTTGAAAGAGCTGGCGCCCACCGGCGCGCGCCGCATGAGCGCCAACCCTCACGCTAACGGAGGCATTCTCAAGCGCGCTTTGCGGCTGCCGGATTTCCGCGGCTACGCGTTCGCGATCGGGCAGCCCGGAAAGTCGGAAGCCGAAAACACGCGTCCGCTCGGCGTTTTCCTGCGCGACGTGATGAAGATGAACATGAACAACTTCCGCGTCTTCGGCCCCGATGAGAACACCTCCAACAAGCTGGACGCCATTTACCAGGTCGCCAAGAAGTTCTGGATCGCCGAATACTTTCCCGAGGACGCCGACGGCACCGAGCTCGCGCCCGATGGCCGTGTGATCGAGATGCTCAGCGAACACACCGTGGAGGGAATGCTGGAAGGCTACACGTTGACCGGACGTCACGGCTTCCTCTCCAGCTATGAGGCTTTCATACACGTCATCGATTCGATGTTCAATCAGCACGCCAAGTGGCTTTCGATTTCGAATCACTTGTCGTGGCGCCAGCGCGTGGCTTCGCTGAACCTGTTGATCACGTCCACCGTCTGGCGGCAGGATCACAACGGCTTCACTCACCAGGATCCCGGATTCCTCGACGTGGTGGTCAACAAGAGCGCCACCGTCACGCGTATTTATCTTCCGCCCGACGTGAATTCGCTGCTATCGGTCGCCGCGCATTGCCTGCGCAGCGAGAACTACGTCAACGTGATCGTGTCCGACAAGCAAATGCACTTGCAATATATGGATATGGACGCCGCCATTCAGCACTGCACCAAGGGCATCGGCATCTGGGAGTGGGCCAGCACCGATTCGAGCGGCGAGCCGGACCTGGTGATGGCTTCGGCCGGCGACATTCCCACGCAGGAGGCGCTCGCCGCCACGGTTCTGCTGCGCAAGGAATTCGCCGACGTCAAGATCCGCTTCATCAACGTGGTGGATCTGTTCAAACTGCAACCCAGCACGGAGCATCCGCACGGCTTGACCGACCGCGATTTCGATTCGCTGTTCACCGTCGACAAGCCGGTGATCTTCAACTTCCACGGCTACCCGTGGCTGATTCACCGCCTGGCGTACCGCCGCACCAACCACGCCAACATGCACGTGCGCGGCTACAAGGAAAAGGGCAACATCAATACGCCGATGGAGCTGGCGATCAACAACGAGATCGACCGCTTCAGCCTGGCCATCGACGCCATCGACCGCACACCGAGGCTGCAACGAATTGGCGCGCACGCCAAGGAACGTTTCCGCAACATGCAGATCGACTGCCGCAACTACGCCTACGAACACGGCGTCGACAGCCCGGAAATCAACGGCTGGAAGTGGCCGTTCTGACCCTTAGGCCGGGTCCACTTGCGGTCCTGTTGAACTGTTCCGGCTAAGCGCTTCGGTGCGAGCCCAGGGCTTGCTCCGGGCCGCACCGCAACACCGGCGAGCCTTGACCGGTTCCTGCAGAGGCGGAGGCGCCCTTACCGCGCGCCCCGTCACACTTACCCGCGAATTCGACACCAGCAGCCGACCAAGTTCCCAAATTGCGCTCAAGCTTGGCTTCCCATCAGCCGATATGAGAAAGTGCGCGGAGATTTTGACGAAGATTTACGTCGCTCTGAACAGCAGACCTGGTATTGCTGCGGATTGGCGCGCATATTTGTGGGGTTTGGGAGAAAAAACGTATGAAGACGCTGAGGCATATTCTGATCCTCGGGATGACGCTCATGATTGCCCCGGCCGGGCATGCGAAAGAGGGGGGCGACCAGTATCCGAACGGCGCCGAGAACTGGTTTGCCGGAGCCACTCCGCCCCCAGGCTACTATTACGTGAATTACTTTGGCTTTTACACCGGTGAGCTGAAAAATGCTAGCGGCGGCAAGGTGAACCTGAACGGAACAACGCCATCGGTGGATGCTACTTTCGATGCCTTCCGCTTCGTCAAGATGACCCACTTCAAGCTTCTCGGAGCCGACTACGGAGTTCATGTCATCGTCCCGGTGGTAAATCAGTCGATGAGCTTGAATGGCAGGAATAGCAGGTCCAGCGTGGGCGACATCACAGTCGACCCCTTCATTCTGGGCTGGCACCACCCGCAGTGGCATGCGGTGGCGGCCGTCGACGTCGACCTTCCCACGGGCAGCTACAACCAGAACGACCCTCGCGTGAGCGTGGGCGCGCACTACTACAGTTTCGAACCTCTGGTTGCCTTCAGCTACATGCCGAAGTCAGGTTGGGAAGCCTCCACCAAACTGATGTACAACGTCAAAACCACCAATCAGGCCACCGACTATCACTCGGGCCAGGAGGTTCACGCCGATTTCCTGATCGGCAGGCACTTCGGCGGCTGGATACTCGGTGGTTCCGGTTACGCCCTCAAGCAGATAACCGATGATACGGTCGATGGTCAAAGCGTGGCTGCCGTGCCGGGGATGTGGGATGCGGGCCGCAGGGGACAGGTGCTCGCCGCCGGGCCCAGCGCTGGATACACCAACAAGCGGCACATGACTTTCATGGGGCAGTGGCAGCACGAAACCTTGGTCCGTAACCGCTTCGGTGGCGATAAACTCTGGTTCAAAATGATCATCCCAGTCGACGGCCTCTTTTCACACGCCCCGAAGGTATAGGCAAACACCTCGGGTAGGGCCGCAGGAGGCTGGATGAAGGTAACTGGACACACCCAGTGAATTGGGATCCCAACCTGCAGATTGAAGGAAGCACCCTCTAGGGCAGCCGAATGATGATCCTGGATGCCAGCGAGGGTGCCGCTTTAGAGGTGACAAGGAGATACCGGCTGGCAAAAATAGCCAGCATCGAGGGAAACTATGATAGTTCACGAGATACCAGGCACGCTTGTCGTTGAATGGAACGATGCGGCCAAGACAATGATTGACACTTGGTCAAGCTACTCGATTACGCTCCCGCAATTTCGCGAAGCGATCGTAAGTAAGGGGATTGCATATGCCAGGGCCCATGGAGGCCGAGCATGGGTGATGGACGCCACAAGAGCCAAAGGAGTGTTTCCCCAGGACGTGCAGAAGCTGATTGAGACCGAAGTTTTCAAGGGCTTCGCCGCAATTGGCGTCAAATACTTCATCACGATCAAGTCGGCTTCAGCGGTGACCAACATGTCCATCAACCGCTATACCGCCCACCTTGGTCCTTGCGGAATCCAGATGGTCGACGTTCCGGACGTGAATAGGGCCATTGTCTGGCTGCGGGAACACCCGTAAACTAGACCACGGCGCACAGCGCCTCCAGGCGTTGCCAAAGAGGATCGTTGTGGCGAGGGCAGTCCTGCCTGCCGTGTCGAGTCATCTCGACATTTCTTTGGATGTGATGCTCCGCGGTTGCCAGGAGAAGTCGCCATGACGGCGACTCTGCAAGGCAGGACTGCCCGCGCCACGGTCTATCCCGGGTGCGGTTCGCCCAGGATGCAGCGTACGGTGTCGCGGGCAATCAGCAGTTCTTCATCGGTAGGGATCACCCACGCGTTGAGCGCGGAATCGTCGGTCGAGATTTGGCCTTCCCGGCCAGTCATCTGCTCGTTGCGGCCCTGGTCGAGCTTCAAACCCGCCCAGGCCATGCCTTCGCAGATCCGCGCCCGAACCAGCGACGAATTCTCGCCGATGCCGCCGGTGAAAATCACGGCATCCGCGCCGCCCATGGCCGCCAGAAACGCGCCAAGGTACTTGCGCGCCCGGTAGCAGAATATCTCGATGGCCAGGCGCACACGCCGGTCGTCGTGTACCTTGAGTTCGTCCTCGAGTACTTTCATGTCGTTGGTCAGGCCGGAGATCCCCAGCAGTCCGGACTGGGAATTGAGCACCGACTCGACCTCATGCGGCGATAGTCCTTCCTTGCTCGCCATCAGGTTCAGAATGGCGGGATCCAGATCGCCGGAGCGGGTCCCCATCACCAGGCCCTCCAGCGGCGTCATACCCATCGACGTATCCACCGACCGGCCGCCAAGAATGGCGCAAGCCGAGCAGCCGTTGCCCAGGTGCAACGTCACCAGGTTGGTCTCGTCCCGCGTCATGCTCCGCAGCATGCGGTAACGATAAGCCACGTATCGGTGCGATGTCCCGTGGAAGCCGTAACGGCGTATGCGATGTCGGCGGTAAAGATGATAGGGCAACGCGTACAGGTAAGCATGCTCCGCGATGGTGGAGTGAAAGGCGGTATCGAACACCGCGACCTGCGGCGTCTGGCGGCCGAAAATCTCGCGCACCGCCAGAATGCCTTTCACATTGTTGGGATTGTGCAACGGGGCCAGGTCGATGCAATCTTCGATGCCCTTGAGAACCTGGTCGGTGATCAGGGCCGATTCGTGGAACGTCTCGCCGCCGTGCACTACGCGATGTCCCACCGCATGTAAGTCGCCCAGGCTGCGAATCTCGGCCACTTCCGAGGTGTCTGAGGCCAGCCAGCGCAGCACGTAATCGAGCGCTGCGGCAACGTCGCGGATGGGCGCCGTCAGCTTGCGCCGCAGGCCATTCTTGTTCTGCACTGTGACGATGGCCTCGCCGCCAATCCGTTCCACCTGTCCGCGGCACAGGCGTTCGTCGGTCGCCGTTTTGATCCGGTCGAGATCGGTCGCAATCACCTGAAATTTCAGGCTGGAGCTACCTGCATTCAGTATCAGGACATTCATGGGATCAATTCAGTTTTAACAGATGGCAGCCGTGATGTCCCGCGTCGAAATGCGGCGCCGGCCGGTGTTTTGCGTTTCGCTCGCGACGGAAAAAACGCCGGCGACAAGGTCTTGGCCGCCGGTTCTTGGTGAGCCAGGAAGCGACGCTCAGGCTTGCGGTTCGCTCGGCGTCGCCGGCGGAGCTGCTAGCACGTCGCGGATCTTCCTCGCCAGGGCCTCCCGGCTGTAGGGCTTGGGAAGGAACTCGACTCCGTCCTCCAGCACGCCGTGGTGAACCACCGTGTTATCGGTGTAACCCGACAGGTACAGCACTTTCAATTCGGGTCTGAGCTTGAGCAGTTCGTCCGCTACCTGGCGGCCGCTCATATTCGGCATCACCACATCCGTCAACAGCAGAGCGATGGGGCCGGCATAGGACTTGGCGATCGCGATCGCCTCGGCGCCGTTCGCCGCGGCCAGCACGGTGTGACCGAGTTTCCGCAGTATCTTCACCGTGAGATCGCGCACGGCTTCTTCGTCTTCCACCACCAGAATCGTTTCGGTGGCCGGCTCTCGATCCACGCCCATGGGATCCGAAGACGGCGGATCGGCAACCTCTGCGACGCGCGGGAAATAGAGCTTGAAGGTGGTGCCCTGGCCGGGCTCGCTGTATACCCAGATGTCGCCGCCGAGTTGCTTGACCGAGCCGTAAACGGTGGCCAGGCCCAAACCCGTGCCCATGCCCTTTTCCTTGGTCGTGAAGAACGGCTCAAAGATGCGGCGGCGCGTCTCGGCATCCATGCCACAGCCGTTGTCGCTGACGGCGACCATGACGAAGTCGCCCGGTTTCACGCCCATGTGCGTTCGCGCGTAGGTTTCGTCGAGCCGCGCATTGGCGGTCTCCACGGTGATGCGGCCGCCCTTCGGCATGGCATCGCGGGCGTTCAGCGCCAGGTTGACGATGGCCTGCTCGATGTGGTTTGGGTCCGCCTTGATGTTGCCGATGTCCGCCGGCAGGATGAGAACCAGCTCGACGTCTTCGCCGATCAGCCGGCGCAGCATTTTCTCCGTGTGCCCGACCGTTACGTTCACGTCCATCACGACGGGCTGCATAACCTGGCGGCGGCTGAAGGCCAGTAGCTGCCTGGTCAGCGCGGCGGCTCGATCGGCCGCCTTGAGCACCTCTTCGGCGCAGCCACGCAATGGGTCGAGCGGCGAAAGATCGTCGAGGATCATGCGATTGTAGCCGGCGATCACGGTCAACATGTTGTTGAAATCGTGCGCCACGCCGCCCGCCAGCCTTCCCACGGCTTCCATTTTTTGCGCCTGGAGAAGCTGGCCTTCCAGCCGCTTGCGGTCGCTGATGTCGTTGACGAAGGCAATCGCAAACAGGCCCTCGGTGGTCTCGACGTGGCTGAGGCTGATCTCGACCGGAAACTCGGTTCCGTTTTTCCGGCGGCCAGCAAGGTCCATCCCGATGCCCATCGGCCGCACCCGCGGCCGTGTGAAGTACTCTTCGCGGTCGCGTCCATGCACCCGCCGCTTGGACTCGGGAAGCAGAATCTCGATCCGCGCGCCGAGCAGTTCCTCGCGGCTGTAACCGAACATTTCCTCGGTCTTGGGATTGGCGAGCACGATGCGGCCGTTCCGGTCGACGCTCAGAATCGCCTGCGAAGCCGATTCCAAAAGCGCCATCACCATCTTTTCGCTTTCGTGTAAGAGAGTGATCGGGTCCCGGCGCTGGCCAGCCGCGCCTCCCGTAAGATCTGACATGGCCCCTCCCGTTACTTGCTGCTACCGATTCTAGCAGGTTCGGCGCTTCGAAACTCGACATAGGAGATCTGAAGGTGCCGGATCTAAACGCGAAGGCGTGGAGCGCGCCGGCGTTAACGCAGGCCCTGGGCTTCGGCCCGCTGTCGCCATTCGTCTTCGAGGATGCTCCATGTGGACAGGTCTAACCAGCGCGTGCCGACGAGCTGGGCCTGCCGCATCACACCATCCTGGGTGAAGCCGAGGCGCTCGGGAATGGCGCGGCTCCGGTGGTTGCCGGTGCCACATTGGATCACCACGCGGCGCAGCCGCATCTCATCGAACAGGTAATTCAGCATCGCGGCGGCCGAGCGGGTGACGATTCCCTGCCCCTGGCGCCGCGATTCGATCCAGTAGCCGAGACTGCACCAGCGATTGGTCCAATCGATGGCGTGGCACCCGATAGAGCCGACAAGCTCGCCCTCCACCCAAATGCCGCAATGCGGCCCGCGGTTCCCGGCCCATTGCGGGCTCACCACTTCTTCGATGAATTGGCGGACATCCGCGGGCGAATGGGTGCGATCCATCCAGGGCAGCCATTCGCGCAGATAGGCGCGGTCGCGGTCGGCCACGGCGAAGACCGCCTCGGCGTCACCGGGCTCCAGCAATTTGATTTCGATGCCAGGCGCTATGGTTCGCCGAAACACGCTTCCTCCACCACCGCCAGTGCGCGCACGGGAAAGCTGCCGAGGCCGGCCACCTTTACCGGAACGGCGAAGAACCGGAAGACGGCGCCCGAGAGCGCGCCCAGATTGCACATGTGCTCGCAAATGGGGATTTGAGCACCGAGCAGAACCGTGTGAGCGGGCCGCGAGCCATCGGCGGTGTCGTCGATGTTATAGGAATCGATGCCGACCAGCGCCGCGCCGCGCTCCGCCAGGCACGCAGCGGCGCCGGCGGTCAAGAACGGGTGCCCCTCGAAATAGGCATCGGTGCGCCAATGGCGGTCCCAGCCGGTACTCACCAGCACGGCTTTGCCGCGCACGTCCAGCCCGTCGAACGCGGCGGCCACGATGGCGCGGCCCGCACTCCGCACCACGAGGCCGGGGAGATTCGCCGAAGATTCGAGAGGCAACTGCGCCATGTCCGGGCCGGAGGCGAAGCGGTGGAACGGCGAATCCAAATAGGTTCCGGTGTTGGCCACCATTTCGATGCGGCCAATGTGAAACTCCGTGCCAGGCGCGTAGAAGGCGCGCGACGCCTCGCGCGTCAGGAAGTCGCAAATCAGCGGCGCGGGCAGGCCTTTGTAAGTCACCATGCCGTGCTCCACTGTGTGGCTCAGGTCCACCAGTTGGACACCGCTCATGAGGTGCCGGCCGGTTTCTGCGGATTGCGCGATTTGGAAATCGCCGGGAATTCCGGCGTATCCGGCTGTACGTATGCCGTAAGCCCTGCCTGCAGCAAGTCGAAAGCGGTGTCCGGATCGTCGGCGTACTGGAACAGGTTCAGATCTTCGGCGCTGATGGTGCCGTACCTTACCAGCGCGTCGAAGTTGATAATTTCCTTCCAGTATTTCGAGCCGTAGAGGACCACGGTCACCTTCTTGGCGAGCTTCTGGGTCTGCGTGAGAGTGAGGATTTCCATCATCTCATCCAGCGTGCCGAAGCCGCCTGGAAAAACCACCAGCGCCTTGGACAAATAGGCGAACCAGAACTTGCGCATGAAAAAGTAGTGGAATTCGAAGCTCAGCTCCGGCGTGATGAACGGATTCGGGAACTGCTCGAAGGGCAGGCCGATGTTGAGCCCGACGGTCTTCCCGCCGGCATCGGCGGCGCCGCGATTAGCGGCCTCCATGATGCCGGGACCGCCCCCGGAGCACACCACGAAACGATACGTACCGTTGGTGAATTGGGCCGCCCAATCGGTGAGCTTATGCGCCAGCGTGCGGGCGTCCTTGTAATATTGGCCCAGTTCGCTGTCTTCGCGCACCCGCGCCGAGCCGAAGAACACCACCGTGTCGCGAATCTTCTCACGGCGGAAGTGAGCCAGCGGCTCCAGAAATTCCGACAGAATGCGGATGGCCCGCGCATCCGGGCTGTTCAAAAACTTTTCGTTGAGGTAAGCGACCGGACGGCGGCCGCCAGTGGGAGGCGTTTGGTTGGTCATCGCTGTTCTAGTTGATCGACTCTTTTTTTCAATTCCCGTAGGGTCCTCAGCATTTCCGGCAGCTTCTGAAAGGCGGTGATGGCGCGCAGCCATTCGCCGGCATCGAAAGCGGGCGAACCGGAAACGCGCGCGCCGGGCGCAACATCGCCGCCCAGGCCGCTCTGCGCATAGACGATGGCGCCCTCGTGCACGGTCAAGTGTCCCGCCGATCCGGCCTGTCCGGCGAGAAGCACGTTTCGCTCCAGGGTGGTACTGCCAGCAAGCCCAGTCTGGGCGCAAATGATGTTATCCTCGCCCACCACACAGGCGTGGCCAATCTGCACCAGGCTATCGATTTTCGCGCCGCGCCGGACGCGCGTTTCACCGATCGTGGCGCGATCGACCGAGGTGAGCGACTGCACCTCGACATCGTCTTCGATAATGGTGACGCCGGATTGAACGATCTTGGCGTGGGTTCCGTCGGCGCGCTTGGCGAAACCGAAGCCGTCGCCGCCCACCACCACGCCGTTCTGCAGGATCACGCGGCTGCCGATACGGCAGAACTCGCGCACGGCGGCGTGGGAATGAGCCAGAAAATCGTCGCCGATCTCGACGCCCTCGTAAATCACCACATGCGGGTGCAGAACGGCGTTGCGGCCGATCTTCACTCGCTCCCCGACCACTGCAAACGGACCGATCGAGGGGTTCTCGCCGATGACCGCGCTGGCCGCGACCGAAGCCAATGGGTGAATCCCCGGTGCGGGCCGCGGCGGCTGGTAGAACAGCGCGAGGGCGCGGGCGAAATCGAGGTAAGGGTTCGCCGAAACCAGACAGGCGATATCGATGCCGGAGAGCGGCTCGGCGGCGAGAATGGCGCTGGCCCGCGTGTGCCGGGCTTTGGCGGCATACTTCGGATTGGCCAGAAACGTGACGTGGCCGGGGCCGGCCTGTTCCACCGTAGCGACGCCGGTGATCTCGATTTCGCCCGAGCCCTCCAAGCGGCAACCCAGGACTTCGGCCAGAGTGTTAAGCTTCATACGTCGGTCTGCGGTTAACCTTCAGCGTACACCGGCGCGAGTGCGCGCGGGCCAGGAATAAGAAAGCATGCGAGCAGCGGATGTCAAGAAATGAATCTTCCAATTTTACAAGGCGATAAAAATCGGTTGACATGCCGATTACAGCTCTGTTACTCTCCCAACATTCCATGATGAAAATCTGCCCCGCCGCACCCTTCAAGATCCTCCTCGTCGATGACAATCCGGACGGGCTTTTGGTGCGCCGCTTGCTGCTCGAGGAGCTCGGGTTGGAAGTAGAGACGGCGCTGAACGGTGAAGAGGGGCTGCGGCGATTCGAGTGCGGGCAGTATGACGTAATCGTTACGGATTATCGCATGCCACGCATGGATGGCATCGAGATGATCCGCAGAATCCGCGCGCAAAACGCGGCGGCGCGCATCATTCTTCTGTCGGGCTTCGTGGAACCGCTGGGGCTGAACGAGCGAAACACCGGCGCCGACGCGGTGATTGCCAAGACGTCGGGCGAGCCGGCCATGCTGGCGCGTTCGGTGAAGCGGCTGCTGAACCGCGCGCCGGCGCGCAAGCCGGTGGCTTCGGCGCGCGCCACCGCAGCGGCGCGGGTCGCCTCGTTATAGCTCCGCTGTAACAATCCCATGCCTCATTCTCCGCGGCCGTTGGCTGCCCTGCTGCTGGTCATGGTGCTAGGCGCGGCGCCGAACTCCAGTGACCGCCATCCAACCGCGGTGAAGCCATCCGGCGCGGTGCGCCGCTGGATGAAGGGGATGTCGCTGCGCGATGAAGTGGCGCAACTGGTGTTTGTCCCCTTCCCCGGTGCGGCGCCGCACACCCGCTCACGCGACTACCTGCGGTTTCTGCGATTGATCCGGGACGTGAAGGTGGGCGGCCTGATCCTCACCAACACCGCTAACGGCCGTGCCGTCCAGCACGCCGAACCGTACGCGCTAGCCGCCTTCCTCAACCGCGTGCAGCGCATCGCCAAGGTTCCGCTGCTGGTGGGCGGCGATTTCGAGCGCGGCGCCTCGATGCGGGTTGCCGGCACCACCGTGTTTCCGCACGCGATGGCGTTCGGCGCGGCGGGCGATCCGGAGTTCTCGCGCTACGAAGGCCAGGTAACGGCGCGGGAGGCGCGTGCGCTGGGCGTTCAATGGGTGTATTACCCGGTGGCCGACGTGAATATCAACCCCGACAATCCGGTGCTCAACATCCGCTCGTTCGGCGAAGATCCGCAGGCGGTCGCGGCGCAGGTGTCGGCCTTCATCGAGGGCGCGCATTCGGATCCCCGCAACTACGTGCTGACCACGGCCAAGCACTTTCCCGGTCACGGTGACACGTCGGTGGACAGCCACTTGAATCTGGCTACGGTTCCGGCTTCGCGCGAGCGGCTGGAGAGCGTGGAACTGGTGCCGTTCCGCGCCGCCATCGCCGCCGGAGCGGACGCGGTGATGACGGCTCACGTGGCCGTGCCGGCGCTGGCTCCGCCGGACTTGCCCGCCACTCTTTCCCCGGCCATCCTGACTGGTCTGTTACGCGGCGAACTCGGGTTCAAGGGCCTCATCATCACCGACGCGCTGGACATGGGCGGCATCGTCAAGGGATTTCCCGCGGGCGACGCGGCGGTGCGCGCGATCGAAGCCGGCGCCGACACGCTGCTGATGCCGGCCGATCCGGAGGCAGCCATCCGCGCGGTAGTTGCGGCGGTGGAGAATGGCCGAATCAAACGCCAGCGCATCCGCGAAAGCGTTGTGCGGATTCTCGCGGCCAAGGAAAAAGTAGGGCTGGACCACAAGCGCCTTGTCGACGTGGAAGCCCTGGGCGAAGTGATCAATTCGCCGGAGGCCAACCAAAAAGCGCAGCAGGTGGCCGAACGCGCGGTCACGCTGGTGCGCAATCGGGACGGCCTGGTGCCGTTGACCGCTCCGGATCGCGCCTGCTTCCTGGCGCTGGCGGAGAGCCGGGACTCGAACGAAGGTCAGATCTTTTCCCAGGAAGTGCGGACGCGGCTGGCGCATGCGACGGTGACGATGCTCGATCCGTCGCTCTCGCGCGCGGATGTGGACGCGGCGCTGGCCCGCCTGACGCAATGCGATGCTTACGTGGTGGCGGCCTTCGCTTCAGTGACGGCGTACCAAGGCTCGCTCGGGCTGGGCGGCGAATTGCCGCACGCGATGGAAACGCTGGCCGGCTCGTCGAAACCGCTGGTGCTGGTGGCGCTCGGCAATCCGTACTTGCTGCGCAGTTTCCCGGCGGTCGCAGCGTACCTGGCCACCTTCAGCAGTGTGGCGCCTTCGGAAGCCGCGGCGGTGAAAGCGCTGTGGGGCGAAATCGAGATTCGCGGACACTTGCCGGTCTCCATCCCGGGCCTGGCCGCCCGTGGCGACGGCATTCAGTTGAAAGCCGCGCGGGCGGCTGGCGTGGTTCAGTAGGACATCGGTTCTGTTGTCTGTCAAGGGCATGCCATCGGGGCTTCGGCGTCAACAATGCGAGGCCTGGCGCGATTCAGTGGTGGGCCGCTCCATAATGCCCGTGCATGACCGCAAAAGGCGATGGTGTGTCCTACCTAGTGTCCGGCCGCGCCCAGGTGTGCGCGGCTCCGCACGGGTTCGGCCATGCTAAGTTGGTCGTTTCGGGAGGCCGTCGCGGTCGCAATTCATCCCGGATGGAGGGCAGGAATGAAGCCGCATCGAGTTCTGATTCTGGGTTTGCTGGCGGTGATGCTGGCGGCGGCACAGCCGGCGCGGCCTCCGCGCGTGGCGCTGGTGAACATTCAGGACGCCATCCTGGGCACCACCGACGGCCAGAACGCCGCCAAGGCGCTCGATGCCGAATTTGGGCCGCGCAAGGCGGCGCTCGACGAGGACCAGAAGGCCATCGCACAGAAACAGAGCCGGCTGGACCAGGAAAAACTGAGCGACGAAGATCGCAAGAAGCTCCAGCGGGAAGTCGACGACCTGACGGTGGTGTTCAACGCCAAGATGGACCAGGCCGACGCCGATCTGGATAAGGCGCAGAAGAAGACGCTCGCCGATCTGGGCAAGAAGATGGTGGCGGTGATCGTCGAGTTCGCCACCAGCACGGGCTATGCCATGGTATTCGACACCAGCACGTCGCAGGCGCCGCTGCTGTACGCCGAGAACGCGACCGATATCACCAGCGAAGTGATCGCCGCCTACGAAACGCGGCACAAGAGCGCGGCGGAGCGCTGACAAGTGACCGCAGTTGGGGCAGGTTTCAACCTGCCAGGGGCAATTTCTGCCGAGGTGGCTCACAAAGAACCGGCGGCAAAGACCGCCGGAGTTACGAAGAAACGCAACGCCATAGCCGTAACGCCGGCGGTCTTTGCCGCCGATTCTTTGCTCCACAGAGTGGCAGCGCTCAACCTGCCAACGCCCGCTTGCGGGCGCGTCTTTCCACGATTTCTGATGCTGCTGGCAGCCACGGCGGGCACGCTCGCCGGACAGAGCGTCGACATTTATTCGGAGTTTTCGCGGGTCGATCCGTTCGGCGAAATCGTGGCGGCCGACCGTGGCGGCCAGCCGCGCGAGATTCTATCGCCGGCGGTCGCGCGCAACGCCTGGGCATCGTTCCACGTGGTGATTTCGGCCCCACCCAAAACCACCTACCTGCTGTATGTGGTGACGAATCCGCTCAATGCGTGCCGCGTGGCGCTGTACAAAGAGCATTTCGAGAAGACTTCCGCAGGATGGACGCCAGACCGGCTCACCGAAGTCAAGCGCCTGCCCGACTTCGGCGTGATACCCGACCCGGCCGATGGCGTGGACGGCCAGACCACGCGCGCCTACCTGCTGGACCTGTGGATACCGCCCAACGCCGAGGCCGCGCGGTTTCGCCTGGAGGTGCAATTGAAAGTCGGCTATTGGGTGGTGCGGCCGATGGAGGTGCGGGTGATCGCACCGCGCGTTCCGGATCTGCGTGTCGCCACCGGACCGGTGCCCCTGCCGCCGGTTTCGAGCGGCGCCGACGCAGCGGCGTTGGGCGCGCTGGACGATCCTGAGGCGCGCACGTACCCGCCGCCCGAGACCGTGCGCGCCATCATTCGACGCAACGCCGCGCAGGATATCGCCCTGGCGAGCTTGCTGGATGCGGCAGGGGCGGGGCCGGAGGCGCTGCGCCGGCGTTGGGAGGCTCTCAAGCCGGGCAGCGGCGATAGCGTTATCCCGCGCGCGATCGGCGCCGAGTGGTATCTGCACCTGCGGGACTGGATCTACGGCGAGGCGCAGCGGAAGCCGGTGGAGGGCCGGTAGCTGCGGCGCATGAGCTGCCAATCGAAATCTGAATCCTCCCCTGCCTGGCGAGTATCCAATCTCACAAGTACGCATGGCACGGGTCGAAAGGCCCGACGGGAGGTGCCAATCGGAGAATTTGGGCGCATGACGTTCGGAGGGGAACGGTCATGCGCCAGTCTTAGCGGCCCGCCGGCGCCAAGCCAGCAGCAGCGCCGATCCGATGAGGATTAGCGCCGCGCTCAAGCCCACCCAGATTCCCGCCGCGCCCCATCCTAATCGAAAACACAACAGGTAGGCCACCGGCAGGCACACACCCCAATAACCGGCCAGGTGCGCCAGCATCGGCGTGCGGGTGTCGCCGAGACCGCGCAGCGCGCCGCCGGCCACCACCTGCAAACCGTCGAACAATTGGAACAAGGCGGCGATGCGCAACAGCACCGCGCCGGCCGCGATCACCGCGGCATTGGGGGTGTAGATGCGTACGATCCAGCGCGGCGCCGCTGCCAGCACCACGCCTGAGCTGCCCATGAATAGCGCGCCAAGCAGGATGGCCGTCCAGCCGCGCGTGGCCGCACCGCGCGCGTCGCCGGCGCCATAAGCCTGCCCTACCCGCACCGCAGCCGCCGAACTCACTCCCAGCGGCACCATGTAAGTGGTCGCCACCACGTTGATGGCGATACTGTGCGCCGCCAGTAAAACCGCGTCCAGGTGCGCCGCGAACACGCTCACCAGCCCGAACACCGCGCCTTCAAACAGGATTTGCATCGCCGCCGGCAGTCCCAAGTTCACCAGGCGGCGAATGCGCTCGAGCGAAGGCCGCCACGAAATCGACCATAGAATGCCGCCCGAGCGCTCGTTCCACACGATGGCAGCCAGCAACACCGCCGCCATGTAGCAGCGGGCGATGGTGGTCGACCACCCCGAGCCTTCCAGCCCCATCCGCGGCGCGCCCCAATGGCCGTACATCAACACCCAATTGCCGAGCACGTTCACCACGTTGGCGCTCACCAGCGCAAAGGTCACCGGTTTGACCAGGTCGATGGCTTGCAGGTAGCGGCGGAACGCCGCATAGAAGAGCAGCGGCACAAGGCTCCATGCCAGCGCTTTCAGAAACGGATCGAACAGCGCCATGACCGTGGCATTGGTGCCAGTGGCGCGGAGCAGAGGAATCAGCAGCCGAACCAACAGCGCCAACAGCGGTGCCAGCGCCAGGCTCAGCCATGCGCCATTGACCAGCGTGCGCAGGCAGTCGGCGGCGTCCCGTGCGCCGTGCGCCTGCGACACCAGCGTATCCATTCCCAGCAACAGACCGGTACCGCAGATGACGATGGGATAGAACAGCATCACGCCCAGGCTGCCGGCGCCCAACGCCGCCGCGCCCAGGCGGCCGGCCATCATGGTATCTTCCACGTCCATCGCCATCCAGCCCAGTTCGGCCAGCGCCAGCGGAATGGCCATGCGCAGCATGGGAGCGAACTCGGCGCGGAAATGGAGTCGACGGTCCGTCACGCGTTACGCCTTGGGATGCGCTTTGTCGTACACCTTCATCAGGTCAGTGAGCGAAACTTGCGTGTACTTCTGGGTGGTGGAAAGCCGCGCGTGGCCCAGCAGCTCCTGAATGGCGCGCAGGTCGGCGCCGCCGGCGAGCAGGTGGGTGGCATAGGCGTGGCGGAAGCCGTGTGGATGCACCGACGGATCGCCAGTCAGAACCGTGGCGTAGAGTTTGACGATGCCGTGAATGCCGCGGACACCCAGGCGGTGACCGCGGTGATTGAGAAACACAGCCCGCTCATCGCGCGGCACCGGCCGCTCAGCGAGGTATTGCTCAAGCGCCGCGGCGGCCTGGCCGGGCAGCGGCACCTGGCGCTCCTTCTTGCCCTTGCCGCGGACGCGCATCCATGCCTCTTGCGCGGTGCGGTCGAGATCGTCCAGATTCAGGCCGGCGAGCTCGCTGACCCGCACGCCGCAGCCGTAGAGGACTTCGAGCAGGGCGTGGTCGCGCGACGGGTGCGGCCGCTCCAGTTTGCCGGCGGCCACGTCGTCGAGCAGGGTGTTCATCTGCTCCGCCGTCATCACCACCGGGAGTTTCTGCGGAGCCTTGGGCAGCCGCAACAGACGGGCTACATCGATGGCTACCACGCCCTCGCGCTGCAAGAACCGAAACAGGCCTCGCACCGCCGCCACCTTGCGCCGGATGCTGACTGCCTCCAATTCCTGCCGGTACAGCCAGAGCATCCACTCGCGCAGCAGCAGCAGGTCGATCGATTCGGGCTCCGGCGGCTCGGCTTCGGGCGGGGAAAGGAATTCGAGCAGTTGCTGCAAGTCGCTCCGGTAGGCGTCGAGCGTGTGCGGCGAGGCCGCCGTGCGCGCCAGTCCCGCCAGGTAGCGTTCGATCTCGGACTCGAGGCGGGAGCTCATGGCTTAGGGCTCGTCAAGAAACAACCGTACCATTCGGACGTGGCGCACGCACTCATGCGTGCCGCGTCGGCACTCGTGCCGACGCCTTTCCGCGTGCCGGGCAGGTGTCGAGAAGAGTCTCGACACGGCACGCACGAGTGCGTGCGCTACGTCCTTCGCCAGGATTTGGCATGGTTGTTTCCTGACAGGCACTTAGTCTGGCGTCCGGCCCGCGGGCGCAGACTTTTTCCGCGCAGGCGGCGTCCTAGTTTGATAGAAGCCGGTTGCTATGATGAAAACCATGAAGCGATGTCTGTGCCTGTTGCCGCTTGCAGGCGCGCTGGCGTGCGCGGCGGATTTGGCCGGCGTGCATTCCGTATACCTGCTGCCGATGGCGCGCGGGATGGACCAGTATCTGGCCAACCGGCTCACCAACGAGCGTATTTTCCACGTCGTGACGGACCCCAAGCTGGCCGACGCCATCTTCACCGACCACCTCGGTGAAGGCTTCCAGGCGGAGTTAGAGGACTTCTCGCCGACGCCCAAACCGCCCGAGCCGCCAAAACCAGTCAGCGCGGAGCCCACCGCCAAAGCGGGCGACGAACCGGCAGCGAAGCCTGGCGACGAGTCGGCGCCGCCGGCAAAACCGGCCCATGCGGATTCCAAAACCAAGCCGGTCGGCGATGAGCCATCGTCGCCGGGCCTGCTGGGAAAGACGGAGAACACGCTGACCAGCCCGGTCAACTCCGGCTTCGGCCGCGGGCACGGCACGCTGTTCCTGGTAGACGCCAAGTCGCGCCAGGTGGTCTGGTCCACATACGACCCGCCCAAGGATTTCGCCGCCAAGGAAATGAATCGCACCGCCTCCGATATTGTAAGCCGCCTCAAGAAGGACCTGAACCCGAAGAAGTGAGGGGCGGGGAGTAACCGCGCCGGGGTCTGAACCAAGGCGGCCCGGGGACGCATCATCTGCCTCGCGAACGGCACGAACAGTTGCATGTAGACGTAGACCTGTTCCCTCTGCGGCGTTTCCGCAATCGTGTGACCAGCCTCGTTGCGGGCGATCCGGAGGACCGATATGCGACGGGTTCCCGCTTCAGAAGAATATCAATTACGACGCCGCGGAGCTCTTCGTAGGAGTGCTGGGGCATCTCCACACCTCATTCTGTCGTCCAGTGTCCCTCGCGAGTAAGCGAAAGCACAAATGCGTTCAAGCTCAGCGCGAACCATGCGAAGCACCCTAGGTTGTGAAACAATGAGGTCATGAAGCGACCATTCGCTGCGACGGTTTGGCGGGAGGGCAACTGGTATGTCTCCCAGTGTTTGGAACTCGACGTCGCCAGCCAGGGCGCGAGCGAAGCGGAAGCTCTGGCCAATCTAAGGGAAGCGCTGGAATTGCACTTCGAACCACCGCAGGCTACGCGGCCGCCCGAAATGCGCCGTGGCGCGGGCCGTCAGGCCTGCTGAGCCGAGAGTCATCTCGGCTTTCTTTTTGGGAAGCTGTGCTTTCTTGGGATGGTTCGGTTGTCCAAGCCATCCCGCTTGGGCCGCCCGGCCTCGGGGGACCGCTGTGCGCAGTTCGCAGCGGAAGACCGTTGCAGGAGCACGCCGCACGTGGTCAAGCGCGAAGAAAAGCCGAGATGACTCTCGGCTCTGCAGGCCGGACGGCCCGCGCCACGAACGGCCGCGCCCGCCCCCCTACCCCGCTGCCAGTCTATATCCCACCCACGGTTCGGTCAAAATGATGGTCGGCTTGGCGGGGTTGGCTTCGATTTTCTTGCGCAGTTGGTTGATGAAGACGCGCAGGTATTCGGGCTCGTCGCCGTAATCGGGGCCCCACACGGCTTGCAGCAGCTCGCGGTGCGTTACGGGGCGGCCGGCGTGCGTCACCAGGCAGCGGAGCAGCTCGAATTCCTTTGGCGTCAGGCGCACGTCGCGGCCTTGCGCGCGCACGCGCCGGAGTTCGAAATCGATTTCCAGCCCGGCGGTTTCGAAAGTTCGCGGACCGCCCTCCGGCCCGGTGGGGGAACGCCGCAGCGCGGCGCGGATGCGCGCCAGCAGCTCTTCGATGCCGAATGGCTTGGTGACGTAATCGTCGGCGCCGGCATCGAGCGCCGCCACTTTGTCCTTCTCCGAGTTGCGCACGGTCAGCACGATCACCGGCACGTCGGAGGCGGCGCGCAGCGCGCGGCAGGTCTCCAGGCCGCCCATGCCCGGCATGTTCATATCCAGCAGCACCAGGTTGGGCGATTCGCGCGCGAACATTTCCAGCGCCTCCTCGCCCGTGCGCGCCTCGAGCACCTCGTAGCTGTGCCCCACCAGCGTGGCCTTCATCACGCGGCGGATCTGCGGATCGTCATCCACCACCAGAACTTTTCCGGCGCTCAATTCTGTTTGCCTCCCGCCGCGGCCGCCAGCGTAAAGTAAAACACCGAACCCTGGCGCCGCTCGCTTTCCACCCAGATCTTCTCGCCGTGCGCTTCCACGATTCCCTTGGCGATGGCGAGCCCCATGCCGGTTCCCTTGGTTCGAAAACGCTGCTCGCGGCCGCGATAGAAGCGGTCGAAGATCAGCGCGCGCTCGTGTTCTTCGATGCCCGGGCCACGGTCGGCGACGCCAATTACAATCTTCCCGCTCTTTCGCTCCGCCGAAACTGTGATGGGCGTGTCCTCGGGCGTATATTTGAGGGCGTTCTCGAGAAACTGCTTGACCACTTGCTGCGCCAGCTCGGGATCGGCTTCGGCCGCGGGCAGGTCGGCCGCCGCGTGGATGGCGATGGAACGGCCCTTGCGCAGCCCCTCCACTTCGGCCAGCGCGCCGGTGACGATCTGCTCCACCGATACTTCCCGCTTCTCCAGATGCAGTTTGCCGGCTTCGATGCGCGCCATCGCCACCACTTCCGCGGCGAGTTGGTTCAAGCGGTCGGCTTCTTCGTTGATGATGGTGAGCAACTCGCGGTCGGCCGCCGCGGCTTCGCCGAGCAGGTTGGTGACGGCGGCTTTGATGGAGGTCAGCGGCGTTTTGATATCGTGCGCGAGCGAATCGAGCAGTGCCGATTTCAGCAGCTCGCTCTGCCGCGCGGCTTCGGCGTGGCTGGCTTCCTCCATCGCGCGCGCCTTTTCGATGGTGATAGCGGCCAGGTCCGCGATGGCTCGCACCATCTGCGCGGAAGGCAGCGGCGCCACCAGGCCCAGGCTGCCGAGGCTCCGCAGTCCCAAGCGGACGGGACTCGAAACCCAGTCGCCGGTGGCTTCGCCGGAGGCGTGCTCGATCTCCGCGGCGACTCGCAGATCGTGGTCCGTCACCGGCTGGCTTTCCGCGCCGGTGCGGAAGATCTCGTCCGTCTGCCGGTAGAAAAAGGCCGCGCCGCGGCAGCCGAATTCCTGCACCACCCGGTTGAGGAATTCGCGGATGGTCTTGCGCAAGTTGCCGGTCAGCGCCAGTGACCGCACCAGCGCATACAGGCGCTCGCTTTCCAGGCGCCGGGCTTCCGCTTCCGCCGTGCGGCGCCTCGCCCGCGCCGAAAGCTGGCTGGCGGTGGCCGCCGTCACCAGGAACGCCAGAAACGCCACCAGGTTTTGCGGATCCTGAATGGTAAGCTTGCCAACCGGCGGCAGAAAGTAGAAGTTGAATCCGAGCACCGCCAGCACCGACGCCAGGGTAGCCTCCGCCAGTCCCCACCAGGTCGAAATGCCGAGAATGGCCAGCAGCAAAGTCAGCGCCACCGTGGTATTGTTGACCGGCAGCAGCCGGTACACCGCGATGATGGCCGCCACCAGCGCCAGCGAGAGGGCGAATCGCGGCGCCTTCATGATCGCCCGAACAGCCGGTTGAAGTACTCGCGCGTGCGGCGGCGGATCTCCCGCAGCGTGACGTCCAGGCGCTGCTGATGCAGGTGCTCCGGCGTCCAGCGTTTCACCAGGTTTGCCAGCAGTTCCATTTGCGCCTGCGAAGTGGGCAGGCTGCCCTCGGCGTGGCCGCGCGAGACCCGCTGCCCGTGATCGATCCCGCGGTAGAAGGTGGCGGCCTCGCGCAGGAACTCGGCGTCCTCGCGGTCCAGGTGCCCCATCTTCTCGTTCACGTCGATGCGCTCGGGCGTGTTCAGCACCTTATAGAAAATGCCGGCGGCGCGCAGGCGCAGGTACATCAGCGCGAAGTCGATGTCGTAAAATCCGCCCCGGCCGGCTTTCAGAGGATTGCGCGGCCCCTGCTCCCGTTCCAGGCGGGCGCGCATCTCGGCCAGCTCCTTGCGCGAGCGCATGCTCTGTCCGTAACGCCGCCAGTCCACCTGCTGCAACTCGTTGAGGAATTCGGTGGCGCGCTCCACGTCTCCCGCCACGGCGCGCGATTTCATGTAGGCGATGCCTTCCCAAGCCTCGGCGTGGTGCTCAAAATAGGCCTTGTACGAGCCTTCCGATTGCACCAGGTCGCCTTCGCGGCCATTGGGGCGCAGGCGCGTATCGATGGTGAACATCACGCCCTCGCCGGTGTAGGCGCTCAAGATCTGCACCATGCGCTCGGCTACGGCGGTCCAGAAGGCGTGCTCCGGAGCGTCCCGGTCGGGGATAACGAAGACCAGGTCGGCGTCCGATCCCAGGTCGAACTCGCGCATGCCCAGGCGGCCGAGTGCGATCACCATCATCTGGCTGGATGGCTCGTAAGCGTGGTTCGCCGGCGCTGGCGCATCCCGCACCGCGATTTGATACGCGGCTGCGATCACGCTGTCCGCCAGCACCGAAGTCTTCCCCAGGGTGTCGAAGATGGGCGGAGCTTCGAGCAGGCTTTCCGTCTGGATGCGCAGCATCTGGCGGCGGTAATAGCGGCGCAGCGAGCCGCCGTCGGTCAGCGCGCCGCCCTCCAGCCGAAAGGGTTCGCCGATTTCCTCCATCAGCTCCGGGTAGCGCAGCAGCTCGTCGGCGAAATGGCCGCTGTGTTCGAACACGTCGAGCACGCCGGCCGCCAGGCGCGCGTCGCCGTTCAGGCGCTCCAGAATCTCCGGTTGGGCAAACGCTTTCTCGAGGAAATGTTCGAAGCGCTCCCGCCCGCGATGCAGGTTGGCGGCAGCCACCGCGACGGCCAGTCCGGGCGCCCGCTGGTCCAGGAAGCGCGTCAGGTTGGTCGCCACCGGCGTCGGCTCGGGCTCCTCTTCGAGCGCCGGTTCGAAGCCGGGCGTGTAGTACAGCGGCCTCTGCGCGTGTATCACGCGTTCGTAAATCTCGCGCACCGCAACCAGGTACTCGTCCAGACTCCGCGCCAGGGAGTCGGCGTCCAATCCCTCTCCGGTGGCCGCCGGCGGCATCTTGCGCGCCAGCAGGCCCAGCGCCTCCCGGTCGGCCGGAAGCGTGTGCGTTTGCCGGTCGTCTTCCAGTTGCAGGCGGTGCTCCAGGTAGCGCAGAAATTGGTAAGCCGACGCAAGGCGCGCGTATTCGGCTCCGCTCAGCAGCCCTTTGTCGCGCAGCCGGAACAGCGCAAACATGGTGCCGCCGTGCCGCACCCATGTCTCACGGCCGCCATGCAGCCGCTGCAGACACTGCACCAGGAACTCGATGTCGCGAATGCCGCCGGGCGTGAGTTTGATGTCGATACCGCCGCTTACGTGGCGCCGCGCGGCCATTTTTTCGCCGATCCGCTGCCGTGTCTCGGACACCGCTTCCACCGCCCGGAAGTCGAGCGAGGTCTGGTATATCAGCGGCTCGACGAACTCCAGCAGCGCCGCGCCCGGCTCCGGCTCGCCCGCCGCCACGCGCGCCTTGATCAGCATCTGCTTTTCCCAGTCGCGCGCCCGCCTGCCGTAGTAATCCCGCGCGCCGTCGCCGGAAATCGCCACCTCGCCCAGCGTCCCGTCCGGGCGCAGCCGCAAATCCACGCGGTAGCATTGGCCCTCGGCCGTGTAAGTGGAGAGTAACTGCGTGTACTCGTTAGCGACCTTCTTATAAAACTCCTTGTTAGTGATAACCTCCGGCCCGTCCGTTTGACCATTGCCGCCGTAAACGAACATCAGGTCGATATCCGAGCTGTAATTCAGCTCCTGCCCGCCCAGCTTGCCAAGCGCAATCACCGAGAATCCGCAGGGGCGGCCATCGGCCAGGCGCGGCTCGCCATGGCGCGTGACGAAATCGTCGCGAAGATGCCGGTACAAGACGCTCAGAATCGCATCTGCCACGCTCGAAAGCTCCTCGGTAACCTCAGCCAGGCCGGCTACTCCCAGCACGTCGCGCAGCGCGATGCGCAACAACTGGCGGCGGCGAAACCGCGCCAATTCGACTCCGGATGGCACCCCTCCGTGGCCCGCGCCGAGAAAATCGTACAGGCGTTCCTCGTATTCCTCCACCGACAGCACCCGGTACAAACTGCCGGAACTGGAGACCTGCAGGATCTGCTCGGGGTTCTTGAGCACGGCATCGGAGAGAAACGCGCTATAGGCGAACACATTCACCGCCGACTGCAGGGCAGCCGGCGAACTGCTGATGCGGTCGAAGGCGGATGGAGAAGCCTGACGCATGCGCTCCAGGTATCTGGTCGCCGCCTCGGGATCCGGAACCGAAGCCAGCAGCAGGCGGATGCGCGTCGCCACGCGCTCGGGAACGCGATCGAGCAAAGTCAGCATCGGTCAGGCAAGCTGGGCCACTGGGGCGATTATATCGCCCGGCGCCACCTCGCCCTCCTCCACCACGCTCGCATAGAATCCGCTGCTGCCCCAGCGCGGTGATCCGCTGTCGCCGGCATTGATGCGCGCATCGTACAGTTCGCCTTTGATCGATTCGCCATAAACGTCAAGCTGGGTGCAAGGCCCGCGCACCTGGGTGATCTCGATGGTCGCGCCTCCCGCGCGCAAACGGTCGCCGATCCGCAGCCCGCGCACATCCATCCCGCGCATGGTCAGGTTCTCGCCCAAGGCGCCGTAGAAGACCGGGTAACCGCGCGCGGCCAGGCGATCCACCACTTCCGCGGCGATCAGCAGAACCGCCTTGCGCGGGCCGCCATGGATTTGCGGATGCGCCTGCGCGTCGCCTTCGAGGCCAGCGGCGCGCAGCCGCCCCCGCGCAATCGGCCGCTTCGGCAGGCCCCCTTGGAAAACGTTGATCTGGATGATGATGCCTTGCATCGAAACGCGGCGGCTCACTCGTCCCGCGCCACCACCATTCTAAGCTGCCGCCGCCAGCCACCGCAGCTTCGCATGCCCGCCACGCCTGCGGCCCAAAGCGCTATTTGCCCGCCCCGGATAGCGAAAAAAGGCTCAACACGCCTTAAACAACACCACTTCAATATCGGTGAGTCGCGCTAAATCGATCCGTTTGCTTTGGCTCACCATATCGTAAGAATCGTAGCCAAAGCTCTTCATATACCGCTCGAAGCTGCCGATCGAGAAGCCGAGCTTTTCGATCTCCCACGGCTTGATCTCGCACACGATGAGGGGCCTGTGGCTCTCCGCCAGGAAGCGTTCCAGGCCTCTCAGAACCCGAAACTCAAATCCTTCGACATCGATCTTAATGAGTTTGATTCGTTCCGGCGACGATATCTTACTTCGAATATAGTCGTCCAGCCGCTTGACCGGCACACCTTCTGTGACGACGCATTTCTGTCCGGGAACCAGAGTTGCATTGCGCGACTCGCCCTTTGGGTCATACGAGATGGGCAGAACGCCCTCTTCGTCGCCAACCGCGATATTGTTGAACACAAAATGGAACTGCGGGTTCAGTGCACTCAGGACCTGCAGCCGGTCGAAGCACATCCTCAATGGTTCGAAACCATGCACCGCCCCGGTTGTTCCGATATAGGACGCCGCAACAGCCGACACATAGCCTACGTTCGCACCCACATCCAGGACAATGTCGCCAGGGGATAAGTGCTTCCTCAAGCAGTCACATAGAATAAGGTCGTAGGAGCGGGTGAACATGGCGCGCTGGTCCTCGTCCGCCAGAAAGGGCTGCCATTGAAACTCGAATCGAACCGTGCCGTTAATCAGTTGGACGACGGAACCTCGCGGAACCTTCATCAGCCTTCGCCGGAGGCGGCCGACTGCCTTTCTCGCGAGCAGGCCGGGGTGTTCTAACAGGGAACTAAGACTCTGCACTCTGACAGCGCTCCCAGGGCCACACTATAACGTGCCGGCCCAATCCGTTGCAAGAACGGAGGAGAGAGTCCTGGAGGAAAGGTACGGGAATCAGGAGTCAGAATGGCGGCTCGATATTCTGACTCCGTCCTCTGAGCTCCTGACTCCCTTTCTTCCGTCCGCGGTTCAGATCACTGCTGCCTACACGTCGTAGTACAGGGCGAATTCGTACGGGTGCGGGCGCAGGCGCACGGCTTCGGCTTCGTTCTTCCGCTTGTATTCGATGTACGTCTCCAGCAGCTCTTCGCTGAAGACGTCCCC
>JBELAO010000043.1:0-43005 GCA_049508735.1 Bryobacteraceae bacterium | reverse complement strand
ATGACGCGCGCACCCGCGAATACGGTTCGCGCATGCCGGCCATGCGGGTGCTGGTGAATACACCCGCGCCGCAGGGTTCCACCGGCATCACTACCAACCTGCTGCCCGGCATGACGCTCGGCTGCGGCGCCATCGCGGGTAATATCACGTCGGACAACGTCGGCCCTCTGCACCTGATCAACGTCAAGCGCCTGGCCTACGTGGTTCGCAAGCCGGAAGAGGCCTTCGAGATGTCGATGGATATTCGCCAGGCGCCGAACGGTCCATCGGCCGCGGACGCACCCATCGGAATCGACCGCGGCGCGGTGGTGGCGGCGGTGGAGCGATACCTTGCCTCGCGCGGCGCGCCGGTGGCGGCGCCGGCCGCGGGCGGCCCGTCCTGTAACGCATCCTGCGCCGCGCCCGCCGTGACGTCCTCGGTGGTGCCGAACGTGGCGGTCAGCGTGGTGGATCGCTTTTTGGCGCGACGCGGCGGGGATTCGAGCGGCGGCTTCACCTGACTGACCGCACCCGCGCCGGAGCACGCGCCACCGCCGGCGCCATCGCAGCCCGTTGCCGCGCCCACGCCGGAGCGCGTGGTCTGTGAAGCCGACGTGCGCGATGCGATCAAGGAAAAACGCAAGATCTTCATCGGGCCGAAGACGATTGTTACGCCTTCCGCCCGCGACCTGGCCAGTCCCTCTGATATTCTGGTGTTGGTTCAGGCCTGAGGCTAGCCCCAAGTGGATTTAAATCTCGATACGCTCAAGCGCGAAATATTGGAGTATCTCGACTCAGCCGGCTTCGCCGTCTTTCACAACCGGCCAGGCAGCCTGGAAGGGCTGGGGCTGGTCTTGTGGGACGCGGACAAACATCCCGACTTCCAGTCGTTTCTCGACGTCGCGCAAAAGTGCGGCGCCAAACTGATCCTGTTCGCCTCGGCCGAGTTCGAGGCTTCCGATATCGAAGAGCTGGAAGCCCAGCTTGACGATTGCGATCTCACCCGGGAGGAACGCCGCGATTACGAATCGCGCCTGCATGAACTGCGCGTCTTCACCGGCTTGACCTGCTCGCTTGAGCTGGCGTTCGATCACAACTCGCGCCTCTACGTATACGAACTGCAGCCGGACTGGTACGACGAATTCGGCGGGATCGAAGACGAGATCCTGTCCCGCATGCCCGAAGACGACGAGCCCGATTCGCTCCCCGGCTATTTTTCGAAAAACTGACCGCTTGAGGGTTGCCAGGCGGAAGCGCCTGTCCCACTCGGCCATCGAAGCCGCTCGAAAGTGGGGCAGGCGCTTTCGTCTGCCAACAAGAGCGTGCCGGCTTGCACACAATGCTGACGCCTCGAAGTACGGCCGCCACCCCCGCCCGCTGGCTGTTTCCCGCCCTCGATTCCGACCATGCGACAGCTTTGGGCTCGGCGTTGGGCGTCAGTTCGCTGGTTGCCAAAGTGCTCGTGAAGCGCGGCTACGCCGATGCGGAATCGGGCCGCCGCTTTCTTCATCCTTCGCTGGCCGACCTGGTTGATCCGTTCGGGCTGCGCGACATGGAGCCCGCCGTCGAACGCCTGCGCGCCGCCATCGCGGCCGGCGAAGGAATCCTCATCTACGGCGATTACGATGTGGACGGCACCACCGCGGTGGTTTTGCTGATGACCGCGATTCGCCTGGCCGGTGGCAGCGCGTTCTATCATGTGCCGCACCGCCTGAAAGATGGCTACGGCATGCGCCCGGAGGTGGTGGAGGTTGCGGCCACGCGCGGCGTCAAGCTGATCGTTAGCGTGGATACGGGCATCCGCGCGGCGGAAGTGGTGGCGCGGGCCGCCGAACTCGGTATCGCGGTGATCGTCACTGACCATCATTTGCCGGAAGCCGAACTGCCCCCGGCGCTGGCGGTGATCAATCCCAATCGGCGGGATTGTCCTTATCCGAATAAAGATCTCTGTGGCGCTGGCGTAGCCTTCAAGCTGGCACAAGCACTGCTGGCCCGGTCCGGCTGGCCCGCGGAAAGAGTGGCGCGTGTCTCCGAATCGCTGCTGAAATTAGTCGCGATTGCCACCGTGGCCGACGTGGTGCCGCTGACGGGCGAGAACCGCGTCATGGTGAAATACGGGCTGGACGGCCTGGCGGATGCGCGCAACCCCGGCCTGCGAGCGTTGCTGGAAGTGGCGGGCGTCAGCCGCGGCGTGGCGCCCAGCGCGCGGCAAGTGGCCTTTCAACTTGCGCCGCGCATCAACGCGGCCGGCCGTATGGATACCGCGGAGAGCGTCATCGAGCTGTTTTTGACGGCCGACCCGGCGCGCGGCCGCGAGTTGGCGCAACAGCTTCACGATCGAAACACCGAGCGCCGGCAGGTGGAGGACTCGATTCGCGGCGCCTGCGAGCAGATGCCCGTGGAAGCTCCCGCCGCTGCGTTGGTTTACTACGCGGAGGACTGGCACCGCGGCGTGCTCGGCATCGTCGCCAGCAGAATGGTGGAGCGGCTGCACCGGCCGGTGTTCGTGCTCGGACGCAACGAAGAAGATGGCATGGCGCAGGGCTCCGGCCGCAGCATTCCTGCGTTTCATCTGCTGGAAGCGCTGGAATCGATGTCCGGCCTGTTCGCGCGTTTTGGCGGCCACAAATATGCCGCCGGCGTGACGCTGGAGCCGGCTCGCGTGGATGAGTTCCGCCAGCGCTTCAACGCATATGCCGCCGCCCGGCTGAGCGAGGAGGATTTTGCGCCGCGGTTGGAGATTGATGCGGTGGTCGATCTCGGCGAAATCGCCGAAGCTGCGATTCGGGATGTCTTCGCGCTGGCGCCGTTCGGCCACGGTAATCCGCCGCCGCTATTCGCCGCGCGCGCCGTCGAAGTGGCGGCCGCGCCGGTGGTGATGAAGGAAAAGCACCTGCGCATCGCGGTACGCCAGAACGGCCGCATCCTGACACTGAAGGCCTGGAATTCCGCCGGTCGCGTTGCCGAGTTCGCCCCCGGCGCACGGCTCGATGTCGCGTTCCGATTGGAAGAAGATGCGTATTCCGCCGCGCGCGGCTATCCCGGCTGGGCCGCGATGCTACAGGATGCGCGGCCCGGGGACTGACCTCTCTGTCCCAAGGCGCCGCTCTTGCGCCGCGTGGACAGAGCGGTCTGTCCCCGGCGCCTTTGTTTCACCGGAAACCAGGCTAGGTCTGCAAATCGACTACGATCTCCGCCTCGCCCGCCAGCGCGTCGGCAATCAGATCACGCGAAACGTTCGCACGCCGCCAGCGGCATGATCGGCATCGGCCGCGCCACGAAGCTCGGGAATTCTGGCACGTCACCGGCGACAAGATCGCCGGCGTTACCGGGCCGATTCATTTTTGCGCCACCAACACGCGCGACGGATAGTAAATCTGGCGGACAAAGTGATTTTCGACCAAGTGAAACTTCGCCGATTCGATGAGTTCCGGAACCCGCCGCTCCACCTGGCGGCCCCAAAAGGCGGGGGCAAGCCGGCCCGCCACTTTGTAGGCGGAGTTGAAGAGGGAGGTATTCTGCCCAATTAGAACCAAGGTGAGCCGGCCGCCGGGCCGCAGCACGCGATGAAATTCGCCCAGAGTTCGGGCGATGTCGTCACCGGAAAGCAGTTCGAGCAGATAGCAGCAAAACGCCGCATCGAAGGTCTCGTCGCGATAGGGCATCTGGCACGCGTCGACTGCCTGGCAGAGAGTGCGGGCCTTGGGGAAACGGCGGCGCGCCTGCCGCCCGGTGCGGGCGGCCATGTTGGGCGACAGATCGAAGCCGATGGTGGCGCCGTTGGGATTCACTTTTACCAGGCGGCGGAACATCTCGCCGCTGCCGGTGGCGGCTTCCAGAACGTTCATGCCGTCGCGCACTCCGGAGCGGGTCAGCGCGCGGCGATGAGCGCGCGAGTGGAACAGCACGGTGGAAAGGGGATAGACCGCCGCGAGATGATCGTAGACGCGGCGGGTCCGCTGGGCCAACGTCATCGGCAGCCCGCCGGCCGGCCACTGGCTTACGAGTTCTTCAGGTCTGGGCAAAAGGTTGTCCTCACACAATTCATGAAACTGCCGCCAGGTTGGTCTCGAGTTCGGGCACTTCGAGTTGTACGCGGGTGCCTTCTCCCGGCTGGCTTTCGATCCACATCCTGTAGTCGTTGCCGAACAGTACTTTCAGGCGTTCGTGCACGTTGCTGACGCCGATGCCGTGGTCGAGCACGGTGGCCAGCTTCTCTTCCGGGATGCCCACGCCGTCGTCCTCCACCAGCAGGTGCAGGCGCGATCCGTCGCGGCTGGTGCGGATGCGGATGGTGCCGCCTTCCACTTTGCCGCCGATCCCGTGCTTGATGGAGTTTTCCACCAGCGGCTGCAGGAGCATGCTGGGAACCAGCATGTCCAGCGTGTCTTCGGCCACGTCCTTTTCGAAACGCAGCTTGTCGCCGAAACGAACCACCTCAATCGCCAGGTAGTCTTCGATGAAGCTCAGCTCGTCACGCAGGGTGCTGAAGTTTTCGTGTTTGCGCAGCAGGCGCCGCAGCACCTTGGATAGCTTCACCACCATCACCCGCGCCTGGTTGGGATCGGTGCGGATCAGCGAAGAGACCGAGTTGAGCGTGTTGAACAGAAAGTGGGGGTTGATCTGGCTGGTCAGCGCGGCCAGCCGCGCTTCCACCAGCAGGCGCTGCTGCTCCTCGAGCTTCTTTTCGTTGCGCGTGTTGTTCCAGATCTTCAGCGGTATGGTGACGGCGAAAACCGTCGCCAGGTATAGCGCCACCCAGGTCAGCGGGCGGTCGCCGCCCGGAGGGCGGAGGCGAAAGACGCTGGCTATGTCACCCCCGCCCAGATTGGATTGGGCCAGGATCTGGCGCAGGAACTCCGCCACCAGGATGGCGGCGAGCAGCAGCAGGTGAAACGCCGTGCGCTGGTAGTTGCGGCTCTCTTTGAAGAAACGCCAGATGTTGAGATCGAAGTAAGGGGAGAAACGCCAGATTTCTTCCGGATCCGGCGCCAGGTCACGCACCAGACCGCCCAGCACGCCCACCCCGGCCAGCAACGGCAAGGTGAGCAACTCGCCGCCGGGCAGAAGCGCGGGCAGCGAGATGAGCACTCCGGAAACCAGCCCGGTAACATAGCCACCCAGGATGCCCGCCAGGAAGGCGCCCTCCAGACCCAGGTCGGCGCCGTTATACGAGGCTTTACCGGCCACGCGCGTGGCCACGCTGGCGCCGAACACAACGCTCAGCCAGATCGCCAGTTCCAGCCGCTGCCCGAGCGGGCGGTTTTCCCGCATCAACATGGCTTTAAAGCGGTTGGAGCGCGCCAGAATGCTCGCGATGGCAGCCATGGCAGCCAGCTTGACCAACAACGTAACCAGGTAGCCTTGCAGCATGGGGGACGGAAGCCATTATAATGGAAGGAGTAAGGGTTCCCCAAACGGATCATGAACAGTTATTCCGCGGCGCCGCTCGAAAAGGTCGCCGAAGCGGACTTTCCCACCGAATTTGGCGCGTTCCGTATCTACGGTTTTCGCGGTGGTGAACGCGGTCCGGCGGATGAGCTCCGCGAAGAAGCCATCGCTCTGAAAATGGGTGATCTGGCCGGCGAGCCTCCGCTGGTTCGCATCCATTCCCAATGCTTGACCGGCGACGTTTTCCACAGCCTGCGCTGCGATTGCCGGGCGCAACTGGAGATTGCGCTCGAAAGCATCGCGCGCGAGGGCCGCGGCCTGCTGATTTACGAGGCCCAGGAAGGACGCGGAATTGGCTTGCTCAACAAGCTGCGGGCCTATGAGTTGCAGGATCGGGGCGCGGACACCGTGGAGGCCAATGAGCAACTGGGCTTCGATTCCGATCTGCGCAGTTACGCGTTGCCGGCGGCCATTCTGCGCTATTTCGATCTGCGGCGAATCCGCCTGCTCTCGAACAACCCGGAAAAAGTCGAGGCCGTCGAAAGCGCCGGCGTCCGTGTGGTGGAGCGGGTGCCGTGCCTGGCTCACGTGATCGACACGCGCGAAGCGTATCTCCGCACCAAGAAAGAAAAGATGGGACACCTGCTGGAAGGCCTGTAGGAGGCTGCTGCAAGAGTTCGGCAAAAACAATCTTGGGCCACGGATGAACACCGATGAACACGGATAAACCAATTCTCTTCAATCTGTGTTCATCACTGTTGACCCGTGGCCATGATGCTTTTGTTTTTCAGCAACTGACTTTCCCGGCAGCTTGAAATGCGGCGTCCCGGATTGGGTTTAGAGCCAGTGGCGGCGCCGCCAAATCACAACGCGATGCGCTGGGGCCGGCTGTGGCTGGCACTGCCGCTCGCGGTTTACCTGTTACTGCCCACGCGGAATTATTACTGGGACGGGGTGGCGTTCGCCATCAACGTGGAAAAGCAGCTCCCGCTCCGCGACACGCTGCACCCCAATCATCTGCTCTATACGGCGGCTTACGTGTGGCTGTACCATGCGGCGCTACTGATCGGGCTCCAGACACGTGCGTTGTTCCTGATGCAGTCCGTCAACAGCCTGCTGGCCGGGGCCAGCGTGGCGCTGGTCTACCGGGCGCTGCGGCGCAGGGCCATCCGGATGGAGAGCGCGATCACGGGCACGCTCGTCTTTGCTTTTGCCGCCACCTGGTGGAAGTTTTCGACTGACGCGGATGCATACATACCGTCGATCTTTCTTCTGTTGTGTGCGAACGATCTGCTGGAAACCAGGCGCAACGTGTTTTTGGCCGCGGCGACACACGCCGCGGCAATGCTCTTTCACGAGTTGGCCATTCTCTTTCTGCCGATAGCCTTATTGAGGCTTAAGGGACCGAAGAACCGCCTGTCTTACGCGGCGTGCTCGCTGGGGCCGGCCGGCATCGCGTACGTTTTGGCCTACCGGGAGGTGTGCGGACGATTTCGTGTGGCCCGCCTGGCCGGCTGGGCGATGGCGCATTCCCCCGACGCTTCGTTTTCCTGGCAGCCGCTGCGCGATCTGGGCTTGACGCTCGCCGGCACGCTGCGCCTTTTTTTTGGCGGAAGGCTCGACCAGGCGGCCGCGGGGCCATTCACCATCGTCGGAGCCGTGGCCGTGGCTGCCTGCCTGGCGGGGTTGGCGGTGGGCTGGAAGCGCGGCGGCGCGCCTCGGTTCCGCATGCCACCCAAGGACCTGCTGCTGTGGGTGGGTGTTTATGCGGCGTTCCTTTTCGTCTGGATGCCGCAGAACACGTTCTACCGGCTGTTCTATTTGCCGCCGCTGGTGATCGGCGCGTGCTGCTCAGTGAGGCGCGCGCGGGCGGACCGGCTTTTGCCGTGGATGTTCTGCGGCGCGCTGTTCGCGTGGAACCTGGTTTTTGCCATCTACCCCCAATCGCGCGTGGAGAACAACGTGGCATTGCGTTTTGCGCTCGCGCAGCATGATCGCTGGCCGCCGGGTACGCCGATCGCGTTTCACATTTTCCATCCGGATTTGTGGACTATCAGCTACTTCAACCAGCAGGCCGCGTGGCTTGGATTCGACAAAATGGATCTCGGCCGGCTGGAACAGAGCCTCGCCAGTGCGCGGCAACGCGGCCAACCGCTATGGCTGGAAGCGACGGCATACGATTTCCTGTCCACCGATCCCGCCGGCCGGCGCTGGCTCGAATTGCACCCAACTGCCCGGTGGTTGCGCTTCCACGACCGGAAGCACGAGTTCCGATTCTATCGAGTGCCGTAGCATTGAGAAAGCGCTCCCCGACGGTCGCGCCTCTGGTCGGAGCCGCGACCATTAGGGAGCGGTCAGTTTTCGATCGAACCGCTCGAAGACCTAGCGGCTCCCCAGCTTGCGCCGGGCGGTGCGACCCAAAGCGAGCAGCGCCACGCCGGCCAGCATGAAGGTGGAACTCTCCGGCGCGGGCGACGGGCCGCCGTCCTGAAACTCCAGCCCTTCCAACATCTGTGCCGCAACGGGCGGGTCGGCCTGGGTCGAGTTTTCATAGACGTAGGCGAGGTCGGAGGACCGGCCGACACTGTCGGTCAAGTAGCCTTCCGCATAGGTGAGTATCGCCGCGGGGGTCGCGGTTCCGGTCGACTCCTGCACCGTGCCGGTGGTAAATGGGTTCTGTCCTCCGGTGTACACACCGTCCTGTGCGATTTTCCAGATCGCGAGTTGCAGCCCCGCAGCCTCATCACCCGTGGTCGCCCCCGCCTGCTCGTTATCCAAGAGCCACGCAACCTGCTCGAGGGCGGCGATGGTCGGCGGTGGGGTGACTTGGCTCGGCAGCAGAACGGCGGTGTTATAGGTGTCATTCAGGTCAATGTCGGTTAACAGTTGAACGCACATGGATGTGCGGTCGAATTCGGTGCCGACGTCATTGGTGACTTGGATGTTGATGGTGCCGGCGAAATAAACGTCTGTGGACGTGAGGACCGAGTTGATCGTTTCATCGATGTAGAAATTGGAATCCCCGGTCCCGACTGAAGTGACTTCAATCGTGTCCGCGGCGGCGATTCCGGACGCTAGAATCGCCACCGCGAGTACTCCGAGCACGCGTCGAGATGGTGCTAATACACTCATCGGATGCCCGAGTGTAGCGTGCGCCGGACGCCGGCAAAAGCCCCACGGGTTCTATACGTTAGGGGAAACGCCAAGCAAGAACAGGGGTATCCAAACAGGTGGTACTAACCCTGTCGTATCCGGGAATCAAGGGGATGGAGGGAACCTGGGACTGGGGTTAATTAACTCTCATACCCTAGCAACTACCATTACCCTCAAAACCAGCGTGGGGATTTGTGACGGAGAGCGCGCCTGGCGCCGGTTTTTATCTGCCTTTCAACTGCTCGGGCAGCACGGCGTAACCCTCCGGAGGTGGGAACAGGGACACCAGCAGTTCCAGGCGGCGGCGCAAATAGCGGCTGGGCATCTGGCGCGGGCCGGTTTCCACGTCGATGTCGCAGCAGGTGCCGTGGAGGTACAAGGTCAAGGTGTCCTCGAAGGCCTGCCGCGCGTAGTCGCGAAACAGCTTGGTTTCCTTCCGAACGTTGGTCTGCCGCCGCACCAGGGCCTGTTTGAGATGCCAGCCTTTTTCATCCACCTCGCCGTGAACCTCGGCGCTCAATTCCTCGCGGATGGCACGAAAGAAGCGCTCCTGCACATCCTGGGTCCAGCGGTCGGCCGTGAGGGCCGCCAGCGCGTTATAGAGCCGGTAATGATATTCGGCGACGTCGCTATCCTTGATGCCGAGCGCCAGCACGGTCCATTTATCCAGGTCGCGCCGGCAATACGCGAGATAGCGGCCTTCGGCGGGACGCTCGAAGCGGACGGCGTCGCCCTCCTTGCCGTTGCCGCGCTCCAGATACGGCGCCAGGATAATGCCCACTTGCGGGAGCATGGCCACCAGGGCGGGCGAAAGGGCGGCGATCGGGTCGTTCAGGTATTGCTTGACCTCGTCTTCCGCGACGGGCAACGTGGAAAAGTAAGAAAACTTCGCCGTGAGCGGAATCATCTGGCCGCGAAAACGCGCCGCCAAATCGTCCACCGTCATTTTCGATCCGTCTAGTTCGGCTGCCATGACCCGAATCGATTGTAACAACACGCCGGGGTAAACTTGGAATCGGTGTCGCGTAAAATCTTAGTTTCGGCGGGCGAAGCGTCGGGCGATCTCTACGCGGCGTTGGTGGTCGCCGAGCTGCGCCGTGTCTCGGAGGGCCTCGATTGCTTTGGTTGCACCGGGCCGCGGCTGCGCGCCGAGGGTGTGCGCACGGTGGTGGATGCGGCGGATTTGGCCGTGGTGGGGCTGCTGGAAGTGGTGAGCCACCTGCCGCGCATCTGGCGCGAATACCGGAAACTGGTGGCCGCCGCCCGCGCGGAAAAGCCGGAGCTGGCGATCCTCACCGATTCACCCGATTTTCACCTGCCTCTGGCGCGCCGTTTGGCGGCCCAACGCATTCCGGTGGTTTACCTGGTGGCGCCGCAAGCCTGGGCCTGGCGGAAAGGCCGCGTGAAGACGCTGCGCCGCACTGTCACCCGCCTGCTGTCGATCTTTCCGTTCGAAGAGGAGTTCTTTCTCGCTGCCGGGGTGAAGACATCCTATATCGGCCATCCTCTCGTTCGGTTGGTGAAGCCATCCCTGAGCCGGGAGGAATTTTTCAGGAAACACGGATTCGATCCGGCCCGTCCATTGATATCGATACTACCCGGAAGCCGGCGTGGAGAAGCGGCGAGGCACCTGCCTGCGCTGATGGAGGCGGTTGGCATCCTCAATCGCGAACAGGCCCTGAGTTTCGTCTTACCGGCTTCGGGTAACACCGGGGCCGGGTTTTTCTTGAGCCGGATCGGGGACTCGCCCGTGCGGGTGATCGAAGGGGAAAGCTGGGACGCCATGGCGCACTCCACGCTGGCGCTGGCTGCCAGCGGAACGGTGACCGTGGAGGCCGCGCTGCTGGGCGTTCCGATGGTGACGTTTTACAAAGTGACCACGCCCAGTTGGCTGCTGGGGAAGCTGATGGTGAAGGTGCCTTACTACACGATGGTGAACCTGATTGCCGGACGCCGGGTGGTGCCGGAGCTGATGCAAGGCCAAATGACCGGCGGCCGCATCGCCCAAGAGGCGCTACGCCTTTTGCGCGCGCCGGATGAGCGGGAGCGCATGTTGGCTGGCCTCGAAGAAGTGCGGGGCCGGCTCAGCCAGGCGGGGCCGGACGCGCCACGCCGCGCCGCGGCCATCATACAGGATATCCTGGAAGGACAGGTGGCTCATGTATCGTGAATTCCGCGCGCTCTCGGGCGCTTTGGCGGTGAGTGCGTTGCTGGCAATCGCGCCTTCGTCCCTGCTGGCTCAGGAACGCCGCGCCGGCCCGCAAATCGACGTGCAGGGCTACACCATAGAAGCGGAGATCGCGCCCGACTCGCAATCGCTCTCGGCCAAGGCGGAGGTGCATTTCGTGCCGCTGGTGGATAACCTCGCCTCGGCCAGCTTTGAGCTGAACAACGCGCTCAATATCGCCCGCGTGGTGGATGGCCAGGGAAAACAGATTTCCGCTTCCCGCAACCAGCAGGATTTTTCCGTCCGGCTTGCGTTCGATCCGGCGCTTCCCAAGGGCCAGCCGGCGGCCATCACTTTTTACTATGACGGCAAGCTCAGCGGGCAGGAAGATTCGCCGGTGGAGGGCATCCGTTTCGCCGCCATCCACCCGGATTTCGCCTACCTGATGTATCCGGCGCGCTGGTTCCCGGTGAGCGGTTACTCGACCGACCGGTTCGCCGCCGATATGAAGGTTACCGTGCCGGCGGGATACACCGTGTTGGGCAGCGGTATGGATTCTCACCAGGCGGCCGGCGACAAGATTCAATACGAATTCAAGTTCGAGCACCGGTCGTTCCCCGGCAGCATCGCGGTGGTGAAGGATGCTCCCAAGCGCGTGCAGGCCGAAGGCGTCACTACGTCGCTGTACTTGCGCGGCGCGGAGGCCGGCATGGCGGACGCTTATGGGAACGAGACCAGCCAGATCATGTCGTACTTTTCCGGCGTTTTCGGGCCGCCGCCCTACGCCGACCTGACCGTCGTCGAGACCGAAGCGGGCGCACCCAACGGATTCGCGGCGCCGGGCCTGATCTTCCTCTCGCCGCGCGCCCTGACGCGCCCGGTGGCGTCCAAGCTGGTGGCCAATGAGGTCTCCCGCCAGTGGTGGGAAGAAATGGTCTCCGCGGGCACACGCAATCACCTGTGGCTGACCAATGGGCTGGCGGCGTACTCGGAACTGTTGTGGGTGGAGCACACCTCCGGCAAGGGCGCCATGGAGAGCCAGGTTCACGACGTGATGGTGGAATCGTTGACCGTGGACACGGTGCCGATGATGCAATCGGCGCGCCTGGAAGATTATTCTCCGGAGCTGTGGGCGCTGACCGGCAGCAAGGGCGCCGCCGTCGTCAACATGCTGCGCTACCTGATCGGCGACGACAAGTTCTTCGAGGTGCTTAAGGACTATGCGCAGGGACGCGTGTGGAAAACGGCGACTACCGAAGATTTCCGCGACATCGTCGAGAAAGTGACGGGCAAGAACCTGGGCTACTTCTTCCTGCAGTGGGTCGAATCGAGCGGCGCGCCGGAATTCAAGCTCGAATACACGGTATACCGCACGCAGGTACCGAAGGAAGGCTTCCGCGTGATGGGAAAGATCAGCCAGGATATGGACACGTTCCGCATGCCGGTGGAGCTGAAGATCGAAACCGACGGCAAGCCGGAGCAGCAGCGCATCGAAGTGGTGGGCACATCCTCGGAGTTTTCGGTCGACACGTTCGGCAAGCCCAGCAACATCGTCATCGATCCGGACAACCTGGTTTTGCGCTACAGCCCGGCGCTGCGGGTCGCAGTTGCCATCAAGAAGGGCGAGCAGTTCGCCGAGCTGAGCCAGTTCCCGGAGGCGCTGCAGCAGTATCAGAAGGCGCTCGAAACCAACCGCACCAGCTCGCTGGCGCACTACCGGATCGCCGAAGTCTACTTCCTGGAGAGCAACTTCCAGCCGGCCGCCAACGAATTCCGCGAAGCCCTGAACGGCGACTTGCAGCCCAAGTGGACCGAGGTGTGGGCGCACATCAACCTGGGCAAGATTTTCGATATCACCGGCCAGCGCGACCGCGCCGTGAACGAATATAATCTCGCCATGCGCACCAAGGACGACACGCAAGGCGCGCAGGAAGAAGCCACCAAATACCTGAAGACCGCCTACGAGCGGCCGCGCCACACCGAACAATAGCCCGCCGCGCCGCCTGTCAGGCGGCTCGATGGCCCCTCCGTCTGTGAAACCGGATAGACTGTGCGATGAGCCGCGGCGACCATCTCCCGGCTCATCGGGAAGGAAGCCATGAAGCTTACCAGACGAAATGCGCTTGGGCTGATTGCCGCCGCGCCGCTTGCCCGTTTGCGCGCCGACGCGCCGGTCAATCTCGAGATCGCCAAAGGTCCATTCGCGGGGACACGCGAATCGCTCGCAGCCTACCGCGTGCCGGAATGGTTCCGCGACGCCAAGTTCGGAATCTGGGCGCATTGGGGGCCGCAATCGGCTGCCGAGGACGGGGATTGGTACGCCCGCGGCATGTACATCGAAGGCAGCCCGCAATACAAATACCACCTGGAGCATTACGGGCATCCCAGCAAATTCGGCTTCAAGGACGTGATTCCGACCTGGAAGGGCGATCAGTTCGACCCGGATCGTCTGGTGGAGCTTTACAAGAAAGCCGGCGCCAGGTATTTCGTCAGCATGGGCGTGCACCATGACAACTTCGATCTGTGGAACTCCAAACACACGCGCTGGAACGCGGTGAACATGGGCCCCAAGAAAGATATCGTTGGGATGTTCCGACAGGCTGCACTCAAGCAAGGCCTCAAGTTCGGCGTGAGCGACCACCTGTGGATCAGCTACAAGTGGTGGGCGGTGAGCCATGCGAGCGATAAGCAGGGCCCGCTGGCGGGCGTACCGTACGATGGCGCCGATCCACTGAATGCCGATCTGTATCATGAGGCCGCCAGCGGGCGATTCGCGGGGCCGAACGTGGAGTGGAACGACAACGGCATCCCGGATTCCTGGAAGCGCCACTGGTTTGACCGCATCAAGGACTTGATCGACCAATACCAGCCAGATCTGCTGTACACCGATGGTTTACTGCCGTTCGAAGACTACGGACTGAACCAGGTTGCGAACCTCTACAACCTCAGTGCCGCAAGGCACGGCGGCGTTGCGGAAGCGGTCTATACCAGCAAGCGGCCGGAGGACTGCGAGACCGGGACCTGCCTGCTCGACGTGGAGCGCGGCGTGGCCGACGGGATTCAGCCGAATCCATGGCAGACCGATACCTGCGTTGGCGAGTGGCATTACAAGCGCGGTGCAAAGTACAAGACGCCCAAGACGGTGATCGATCTGCTGGTCGATATCGTAAGCCGCAACGGTAATCTGCTGCTGAACTTTCCGCTTCCCAACAGTGGCGCGCCGGACGCCGAAGAGTTAAAGATCGTCGCCGCCATCACCGATTGGATGGCGGTGAACAGCGAGGGCATCTACGGCACGCGCCCCTGGAAGATCTTTGGCGAGGGGCCGGGGACGCAGGTGGCGAAGAAGGGCGCATTCAACGAATCGGCGCGCAAAGCTCTCACTGCCGAAGACGTGCGCTTCACCACCAAGCGAAACGCGCTCTACGCCTTCCTGATGGGCTGGCCTGCGGGGAGCGCTCTGATCAAGCCGCTCGGAACGTCGAGCCCGCAAGCGCCGGGCAAGATCGTGAATGTGGAGTTGCTGGGATACCGGGACAAACTCGACTGGTCGCAGACCGAAGCCGGCCTGAGCGTCACCATGCCGCCGGAGCCGCCATCGCAACACGCGGTGACGTTGAAGGTGGCGCTGGGGTAAGGCGAAACGCCGTCAACTGCGCTTGACGCCTACTTGGCGTATTGCTGCTTCCACTGGTTGAACTCGGCAGTGAGCGTGTCCTTCACGCTGATGTATTGCTCGTTGTCGATCTGGTTGGTGCGCTCGGCGGAATCGGCGGGCAGGTCGAACAGCTCGTTCGCGCCCTTGCCGTCATCGCGCAGAACCAGCTTATACCGCTGAGTACGCGCCATCGAGGTGTTGCGGTATTGGCCGAACACCGTGTCGCGCCAGGGCTGCTTCTTGGCCAGATGCCTGCCGGTGGCGAGTGGCAGGTAGCTGCGGCCGCACAGATTTCGGCTGGGAACAGCGGCCGAAACCAGATCGCAGAGGGTGGGCAACAAGTCGTAGGTGCTCACCGGCTCCATCCGCGTCTCCTGCGCCGGCACGCGGCCGGGCCAGCACCACAACATCGGCACGGCGACGGATTCGTCGAACATATTGACCGGCTCGGAAGCGTCGCCGGCCGCCCATAAGCCGTGGCGGCCGAGCAGTGCGCCACAGGTGGAAGTGAACACCACCAGCGTGCGGTCCAGCAGTTGCTTTTGCGAGATCCTGGTGGTCAGCGCACCCACGTTGTCATCCATCATGGAGATGGCCGCCGCCACTTTCCGCAGGTTCGCCACACGATTCGATAGAAGTTCCTTGCCGCCGCTCGCGTTGGCGGCGGCAATCTCCACGCTGTAATCGCCGAACTTCTCACTGCCGTATAAGTCCAGGTATTTCGATGGTATGTTCCCGTACGGGAGTTCGAGAGCGGAATAGCGGACGGCGATGAAGAATGGCGCGCTGTCTTTCGCCTGGTCGATCAGCGCCGGCGCATCCTCCGGCACGGCACTATGGCAAGCGTAGCCGGCCGCGCCCAGGACCTTTTCGATCGTGACATCGTCGGCCGAAATCGCGCCCGAAGCTCCGATTTGCATCGGCGTGCGTCCCGTCATCAGCGTCGCGAAACCGGGTGCGGCGGCGGGCGCGGGTGTGAAGTGGTTCAAAAAGTGAGTTCCCATTTGTCCCAGCCGGTTCAGGTTCGGCATCTTCACTTCCTTGTTGCCGTACGCGCTCATCATCCACGAGGGCAAATCGTCCGCCACCAGTAGCAGAATATTGGGCGGCGCCTCGACGGTCTTCTTGGCGGCGAAGACGGGCAGCGCGAGGCTGGCGCAGAGAAAGCGGCGGCGGGAAATGGGCATGGCTCACTAACAGTATAGATGGACAGAGGGACAGACTTCTCTGTCCCAAGGCGCGCTCTTGCGCCACGTGGACAGGGCGGTCTCGCCTCCGTCCCCTATGTTTTTCTCGCTACCGCGATGAGGGACAGTCCCGGCCACGGCATGAAAGCGTCCAACCGGCTCCAGACCCAGACGGTCTTGTCGAAGATTTTGAGCACCAGTTTGCTGATTCTCTGCGCGCCCAGGATGCGGCTGTCGATCCACCAAGGCAAGGTACCTGCCTTGTTGAGCTGATAAGCCCGGTCCAGCGAATAGCCGTGAGCTTCCAGCAGCCGCGCCAGTTCCGCTTTGTTATAGCGACGGCGGTGTCCGAGCCTCACATCCAGGCTTCCAAACAGGCGCCGACCATTGGGGACCAGGACCAGCAGCGTGCCGCTGTCCTTCAGCACGCCGCGCAGGGAGTCGAGCAAGACGCCTGGATGTTCCAGGTATTCGAGCACGTTGAGACACAAGACCGTATCGAAACTGGCATCCAGGTCGGCGAGCGAGTCCGGCTGCTCCGGGTCGAAACGCCGAACCATCACATGAGGCGTTCGCAGAAACCGGTTATTGAGCGCGTGCAGGTGCAAGGCGTCTTTTTCGGCGGCCACGTAAAGCGTGCGGCGGCCCATCAGCCGGCCCGTGATATTGCCGATCCCGGCCCCGATTTCGAGCACTGTATCGCCCACGTGCGGGCGCAGTTTGCGCGCCAGCCACGCGAGGTACTGTGGCGTGCCGGTCAGATTGTTGAGCACGCCCCTCCCATAAGGCGCCGCATAGAGATCGTCGATCAGCCAGAAGTGCAGAATCACAGCCAGCGCTTTGAAGCCGTCCTTCCAGCCGATCTTCTTGCCTTCCTCGTAGGTCCGGCCGTGATAGCTGATCGGAACCTCGTAGATGCGCAGTTTCCGTTTGGCGCACTTCATGACGATTTCCGGCTCAAAACCGAAACGGTCCGAGCGGATGGGAATGCTCTTCAGCAGATCGGTGCGGAAGACTTTGTAGCAGGTTTCCATGTCCGTCAGGTTCAAATTGCAGAACATGTTGGAAACCAGCGTGAGCCCCTGGTTGATCATCGAGTGCCAGAACGGCAGCACGCGGCTCTGCTCGCCGGCCATGTAACGCGAGCCAAAAACCGCGTCGGCGCGGCCGTCCAGCAGAGGACGCAGCAGGCGCGGATACTCGGCCGGATCGTACTCCAGGTCGGCATCCTGAATCACGGCGAAGTCTCCGCCGGCCTTTCCGATGGCCGTGCGCACGGCCGCGCCTTTGCCGCCATTGATCTCGTGCCGGTAGAGCTGGATCTGGGGAAATTCCCGGGCGAGCCGCTCCAGGATGGCGTAAGTTCCGTCGGTGGAACAGTCGTCCACAATCACCAGCTCGCGTTCCATGTTCTCCGGAATCGGCGCGGCCAGCACTTGAGAAACGCAACGCTCCACCATGGTGCGCTCGTTGTAGACCGGCATCAGGATCGAAAGCTTCATCGAGAATACAGAGTAACAAAGGTTGAGGCGCGCTACCTGCGATAATCGGAATTGGCGGTTGTTCCCTTGCGCGTCGCTCTGCTCCAGATCAATACAACCCCCGGTGACTTGCCCGGCAACGCCCAGCGGATTATCGATGGCGCTACCCGCGCCCGGAAGCTGAACGCCGAGTTGGTGGTCTCTACCGAGCTGGCCCTGATGGGATACCTGCCGCGCGACCTGCTGCTGAGCGCCGGTTTCGTGCGCCACGGCCGTGAGATGCTGGCTCACATAGCCGGCGCCACGGCCGGCGGGCCGGCGCTGCTGGTGGGAGTTGCGACGCCCAACGACGCCGATAGCGGACGCCCGCTGTTCAATAGCGCCGTGTTGCTGGAGGACGGCCGGATCGGGCCGGCCTTCCACAAGACCCTGCTACCCACTTACGACGTTTTCGACGAAGACCGCTATTTCGAACCCGGGGAAGGCCCGCAGATTCTCGATTGGCATGGCCGCCGCCTCGGAATCAGCATTTGCGAAGACGTTTGGAACGACCGTAATTTCTGGCAGCGCCGCCGCTATCAGCGGGATCCCATCGAGACGCTGGTAGCCGCGGGCGCGCAAGTCATCCTCAATCTCTCGGCCTCGCCGTTCTGGGTGGGCAAGCAACTCCTCCGCCAGGACATGCTCAGCCACATGGCGCGGCGGCACGGCTTGCCGCTAGTCGCGGTGAATCAGGTGGGCGGAAACGACGACCTCCTCTTCGACGGCCGCAGTTGCGCTTTCGATTCGGCCGGCCGCATGTTCGCCCGCGCCAAAGGCTTTGAAGAGGATTTGGTGGTGGTGGATATGGACGCCGGCGCGGGCTCGATCGCCGAAGACGATTTCACCCCCGAGGCGGAGATTTGGAACGCGCTGGTGATGGGTGTGCGGGATTACGCCCGCAAGACCCATTTCCGCCAGGCGCTGCTCGGGCTGTCCGGCGGCATCGATTCCGCGCTGACGGCGGCGATCGCGAGCGAAGCCCTCGGGCCGGAGAACGTGCTTGGCGTGCTGATGCCATCCGTCTATTCAAGCCGGGGCAGCGTCGACGATTCGCTCGAACTGGCCCGCAACTTGGGGCTGCGCACTCTGACATTGCCGATCGCGGGCATCATGCAAGATTACGATGCCACGCTGGCTGAACCTTTTTGCGGAATGCCACGCGATGTCACCGAGGAGAATATCCAATCGCGCATCCGCGGCAATCTGCTGATGGCCCTTTCCAACAAGTTCGGTTCCCTGCTGCTCACCACCGGCAATAAGTCGGAATTGGCGGTAGGCTACTGCACCCTGTACGGCGACATGAACGGCGGCCTGGCCGTGATCGCGGATCTGCCCAAAATGATGGTCTATCGGGTCGCCCGGTGGCGCAACGAGCGCCGGCACGATATTCCGGAAAACATCTTCATCAAGCCACCGTCGGCCGAGTTGCGGCCCGGTCAAATCGACCAGGACTCGTTGCCACCTTACGAACTGCTCGACCAGATACTTGAGTTGCACGTCGAACAGTCGCAGTCCGCCGAGGAAATCGTGGCCAGAGGTTTCGCGGAAGCCGACGTGCGGCGCGTTTTGCGTCTGGTGCGCAATGCCGAGTTCAAGCGTAAACAAGCCGCGCCTGTGCTGAAAGTGACATCGCGGGCGTTCGGAACCGGCTGGCGGATGCCGATCGCACGCGGCGATGGCTGATAAGGGTAGCGGCGGCTATTTCCCGGCGGGCTCAAGCTTTTTCAGCAACCACGCCATGTTTCGTCCCAGCACCTTCATGGTGCGGATGCCTTCTTCGTCTTTTTCGACTTCGCCGGGCTCCCGCCCGATTCCGATGTTCCAGTAGGACGATCCCGGTATAATCATCTCGCTGATCAGGAAAAAGTGATTCAGGGCATCGAAGGCGTGCATCGCGCCGGCCCGGCGCACCGCGATTACCGCTGCCCCCACCTTACGGCGGAACATGCCGCCATTGGCGCCTCCCACCATGCAGGCGCGGTCAATGAGCGCCTTGATATCCGGCGAAACATCGGCCACGTAGGTCGGCGAACCGAGGAGAATGCCATCCGCCGCCGCCATTTTCCCGATATACGCATTTCCATCGTCGTTATCCTGCGAGCAGCGCCCGTCCTTGCGCACCGAGCACGTGCGGCACGCCAGACACCCGTGGATCTTCGATCCACTCAGCTCCACCAGTTCGGTTTCGATGCCTTCCTTTTCCACTTCGCCGAGCACATAGCGGAGCAGAATCGCGGTGTTGCCACCTTTTCGAGCACTGCCGTTGAAAGCGACCACATTCATATCGGACCTTTCATTTCGAAAACCCTATTCTCTCTCCTGGCGTGTCCCGCAGGTGCGGCTGGTTGCGCTGAATCGGGCTCTCGGGGGCTGACGACTCTCACCGGCCCTCGGGTTGCCGAAAAATGGTATTTCGGCGCAAAGAACCGACCCGTTCTCCATCGAACCCAACGTAGAATCAGTAGCCTGCGAAGACCAGTGAATGGCACCCTGGATGCTGGCGGAAGCTGGCATCCGCCTGCCATGACGGAAATCACCGGGCCACAGCCGGTTCGATCCTTCTGAGGGCGACTCAGGCTGTTGGTAGTGGGAGTTGGATCGATGCGATGCGACTTCCGCGCTAGACAGCAGCGAGCACGGAGGAGCTTTCGGAGTGAGCCAGGGGAATTACTATCACGGCCGCCGCGACCAGCCAACGGTGGCGTTAACATTTGACGACGGCCCTAACCCGCCACGAACCGATGAAATTCTGGATATATTGGCTTCCCGTGGCGCGCTCGCGACGTTCTTTGTCCTCGGCAAGTGGGTTGAACGTTGGCCCGATGCTTTCAGGCGTATAGTCCGGGCGGGACATGCAATTGGGAATCATAGCTATGGCCATAGCCGGCCGGCGGCGGACTTTGACCGGGCGGACACCGTCATCGCAAATATTACAGGAATGCCCACGCGGTTCCTGCGTGCCCCTTACTTCGATTACAGCCGCTGCGGCCAATCGAAGGTGGCCATGTCGTCTGTCGTGAAAACCGTCCATTGCGACGTGAATCCCAGCGACTACTTGCCTCGCGACCCCGACCGGATACTGTCCGAATGTCTTCGATCCCGGAGCGGATCGATCATTGTCTTGCATGACGGCGCAGAAGATGACGACAAGCGGCTGGCTCGGCCGATGCCCTTGGTGGCCGCGCTGCCGCGCATGATTGACGGACTGATGTCAAAGGGCTACAGGCTGGTCGGGCTGGACGAGATGGAATTGGTTGAAGGAGAAGAGCTGACAGCTTTTGCCTCCAGCCCCAGATGAGGCCGCGCAGCGATAGGTTGCCCTCGGCCTCTCGCCGCAGCGTCGCTGGCCGCGGCCAGATCCCATCCAAATCCGTCTTTACCCGCTGGGCCGCTTGCTAGAATGGCCCTATGGCGGAAAGCAGCGGGCCACAGGCGGTTCGATCCTTCGAAGCTTCTCTCGAAGAACTGGAGAAGGTGGTGAAGGAATTAGAAGGCGGAGACCTGCCCTTGGAGCGCTCGCTCGAGCTGTTCGAACGCGGCGTGAGCCTGTCGGACGAATGCCGCAAACAACTCGAGGCGGCGGAAACGCGGGTGGAGATTTTGCTGCGCAAGGATGGCAAAATCGCCGCCGAGCCGTTCCGTCCGGAAGACGCGGAGAGAGCATGAACCTGCGCGACTACCTCGCCGTGCAACAACGGCTGGTGGATGCCGAACTGGACCGGCTGACGCCGCCCGAAACCACGCCGCCCGAAACCATTCACCGCGCCATGCGCTACAGCCTGTTCGCCGGCGGCAAGCGCATACGGCCGGTGCTGTGCCTGGAAGCGGCGCGCACCGTGGCGGGCAATGTGGAGGGCGCGGTGACGGCGGCGTGTTCGCTCGAGCTGATCCACACTTACTCGCTGATTCACGACGATCTGCCGGCGCTCGATAACGACGATTACCGGCGCGGCAAGCTGACCAACCACAAAGTATTCGGCGACGCGATGGCGATTCTGGCCGGCGATGCGCTGCTGACGCTGGCGTTCCAGGTGCTCGCCGAGCTACCCGCTCCGGCCGATCGCAAGGCGCGGCTGATGGCGGAACTGGCCACCACATCGGGCACCGTGGGCGGCATGATCGGGGGCCAGGTGGCGGATCTGGAAGGCGAAGGTAAACCGCCCGATGCGGCGCTGCTCGAAAGCATCCATCGCGCCAAAACCGGCGCGTTGCTGCGCGCCAGCCTGCGCATGGGGGCCATCTACGCGGGCGCGAGCGGCCCCGAATACGCGGCGCTTTCCTGTTACGGCGAACACATCGGCCTGGCGTTCCAGATTGTCGACGACATACTGGACGTGGAAGAATCCTCCGAGGCGCTCGGCAAGACCGCCGGCAAGGACGCGGCGCAGCACAAGATCACCTTCCCCGCGGTATACGGCCTGGAGCAGTCGCGGACGATGGCCGAAGCCGAGTGCGTCAGCGCGCATGGTGTGCTGGAGCCGTTCGGCGAGCGCGCCGCCCGGCTGCACGAATTGGCCGACCTGATTGTCCGCCGCAAGTCATGAAGACGCGGCTGGACCGGCTGCTGGTGCAACGCGGTCTCGCCGATACGCGCGAGAAGGCGCAAGCGCTCATCATGGCCGGCGAGGTGCTGGTGGATGGGCACAAAGCGGCCAAGCCCGGCCAGTCGATAGCGGCGGGGGCGGAGCTCGCTGTCCTGGCGCGGCCGCCTTACGTGAGCCGCGGCGGATTCAAGCTGGCAGAAGCGCTGCGGCACTGGAAGATCGATGTGGCCGGCTGGGTGTGCCTGGATGTCGGCGCATCCACCGGCGGCTTCACGGATGTGTTGCTCCAAGCGGGCGCGGCGCGCGTTCACGCGGTGGATGTGGGAGCGGGACAACTCGATTGGAAACTGCGAACCGATCCGCGCGTGGTGGTGCATGATAAGATCAACGCGCGCCATCTGGCCGCCGGCGAGATCGGCGAAGCGGTGAATCTGGCCACCTGCGACGTCAGCTTTATTTCGGCCACGCTGATTCTGCCGGCGGTCGCACCGCTGCTACGCGTCGATGGGCAAATGGTTATACTGGTCAAACCGCAGTTTGAAGCTGGCCGCGGGCAGGTGGGCAAGGGCGGCATCGTGCGCCGGCCCGAAGTCCACCAGGCGGCTTGCCAACGTGTCGAGCGGGCCGCGGCGGATCTTGGCTTCCGCACCGATGTGATCGAAAGCCCCATCCTCGGCGCCGAAGGGAACAAGGAGTTCCTGCTCTATGCCCACCATTAGTACCGTCGGCATTTGTTCCAAACCGAATTCGCCGGAAGCCCGCGTGGTTGTGCCGCGGCTGCTCGAGTGGCTGAACGATCGCTCGATCGCCGTGCGCTGCGACATGGAGACGGCCGCATACTCGCCCGCCGTATTGGGCATGCCGCGCGCCGAGGTTCCGGCGGGCTGCGACCTGGTGATCGTGCTGGGCGGCGACGGCACGCTGCTCTCCGCCGCCCGCGCCATCGGCGAGCTGGAGATTCCGCTGTTCGCCGTCAACCTGGGCGGCTTGGGCTTCCTGACCGCCATCACCATCGACGAAATCTACCCCGAGCTGGAGCGCGCGTTTCGCGGCGAGCACCGCATCGCCCGGCGCAAGCTGCTCTCTACCGAAGTGATGCGCGGCGACGAAGTGGTGGCGTCTTACCAGGCTCTCAACGACGCCGTGCTGACCAAAGCGGCCATCGCGCGCATGATCGATCTGGAAGCCTGGGTGGACCAGCAACTCGTCTGCGAGTACAAAGCCGATGGGCTGATTATCTCCACTCCCACCGGGTCGACGGCGTACTCGCTGTCGGCGGGGGGGCCGGTTATTTTCCCGGCAGTGCCGGCCTTCTGCCTGACGCCCATCTGCCCGCACACGCTCACGAATCGCCCCGTGCTGGTGCCGGAAACCAGCGTGATCCGCATCCTGGCGCACAATCCGAATGAATCCACTTATCTGACGATTGACGGCCAGGTGGGCGGCCCGATCGCCGAGGGCGACGCGATTGTGTGCCGCGCCTCGAACCACGCCCTGCATCTGATCCGGCCTCCGAACGCCAGGTTCTTCGACGTGCTGCGGCAGAAGCTGGATTGGGGCAAGCGATGAAGCGGCCGTCGCTGACGGCGTGGATCTTCATCGGCATGGCGGCCGGCGTCGCCGTGGGCGCGCTGGCTCCTTCGTTCGCGCGGCAACTGGCGCCGGTCAGCAACGTGTTTCTGCGGCTGATCCGTTCCATCATCGCGCCACTGATCTTCGCGACGCTGGTGGCGGGGATCGCCGGCGCGGGCGATTTGAAGCGGATGGGGCGAGTTGGCGTCAAGGCCATCGTCTATTTTGAAATCGTGACCACGCTGGCTTTGTTCCTGGGCCTGGCGGCAGTGAACCTGGCGCGTCCGGGCGAAGGCGTGCCGATGGGCGCGGGAGGCGCGGAGTTGGCCGCCGCGCAAGCGCCACCGTCGACGCTCGGCGCCATTCTGGAGCATGTTTTTCCCGCCAGCATCATCGACGCCATGGCGCGCAACGATGTGCTGCAAGTGGTGGTCTTCGCGTTCCTGTTCGGCGACGCTTGCGCGGCCATCGGCGCGAAATCGCGGCCGGTGGTCGAGTTTTGCGCGTCGCTCTCGGAAGTGATGTTCCGCTACACGAAGTATGTGATGTACCTGGCGCCGTTCGGCGTGGGCGCGGCCATCGCGGTCACGGTCGGCTCCAAGGGCGTCGGCGTGCTGTTCGGATTGGGCAAGCTGATCGGCACCATGTATGTCACGGCGGCGCTGTTCGTGCTTTTGGTGCTGGTTCCGGTCATTGTTCTGTTTCGAATTCCGGCCGGCCGTTTTTATCGCGCCGTGCGGCAGCCGTTCCTGATCGCCTTCTCCACCGCGTCGAGCGAAGCCGCCCTCCCGCTAGCGCTCGAAAACATGGAAGAGTTCGGCGTGCCGAAACACATCGTTGGATTCGTGCTTCCCACCGGCTACAGTTTCAACCTGGACGGCAGCACGCTCTACCTTTCGATTGCCGCGATCTTCGTCGCGCAGGGCGCCGGCGTCCATCTTTCGCTCAGCCAGCAACTGGTGATCATGCTGACCCTGATGCTGACCAGCAAAGGCGTAGCCGGCGTACCGCGCGCCGCCATCGTCATCCTCACCGGAACCCTCGCCACATTCCATCTCCCGATGGAAGGCATCGCCGTCCTGCTAGGCGTCGACGCCCTACTCGACATGGCGCGCACCTCGATCAACGTCCTAGGCAACTGCCTGGCCAGCGCCGTGGTGGCGCGGTGGGAAGGGTACGGGCTGGAGGCGCAGTGAAAAATGCGTCCCCTTTTAGATGGCGGACAGCGGCAAACTGCGAAGTTCCCGATGCGGGACAGAAAGCAGCGAAGAAAATGAGAGACCTCGCACCTTGGATAATGCTTCTAGCTTTCCTAACAGTTTCGATAGGATCTCTGCTGGCTGGTCTTAAAGGCTGGCACAACAAAGCCCAGATTCTATTGGGACTGTGTGGTGCATCAGCGTTTGGCCTAGATCTCTACGATCGAGCCCTTAGGAGACAAGTCGGATATCCCCTTCACAACTACGCACTCTCCGATCTGAAGTTTATGTTGGCTGGAATATTAGTTGGCATATTCGTTACTCTTTGGCTGGAAGGCTCGCTTAATGTTTTCACGTTCTTGAAAGAGCGACAAAACGCCAATCGGGAAACCGGTGACAGCCTGTCACCATTTTTTCACGCCAGACTGCCCAGGAGCCCTAGCCTCTACGGAACAACCACGGGAAGGGTCTTAAAATTGTCGGTGGTGTTAATGCAAGTCGGATGACCAAACCCGCCTGCGCTGATTCCGGTGCCGCCGTTAGGGTTCGAGGCGATGTCGAAAACGATGTTGTCCGGTCGAGTGGCATCGCCGGAAACGCCGGCGGTGTTTGCCAAGTGATCCAGCCCCAGGTTGTGGCGCACCCGCCAGCCGATGTTGTGGTCCGCACATGAGGTGTCGCCACTGACACCGAGGCCGCCAATCAGTTTCTCGGCTGTTGTTGCATAGAGCGCGAGCCCGCCTCCGAACACGTTCACGCCGCCGATCTTTTGTCCGACCATCGGATCGGACGCCGTACCATAGTTCGACGACGGACCTTGATACGCGACCCGCGTATCCACCGGATTACTTGCTTGCAGACCGAAAAGGCTGCCCCCCGGCTGAACGGCCGAATAAAGATTCGCCGTGGACAGCGCCAGGCCCTTTGGCTGGCCGGAACCGCCGCTGTTCGAAGAAGCATCCAGGCTGAAGGCATTGGCCGTGTTCGCTTTCTGCGCGGAAATCGCCCGGCTGCCAGGCCACTGGGCTGCGCGGTTCACGCCGGAGAAGGCCACGGCACACACTACCCCGTCGCGATCCACGATGGTCGCCCACATGTGATTATTGAGGCCGCTTGTTTCCGTGGACGTGGCTGCGTCCAGTGCCGCCTTGAGCGCGGCATGGTCCGGAAGGCCGGCGCAGCCATTAGGCCCGGGACTTCCCGGTCGCGTCTGCGCCGTCATTCCCGCCAGCGAACAGGTCCATGCCACGGCAAACATGGTCGCTATCTTCCTATACCTTCGAGCCATTTCTCCTCCTGAGTGGTTAGGGTTACCTGGGATTCCTGTTGGAGGGCACCCGGGCACTGGCAAGTATATAACAGGATAGGCGTCGGGCTGCCGGACGAGCCTGCGGCCGGAAAAAATCGCTCGGCAAAAGCGGCGCGCGCGGCGGATTCAAATGTCCTTGAAGACTGCCGTACTGTCGGCTGTCTCCGGCATGACGGGAAACCGGAAGCCGCACTGCGCGCATGGCTCAGCCAGCACTTGCTGCTCCTTATCAAGGTCATAGGGCTTGTCAAACGCGGTGCCGCAGGTTGGGCAGACACGGATGAGGCGCGTACTCTTGAGCTCGAAGTTCGTGATAATGTCCTCCATGATCGCGCCACTTCGAACCGCCCATGCCTTGGCGTGCTTGTGATAAGTATTCATGTGCCAGTCTTTGAGGGCATCCATGCTGGTCCAAAAACTGACCTCGTTATACCAGGTTGGGTCACGAGGATGCACCCACCAGGTCAGGTGCAAGAACCCAGGTAATGTCTTTAACTCAGTACGGACGTGGCTGAACAGCAGCTTGAATTTCTCGTAGCCGTCTGGGCTTGAAAACCGTACTCTCTGCATGCTCTGATAGATCGCCATCCAATCTCCTCCGCTGTCGCGAGTGAAAATGCCAAGTGATTACAAACCTCCTAAAAATCCATTCGAAGCGCCAACTGTCCCGTGCGATTGCCGCCCTGCCCGGCGGTTTGCGCGGATTGCAAAACGCCGAAGGTCGCCGGGCTGCTCACGTTGGTAGCTGGCGGAGCGAAGTTTGTGTGATTCAGTGCGTTGGTAAAGGTAGCTTCAAATCGGAATCGAACGCGCTCCCGGACCGGAAAGACCTTCGACAACCCAGCGGAGACGGCGATGGTTCCGGGGCCTTGCAGGATGCCGACGCCCGCGTTTCCAATCCTCCCGGCGTTAGTTGGCGTAGGCGCGAAGGCATTGATATTGTAGAGCACGTCGCCGCCGGTGGAGGCCGGATTGCCGATCCAGTCGGGCCGCAGCGTTATGCCGCCCCGGCCGACTATATCGGTATTGGACTGATCCTCGGTGGGGCTGATGGTCGGAGTGAGCCATGGTCCCGTCTGCAACAGTGTGACGGTGTTGAAATTCCAACCGCCCAACATTCCATTGACGAACTTACTCTTGCTTTCCCAGTTCCGATGTGGACCGTAGGGCAATTCGTATGTGCCGGTCAGCAAGAATCTCTGCCGCGGCATACCCGCCACATTTCCGCGAGCCAATCGCAGGTCGAATTGGTCGGCAGTGGGCGTAAACAGCAGTACTTCGGGAACGAAGCCGCCCGGAGCGTCTCCTTGGGCGTCGCTCAGGTCCTTGGCAAAAGTGTAGCTCGCCTGGAAGGATAGTCCCTTCGACATTTTATGTGTCGTTTCCAATGAGACTCCCTGGTAATTCGCAAAGCCGGCATTCTTGCTCACGTAGATCTGAACCCAGTTCTGGTAGGGAGCGCGCGGGTCGACGTAAGGGCTTGGCACGTAGGCTTCGGTGCTCGGGGGGATCGCGTTGTAATCCTCAGTCACGTTCATTCGGTATGAGTTCATCCCCGCGTAGCTGATTCGCACCGCGGTAGCGGCCGTCAGCTCTCGCTCGATGGTCACGTTCCATTGCGCGGTTTGAGGATCCTTGAAGTGCGGGTCCATCGCGTCGTAGAATCCGGTCCCACCGTATTGGACTGCCTGGTTCGCCGGCGACGTCTGAGGGAATTGAAACAGCGGTTGACCGCCGTTGTCGTTCACGTAGGTGTAGGGGGCGCCGAGAGGGATACCGATGGAGGTGTACGCCAGCGGCCCCAGCATGGTCTGGGTGAAAATTCCGAAACCGGCTCGCAGCACTGTCTTGTCATCGCGAAATGGGCGGAAAGCAACGCTGACGCGCGGATCGAAATCGTGCCAATACGTGTATCGAAGACTCTGGGGAAGACCGTCCTGGCTCGCCGTCACCACATTTGTGCAGGGGAGCGAGGTGTCCCTCGTCGATAACTGGCAAGCGTTGAAAGAGATCAAAAAAGCGTTGTAGTTTGCCTGAAGAAGCGGACTTGATGGCACTGTCGAATTCAGTAGCTTGTCCGGGACCACCACGTCCCCGTTGCGCGGATCGAAGTTGGCGATATCGCCTTGGTCTTCCGTGAATTGAGGATTCACCTCCCATCGCAGCCCGAAGTTGACGGTGAGCCGGTCGCTGGCCTGCCACGCATCTTGCGCGTAAAACCCCGAATGAACCGCCGGCTCGTTCGTGTTGGGACTGCTTTGCACGATGAAGGACGTATTCGGCGCGCCGAGCAGCAGGTCGCCGAATGAGCTGCCCGTGAAAACGCCCTGGTTGAATGTGAACGCGCCAAAATCGTCCGACTGACCCCAACGGACCACCGTTTCATAGAACACTCTGCGGATGTCCGCGCCGACGCGGATGGTGTGCTTCCCCATGGTGCGGCTGAGGTTATCGGTGAACTGCAACGTTCGCGATGCGCCGGGCCCATCCTTATCGCGGCCGATCTGCGTAAACCCGCTGCCGTCGGAAAAATTGAAGGTCGGGAACGCTCCCGTGGTGGGATGATTCGCGAAGTTCATTCCGGTCAAGCCGAGCTGATCGTCCGCCGCGGCCCCTTCGATTGGAAAGTGCTGGCCGACGAACGAGTTCGTGAAGCCGAAGCGGAACTCATTGACCATTTTGGGACTAATGACATAGTTATAGGACACTAAGAGACTGCGGTCATGCTCGACATCCACATCGTTCGGCAAGAGCGGGTTCACCGCGTCTGACAGAATGTTCTTCCAGCTAAAACGGGCGTAGATCTGCTGATTGGCTGTGATGTTGTGATCCAGCCTGATGTCCCAGCCGTCGGTGGTCGATGGCGTTGGCTGCAGCGTTTCGTAGTTGTAACTGCTCCCAGATGAATTGACATTTGGCAGCGGGTAATACCCGTTGAGCAAGTTTTGAGAGATCGGATTCAACATCGATTGTGGAATAACGTTGTTAGGAAACGGCGCCCCATTCAAGGGGTTGATCAAGGTGTTGGTCGGCAGCCCGGTTTGGGGATTGATGATGGGAAGTCCACTGACATTGCCGTCCCGCTCCGCCTGGGTTGGCACAAGATACTGTTCCGGAGTGGCTGTTCTGCGCCGATTTCCTTCGTAGTCAAGGAAGAAGAAGGTCTTGTTCTTTCCGTCATAGAAGTGAGGAATCGTCACCGGACCGCCAAGGCTGCCCCCGAATGTATTGAATCGCTTGGGTGCCTTTGTACCAAAGTTCAGAATGGTGGCGTCCAAAGCGTCATTCTGCAGGTACTCGAACAGGCTGCCGTGCAACTGATTGGTTCCACTCTTGGTGATGAAGGTGACGTCGGCTACTTGGGCGAACTCGGCACTGTTGTTGAACGCGGTGACTTTAAGCTCGGCGAGCCCCTCCGAGGATGGGTAGGCGTTCAGGAGGGAGCCGTTAGTCACTACGTTGGCGGTGGAAATGCCATCCACCGAAAAACCAGTCATGGCAAATGTGGCGCCGCCAACCGCGATATTACCCTGACTATCCGTCACCACGTTAGGGGACAAGGCAAGCGAAGCCAGCGGACTGGTGGTCTGCGCCCTGAAGTTGAGCGGCATTTCGACCAGGTCGTCGGTTGTCTTCGAGTCGCCGATCACGCTGTTTTCGGTATTGATCTGCCCGGCGGAGGCCTCCACATTAACGGTTTGCTGGGTCTGGGCTAAAGACAGAAAAAGTTCTACGCGCGCACTTTGGCGGGCTGCCAACTCGACGGCCGCCGCGGGCGCCGGAGCAAATCCCTCCTTCATAGCCGATATTTGGTAGTGGCCGGGCTTGAGATTCTCGAACAGATAGCCGCCGCTATCGTCGGAAGGAGTAGAGCGTACTGTGTTTTCATCGAGGTTGCGAAGGGTGATGACCGCTCGTTGAACCCCCAGACCTCCCGGATCGCGCACAATCCCGCGAATGTCCCCAAACGTCGATTGTGAGTGGCCGACCGCTGGCAGCAATACGATTGCCGCCACCATAAGCGCACAAGCGCACAGATCCACCAAGCAATGAATGCCGTTCAGTTGTCCTTCTTTTCGCGAACCCATGAGTCATCTCCTTGTTGACGAGTAGCTGCGCAATCAGAAGCAGTCATGGCTTAGGGAATCGCGTGACGCGGCGGCTCGCTCAGAAAAGGCACACGGACCGGTGCCTGGCGCGAGGACGTGGCGATGTGAGCAGACGGGGAAGCTGGAGAGCTACTTAGCTACGGTTGAATGAGTATACATGGGGCTTCATAAAAAAGGCATAAAAAGCCCGGGAAAACCCTTGACGCCACGTGTTCGGGAAAATGGAAACACGCTTCCCGCATACAGCCCGTGTTTCTCCGAGAATTATCAGACCCATCGCCCGTCACCCGAACCATGACCTACTCGGGAATCCGAATACTCCCGTCCTCGGCTACCGGGAAGGATGGGTTCCAGACGACCTCCCACAAAAACCCGTCCGGATCGCAGAAGTATCCCGGATAGCCGCCCCAAAAGGCTTCCTCGGCAGGCTTGAGAAGTCTTCCGCCCGCGGCCACGGCCTCTTCGATCACGGCGTCGATTTCCGCACGATTGCGGGTGTTGTAGGCAAGCGAGAACCCGCTGAAACCGTGGCCGTCGGGAGCGACATTCGCATCCCTCGCAAGCTCGTGCCGCGGATAAAGGGCAAGGGCCATCCCAGCCGCCTGGAAGAATACGATGCCTTCGGCCTTGGCCATCGACCGCTTCCATCCGAGGCGCTCATAGAATTCCCGGCTGCGCTTCAGATCCGCCACGCCCAGCGTGACTATGCTGACGCGCTGTTCCAGGTGCCGCCTCCTCGGCCGCCCACGGTACCAGAATATCGAACCGAAGGCTCCGTCTTACTTCAGGTACTTCACCGCCAGCACCGCGTTGCCGCGCTCGTTATACAGCAGTTCATCGACCAGGTGGCGGGACATCAGGATGCCGAAACCGCCGGCGCGCTGGCCTTGCTCTTCGCGGTATTCCAGGTGCTTCACGGGCGAGCCGTCGGGGTTGGAGATGGCGGCATGCGGGAGCGCCCCGAGCGAGAAGCCCTTGCCGGGATCGGCGATGTGCGTCATTACCGCGCGCGAGGTGCGCAGCAGCGAGGTGCGCACCCGTTTGTGGGCGTCGGACTTGCAGCCGTGCTCAATGGCGTTGATGAGCAGTTCGCGGAACGCGATGGCGATATCCTCGGCCGTCTGCGGCTCCAGGTCGGCCAGCATTTCGCGGACGAACTGGGTGGTGCGTTCGGCGGCTTCGATCTTGCAGCGCACTTCCAGGGTGATCCACTCCGGGCGGGCGGAAGCCACCCGGATGTCGTCGCGCCAGGCGGTCGAATCGAGCGCCAGTTGCACCATGTCGGCCAGCGGACCGGTGGAAAGCGGCTTGTGAAAATAGGCGTAGGCGCGCTCGCGAATCGCCGCCAGCACTCCGGCCGGGTCGCGGCTGCCGGCCATGATGACTCTGGCCTCGGGGCGAATGGAGCGCATGCGCCGCAGCAGTTTCAGCCCGTCGTCACCGTTGCGGCCCTGCCCGGCCAGTATCAGGTCGCATTCGGAATGGCGCAGCGCCTCCAGCGCTTCGCGCCGGTCATAAGCGTCCTGAACGGAACGTCCTTCGCGCTGCAACACGGGGACCAGGAGCTCGTGGAGGGCGGGATCGGTATCGAAGACCAGTAACCGGCTGGGGTTCACAGCATCTCTCACCTTCACTGTAGCCGACGTAGCTCCCGGCTTGGGGTTCCCATCGGCGTTTTTTGGGCGGGAATATACGGTAACCTGGGCTGTTCGCGCCGCATCTCATCTGGTGATGGAAAAGTTCGAGCCTGCCCGAAGTGTGCCTCACGCCGGCAGCGCTGTTTTGCGCACCGCCGGCCGGTTCGCCATTTGGCTGCTCGCGGCCGGCGCCGCGAGTGCGCAAACCTATCCGCCCGGAGGATATCCTCCCGGAGGTTACCCGCCGGGCGGTTACCCCAACGGGAATCCCGGCAATTATCCAAGCGGCCCCAGCATTCCACTCGGGCGCGGCAAGACGAACCCCAACAGCTCGACCAAGGGCCAGCCGATGCCCAGCTTCCGCGGCAAGTTGCAGCAGATGGATAACAAGACCATCACCATCGCGCTCGACGACGACCGCCAGGTGGACTTCAAGCGCAACGACAAGACCAAGTTTTTCAAGAATGGGGAAGAGGTCAAGAACCCGCAGTTCGCCGCCGGAGACCAGTTGTCGGTGGAGGGCCCGGAGGATGAGAAGGGCTTTCTAATCGCCGTGAATGTGTATTGGGAGAGACCCGCGAGCGCCCAAACCGCGGCCACGAAGGACAAAGACGCCGGCGCGGTCGACACCTGGAAGGACAATCCGAAGGCGGAGGCGGTTGCGCCGGCTACTCATGTGGCGCCGCCGCCGGTCAAGCCGGATGCCGACGATCCCGGCCCGCCCGTCCTGCACCGCGGGAAGCCAACCGACGAATCGCGCGAGCACGCTCCCGAGCCCGCGGAGCAGGCCGCGCAAACCGGGACGGCCGGCAACCCCCCGCCAGCTCCCGCGCAGCCCGTTGCCGCCCCGCGGCCGGAGACGGCCGAGGCCGGCGCGATGCCTCCCGCGTCAATTTACCGGGACGCGGACGAGTCGGCAGTGCCCGAGGCGCGGCCCCAGCACGGCGACGACCTGATCCGCAGGGCAGCCGGGGCGGCGTTCGATTTCACCGAGGGTTTGCCCAATTACATGTGCCAGGAGCAGATGGCCCGTTACGCCAGCAATGCCAGGCCGGCCAATTGGCAGTCCGTCGACCTCGTTTCGGCCTCCGTGATCTATCAGAACGGCAAAGAAGACTACCGCAACATCAGGGTGAACAACAAGCCGCGCGATAGCTTTAAGGATACCGACGGCTCGTGGTCCACGGGGGAATTCGGCACCCTGTTGATCGACCTGTTCTCGCCCGCCACCGACGCTCAGTTCCGCTTCCGCCAGACAGACCGCATCGCCGGCGTCAACGCGCGGGTCTACGATTTCACGGTGGATCACCCGCACTCGCATTGGAACATCATCGTGTCGTCGCAAAGCTATATGCCGGCATACAAGGGCGCCGTGTGGATCGATCCGCAGACCGCGCGCGTGTTGCGCATCGAGGAACGGGCGTACGGTTTTCCCTCGGACTTCCCTTCCGACCACGTGGAAGGCGCCACCGACTACGAGTACGTGCAATTTGGCGATGCCAGAAAGTACCTGCTGCCGGTTCACTCGGAGAATCTGACCTGCCAGCGCGGTTCCGACAACTGCAGCCGCAACGTCATCGATTTTCGTAACTATCACAAGTATACGGGTGAATCCACCATCACCTTTGGCGATTCCAAGAAGCAGTAGAGCGCGCCCATTGGACCTTATTGCGGCTGATTGACGGAACGGCTGGCGGCAGTGGAGCCGGCTAATTCCCGGTCAGGCCGGCTCGACCACAGCCGACATGGAGCCCAGCGAGCGCGGCAGGCGCGCATCCCGGCCGTACGATTGGATCTGGTCGCGCGCGAACTCGGCTTCCGGCAATTCGCAGGTGATCAGCGCGGTGCGGCCGGCGCGGTCCACTTCCTCGGCGTGGTGGTAAGCCTGTTCCAGGCTGAAGATGAAGATCTTCTGCAGCATCTCGATGACGTAGTCGTAGGTGTGGTCGTTGTCATCGAGCAGGACGACCCGATAGAGCGGAACCAGACGGCGCTGCTCAACGATCTCGGTGTCCGGGGAAATGGATGGCTTCGCCATGGCGTGGCCGCCAATCCCAGTATGCGACATCCCCCGCCCGGCGACAACGGGCTGGAGGGCACAGGCTGGTCGGCAGGTTCGTGCAGACAGATGCGGCGCATGTGGCGCGCGGGGCCGAGACCTTCGCGCCGCGTTGGCCGGCTCGCAACCGGGAGAGGTGATGGCGCTGCGCTCTGGTACCGGTACTAGGTACGTACTCGGATTGATACTCAAACCTGGTTTCTGCGAACCTTAAGCAGAGTCCTTTGGCTTAAGGATATCTCTGGTCGCGCTTGGCAAAGGCATGTGCCCGGCCGTCGGGAGCTTACCTTCATTCCCAATGCTGATCAAGTGCAGCGAAGCCGGCCAAGTGCTCTGGATGAGCCCAACGGCGCGCGCCGCGCTCGGCGAAGCCCGCAGTCTCGCGGACACTGTTGTTTCGGCCTCGGGGAAATCCTTGGGGCAGCCCTCCGGGCCTGCTCGTGGCTTATGCCTTACATTTGTCTCCGACACGGCAGATGGACTACTGCTGAGCGCGCACCTGCTCTCCAGGGAGGGGGAACGGAGCGAGGAACCCGATCCCCAACCGCTCGAAGGCGAAGACCTGCGCCGCTTCTCCCGACTGCAACAGACCGCGCGCAAGCGAATGGCAAACTCCCGCCGGCGGCAAGCGGGAAGCGCGCGCGTCGCTATCGAATTGATCGAGGAAGAGCGGGCCCGGCTGGGACGCGAGCTGCACACGGGTGTGGGGCAATTGCTGGTCAGCATCTTGCGCCAGGCGGAAGTCGCGGAGGCGCAGTTGCCGGCGGGCGAATCCGCGGCGGCGCAGACGCTCGGCCGCATCTCCGCCTCCGCCTCCGAAGCCCTGGAGCTGGTGCGGGCGGTGGGCGCGCGGTTCCACCCCCCTGAATGGCAGCGGCTCACACTGGAAGCTGCGTTGGAGCAACTGTGGCGGATCAGCGGGATTCCGCAACGCTACCAAGCCGAACTTTCGCTCGCCGCCCTGCCCGCGCAGACCGATCCGGTAATCAAGGCGCTGTTCTATCGCGCCGCACAGGAAGCTCTTTCGAATATCGACCAGCACGCCCATGCTTCGCGCGTTCGCCTGGCGCTGGCCGCCGGCGCCGAGGAGATTAAACTGACCGTGTGGGACAATGGCCCCGGGATCGATACCGCCGAGCTGTCCGCCGCCCCGGCCATGATCGGGGCCGGACTTGGATTGCGGTCCATCCGGGAACAAGCCGTGGCGGCCGGTGGAAAAATGACTCTGGAAAGCGGGCCCCTCGGCACCAAGCTGGTGGTGTCCGCGCCTTTTGCCGTTCCGGCTTAGGCCACTCGTTAGGAAGTAACGATGGAACCATTACGCCACGTGACTGTCGTTCTGGCCGACGATCATGCGATCGTCCGGGAGGGATTCGCCGCGCTCTGCGCCGCGCAGGGCATGCGGGTCCTGGGCCAATGCGCTGATGGTCACGCGGCGCTTGAAATGGTCCAGACGTTGCGCCCCGATTTCGCCATCCTCGACCTGCATATGCCGGGAATGGACGGAACTGAAGTCGTGCGCCAGTTGCGAACCAACGGTTGCCCCTCCAAGCTGATCATCCTCTCTATTAGCCGCGAGGAGAACACCGTGCGCAGGGCTCTCCGCGCCGGTGCGGACGCTTACCTATTAAAGGACGGTCCGGCTCGCCACCTGCAGGATGCAGTCACTTTCGTCGGCGAGGGCGGCGTCTACGTATCTCCCTTGCTGCGCGGCGCCGGACTTTTCACCGAACCCCAAGAGAGGCCATCCGGCAATCCGCTCTCTTCGCTCAGCCCCCGCGAGCTCGAAGTGTTCCATCAACTCGTGAATGGTCTGCGCGCCAAGGACATCGCCAGGTTACTCGACATCAGCCCCAAGACCGTGGACACTTACCGCGCCAGCCTGTTTCGCAAGCTCAACGTCCACGACCTGGTGGGACTGGTCAAGTTCGCGATCGACCGCGGACTCACGACCACATAGGTGCGGGCCGCAGACGGATGCACTCGCCCGGCACATTCTCCTGCGCAAGCTGATACTCCTCCAGGGAGTGAATCAACTCTTCAACCGCGAACCGGCGGCGATACAGGCGCTCGAGCGCCCGCCGCCGGATGAGATCCGCCGACAAAAGACGGCTGCGTTCCGGCGACCAAGGTGGAGGGAGGATAATCGCGTTTGTCATTGGCCTACTAATTTATTAGTAATCTGTAGCACTATAGCCGACCACTAAACTCAGAATAGTCCGAATAACCGTCGGAAATCAATCCAAAATATCGGTAAATAGCACAAGAATATCTCAATATGCTCTTGGGCGCGGAAGGAGGCACGGTAGTTCCCCCGCGCCCAGCGCAGCGAGCCGCCGCGTCTGGGGGCACTGCGGCTTTTGTCCTGCCCGCACGACTCACGCTCCACCACTCATCCGTGGGTACCCGGGTCGGTCCAAGGCACACCCGTCCGCGAGATTTCACCCAACCGTGTGCAGGTTTTTCACCCAGGGACGCAGCTTTTTCACCCAGAGGAGTCGAAGGCGGAATTTCCAACATCATGTAGGAATATTCCGCATAAAGATAACAAAAGACTTTGGGGCCGCCGATTCGCTTGAATGGTTTGGCTCGGTAGGTGCTTTGCTCTTGTCGCTCGGCAGTCTTGCGCGTACTCGTCCTGCGGGTCGCTTCCCGCCCGGTCGATTGCGTAGCTCTTTAGCGCGCTCGAGCGGAGGAAACAATGCGCACATCGTTCTTGGTTTTTGGAGTGTTGGTGCTGGTAGCGGGATCGCTCGCCTCGGTCGGCGGGTCCAAATCGCCGTATTCACCTCAGGAGAAGGCCTTTTATGCGTCAAAGGCCCTGGTTGACTTCGTCAACCCCGGCTTGAGCATCACCATCAACTCGGCCAGCATCACCGGCGCCGGCGTCATCAGCGTTACGTACACGCTCAGCGATCCCAATGGGCTGCCTTTGGATGCGTCGGGGGCGACCACGCCTGGCGCCATCTCGCTGGCATATGTGGCCGCTTACATCCCCAAGGGCCAGGAACAATATGTGGCGTATACGACAGCGCCGGCGACCGGCAAAGCGCTGGGCACCATCACCCGCCCGGATTTCGAATTGGGTGGCACAGCCACGCAGGTAGGCCCCGGCCAATACCAATACACTTTCATCGCTAAGGCACCCTCGGGGTTCGACCCCACCGTGACTACCACGGTCGCGGTCGACGGGAACCGAAATCTCACGGCGTTCAACCTGGGCACGAACTATGCCGGCGCCACCTTCAATTTCGTGCCGAATGGATCGCCGGTTACCACCACTCGCGATGTCGTCAGCACCTCGAGTTGCAATACCTGCCATTATGATTTGGCGTTCCACGGCGGTTATGCCCATAGCATGGCCATGTGCGTCATGTGCCACCAGCCGCAAAACGCCGATCCCACAACCGGCAACTCGCTGGACTTGAAGGTAATGGCGCACAAGATCCATATGGGATCCCAGTTGCCCAGCGTGGTTGGCACATCGACAACGCCCGGCGCCCCATACGAAATTGCCGGTTACGGGGGAGCTTTCAGTAACTTCTCCACGGTGATCGATCCCGCCGATCCGCGCCGTTGCGAAGTTTGCCACAGCCAGACCACTGGCGCCGCGCAAGCCAAGGCGTTCCTGCTGGAACCCACGCGAGCCGCCTGCGGCGCCTGCCACGACGATATCAATTTCGCTACCGGCTTTTCCACTGGTTCGGAGCCCAACCACGCTGGCGGACCCCAGGCGGACGACACCGAGTGCGCCAACTGCCATATCCCGCAGGGCGAGACGCCCTTCGATGCCTCCATCCTGGGCGCGCACGTGGTGCCTACCGACACTGCGGCTTTGTATCCGCAGAATCCGGATACGCTGTTAGCCGGCTTCAACCTGGCCATTACCAGCGTGACCAATACCACCGCCGGCAAAGCACCCACGGTGAACTTCACCTTGACGGACGACAAGGGCAACAACCTGCCTCTATCGCAGGCGTCTACCCTGTCATTCACCATCTCAGGTCCGACTTCCGATTACGGCGCCACCAATTTTGGAGCCAACTCGACCACTCCGGGTTATGTGACCGAGAGCGCCACGGCCGCGACCTGCGCCGCCGGCGGAACTTGCTCGTATACCTTCACGCATGTCATTCCCACGGGTTCCACCGGGACCTACGTTGTGGGTGGCGAGGCGCGAGAGACGGTGACGGTGGATGCCGGCGATACCACGCAGCAGAGCGTCGAGCTAGGCGTCAACAACCCGGTAGTGTATTTCTCGGTGGATGGCTCCGCAGTAGCGCCGCGGCGCACGATCGTTCTCGAAAGCAACTGCAATGCCTGCCACGTCGCGCTCTCGCTGCACGGCGGCCTGCGCAGCAACGTCGAATACTGCGTGCTGTGCCACAATCCGTCGAACACGGATTTCACCACCCGCCCCAGCTCCACGGTTGCGGCATTAAAGGCCGAACCCAACCAAGGCATCAACTTCAATTTGTTGGTCCACCGCCTCCACGATGGTGTGAACGCCGCCACCAACCCAGGCGGGCCGCCCAAGTATCCGTACGTCGTCGTAGGCCATGGCGGAGCCACCAGCGACTTCTCCGGCATACTCTTCCCGGTGATGAGCCCGACCGGAAGCGCCACCTACATGCAGGACTGCGCGATCTGCCACACCAAGTCGAGCGAGCAGAATCTGCCGGTCGGTTTGAACCTGGTTCAGGATCCCCAGGGCTGGATCCAAGGGGCAACCGGAAACCCGGTGCAGCCCGTTTCGTCGGCTTGCAGCGGTTGTCACGTTTCGGAGGGCGAATCGGCCCATTTCCTGGCGAATACCGATGTGCTGGGAGAGAGCTGCAGCGTTTGCCACGGCTCCGGCGCGCAGTACTCGGTTGGCTCAGTGCATGCACAGTAGCCGCGCCATCTTGCATACCGGCGCAGCGTATGATGTAGATGTAGTTCACGCCGGCAAATAGGAGATGACCGTCATGTCGCGACCGCCCTCCAAGGCGCGGTTTGCCCTGCTGGGGGCGGCGCTGGTCGCCATCGCCGCCAGGGGCGCTCAGGATAAACCGGGCGCCCCTGCGCCGCAGACTGCGGCTGAGCAAGCGAAACCGGCGGCAACCAAGCCAGCCACTTATGTTGGCTCGGAAACCTGCCAGACCTGCCACGAGGATATCTTCAAGGCGTTCCTCAAGAATCCCCACCACCTGGTGGAGACCGATAAGAAGTACGGGCACACCACGCAAGCCTGCGAAGCGTGCCACGGCCCGGGCAGCCAGCACGCCGATTCGATGAACGCCGCCGACATTCGGCAGCCCGCCAAGCTGACTGCGGCCGCGGCCGACCGAATCTGCCTTTCCTGCCATCTCAGCCAGCCAACCCACGTGGGCCGCATCAACGGCAGCCATGCCAAGAACCAGGTGAGTTGCGTAGGCTGCCACGCCATCCACAAGAACGGTCCCGACGGCCTGGTGGCGCGCAAGCCTGCCGATATCAACCGCCAGTGCGCCGCCTGCCACACCGACATATGGGCCAGCTTCATGCGCCCCTACAGACACAAGCTGCCGGAAGGCGCCATGTCGTGCGTGGATTGCCACAATCCCCACGGCAGCGTGCTCCCGCATGGGCTACAGACGGTGGATGCGAACGAGCCGGGCTGTTTCAAATGTCACGGCGATAAGCGCGGGCCGTTCAGCTATGAGCACGCTCCGGTGCGCATGGAAGGCTGCACCGCCTGCCACCAGCCGCACGGCTCGGCCAACCCGCGCATGTTGACGCGGGCGCAAGTCGGCTTTCTCTGCCTTGAATGCCACGCCAACCTGTCGCAGCCGGCGCTTTCCGCCAACGGAACCATGGGAACGGTTCCGCCATCCTTCCATGACATGCGCCTGCCGCGCTTCCAGAATTGCACCATCTGCCATCAGAAGGTGCATGGGTCCTATGTGGACCGGAATCTTCTCAAATGAGATTTCTACTGGCCCTACTCCTGATCGTCCCGGCCCTAGCGCAAACAACGCCGCCAACGCCGCCGCAGGATCAGCCGCCGGCGAGCGCCGCGCCAGCCGCCGCTGCCGCGCCCGCCCAGCCCGCTGCGCCTGCCGCCGAGGCCCAGACCGCCACCGCCACGTCCGCCCAGGCGTCCGCCGACAACCCGGCTCCCGGCGCCGGCGAGGATTTTCACGGCAGCATCGATTTCGGCTATCGCTGGCTGACCGGTGTGAACGGCAGCATGGACGAGTACCGCAGCGTGGTCAACCTCGGCCAGGGCCCCAAGCTGTTCGGCCTGGAATTCACTCTTCGCGATCCCAAAACGCACCTGTTTGACGAGATGGACGTCCGCGCCTACGGCTGGGGTGGCGACCCATACAGCACGGCCCACGCCGACATCCGCAAGAAGCGGACTTACGATTTCAGTTTCGATTACCGCAACATCGCCTACTTCAACGCCGTGCCTTCGTTCGCCAACCCCGGCGCGCCGGGCGGTTTCGACGAGCAGTCGTTCGATATCCGCCGCCGCGCCCTCAGCGCCGGACTGGACCTGTTTCCCGGAGGCCACTTCATTCCCTATCTGGATTTCGACCACAATGCCGGCTCCGGCCGCGGCATCGAGACCTGGGTGCAGGATTCGAACAACGAATACGCCGTGCCCACCTTGCTCTCCGACAGCACCGAGAATTACCGCGGCGGCGTGCACATCGAATATACCCGTTTCCATCTCACACTGGAAGAGGGCGGGACGACTTACAAGGATAACGACCAGGCCTCCGACGCCACTCTGCTGACGGGCGACAACACGGAGCCCATTTTCGGCCAGACGCTCAGCCTGAGCGGTCTCCAGCAGGCTTACGGCATTCGCGGGCACAGCATCTACAGCAAGGTGCTGTTCACTTCGCACCTGGCGCCGTGGTTCGATGTCTACGGTCAGTTCTTGTACAGTGAGCCGAAGACGGACATTCATTTTTCCGAAATCGCCGCCGGCAATTTCCTCGACATCAGCACGTTGCTTTTCTATAGCAGCCTGTCGACCATGGGCACCGGCACCGACAACCAGCCGCACACCACGGGCAATCTGGGATTCGAGGCGCGCCCGTTCCGCCGCCTGCGGGTGATCGAATCGTGGATGACCGACCGCTACCACGACGCGGCCGCGCCGGAGATTGTCACCGCGCTCGCTTCGGGGACCTTCGCCAGCGCCAGCGGCCTCCTCGCGACATCGCTGAACGCGACCGGCGGCCTCACCCAGTACGTCAACTACAACCAGGAGCAAATCGACGCACTGTACGATGTCACCAATCGGATCACATTGCATGGCGGCTGGCGTTACGTGTGGGGCGATGCGCAGACGCTATCCGGCACGATTGGCGAGACCGGTCCGCCGGCCACGGGCCAGTTGAAACGCAACAGCGGCATCGGCGGGCTGACCTATCGCGCGCTCGACAAGCTGACCATCAACCTGGACTTCGAGGGCGCCTCGAGCGACGACATCTACTTCCGCACCAGCCTGAACGATTACAAGAAGGGCCGCGCGCGTGCGCGCTACCAGGTTGCCAAGGCGCTGTCGCTGCAGGCCAATTTCCAGGTGTTGAACAATCAGAACCCGGCACAGGGAGTCAACTATAGTTTCCAGAGCCGCGACAACGCACTCTCGATTTTGTGGACGCCGGATTCGGCCAAGCGCATCAGCCTGATGGGCGAGTACGACCGCTCCACGGTCAGCTCGAATATCGACTACCTGACGCTGCCGTTCCTCAGTTCCGCGGTTTCCGAATATCGCGACAACGCGCACACCGCCACCACGGCCATCAATCTGGCGCTGCCGCGCATCAAGGACGGCAAGCTGACCCTGGGCGGGTCGATGTTCGTTTCCTCCGGCAGCGCCCCTTCGCGTTTCTACGAGCCTCTGGCGCGCGTCTCCATACCCGTGCACAAGCACGTCTCCTGGAACGCCGAGTGGCAATATTACGGTTTCGGCCAGTCGTTTTACCTGTATGATGGATTTCGGACGAATGCCTTCATCACCGGACTCAGGGTGACGCAATAGGAGACCAGTCATGTCCATCTTACGAGGGTTTCGACGAGCGATGGCCGCCGGCGCCGTTCTGGCGTCGATCGCGCCCGCGGCCGATATGGTTTTGGGCGATGCGCGGCGCGGCGAGCAGCTCTTCGAAACCGAGCAGTGCATCCGCTGCCACAACGTCAAGGGCCGCGGCGCGAACCTGGCGCCGGACCTGGGGCGGCGCATCGACCGCGACTACACGCCCACCGCGTTGACGAGCCTGATGTGGAACCACGCGCCCGATATGTGGGCCGGCATGAAGCAGCGTGGCATCGTCAGAGCCGTGTTGAGCCAGGAATCGGCCGCCGACCTGTTCGCTTACTTCGTGTCCGCGCGCTATTTTGAGAAACCGGGCGATGCCGGCCGCGGCAAGCTGGAGTTCACGCAGAAGCATTGCGCCTCCTGCCACGGTATCGACCGGTCGCCCAATCCGGTGGCGCCGCCGGTGACGCAGTGGGAATCTCTGGCCGACCCGGTGGTGCTGGCCCAGCAGATGTGGAACCACGGCGCCTCCATGCGCGAAGCCTTCGCCAAACAGAAAATCGCCTGGGGCGACCTCACCGCGCAGCAGCTCACCGACATCCTGGTTTACTTGCAAAACCTGCCGCAAACCAAGGCCCTGGCGCACAACTTCCTGTTCGCGCCCACCGATGCCGGCCCGGCGCTGTTCCAATCCAAGGGTTGCGCCGCCTGCCACGTCGGCAAACTGGCGTTGGAGACCCGCCTCCACAACCAGACGCTGACCGAAATCGCCGTCGATATGTGGAACCACGAGCCGAGTATGAAGAATCCGCCGCCGCAGCTTTCCCAGGAAGAAATGCGGCAGATCACCGGCTACATCTGGACCAAGCAGTACTTTCACGGCGACGGCAACGCGGAGCGCGGCAAGAAAGTATTTGCGGAAAAGAAATGCGTCACCTGCCACAGCGACCCTGCCTCCGGTGCGCCGCCACTGGGCAAAGGCAAGGACGCCTATTCCGACATCACCATGCTTTCCGTGCTGTGGGAGCACGGCCCGCGCATGCTCGAAAGCATGGAGCGGCGCAACCTCGAATGGCCCCGCTTCACCGCCCAGCAAATGGGCGATCTGATCGCGTATTTGAATTCGCTGTAGCGCCTGATAGGCTTGTATCCGAGCATGTTCGAGTACGGAACCCAGCCCGGCACCCGCGAGACGCAACGAGCACGAGCCATGCGCCGCGGATTTGCGGTGCTGGGGTTCTGGTTGGGATCTGGTGTATTTCCGGCGGCCTCACAGTGCTTGGGTTTTCCAACCTCGTCATGGGAATAGGCCTGGGCATCACCGAACTGGGCAAGAACGAGGCGCATCGTGAGGGCGGGAACTCACGATGCTAGCCCGATAGGGTCGCGCACGTTCGGCTAACGGAGCCGCGACCGGAGGGAGCGGTCAGGTCGCATCCTCAAACACGGCAATTCCATCGCCTTGCTCGTCGACGACAGAGAAAATGGCTGCCGAGGC
>JBELAO010000042.1:0-45638 GCA_049508735.1 Bryobacteraceae bacterium | reverse complement strand
CCGTTCGTCGGTCACATTTACGACGTCAGGACTTGTCCATCTCCCCTGCGCCGAACTCATATACCTCGCCCCGAAGTAATCGAGGCCCGTTTCCGAATCTCGTTCTTTGCCTGTGAACTTCTGGTTCACCACGTCCGCGGAGGTCGGATACTGAGCCGGGGTGTTCATCGCTTCGTAGCACGAGCCAATGACGCGCCCGTCGATCCCCGCCGGGATTTCCTCGCCGAAGGGCAAATAGTCGAAACAGCGCTGCGGAATCCCGTTCCAGTCCGTAATCAGGCGCGTGCTACCCAGGTGGTCGTCGCTCAAATATTGAGTGCCGACGGCCGGGTCCGGCGCCGTGCTGTACTCCGCCGCCAGGTCGCCCTTGGCATCGTGTATGTACGTGATGGTTACGGAGCCAGACGTCTTTTGCACGCGCCGGCCTTCCCCGTCATACACGAAGCTCGGCCCTCCTTGCAGCGCCATGTTCGCTGTCAGCAGCCGGTTTTCGCCGTCGTAACTGAACGTGCTGCCAGCCGTTGCAAAACTTGCGAATTGCGCCACCGAGAGTTGATTGCCGGCGGCATCGTAGGAGTCTCCCGCGCCGCGCTTCCATTGGTTTTGATTGTTGAACTGGCTCACGGTCTGCGGCGTGAAACCCGCGTTCGGCATGGGTGGGGTCAGTCCCGGCCAAACACCCGCCGTCACGGCCCGGTTGCCGAAGGCATCGTACCCGTAGCTCTGCGACCAGACGCTGCTGCCCTCGTACGCCGAGCTCAACCGGTTGGATGGATCCGCGTAGGAGAAGTTCTGGGTCACCGGGCTGGTTAAGCCGCTGGAGCGCGCTATGGTGTGGGTGAGGATATCGCCGTTGTCGGTCGTCAGGATCGTCGGGGACGGCGAGTACGTCCAGCCCAGATTCATGAGCTGTGTGCCGCCGGCGCTGGTCGCGGTGAGGCTGCTCGGCTGCTGCCGCGCGTTGAAGCTCCAGCTCTCGCTCAGGACATTGTTGCCCAAGCTGTTCATCATGGTCAAGCTCTGAACGGGGCCCTGCGCGGCATATTGCACGTTGGCGGCATAGGGCGTGGTTGGGTTGCCCGTCAGAGTTCCATTGACCGCCGAGATGCGGCCTGAGGAGTCGAAGGTATTGGTTACGGTCCTTCCCGAGGGGTACAATGTGCTGGCCAGCGCCCCGGAGTGGTCGTACGCATAAGTGAAGCCGTAAGCGTTCCCACTGCCGATCTGCTGGCTGCTGGCTAGCACACGACCCATTGTATCGAACTGGGAATACGTGTTGACGGTAGCCGGCGTGGTGCCGAGCGCGGCGGTGCTTACCGAGGTCAGGTGGCCCAACTCATTGTAGTTGCTGGTGCAGGTACCGGTGGCGTCACAATGAAGACGCCGAACTATCCGTTGATCGGGAGGGTGCCGGAATTGTCCGTGCTGCTACAGGCAGCGGCTCCAACTGCCCGAATCGCGTCCAGGATCCCATCGCGTGGGCGAGCTTTCAGCGCACAATCGCCAAACGATAGGACTGGCCGGGCCAAGCGGGTGTAGACGCGCACAAACCGGAAATTCGAAGGATCATGCGATTTTGATGCCTCCCCTTCGGAGGCGCTTTCACAACTTTCGCGGGGTTCCCGACGTGATGACCGGTAAATTTGTTGCGGGTCTGACCTTCACTGGGTTCGGGTGGTGGTGATTGACACGGCACGGGTAAGACGATATCTTACATTCATGAGAACCACTGTTTCTTCCAAGGGCCAGATCGTTCTGCCGGCCGATCTTCGAAAGATGGATCGTGTCAAACCGGGGCAGGAGTTCGACGTCGAGCGTCTCGACTGCGGAGACTATCGTCTCGTGAGGCGCGCGGCCCGGCCGAACGATGGCGCCATCGACTGGCTGCTCGCCTGTCCACACAAGGATTTCTTCGTGCCCATCAACTCTGAATCCACGGACGTGCTGTGAAATACCTGGTCGACGCAAACATACTCAGCGAGCCGACGAAGCCGAGCCCCGATCCGCGTGTCATCGAGTGGCTTCGCGCAAATGAGCCGGACATCGCCGTCGATCCCGTGATTCTCGGTGAGCTGCGGTTCGGGATTCTTATTCTGGCGAAAGGGAGAAAGCGAACGGCCCTGGAACGCTGGTTCAACGCCGGTGTGGCACGTCTCTATTGTCTGCCCTGGGATGCGGAAACGGGTTTGAAATGGGCGGAACTGCTGGCGCGTCTCCGCGCAACCGGGAAAGCCATGCCGATCAAAGACAGCCTCATCGCGGCGACGGCCGCCATCCACGGACTGGCGGTTGCCACGAGAAACCGTGCTGATTTCGCCAATGCTGGTGTGCGCATCGTGGACCCTTTCGTTAGTTAGGCTCGATCTGGAGACGGCTAGAGTTCGAGTCCTACCTGGAGAATGCGGATCTGGCTCCCCGGATAGGACTCGAACCGACAACCCAGGCGATGCCGTCAGGTGGCGTCAGCGGATCATTGCGGGTGAGAACGATGAGGGTGTAAGATTTCGGTGTTGCTACGGTACGATCACTGACGGTCACTGGATCGGTGTGATCGTTTCTTCGCTTCCGGAGGTGGTAGCCAGTGAAAAGAAATCTGTCGCGATCCGGTTTGCGGTTGCCTGTGATGGCCGCCCTGTTCGCAATCCCGGCGCTCGGTGCTTCGAATACGGACTTTCTGAGTCATTACAAGGGAACTCCCTACGAGGACGCCCGTTATCACGGCGGGGCGCAGAAGATTCCCGGCGTGGTGCACTGCGCGTATTACGACCGCGGCGGAGAGGGCGTGGCCTATCACGATGCGGATGCCAAGAACCATGGCAGCGGGGAGCTCAATCCGGCCAATGGATCCTATCTGAATGAGTTCCGAATGGGCGAGGGCGTGGATACTTCTTACACCAAATTCAAGCTGGACCCGCAGATCGACGACAACCCGTTCGAGCAGGTGCAGCCGCCCGCGAATATGCTCTATGTGGGCTGGACCGAGCCGGGCGAGTGGTTCAACATGACGGTCGAGGTGGCGCAAGCCGGCGAGTACACGGCCGACCTGCTCTACACTTCCAATCGCGGCGGGACCATCTCTCTGGATGTGAATGGAGAGGCAGCCACCGGGCCGTTGACGATCGCCTCTACGTTCAATGCTTCCGACCCGCTTGCGTGGCGGCAATGGCACCACTGGAGTCTTGCGCCGGGAATCGCGAAGGTTCGTCTTCCAGAAGGCAAGAGCGTTCTCACCGTTCACGTTCTGACGGAAGGGAACATGAACCTGGCAACCTTCGAGCTTAGGCAGGCCAAATAGACCGAATCCGCGCGACCCTCCTTCCTGGTCGATTGCCACGGAACATCGCGCGCGACATCCGCGTAGCATTGTTTGAGACATGCTACGCGAATGGCACGCCGTCATGGCCCGGCTTCTCGAGTGGTGGCGCCAGGCCGATCCCGCGCCGCCCGCCTTTCTGCCCTCCTATCCAGCGCGCGAGCAGGCCCGCCGCGAAGGGCACTTCGACCGCTACCTCGGAGCCGTCGAAGACGAACTGCGCGCCGCGCGGGCCGATCCGAAAGAGCAGGCCGCGGCGGAAGAGCGCTTGGCCGCCGCGTTCCGCCTCTTCGCTCGCGAGGCGCTCGATTTCGAGGACCGCCATCTCGATCTGTTGCTCACCGGCGGCTTCACCGAAACGGGCAGGGAATTCGCCCGCGCCGCCCGGCTCTTCGATCCGTCCATCAGCGCTGCCGACATCTTCCAGGCCAGCCGCAACGCGTGGACGACGAACGGCCTCCAGATTTTGCTGGGCCTGCCGGCGCGGCTGACTCCCGCGATCTTCGGGTACAGCATGCTCTACCCCTGTACCGACAACTACCTCGACCACCCGCGCGTTTCGAAAGCCGATAAGCAGGCGTTTAACCGGCGTTTCGCGGCGCGCCTGGCGGGTGCGCGGCTTGCGCCCGCCGGGCGGCATGAGGAGCAGGCCTGGGCGTTGGTTAGCCTGATCGAAAGCCAGTACCGCAGGGCCGATTGTCCCGAGGTGTTTGCCAGCCTGTGCGGCATCCAACGCGCGCAGGAGAAGAGCCTCGATCTGCACCATGCGGCTGGGGCCGGCCTGGGCGACACCCTCGAAATCGTCTTCGAGAAGGGCGGGGCATCGGTGCTTGCGGACGCCTGGCTCGCCGCGGGTACGCTCGCGCCAACCGCCGCCGAGTTTGCTTTTGCCTGGGGCGTCGCGCTCCAGCTCGGCGACGATTTGCAGGATGTCGCCGCCGACGCGCGGGACGGCATCCGCACTGCCTTCTCCGAGGCGGCGGGACGCCAGCCGCTCGACGCCGTGACCAACCGCGCCTTTCATTTCGGCGCCCGTGTGCTGGCGGATCTGGATGGAATCGGTGCGGCCGCGCCCCCGGCCATCAAGGAGCTCATCCGCACCAGCTTCTTCATGCTCCTCACGGGGGCCGTGGGCGAAGCACGGCAGTTCTACTCGGCCGCTTACGTCCGGGAACTGGAAAGCCACTCGCCGTTCACGTTCGAGTTTCTGCGGAGCCGCCGACGCCGTTTCACGCGCAACCGCGGCATTCTGGAACGCCTGGTGGGCGCGTTTTCGGCGTGGGCCGCACCACCGGAGCCGAACCGCGCGATCGAGCGAGCGGACGCTGGGCGCGAACAGCGGCTTGCATTCCAGACGTTGCACTGATAGGATTTATTTGTCGCTAGAAATTATATGCATTATTCCATGCAGCACACTACACTCCTCAGCGGCGGCCGTCTGAGTCTCTTTTGCCAGTACCAGTCCTGTCTCTGTCGTCGCCAATAGCAGACTCTTGTGATCCAGGGACCGCGAGGCGGTTTCCTGGCCGGAAGTGTTCAATGACTGCTGGGAGGCCGAGGCAAATGCATCCGAGAACTACCGCCGGGTTGAGGCGGACACTGCTGGCATTCATCATTACTGTGTCGCTTTTCCGCACGGCGGAAGCGCAGTCCATTCGATGCGGAATCCGCGGCACCGTACTCGACCAATCGGGCGTGGCGATTTCGGGGGCCGTTGTGAAGGCTGAAAACAGGGCTTCGGCACACGCCTACGCCACGGTGGCGTCCAAGGCTGGCGAATACTCGTTTCGGGATTTGCCGGCCGGTTCCTACTTCGTGACAGCCTTCTCGCCGGGCTTCCGAGTGTTGCAGGTCCCGGCCGCCACTCAGGTGGGCGCGATTGGCGTGCTGCCTTTGAAGTTGAGCCGGGCGGCAGCCGCGACCAGGCTGGAGGCTGACGCATCTGTCGGAGTTTCCAGGACCGCGAAGGCCGTGGAGACAAAAAGGAGCGGGCACACCGCACATGCATTCTCTGGCAATTTGTTTCCAAATTTCTTGACAGATGCGTGCGAATCACAGTATACTCTATGTGATTAATGGACGATATAGAGACGGGCGTTGTCTTTCCGGTGCCCTGACAATCGTTTTTGATCCAGCAAACAGGAGCAGTTAGCATGAGTTTCGAGTTCCATTCGCATTCCGGTCCGGCGCCGACAGCTTCAGCGAAGGCTCCGGCCTTGGCTGTCCACCGGTCTCCTTCATCTAGTTCCGCCCTCCGTTCCGGTTTCCTCTGCTGTTGTTGTTGCCGCTAGTCTTGGACGTCACGCGCCAGGCATTGCCTGGCGTTTCTCCACCAACAAATCTTTGCAGTAGAGAGGTGGGGGCTTTGTATCTCTGCTTCCCAAGCGGAACGAGTCCTTGACCTCTTGATCTCTGGAGTAGTTCGGCAGACCGAGCTCGCTCCGGCCAATATCCAGGACTGAAAGGCAAACCTTATGAAGCTATTTCTCATTGCTCTCCTCGTTTCCGGTTCGGCATTCGCACAGACCTTCCAGGGCTCTCTACGGGGCCGCATCACAGATCCGGACGGGGCTGCTACCTCGGCGGCCAAGATTACCATCACCGACCAAGCCACGCGGGTAGGCCGCGCGACGATCACCAACGATCAAGGCGAGTACGTATTCACGGCCGTCACGCCTGGCACGTACACGGTTAGCGCCGAGGCAGCGGGTTTTAAGCGCCTGGAGCGTAAGGACGTCGTGATCACGACGCAAAGCGCCACCACGGTGGATCTCAAGCTCGAGTTAGGCCAAGTCACCGACCAGATCGATGTCACCGCCGAGGCGCCGTTGCTCGAAACCGGCGAGGCATCGACCGGCCAGGTGCTCGACAGCCAGGTGATCACGGACCTGCCCATTCTTGGACGCAATTCCTTCTTCGCCGGCAAGCTGGCGCAAACGGTCGTGTTTGTCGCCAACCCCAAGATGGGCCGCATGCAGGACCAGAACGCGAACTCCCAGGTCTCGATCGCCGGCGGGCCGGTGCGCACCAATAACGTTCTGGTGGATGGGATCTCGATCACGGACTCGAACAACCGTGCCGTGTTCGTCCCGTCGCCTGAAACCGTCCAAGAGGTGAAGCTGCAGGCCAGCACGTACGACGCGGAAGCGTCCCGTACCGGCGGCGGAACGTTCAATTCGCTGCTGCGTTCCGGCAGCAACGATGTGCACGGAAGCGCGGTGGGCCACATCCGCCAAACGGACTGGCTGGCCAACAATTATTTTTCGAATGCAGCCGGCCAGCCCACCGCGGCACAGCCATTTCGGGATTGGGCCGCTTCGCTGGGCGGCCCGGTCGTGCTTCCCAAACTCTACGACGGGCACAATAAGACGTTCTTCTTCGTGGCCACCGAAGCATACCGGCAGCAGGACGGCGGCGACACTGTGCTCTCGGTGCCGACGGCGCTCGAGCGCACGGGCAATTTCTCGCAGAGCTACGCCGCCGGCGGAGGGTTGCAGACTATCTACGACCCGCTCAGCACCACCTCCACCGGAGCCCGCACGCCGTTCGCCGGAAACATCATCCCGCAAAGCGAATTGAGTTCGATCGGACTGAAGCTGGCGTCTTACTACCCGCTCCCGAACGCTCCCACGCCCTATTACGGAGCCACTAACTTCAATTTCACGGGCGGTTATCCGAATCGCGGCGACCAATACACGTTCAAAGCCGACCAGCAGTTCGGCAGCCGGCTGAGCGCCTCGGCTTCCTACGTTCATCAGAAAACCGGGGAGACGGACGCACCTTCCACCTTCGGCAATCTGGCATCGCCCGGCCAAAGCCTGCTCTATCGGCGGATCGACGCCACGCAGGCGAATGCGACGGAGACGCTGGACCCCACCACGGTGCTCACGGCCCGCTGGGGATTCAACCGGTTTTTCACCACGAGTTTCCCCACGGCCAGCGCCGGATTCGATTTGACCACCCTGGGACTTCCGGCATCGCTCGCGGCAGAGACTCTGGATGCCGCGTTTCCCGCGGTCACCATGGGCACGCTTGCCAGTTACGGCGGCGGCACGACCACCCGCGATGTATTTTACGGGCGCTCATTCAACACCACGCTGTCCAAGTTTCGCGGCCGGCACACGCTGAAGACCGGATTCGATTTCCGCACGCTGCACGATTTTGGTACGCCCGCGGTCGGCCCGACCAGCCTCGGGTTTACCGACGTTTTCACGCGCGCCACACCGCAAGTCTCGACGGCCGGAACCGGAGCGGACCTGGCGACGCTGCTGCTCGGCTACCCCACCAGCGGCAGCATGGGCGTGGTTGCCAAGTTCAACGATTTCGTGCATTACCTGGGCGGGTTCGTGCAGGACGACTTTCGAATCACACCCAAACTGACTCTGAACTTCGGGCTCCGCTTCGAGCACGAATCGGGAGTTCAGGAAGCCAACAACAAGCTGATCGTCGGCTTCAATCCGGCCGTGGCCAACCCGTTGCAACAGAATGTCTCGGGCCTCCAGATTCCCGGCCAGGTGGAATATGCGGGAGTGAATGGCAATCCGACGCAAACCGGCGACCCGCTTGCCGTAAAGCCGGCGCCGCGAATCGGCCTGGCGTATTCGCCGAATGACAAGACCGTGGTGCGCGGCGGATACGGAATCTATTGGGCGCCGGGATTTTTCAGTTTCCAAAACACCGCTGGGTACTCGCAGACGACTTCCATCGTGACTTCCACTAACGGAAACTTTCTACCGGCCGGTTCGCTTGCGGATCCCTATCCGAACGGGCTGCTGCAACCGACGGGAAACACGCTGGGAGGACTTTCCGGAATCGGCCAGGCGATCACGGTATTTGCGAACGGATCGCAATCGGCAGGGTATGTTCAGGAATACTCGCTCGAAGTGCAACGGCAGGCGCCAGCCGGATTCGTGTTGACCGTCGGTCTTCTGGGCTCGCACTCGCTCCATCTCAACGAGAGCGGCTTGAATATCGACCAGCTCAACCCGTCGTATTTCTCGCTCGGTTCGGCGCTAACGCAAAAGGTCGCCAATCCGCTCTATAACAACGGCGGCGTGGGAACCGTGGGTACGGCGACCGTGAGCAAGGCGCAATTGCTGCTGCCCTTTCCGCAATACACGTCGGTGGCGCTCTACAATTCCGATACCGGGCTGGCTTATTACTATGCCGGCTACTTTCGGGCGCAACGGCGCCTGGCGAGCGGGCTGAGTCTGCTGGCATCCTATACCTGGTCGCGCAGCGAGTCGAACGTTCTCGGCGTGAGCACCGCCGGAGCGGCCCAAATCAGTTCACTCACCGGTGCGCAGAACGCATACGACAAGGGCGCCGAGCAAAGCCTCTCCACGCAGGACGCACCCAACCGGTTCACCACGGCAATTACCTATGCACTGCCATTTGGAAAAGGGAAGCCGTTCCTGAAGAGCGGGCGGCTGCTCAACGCGGCTGCGGGCGGATGGTGCGCCAATGCGATCGGCATCGTACAGACCGGATTTCCGCTGGAGATAACCCAGCCGAATAACAACAGTGTGATCGGCGCCAGCTTACAGCGTCCCAACGCGACTGGCGTGCCCGCTGCCACGTCGGGCTCGACGGACTCGCGTCTTAACGACTGGCTGAACCCCGCGGCATTCTCCCAGGCGCCCGAATTCACCTTTGGCGATATTAACCCGTTCCTCACCGTCCGCGGTCCCCAATTATTCAACTGGGATCTGTCCTTGTTCAAGGCCTTTGCCGTCGGCGAGCGGCTGAAGGCCCAGTTCCGCGCCGAAGCACTCAACGCAACCAACACGCCCTATTTCGGCAATCCCAACGCAACTTATACCAGCCCGACCTTTGGCAAGATCACGAGCCAAATCAACAACGCGCGGCTGATCCAACTCGGTGCGCGATTCACGTTCTAACTCAACTCAAGGAGAGTAATCAATGAGCAATTACTTAAAACCCCAACACCTTTTCGCGTCCCTGGCCATCTGGGCGACTATGGCCTGGATCGGCGCCGTCCGTCCGGCCTTCGCGCAGGATTCCCCGTCTCAGCCCGCCGCCGAAGCCCCTCCCATCGTCGAATGGGTCTACACCACGCAGTGGGGGTATTTCGACGACTGGTACAAGATCTTCAGGAAATACCAGATTGCCATCCTCGACGAGGAGGTTAAGGAGGGATTCGTCACCAAGTACCTCGTACAGAAGGGTGGCGGCCACGTCGGCGAGAGCGAACGCTGGGATCTGCGCGTGCTGATCTACTACAAAGACGCGGCGGCGCGGACCAAGGCGCGCGGCATCGCCCAAAAGCTATTCCCGGATCAGGAGACGTTCCGTAAGGAGGAGCAGCAGCGCTGGCGGCTGACGTTAGTGCATTGGGATCGTCCACTAACCGAGGTGGACCCGCACGCCGAACCGGCACGGAATTAGCACACAATTATGACCAGCTATAGCTGAACGAGAGAGGAGAAGACTGATGAAGAGACAATTATTATTGACCGCTGTCCTGGCATTCGCGCCAGCAGCCTGGTCCGAGAGCCTTGCGGGACTCTGGAACGCGACGCTCAATCTGAATGGGACCGAAATCCCCTTCAAGATTGAATTTGCCGGCGAAGGGGCCAACATCAAGGGTTGGTTCTTCAACGGCGACGAACACGAGAACTCAACCGGCGGTAAGTTCGAAAACGGTTCTCTGGTTCTTAGCTTCGACACTTATGCTTCGGTGCTGAAAGCGACATTGAAAGACGGTGTCCTCGACGGCGAGTACACCACGCGTGGCAAGCCGCTGCCGATCCACGCGGTTCGCGCCGTGCGCCAGGCTCCATCGAAGGCGAAGGCTCCCGATATCTCCGGCCTTTGGTACCTGGAGGGAGTAAGTAGCCGCAAACATGACGAGAAGGCATGGCAGTTCATTATTCAACAGCACGGCGCCGAGGTTTCTGGCGCGATTCTCCGCGTGGATGGCGATACCGGAACGCTGACGGGAAGCTATCAGGACGGAAAATTCGTACTGAGTCACTTCTCCGGCGGGCGACCGGCGCTGCTGGTTGTCACGCCGCAAGACGACGGGACACTGGCGGTCGACCTGAAGGGGCAGCACCACGAAGGAGTGATTAGCGCCGTGCGGCCGGAGCAGGCACGCGCCAAGGGCCTCGACCTGCCGACCGACGCGGACCAGCACACGCGCGTCACCGACCCCACGAAACCTTTCACTTTCCGTTTTCCGGACTTGAACGGCAACATCGTATCCAATACGGACGAGCGGTTTCAGGGCAAGGTCGTGTTAGTCAACGTTACCGGCAGTTGGTGCCCGAACTGCCATGACGAAGACGAGTTCCTTCCCGCGCTGTACAACAAGTATCACGCGCAAGGCCTTGAGATTGTCGCCTTGGATTTCGAAGAGCCGGAACAACTCGCCGACCCCGTGCGGCTGAAGACACTTGTCCAGGAGTACGGGGCCAAGTATCCCGTTCTGCTGGGCGGAGAAACCAGCACCGCCAAAGTCAAGCTGCCGCAAGCTGCCGACTGGGATTCCTGGCCCACCACGTTCTTCGTCGGCCGGGACGGTCTCGTGAAATTCGTTCATGCCGGATTCCCGAGCCCCGGCAGCGGCGAACTTTACAAGAAAGAGAAGGCGGAGTTCATTGCGAAAGTGGAGCAATTGCTCGCTGCGAACCAGACCGCTTCGCGGCAGTAACTAGGTTTTCGACTGGCAGATTCGGTTCTATCGAAAGGGCCGCTCCCTATGGTCGCGGCTCCGTTCGGAGGCTTTTCGGAGGGGCGGAGCTGACTGCGAGACATGCAGTCGGCTCCGCCGTACTTGTTTGAAGCTCAGACCGCGCGGCCTGGTCTGGCGGTTTGGATGCGCAGCAGCGCCGCGGCCAGCGCATCGAGATCCGAGCACGTGTTGTAGAGCGCCAGGGAAGCGCGCACCGTGCTTTCGATTCCGAAGCGTCGATGTATGGGTTGCGCGCAATGATGGCCGGCACGCACGGCGATTCCTTCGCGGTTGAGAAGGTCGCCGATTTCCTCGGTGCGCACGCCGTCGAGCACGAACGAAAGAACACCCGTCTTCTCCACGGCCGTGCCGATGATGCGCAGGCCGGGGACTCGCTCCAGCGCGGCAGTGCCATACACCAGAAGCTCGTGCTCGTAACGGCTGATGTTGGCCATGCCGATGCGGTCCAGATAGTCGATCGCCGCCCCCAATCCCACGGCATCGGCGATGCTTCCGGTGCCGGCTTCGAAGCGGCCCGGCGGCGGCTGGTAGATGGTCCTCTCAAACGTCACGTCCTGGATCATGTTCCCGCCGCCTTGCCACGGCGGCATGCTGTCCAGCACCTCCGACTTTCCATACACCACTCCGATGCCTGTCGGCGCGAACACCTTGTGCCCGGAGAATACGTAGAAATCGCAATCGAGCGCTTGGACGTCGGCGCGCATGTGCGACACGGCCTGCGCGCCATCCACCAACACTTTCGCCCCATGGCGGTGAGCCGCTTCGATCATCGCGGGCAACGGCGTCACGGTGCCGAGAGCGTTCGAGACCTGCGCGATGGAGACCAGGCGCGTCTTCGAACAAAGCAGCTTTTCGTACTCTTCCAGAATCACCTGGCCGCGGTCGTCCACCGGCGCCACGCGAAGCCGCGCCTGCTTTTCCGCACACAGCGCCTGCCAGGGCACGATGTTGGCGTGATGTTCGAGCCAGGTAATGACGATTTCGTCGTCCTTCTCGATGTACCGGCGGCCCCAGCTTTGCGCCACCAGGTTGATGCCCTCGGTGGCGCCGCGGACGAAGATGATTTCGCGCGGCGTGGAGGCGTTGAGAAAACGCCGGACTTTCTCGCGGGCAGACTCGTAGGCGTCCGTGGCGCGCGCCGCCATTTCATGCGCGGCGCGATGCACGTTGGAATTCTCGTGCTCGTAAAAGTAACTGAGCCGGTCGATGACGCTTTGCGGCTTTTGCGTGGTCGCGGCGTTATCCAGCCAAACCAGCGGCCGGCCGTTCACTTGCTCGCGCAGCAAGGGGAAATCCCGGCGAATGGTCTGTGCATCGAATAAGTCGGACGACAGCTTCAGGGGCGGCGGCTCGGGTTGAGAACGAGTCGTCTCCGGCAGAGGCACCGGGGCAACCGGCGGATACGAGAAGAGCGGCCGGGCTTCCTCGAGAAAGGAAAAGGCGGGCATGGCGGAGGAATCGACGCCACCGGGAACTGTCGGCATCGGTGGAGTGGGAACGGCCGGAGCCTGCTCTGCGCCGGGCGCCGCATTGGCAGGCATGGGTTCGGGGGGCGATTCCAGGAAAGCGCGCAGGGCTGCGTCGGTTTCCTCCGCTTCCGGATAACGCGGCCGGATCTCCTGCAGGAACGAAAACCCGGGCGTAGCGGTAGCGTCGATGGCGCCCGCACCAGCGGCAACACCGGGTGTGGCTGGCTGCGTAGCAATTGGAACGGCAGGCGGCGAGACTCCAGCGGGCGGCGCGGCAGGCGGGCTCACGGGAACGGCCGGAACCGCCGCTCCCGCCGCTGGTGGCTGCGCGCCGGATACGGCGGCGAAAAACTCATTGGCCATGCGCGCCAGCGTCGCCGGATCCGGCAGCCCGGCCGGCGCCTGCGGCGTTCCGCCGAGCGCGGTTGTCCAGTCAGGAGCTGCGAGAGGCGCCGCGGCGGCCGGCCCGAACTCACCTGGAGGGTTTGTACTCATGGTAGGTCCCTACATCGACGCCTTCCAGCACCCCAATCGCATCGTCGGTGAGCACGGACGTCGAGCAGTACAGCGACACCAGATAGGAAGCGAGAGCCTTGGTATTGATGCCCATGAAGCGAACCGAGAGGCCGGGGCTGACTTCGCCGGGCAGGCCGGGCTGAAACAGTCCGATGCATCCCTGTTTTCGCTCACCGGAACGGAGTAGAAGGATTTTGGTTTTGCTGTCGGCGCTCTTGACGTGGATTTTGTCGGTGGGGACCAGCGGAACGCCGCGCCAGGTCAGAAACGGGCTGCCGAAGATCGTGGCTGTCGGCGGGGGCACGCCGCGAAACGTGCATTCGCGTCCGAACGCCGCGATGGCGCGAGGGTGGGCCAGGAAGAACGACGGCTCCTTCCAGACCTTGGTCAGCAGTTCATCGAGATCGTCCGGTGTGGGGGCGCCAGCCTTGGTTTGGATGTGCTGGTCGGCGGCGACGTTGTTCAGGAATCCGTAGTCGGGATTGTTCAGCAGTTCGTGCTCCTGCCGCTCCTTCATGTGTTCAATCAAAATGCGAAGCTGCTCCGCCGTCTGATCGTAGGGTTTGCTGAAAAGATCCGAGATGCGCGTGTGAACGTTGAGCACCGCGTTGATGGCGCTCAGCTTGTGTTCCTTGGGGTTCTCTTCATACTGGACATATGTTTCCGGCAGGGCGCTTTCGTCGACCTGGCCACACGTCACATCGATCGGCTTGCTCTCGTCGACGCGATTACGGCGAAAAGTTCCGGCTTCGAGCGGTTTCCAGTCCAGCAGACGAACCAGCCAACGCGGAGTGATGGCTCCGTACTGCGGGGCGGTCTTAGTGACATTGGCAAGTTGAAATGCAGCCTGTTCGCCCAAAGCCTGATGTGCAATGTTCTCTTCAGCCACGATGCGTACCTCCTATGACGTTTAGATTCTTAAACTTGCTGTTGGTTGTAGCCGTTGCGGCTACATTCGAGCTAGTTTACCACAAGGAAATTGACTTCCAGTAAATCCATAGACAAATAGTAATCGTTTCTGGGGCGGGGCAATGGACGCCAACATCATAATACCGTATCTTGATTGACAATGGTGAATTGTGATATTGTGGTGATGTGGCCAAGGAGCCCGGCAACCAATGAGCGTGCCCGGAATTCAAGTCGAAGAACTCAAGCAGCGGCTCGACGCTGGCGAGAACCTGTTCCTGCTGGATGTGCGCGAGGAATATGAGTACGAGATCTCGAATATAGGCGGACACCTGATTCCGCTGGCCGAGTTGCCAACGCGCGTGAACGAACTCGATGCTAGTCGGGAGATTATTGCCCTCTGCAAGATGGGTACGCGGAGCGCCAGGGCGGTTGAGGTTCTGCATCGGGCCGGGTTCGAAAAGGTGCGAAACCTGACGGGCGGGATTCGCGCATGGTCCGATCGGGTGGACCCCAAAGTCCGCAAATACTAGGTGGCGCCGCCAACACTTAGGTTGCGTGACCGCTGTCGAATGTCCTACATTTATATAGGTATTCCACAATGAAGTACTGGTGCTGCCATGCATAGTGCCGCTCCAGAACGGCGCCCCGATTTATAATCAGCCGGATGCCGAGCGCGCCTGGAGCAAGCTGGTGGCGCTGCACAAGCTCGCGCTGGCGTGAACGCAAGCTGAGCGCTCTACCACGCCCGCATCTCGCATCGCTGTTTCCGGCCCGTCTAGGGGTTCCGCTTCTCCTCGATACTGCGGTGCTGCAACAATGGGCAGCATGGCTTTGATCGTTTTCTTGCGGGGCATCAACGTCGGAGGACACCGGGCTTTTCGTCCGAGCGCGCTCGCCAAGGAACTGGGCATCTACGACGCCGTGAACGTGGGAGCCGCCGGCACGCTGGTCGTTCGCAGACCTGGGTTGCGCGGAAAGTTCCTTGCCGAATTGCGCCGGAAGCTGCCGTTTGAAGCAATCATCGCCTTCTGCGACGGCCGCGATCTGATTCGTCTGGAGATGGACAATCCGTTCGGAACGGAGCCACCGCCCGCGGATATGGTTCAATTCGTAAGCATCCTGTCGGAGGCTGGCCGCCGCGGAGTTTCTTTTCCGATTGCTCTTCCCAAAGATGGGGAGTGGCTGGTGCGAATCATTGGCTCGAAGAACCGTCTCGTGTATGGAGTGTACCGCCGCCACATGAAAACGATTGGCTATCTCGGCCAGATCGACAGCCTCTTTGGGGCGCCGGCGACCACGCGCAGTTGGAATACGATACTCTCGGTGCTGCGGATTCTGAAATCGCACTAGCCCAGCAAATAGGCCGCCCGAGCTGTGAACGTGGCTAGACAACGTTAACGGCGTGGCGCCCAGAAACCTGTAGCTGGCCGCAAAATCCCCGTCCTACCCTGGCGTCACCGGCTCGCGGCAAACATAATAAAGGGCTCTTTTTGTCTTGACTGCCGGCTTGGACCCGGAGCATAATATGGGGCGTTGTTGGGCGCGCGGCAGGCTGGTCGCGCGCGTTCATCCTTGTGGCTCCGAAGCAAACCTGCCGGGCGCCGTACCGCCGGGCAGCCTTAGGGGGGACCTGATGGCTGGTCGCGAGTCGAGCATTGCAGACGCCCTGCGGTGCTATGGAATCCCACGCAGAAAATTCCTGAAGTTTTGCGGTTCGATGGCAACCATGCTGGGTCTGCCCGTGGGCGCCGCCGCACAGGTCGCCGCAACCCTGGAGAAAAAGCGCCGGCCGGTGTTGGTATGGCTGGAGTTGCAGGATTGCGCCGGCAACTCGGAGTCGATGTTGCGCTCCAGTCACCCGTCCATCACCGAGCTGGTCCTTTCGTTTTTCTCCTGGGAATATCACGAGACCATCATGGCCGCGGCCGGCAAGCAGGCTAATGGCATTCTGGAACGCGTGGTGCATGAGGACGCCGGCAAATACCTGGCCGTGGTGGAAGGTTCGATTCCCACCGCCAACCCCGGGTACTGTACGATCGGCGGCCGCTCGGCTTTGGATATCGCGAAGCAGGTCTGCGGAAACGCCGCGGCAGTGATCGCCGTCGGCTCCTGCGCGTTCGATGGCGGCCCGCAACGGTCCGCGCCCAACCCCACCGGCGCGATCAGCGTCGGGGAAGCAATCCCGAACCTGAATCTGGTCAACATGGGCGGTTGCCCGCACAACCCCGCCAACACCGCCGCGCTTCTCGTCTATTGGCTGACCTACGGCCGGATGCCTGCGCTGGACGCCCATAAGCGCCCCTTGTTCGCCTACGGCCACATCATCCACGACCAGTGCGAGCGGCGCGCCAATTTCGATGCCGGCCGCTTCGTGGAACGCTGGGACGACGATGGCGCGCGCCGTGGCTACTGTCTTTACAAGATGGGATGCAAGGGGCCGCACGGAACCTTCAACTGCCCGGTGGTGCGGTGGAACGACGGGACGAGTTGGCCGGTCGAATCCGGGCACGGCTGCGCCGCCTGCGCCTCCTATCGCTTCTGGGACACGGCGCTGCCGCTCTATCAGCGCCTGCCGGGGGTTCCCGGTTTCGGCGTGGATATCACGGCCGGGAAGATCGGCGGCTGGATGACGGCCGGCGTCGCCACCGGTTTGGCGTTGCACGGCATCGCCAGTGCGGCGCGCTCGCAGATACGTCCGCGAGGGGAAAAGCCAAGGGGCGGCCCGACCGAGATCGGCCGGGGCAGTGGACTGGTGGAGCGCGAAGGGCCACCCGGGAAATCGTGACCGTCGAGGGATGTTATGAGCATTGGATCTGCTGGGAACCGGGAGATCGGACATGGCGCGCATTGTCGTTGATCCGCTGACGCGAATCGAAGGGCACCTTCGGATTGAGGCCCAGGTAGAGGGTGGCGCGATCTCCGATGCCTGGAGTTCCGGCACCATGTTCCGCGGCCTGGAACTGGTGGTCCGCAACCGCGACCCGCGCGAGGCGTGGTACTGGCTGCAACGAATCTGTTCGGTGTGCACGGTCGTCCACGCGCTCGCCTCCGTGCGGGCGGTGGAGGACGCGCTCGAGATCGAAGTGCCCGATAACGCCCGCCTGGTGCGCAACCTGATCGCCAGCGCGCAACTGGTGCAGGATCACGTTGTCCATTTCTATCACCTGCAGGCATTGGACTGGGTCGACGTCGCCAGCGCCTTGAAGGCCGATCCGGTGAAGACGGCGCAGATTGCCAACTCGTTATCCGATTGGGCCAAGTCCGGATCGAGCCATTTCAGGGCCGTTCAAACCACTGTGCGAACCTTGGTGGAGAGCGGCCAGTTGAGCGTGTTCGCCAATGGCTACTGGGGCCATCCGGCCTACCGCCTGCCGCCCGAAGTGAACCTGCTGGCGGTTTCTCACTATCTCGACGCGCTGGAATTTCAGCGCGACTACATCCGCATCCACGCGGCGCTGGGCGGCAAGAATCCGCATTTGCAGACGTTCCTGGTGGGCGGAATGTCGACCGCGATGGATCCCGATTCTCCGCAGGCGCCGCTCAACCCGGAACGTCTCCAACTGCTCCGCACGCTGATTGAAATGGGCCGGCAGTTCGTGCGCCAGGTTTACGTGCCGGACGTGCTCGCCGTGGCTGGCTTCTACCCCGATTGGTTCACGCGCGGCGAGGGCATCGGCAACTTCTTGTCCTACGGAGACTTCCCGGACAAGAGCATGCACGACCCGTCGTCGTTCTTCTTCCCCCCCGGAGTGGTTCGAAAACGCGACATCTCGGCCGTGCAGCCGTTTTCACCGGAAAAGGTAACCGAGTATGTCGCGCGGTCCTGGTATGAATACGGCGACAACAAGCCGGCCAAGCATCCATTTGAAGGCGAGACAAAGCCCACTTACACCGGCCCCACGCCGCCGTACGACTATCTCAACGTCGATCAGAAATACTCGTGGCTGAAAGCTCCGCGCTATGAGAACGAGGTGATGGAGCTCGGGCCATTGGCGCGTTTCGTGGTGGCCTATGCGGCCGGCAAACAGCCCGCCAAAGGGCTGGTCGATTCCGTGCTGGCCCAAATCAAGCAACCGCCGGCCGTGCTGTTTTCGACCCTGGGGCGGATTGCCGCGCGCGCCCTGGAGGCGCAGCTTGTGGCGGATAAGATGACCGACTGGCTGCATGCGTTAGAGGACAATCTTGGCCGGCGGGAACTTACCATGCACAACGGCACGCGCTGGGACCCCGATTCGTGGCCAAGCTCATGCCGCGGCTTCGGGTGGCACGAAGCGCCGCGCGGCTCGTTGGGCCACTGGGTCGAGATCGAGAACGGCGCCATCCGCAATTACCAGGTGATCGCACCCACCACGTGGAATGGCGGTCCGCGCGATGCAATGGGGCAACACGGTCCGTATGAAGCCGCGTTGATCAAACATCCCATCGCGGACCCGGACAAGCCGCTCGAGCTGCTGCGCACCATTCACTCTTTCGACCCGTGCCTCGCCTGCGCGGTTCAAGTGGTGGATGCGCGGGGACGCCGCTGGCAGCCGGTTGAGGCGACATAGGAGGCTCCGGTGCCGAAACCCGCATCGCCCAAATCCGTGCTGGCGCGCCGTCCCGCGACGGAGTTGGTCCGTACCTATGTTTGGGAACTGCCGGTTCGCATTGCCCACTGGCTGATTTTCTTCGCGTTCGTGTCGCTAGCGTCCACCGGCCTGTTCATGCACCGCCCGTTCCTGCTCCCTTCCGGGCAGGCGCCTTTCCTGATGGCCACGGTGCGCTTTGTTCACGTGGTCTCCGGATTCGTGCTGATTGGCGCGTTCGCGTTTCGCATGTATTGGTTTTTCAAGGGCAACTTCTGGGCGAGATGGTCGGCCTACATCCCCATTCACCGCGAGCAATGGCGCGGTATGGGATCGATGCTCGAATTCTACTCGTTCCTGCGCTTCGAGCCCGGCCATCGGGTAGGTCATAATCCGCTGGCCGCGCTGACTTACTTCGTCATCTACCTGCTGTTCCTGGTCGAAATACTGACCGGCCTGGCTCTCTATAGCCGTGTGGTGGGCAACCCCGTCCTAACTCAGTTCATCGGCTGGCTGCCGCTGCTGATCGATCCCCAGTACCTCCGCGAAATTCATTATTTCCTGATGTTCGTGTTCTTCTCGTTCGTGATCTTTCACGTCTATCTTTCGGTTCTGGTCTCGATCGAGGAAGAAAACGGATTGCTGGATAGCATTTTCTCGGGATGGAAATTCGTACCCGCCGGCGAGTTGCGTCATGAAGTCGCGGCGATTCCCGAAGCGCGGCGCTTCGTCGAGCGCCATCAACTGTTGCCGGAAGCGGGGCCGGGCGAGAAAAAGCCGCCCACGCCCCGTCCCGGACCGGGTCCGGTGGCGCTCTATCGAAACTGGATCAGTTTCGCCGGAACCGGTATCGCCGCCGTCGGTTTGTTCGTGTTTGTCGTATTGACCGCTTACCACACCATCGGCGGCGGCGCGGTGGCTGAGCCTTACGGCGACCTGGTGATCTTCTTTGGTCCGCCGATGCTGGTGATTGCCGGCGTTGCCGTCGTGTTGATCGGCATGTACGTTCAGTGGCTCCGGTGGCGGCGGCACAAGCCACTCTCCTTCGCGCGTTACCCCAAGTGGGATCTCAACGTGGCCAGGGAGAGGAAGGCACTGCTGGTGGTCGCGATCGGAACCGTACTTCTATCCGTGCCCGCCATTTACGGCGGTTATCAGGCCTATCTCTATACCGATGCCGTGCCGTTCTGCGGCGCCGTTTGTCATTCCATGACGCCCGAATACACCACCTACGCGCTGTCGCCGCACGCCCGCGTGGCGTGCGCGCAATGTCACGTCGGGCCTGGCGCAACCGGATATATCGAATCGAAGATTCGCGGTGTGGAAGAACTCGTGGAGACCATGCAAGATACCTACCCGCGCCCGATTCCGGTACCCGTGGTATCGCTGCGCCCGATCCGGGGCAATTGCGAGCAATGCCACTGGCCGGCGAATTTCTTCGGCGCCAAGCTGGTGCGCAGCGCGCATTTCCTGTCCGACGAACAGAACACCCGGTGGGAGATCGACATGCTGGTGCTGGTCGGCGGCGGCGCCCCGGCAGGCCAGTCGCAGATGGGAATTCACTGGCACGTGGCGAGCAAGGTAGAGTATGTCGCGGCCGATGCGGAGAGGCAGAACATCACGTGGGTGCGGTCGGTGGACCCCAAAACCGGTCAGGCGAACGTGTACACCTCGCAGCCGCAATCCTCGACGGCCGCGCCGCCGGGTGAGATCCGAACCATGGACTGCGTGGATTGTCACAACCGCCCGAGTCATATTCTGGCGCCGCCGGATCGAAGCGTCGACCTGGCGTTGGCCGATGGCCGCCTCGACGCGGCTCTGCCGTTTATCAAGCAACAGAGCGTAGCGGCGCTTGCAGCGACTTACCGGGACAACCAGCGGGCGGCGCAGGGAATCGACAGCGCCCTGCGCGGCTATTATCAAAAGACTTACCCGCAAATATACGCGGCCAAGCAGCCGGCGATCGATGCCGCGATCGCTTACTTACAACAGACTTACAAGCGATATTTCTTTCCCGCGATGAAAGTCCGCTGGGACACTTACTCCGTGAATGAAGGTCACCTTCAGTTCTTGGGGTGCTTCCGCTGCCATGACGGCCAGCATAAGAGCCTGGGCGGGACGGCGATCCGCTCCGATTGTGGCCTCTGTCACAAGATCATGCAGCAGGGCAAAGCCGGCAGCCTGCAATTCGCCAAGGGGCCGGAAGGGCTGCCTTTCGAGCACCCGGTCGACGTTGGCACCGCGTGGGCGGAACAACCGTGCAACTCGTGCCATACGGGAGGACCGCAGTGATGGATTTTCCTGGCGAGCCCCGCGCTTCGATCCATCTCGATCCGCCACAGGCGATTGCCATCGTCGGCGTCGGCAACCTGCTGCTCTCCGACGACGGAGTCGGTATCCATGCAGTCCGCCGATTGCGGAGCGATGCGCGCGTCGAAAGCATGGCGCGCCTCATCGACGGCGGCACCGTCGGCACCGATTTGCTGGCCGAGGTTTGTGGCTGTGAGAATCTGCTGATCGTCGACGCCGTGGATGCGGGCCTGCCGCCCGGCACGACCGTTCGGATGGATTTTAGCGGCCCGGATCCGCAGCAGATCGATACGCGCAACGCGCACCAGTCCGGAATCCCCGGGTTGCTCGACGACTTGCGCCTGCTCGGTCAGGCGCCCCGCCAGGTTGTCCTGGTGGGAGTCCAACCTGCCGCGCTGGGGTTGGGAACCGAGTTATCGCCCGAGGTCGCCGGCGCATTGCCCGCTGTGTCCGCCGAGGTGGTGCGGCAACTCGACCGGTGGACGTGGGCCGGTGATGCTCCGAGCGCCCAGGCGATGCAAAGTGTGGAGTCAAGGGACGCCGCAATTGAGAGAGGCGCAAGGGAAACAGCAAGAGAGATATCGGAAACTTCAGCAGCCTAGAGAACACATATGAATGGAACTCGAGCATTAAGGATCATAGCTTTCATGTCGATTTCGATCGGCATCGGCATCCTCAGCAAAGCGGCGTGGGGCTTTGTCGCTTTCGGCTTACTGGTGTTGATCGACAACTTCGTTATCCCTAGCCCTCCGGCGCCACCGGATCACGCAGTTGCCGACAAAGAAGTCACGGAGCCGTAGTACGCTCCGGCAGTGCCTACAAATGCGCCCGGTAGCGGTGTCCGCGAACTCTGCGTTTCGGCGATCGCGTTGCGCCATGCTGCGGACCGCGGCGCTACTTACCCGCAAGCTCACTTTGCCGCCGAGTCGGACCCAGCGGAGGACGCGAGGACATGCAGCGTGCGGAGCCACGTCTCCACGCTGAGGGGCCACGTGGTGACCGGAAGCGCGGTGCGGCGCAGGCCATAACCGTGTCCTCCCTCGGCATAAATGTGCAGTTCCGCCGGGACCTTGGCATTCTTGAGCGCGAGGAAATAGACCACCGCGTTTTCGACATGCACCGGGTCGTCCTCCGCCTGAACGACAAACGAAGGCGGGGTTTGGTCGGTCGGGTGAATGTCGGCATTGGGAGCGAAGTTCTTCTCCGCGAGCGCCAGATAGCCGGGGTAGACGATCACGGCGAAGTCGGGACGGCAGCTTAGTCCATCCGCGGCGTCTATCGGATCGTAGAGCCGCTGATCGAAGTGCGTGCTGAGAGCGGCCGCAAGGTGCGCGCCTGCGGAAAAGCCGAGGACCCCGATGCGGTGCGGATCGATGTGCCACTCGATCGCGTGCGAGCGCACCATCCCCAGAGCCCGCTGGGCATCCTGGAGCGCGGCGGAGGACTTGGGGTAAGGTCCGGAGTCGGGCACGCGGTATTTCAGCAGGACGCAGTTGATGCCTGCCGAATTGAGCCAGTCGCACACCTCGGTCCCTTCCAGGTCAATGGCCAGTATGCGGTAACCGCCGCCCGGAAAAACCACCACTGCGGCGCCCGAGTTCTTGTCCCGTGCCGCGTAGAGCGTGAGGGTGGGACTGGAGACGTTGCCGAGACGGATGAGCGGCTTGCCCGCGATGAGGTTGTCCTTCGCGGTTGTGGTATCGATCTCCGGCGCCGGATTCGGCGGGGCGCCAGGCGCCCCATTGGGCCAGAGAAGCAGCGTCGGATGCCCGGCGGCAGGCTGCCAGGCGGGCGTTTGGGCCAACAAACTCGCGCAGCCAGCGGCCAGGGTGGCGAGGATCAACAGACGTTTGCGCATGATCGAAACCTTTGGATTCGCGTTCACAGCAATCATCGCAGTCACCAGGCGCATGACGCAAGCCAATGGACGTCACATGGCTCGTGGACTCTATAGGACTCTATAGGCTGCGGCCAAACTTGGCATTCGGATATAATACTCGGTCCACCAGACAAACCTCGCGTGTCGCGAGGAGAGATCTCGCCAAAATGCCGACGGACAAGATTTCGGAGCTCCTGAAAAACCGGGAACGGTTGAAGCTGGGGGGCGGCCTGGAGCGCGCCGCCAGACAACACAACAGCGGAAAGCTGACAGCTCGCGAACGCGTGACCCTGTTATTGGATCGCGATTCCTTCCAGGAGGCGGGACTGTTCGCCAAACACAGCGGCAAGTTCTTCGGCATGGTGGATAAAGATCTCCCGGCCGATGGAGTCGTCACCGGGCGCGGACGGATCGGCGGACGGCCGGTGCATATCGCGAGCCAGGACTTCACGGTGGCCGGCGGCTCGGCGGGCGAAGTACATGCGAACAAGATCGCCGACACGATGAAAGCGGCCATGAGAACGGGTACGCCGTTCATGTTCATCAACGACTCGGGCGGCGCGCGCGTGCAGGAAGGCGTGGCTGCCCTTTCGGGATATGCGCGCATTTTTCATCAGAACGTTATGCTGTCGGGATTGGTGCCGCAGATTTCGCTGATTTGCGGGCCGTGCGCGGGCGGAGCGGCGTACAGCCCCGCACTCACCGACTTCATCATCCAGACGCGCGACGGGCTGATGTTCATCACCGGACCCACCGTGATCAAGCAGGTGACGGGCGAGATCGTCTCCGCGCAGGAGCTGGGCGGCGTCCGCGCGCAGATGAACAAGTCCGGCGTGGTTCATTTTGTGGCGGAGAACGATGTGGAGGCCGTCGAGATCTGCAAACGCCTGCTGGGGTTTCTGCCATCCAACAACAAAGAGGATCCCCCGCGCGGAGAACCCGATGACACGCGGATGCACGAGCCGCGGCTGAACGACGTCGTGCCGCTGGAGCCGAAGACCGGCTACGACGTTCGCGACGTCATTTCACTGATTGTCGACCGGTACGATTTCCTGGAGGTGCACGCCGAATTCGCGCGTAACCTGGTAGTGGGCTTCGGGCGGATCTGCGGGACAACTGTGGGCATTGTGGCCAACCAGCCGAAGGTGCTGGCCGGGGCTTTGGATATCGACGCGTCGGACAAGGGCGCGGGATTCGTGCGCTTCTGCAACGCGTTCAACATCCCGCTGGTGACTTTTGTGGATATTCCCGGCTTCCTGCCCGGCGTGAACCAGGAATATGGCGGCATCATTCGCCATGGTGCGAAGCTGTTGTTCGCCTACTCGGCGTCAACCGTTCCTAAAATCACGGTGATTCTGCGAAAAGCCTATGGCGGCGGTTACATCGCCATGTGCGCCAAGGATCTGGGGGCGGACTGCACGCTGGCGTGGCCCTCGGCGGAGATCGCGGTCATGGGCGCCGAAGCGGCCGTGGAGATCGTGTTCCATAGCGAACTGGGTGAGGCGGAAAATACCCAGTCGAAACGGCAGGATCTCATCCAGGATTACCGCGAGACCTTTTACACGCCGTACGTGGCCGCCGCCTGCCGCCTGGTGGATGACATCATTGAACCGGCGCAAACGCGCGGCTATCTGGCCGAGGCATTGGAGGCGCTTTCCAGCAAGCGCGACTGGCGGCCGGCGAAGAAGCACGGATTGATCCCGTTATGAGTCGGGCGACCATCCCGCTGCTCCACAAGGCGATTGCGGAGGCGGCCGTCAAAGCGCTTCTAGGCGAACACGCCGTAATCCAGCAGATGGTGGAGGTGCCAACGGGGCAGCCGTTGAGTGTGGAGATCAGCGCGCTGGGGTACGGAATTCAAACATTTTGGAGCCACTGGACGGGGCGGCATCCGCACGGAAGCGCGGCGAGAGATGAAACTGAGGATTAACATCGAAAAGAAGAGCTACGAGGTGACTGTCGAGTTCCCCGGTGGCGCTCAAAATGGTGGTCGCAGCACGAAGTCGGGCGAAGTGGAGATCCCGAAGAGCGTGACCCGCTCCCGCCCGCCCGTGAAATTCGCGGAGGATACGTTTTGCCGCGCGCCGATTGCCGGCCGGGTTACGGCCGTGCTGGCGGCCAGCGGCCAAAGCATTCGCAAGAACCAACCGGTGCTGGTGATCGAGGCCATGAAGATGGAGATCCAGATTGGCCCCGTTGTGGATGGCGTACTGAAGACGGTTCAGGTGCAGCCCGGCGACACGGTGGCCCTGGGGCAGCTACTCTTCGAGTTGTCCTGAGCCTGACGCCGGCGTGGCGCGGCTTGCCCGTGCACCACCCGGGGCCATCAGGCCTGCAGAGCCGAGTCCTCTCGGCTTTTCTTCCCGCCGATTCTCAACCGGGCTGTCATCCGCCTGCGGTACTGCTATGGACCCGTATCGCGCCTGCCAACCAACGCCATCATAGACACTAACCAGGCGCAAGAAGTTCCCTCCGAAAACTCGCGGAAGCGGTCCATGCTGGGCCGAAGTCCATTTGGGGGAGAACGCCGCAAGCGCGGCGGCGGCGCACGGTCGAACCCGGACGCTAATCTCCGCTTTCCGGCTCCTGCCGCGAGATTCTGGCGGAGAGACAGGGATTCGAACCCTGGATAGAGTTTCCCCTATACACGCTTTCCAAGCGTGCGCCTTCAACCACTCGGCCATCTCTCCGCATTCGTGGAACGCGCTTCGTGCCGCCCCTGCGGGCCTTCGAGTTCCAGAATAACATGCCCCGCGGAGTCCACCCTCATCGCGCCCCGAGCTGGCGGAGGAAAAGCCGAGATGACTCTCGGCTCTGCAAGGCCGGACGGCCCCGGGTGGTGCACGGGCAAGCCGCGCCACGGCACTCGGTTTCATACCCTCTAGGCGGAGGCGTACAATTCTAGTCATGGGGAAGCTACGGCAGCTTTTCGAATCGCTGGCGTACGCGGGCATGAAGCCGCGGGTGCCTGGTGGCGAACCGGCTAAGCCGAAGAGCGCCTGGCGGCAGCGTCTCGAACAATGGATCAACGGACCGGCCAACACGGACCCGCTTTACTTAAGCAACCGCACCCTCGGACAGCGTTTGCGCGCCGCGGCAGTGGTGGTGGGGCCGATCGTGCTGCTGGTGGCCGTGCTGTTTGTCGCCTGGAGCGGCGTGTTCGGCAGCAAGGAAGCGCCCAAGCCACGAGAACTGACGCCAGCGGAAAGAGCCGCTAGCGTTTTGCCCAACTTCAACAACAAAATCCAGCTACCGGCCAATCACGATCTGGATGTGCAAGATGTTCACGTGGAGCACGGTCCGCCAACCCGCGTAGCGGGGCTGGTCAAGAACAACACCGACCATGTCATCGCTTCCGCCGGGATGGTCTTCGATCTCACCGACGAACGCTGGTCCCGTCTGGGCGCGGTGAGCACTCAGGTCGAAAAACTGCCCCCCCACAGTACGACCCCCTTCCGGTTCAAGGTGGATCAGAACACCGCGGAGCACGTGTTGGTGCGCGAGTTTCAGATTCAATAAGCGAGTTTCAGCCTCAATAGAAGGCTCCGTGGCGCGGCCTGTCAAGGCTGCCGAGCCGAGAGTCTTCTCGGCTTTTCCGAGTCACTCGAACCGCTTGCGAAACTCATCGAATTCGAGGCGCAGAGCGGCCATCTCGCGCTCGAGTTGGGCGATGCGGTCCGCAATCGGCGCTTGCCCCGGCGGAGCGGATGGGTGGCCCTCTTCAACGCCCGCATCGGGCTGGCCCGCCAGCAGATGCGCCCAGCGCGCCTCGCGAGATCCGGCGTAACGGCTCAGGCGAATCACCAATCCCAGCTCCGACAGATGATGGAGTGTGGTGTCCACCGCTTCCAGATCGTCGAACTGGTAGAGACGATCGGAGCGGCCGCGCAGTTCTCCCACGGTCTGCGGGCCGCGCAAAAACAGCAGGCACAACAGGGCCGCCTCGCGGCGGCCCAGGTTGAGCTCCTCGGTGAATCGTTGGGCGTGTTTCGGCACCCGGATATCGCGGCCGGTGAGCCGTGTCGCCAGGCTCTTTTGGCGCAAACCTTCGAGCGCGTCTTCCACGGTGGACTCGTCGTAAGCCACCACCGGCTCGCGATTGGATTTCTGATTGCACGCGTTGACCAGCGCGTTGAGCGAGAGCGGGTAATACTCGGGCGTCGCGATTTCCTTTTCGAGCAAGGCGCCCAGCACGCGCACCTCGGCCGCATCCAGTTGCCAGTCCATTTGCTTAGGTTACCGCGGGTACGCGGAAGCCCGTGGGGCGGACGCCCCCGCCCGCGGCCGGCCCCCTGGCCGGCCTTTTGCGGTTGACGCCGGTGCCTCACTCTTCGGGCGCACAGCGGGACGTGGCGTCCAGGGGGTCCGTCCCACTTGCGCGTTGCTTCGCGATAGCATAGCGGCTTACAGAGAGGGCTTCGATGGCACACGAATTCGGGCGGCGGCATTTCTTTTTCGGTTCGCTTCTGGCGGGCGCGGTCCCGCTGGGAGGCTTCGGCAGCACAGCTTCGCTGCGCAAGCTGGGCTACAAGTCGCCCAATGAGAAGCTGAACCTCGCTTCCATCGGCGCGGGCGGCAAGGCCAGTAACGATATCGACGGTTGCAGCCAGGAGAATATCGTGGCGCTCTGCGACGTGGATGACCGGCAGGCGGCCGCGAAGTTCAAGGAGTACGGCAAGGTTCCCAAGTACAAGGACTTTCGCAAGATGCTCGACCAGGAAAAGAGCATCGATGCGGTGATCGTCACCATTCCCGATTTCATGCACGCGACGGCCGCCGTCTGGGCGATGGAGCGCGGCATGCACGTCTACGTGCAAAAGCCGCTGGTGCGCACCATCTGGGAAGCGCGCCTGCTGCTCGAAGCGGCCAACAAGTACGGGGTCGCCACACAGATGGGCAACCAGGGTTATTCCAACGAGGGTACGCGGCAGGTTGCCGAAATGATCTGGTCCGGGGAAATCGGCAACGTCACCGAGGTGCATGCCTGGACCAATCGGCCAATCTGGCCGCAGGGCCTCACCGCGATTCCGCCGCCCGATCCGGTGCCCGCCACGCTCGATTGGGACCTCTGGTTGGGTATCGCCAATTCCCGTCCGTTCACCATCGGCGGCAAGGGATATCCCAACGGTTACGGCAACTTCTATCAGCCATTCAATTGGCGCGGCTTCTACGACTTCGGCTGCGGCGCGCTGGGCGACATGGCGTGCCATATTCTGGGCGCGTCCAATATGGCGCTCAAGCTGGGGATTCCATCCTCGGTCGAGTGCATCGAGAAAGAAGGCGCCAGCGATTTCATGTTCCCCAGGCGGTCGCTGATCCGCTACGATTTTCCCGCGCGCGGCAGTATGCCGGCGGTCAAGCTTTTCTGGCACGATGGCTGCACTGTGACGCCGGAGATCCCCGGCGTGCCCAAGGGCGAATTACTAGGCGATCTGCCCGCCCGGCCGCGCCGCCGGCCGCCGGCGCAAGCTCAGGGAAGCGCACCGCCCAAGCCGCGCATCGAGCCCACCGGTTTCATCGGCCCCGTCTTCAACTGGGAGCGCTACCAGGCTTTGCTCAAGGATCCCGAAGCGGTGCCCGAACCGCCCAACGGCAGCGCCTTCCTCGGCGACAAAGGCATCATCACCTGCGGCACCTATGCCGAAGACACGCGGCTGATTCCGGTCGAGAAAATGCGCGATTACACGTTCCCACCGGAGCTGCTGACCCGCTCGCCGGGCCACTATCGAGATTGGATCCGCGCCTGCAAGGGCGGGGAACCGGCCTGCTCCAACTTCAACGTGGCCGCGCCGTTCGTCGAATGGATGCTGCTGGGAGTGATCGCGCTGCGCGTGGAAGGCAAGATCGAATACGACCCGGCGAAAATGCGCATCACCAACAACCCGCAAGCCAACCAATACCTGCGGCCGACCTTTCGCAAGGGCTGGAGCCTGGGCCGCAAAGGCGAAGCAAGTTAGACGCTAGTACGTACCGAGTTGGTAAGGCATGCTTTAACTTGCCGTTGTTTGTCCAAGATGCACCGCGCTTGCTAGACTGATAAGAATGACCGGACCCGAGGAACGCCAACGCGCGCTCCGGCAGATTTTGGGCCAGCGCATCCTGGTGATCGACGGGGCCATGGGGACCATGATTCACCAGGTCCCGCTATCGGTCAACGCCGATTACGAGGGGCACGAGAACTGTCCGGAGATCCTCGTCGACACGCGGCCGGACGTCATCGAGAACATTCATCGCTATTACTTCGATGCGGGTGCGGACGCGGTCGAAACCAATAGCTTCGGCGGCACCGGTGTCGCGCTGGCCGACAATCACCTGAAGCACCGGGTGCATGAGCTGAATTTCCGCGCAGCCCAGATTGCGCGGAAAGTCGCCGACGAATTCTCCGTCGACAAGCCCCGGTTCGTGGCCGGTTCCATGGGGCCGACCAACAAGGACATCAACATCACCGGCTCGGTTACCTTTCCCGCCCTGCAATCGGCTTACTACAAGCAGGCCAGGGCGCTGGTGGAAGGCGGAGCGGACTTTCTGCTGGTGGAAACGGCCTTCGATACGGGAAGCCTCAAGGCCGCGCTGCTCGCCATCGAGCAACTGCGGCACGATCTCGGCATGGACATTCCGGCGATCGCGTCCGTCACCATCGAGCGAACCGGGACCATGCTGGGCGGCCAGGCGATTGACGCGCTCTACGCTTCGATCGCCAACCAGGACCTTCTAGCGGTTGGATTGAACTGCGCCACCGGGCCGGACCTGATGACGGATCACATCCGCACGCTCGCCGGCATCAGCCGGTTTCCGGTTTCCTGTTATCCGAATGCGGGCCTGCCGGACGCGGAAGGAAACTTCCCCGAGACCCCGCAATCGTTGGCGGCGCAGCTCGAGAAGTTCGTCGACCTGGGATGGGTGAACATCCTCGGCGGCTGCTGCGGCACCACGCCGGAGCACATCCGCGCCATCGTCGAGATGACCGAGGGCAAGCCGCCGCGGCGCATGCCCGACGCGGCGCACCGCGCGTATTATTCCGGCGTCGAGCTGGTGGAAGCCGAGGAAAGCAACCGGCCGCTGATCGTGGGCGAGCGGACCAACGTGATCGGCTCGCGCCTCTTCAAGTCCCTGGTGGCGGAAGAGAAATGGGAAGAGGCCAGCGAAATCGCGCGGCGGCAGGTGAAGAACGGCGCGCAGATCGTGGATGTCTGCCTGCAGAGCGCGGATCGCGACGAGTTTGGGGATATCCCGCCGTTCTACGCGAAGCTGGTGCAGAAGATCAAGGCGCCGATCATGATCGACACCACCGACCCGGAAGCGGTGGAATTGGCTCTCTCTTTCTGCCAGGGCAAGAGCATCATCAACTCGATCAACCTGGAGGATGGCGAAGAGAAGTTCATTCGGGTCTGCCCGCTGGCCCGGAAATATGGAGCGGCGCTGGTGGTGGGCGCCATCGACGAAGACAGGGAGCAGGCGCAGGCCTTCACGCGCGAGCGGAAACTGGCCGTGGCGGAGCGCTCCTACAAGCTGCTGACCACGAAGTACGGCATATCTCCGGAAGACATCGTCTTCGATCCGCTGGTCTTCCCCTGCGCGACCGGCGACGTCAATTACATCGGCGGCGCGGTTGAGACCATCGAAGGCATCCGGCTGGTCAAGGAGCGTCTGCCGTACGCGAAGACCATCCTCGGCATTTCCAACGTATCGTTCGGCCTTCCTCCGGCGGCGCGCGAAGTGGTGAATTCGGTCTTCCTCTATTACTGCACCAAGGCGGGGCTGGATCTGGCGATCGTCAACGCGGAGAAGCTGGAGCGGTTCGCCTCGATCCCGGAAGAAGAGCGGCGGCTGGCGGAGAACCTGCTGTTCAACGCGCCGGCGGTGGATGCCGAAGACGAATTACTGCGCGCGGCGCCGGAGGATTGGCGGCAGCAGAGCGCGGAGGAAAAGGCGTCGCTCAACCAGTTCCATATCGCAGCCATCGCCGAGCACTTCCGCCAGACCGAGAAACGCGAGAAGCAGCGCACGGACCTGCCGCTCGATCAGCGCCTGGCCAACTACATCATCGAAGGCAGCAAGGACGGGCTGATTGCCGACCTGGACCGCAAGCGCGCCGAGGGCGCCGAGCCGCTCGACATCGTCAACGGACCGCTGATGGCGGGCATGACCGAAGTCGGCCGGCTATTCAACAACAACGAGCTGATTGTGGCGGAGGTGCTGCAATCCGCCGAAGCCATGAAGGCCGCCGTGGCCCACCTGGAGCAGTTCATGAAAGGCGGCCAATCGCAATCGCGCGGCAAGGTGGTCCTGGCCACGGTGAAGGGCGATGTCCACGACATCGGCAAGAACCTGGTCGAGATCATTCTTTCGAACAATGGCTACCAGGTGATCAACCTGGGCATCAAGGTTCCTCCCGACCAGTTGATTCAGGCTTGCCACGAGCACTTTCCCGATGCCATCGGCCTCTCCGGCCTGCTGGTGAAAAGCACCCAGCAGATGGTGATTACCGCGGGCGATCTCGCATCGGCCGGCATCACCGTACCGCTGCTGGTGGGAGGCGCGGCGCTATCGGATAAGTTCACTCGCACCAAGATTCAGCCGGCGTATTCGAACGGCGTGTGCTATGCCAAGGACGCCATGACCGGGCTCCGCCTGATGAATCAATTGATGGACCCGGCGTCGCGCGCGGAAGTTCTGGCCGCGCATCACGGCGCGGTGGCGCCCGTCGCCGCCGCCGTGGAGGAAGAAGCGCCGCCGGCCACCGACCGCCGCAGCGCCAAGGTGCGCACCGATATTCCCATTCCGCCGGTGCCGTATCTGGAACGCAGGGTCCGCGACGTGCCGCACCTGACCGAAATGTGGAGCTACATCAACCCGTATATGCTCTATGGGCGCCACCTGGGCTATAAGGGCAATTTCGAGCAGGCGCTGATGGAACGCGACGCCAAGGCGCTCGAGCTGTTCCATCAGGTGGAAGGGCTGAAGCAGGAAGTGGCCGGCTTCATGAAGGTCCGCGCGGTGTGGCAATTCTTCGAGGCCGAACGCGACGGCAACTCGATTCACCTGTTTGCGCCGGGGGACCAGGCGCCGCTGCACACGTTCCGTTTTGGGCGCCAGCGGCGGACCGACGGACTGTGTCTTAGCGATTATATTCTCGAAGCCGACGAAGGGCGCCGCGATCATCTGGCGTTGTTCGTGGTGACGGCGGGCGCGGGCATCCGCGAACGCACCGAGGAGTGGAAACAGGCGGGCAAGTTCCTCAAGTCGCACGCCATCCAGGCGCTGGCGATTGAAACCGCCGAAGGCACCGCGGAGTGGCTGCACCGCCGCATCCGCGAGGATTGGGGCTTCCCCGATTCGCCCACTATGACCATGCACGACCGCTTCACCTCGAAGTATCACGGCAAGCGTTACAGCTTCGGCTATCCGGCGTGTCCCAATCTCGACGATCAGCAGGGCCTCTTTCGGCTGCTGCGGCCGGAAGACATCGGCGTGTGCCTCACCGAGGGCATGATGATGGAGCCCGAAGCGAGCGTGAGCGCGCTGGTTTTCCATCACCCCGATTGCGTCTACTTCACGGCCGACGAAGCCGAGGCGGGAGCGGGCGTGGCGGCGCAGTAGGGCGGACGGCCGTGCCGTTCGGCGGCAGGCCCGGTGCAGCGCGGGTTATTGGTGCAGCCGGTATACGATTGGCTCAGGGGAGCACAAATGCCGGCAGACCACGATGCACTCCTTGAGCGGATCACGGTCAATTCCGCCGTGCGGTTCGGGAAGCCGTGCATTCGCGGTCACCGGATCACCGTTCAGGAGATTCTGGAGTGGTTGTCGAGCGGAGCATCACGGCCGCAAATTCTGGAAGATTATCCCCAACTGGAACCGGACGACTTCCTCGCCGTGTACGGTTACGCCGCTGAATTGGCGGCCGGGAGCAAAGCCTCCGGAGCATGAAGCTGCTTCTCGACGAAAGCCTTTCGCCGAAGCTGGTGCCCCTACTGCGCGACGGCGTCAGGCGTGCCTTTAAGCTCCGCAGGAGCGAAAGAAAATAGCCCACGGCGCGAGCCGTCGGGATAAGTCGGCAGTGAGGACGAGCCCCGGAACGGGGCGGAAGAGGCTTTCGCAGACAGTCTTCCGTCCCGTTCCGGGGCTGGCGCCCGGCGCGCCCCGCCGCGCTACGCTACCCTGGTGAGTCGCCATGTTCTCTTCGCGCTTCCACTGGGATCTGCAGCCCAATCGGCTCACCGAACTGCTGGCTGCCAAGCGCGGGCAGGGTTCGCGCATTCTGGATCTCACGCAATCGAATCCCACCCACGCGGGAATCGAATACCCCGAGGAGCTGCGCCGCGTCTTCGACGATGCGGGCGTGGTGCGCTACGATCCGCTGCCTGCGGGATCGCTCGCGGCGCGCCAGGCCGTTGCCGGTTATTACCGGCAGCGCGGGCACGCCGTCGAGCCGGGCCGCATCCTGCTCACCGCCAGCACCAGCGAGGCATACTCATACCTGTTCAAGCTGCTGGCGGACCCTGGCGATCAGGTGCTGGTGCCGCGGCCTTCCTACCCGCTGTTCGATTATCTGGCCAGGATGGAATCGATCGAGGTGTGCCACTATCCGCTCGAATACGTTGGCGGATGGGCGATCGACACGGACGCGCTCGTTCAGGCCATCACCGCGCGCACACGCGCCGTGGTGCTGGTGAATCCCAATAATCCTACCGGCAGCTACGTCAAGCGCGGCGAGTTGGAAGCGCTGACACGAATCGCTGCCGAGCGCGGCATCGCGCTGATCTCCGATGAAGTGTTCTCGGATTATGCTTTCGCGCCGGCTGCCGATCGGGTGACTTCGCTCGCCGGCGTGGAGGATTGCGCTGCGTTTTCGATGAGCGGCCTCTCGAAAATCGCCGGCCTGCCGCAAATGAAGCTGGGCTGGATCGTGGTGGCGGGCCCGCCCCGGCTGCGCGCCGAAGCCATCGAGAAGCTGGAGTGGATCGCGGACACGTACCTTTCCGTCGGCACGCCCGTGCAGTGCGCGGCCGCGCGTCTGTTCGAATTGGGCGCAACCGCGCAGCGGCGGATCCGTGAGCGAACCGCCGCCAATCTGGCCTTCGCGCGACACGCGCTGGCCGGAACGGCGCTGGAGATCCTGGCGGTGGAAGGCGGGTGGTCCATCACTCTGCGCGTGCCGCGCGTCCGCACCGAAGAGGAGTGGTGCCTGGAACTGCTGGACCGAGACAACGTGCTGGTGCAGCCCGGATATTTTTACGATTTCGAAACTGAAGCCTTCCTGGTAGCCAGCCTGCTGACTGCGCCCGCGGAGTTTCAAGAAGGGATCGCGCGGATTGCTGGGCGGGCCTCCTGCGTCGCGTAGGCGGCCTGTCCCGACGACCGGCTTCCGCCGACGCTACCGTTGGTTGACTTATGGCGATTCTGCCGCTGGTGCTAAACCAAAGTGATGGCGCTGATTTGGTCACATGGCGTGGCCTGGCTGCCCTGCTCGGCGGCGGCGTTGCACGGGACGGCCGGATGGTTCTGGCTGGTGGTGGCGCGATGAAGTACTGGGCGCTTTTCGGTTTTGTCTTAGCGGTCATTCTCCTTTACCTGGCGCGCGGCATCTTGGGGGCAGTTCTTTCCAGCTCCCGCAAGCGAAAGGGGGACTATGAGGGCGCGCTGCGCTGGCTGCGCTGGACGAGCCTGGGCAATCCGAGCGCGCCGGTTCTCTGCGACGAAGGCTTGACCCTCTGTCAAGCCGGCCGTCTAGTGGAAGCCGAACGGCTTTGCCGGACCGGTCTCGCCATGTTGCAGGCTCGCCCCGGTTATCCGCGGGTACGGCTGTATGCCGTTCTGGGATTCGTGCTCATGGATCGCGGCCGGTACGCCGAAGCCGAGCAGTCGTTCCAACGCGCCATCAAAGAGGGCGATCAAACTGGGAACTCACTCTCCGGGTTGGCGGAATTGATGTTGGTGCAGGGGGCTGAGACAGAAAAGGCGCTGGCTTATGCCGGCCAGGCGATTGAACTCGCGCAAATCAGTTTGGGACGCGTGCACTGGGCCCATTATGCGAATCGGGCGTGGGCGCTGGCGTTGCTGGGGCGAGCCGCGGAGGCTCGCGAGTCACTCGATCTGGCGCTGCAACAACCTACGCTGGGGGCGACGGCCACTGCCGAAAGCCATTGGCGCGCGGGCATGGCGCTGCTGGCGATGCAACAACCCGCGGAAGCTTGCAAGCACTTCCGGTTGGGGAAGAACATCGACCCGCGCGGCAAGTACGGCCACCGCTGCGCGGAACTGCTCCGCAAGACCGAATAAAGCCGCGCGGCAAGTCCCGGACTCGTCCACGTGCGATGATGCGACCCTCGTATTACGCGCCTTCGGCGGCCAGCGCGTCCAGTACCTTAGCGGCCTCGGTGAGGTTGTCTACTCCGAAGGCCACCAGTGCCAGCGCCGATCCGGGCTCCAGTCCGCAGTAGGAATAGTCGATGTTGATCTGTGCCTCGCCCAGCCGCGAGGCGGCGCGGCCTAATTCGCCCGGACGGTGCGCCAGCCTGACGATCGCGACTTCGGTTTCCTCGAAGATCATGCGCAGGCCGCCCAGCACCGACTTGGCGCTGGACGGATCGTCCACTACCATTCGGGCCAGGCTTTCGCCCTCTTCTACATACGATTGAAAAGCCAGGACGTTCACCCCACGCTCGGCCAGGGCTCGGAAGCACTCCCCCAGCGCGCCCGGTTTGTCTTCAATCGTTACGGTAAACTCCTTCGCCTTCGGCACGCGATCTTAACTCCCTTCGTCTGTGGAACCCCGGCGACGTGGCGGAGTGGCCTTTATGATACGTGTTCCGGAATGCAATTCTCAACCGCGAGCCACGTCGCTGGAATGCCAGACCCTACAAGCGAGTCGTAGCAGACCGCGAAAGGCGATGCCGTGACCTACTGGATCGGCAGCAGGACGGTGTTACTGACCACTTTATTGACGGTCACGGTGAGCTCGAAGTCGCCGCCGGAGGGCGCGCCGCTCCCGAGCGTGAACTCGACGACGTCGATGCCGATGGCTGCCGGTAAGGCATAGGCGCTCTGTGCCGCGAAGCTGGCCGTGCTGACTTGGACGCTGGCCGGGTCGGTCAGCAGGTACGCCGGAGATGCCGGCACTGGCTGGCCCTCGGGCCGCGCCGGGGCGGTTGGACCGAAGCCGGTGCCGTACAGGGTGAGCGTTTCGCCCGCCTTCGCCGGAGAAGCTTCGGTCACCAGCGTGCCGTCATGATGAAATGCGAGCGCGTACGCCTTATTATTCGAGGTGAGCGCGAACAAGCCGGGCGCGTCCTGGGCGACTGTGAAGTTGGCCGTGACCTGGGCCTGTTCCGGCGTGGTAACGATCAGGCTGGCCTGACCCAACGGCATGTTCGACGGCAGTTGCGCGTTGATTTGACTCGGCGACACATAATAGAGCGGCAGCAGTTGGCCGCCGACCGAGACCGTCACCCCAGCCAAGGTCTGCGGCATGGTGTTGGCCACGTTCACTTGGACGCTGTCGGCCAGGTTCAAGCCAAAAATCGAAATCGCCGAACCGGGAGCGACGGCACTGGAGGGAGTGGGTCCGGCGCCGTTGGTCACCGCGCCAGTGGGCAAATAGGGAACCGTCGAGAGCAGGGCCGTCACCGAGCGTGGCTGGCTCATTACGACCGTGCCGAACGGCTCGATACCGCTCAGGTCGCCGCTCCAGTTGCGGAATTGATAGCCGGGCGACGGGCTCACGGCGATGTTGACCACGCTGCCGGCGTTGTAGTATCCGTCCGGCGAGGCCGGCTGGAGGTTCCAGGTGCCGGCGTTGGCGGGGCTGGTGGCCGTCACCAGTTGGTTCATCAACTGATAATTGGCGGTTACCGTGGTGGAATTGGCCGGCGCCGCGATGGTCAGGTTGCCGGGTCCGGCTCCGGTGGACCATCCCGCCAGTTGCTGCCGCGAGCCGACGCCTGCCGGCACGCTGGCCGGCGCGCTGATGGTCACCTGCGTTCCCAGCGGCGGCTGCACCGTGCAGGGCGTTGTGCAGGAGGTCCCATTTACGCTCACCGACAGGCTGGGAAGAGTGCTGTTCACGGTCAATTGCCCCAGCTGCTGGAAAGTCGCCGTGTAGGTATTGCCTTGCGTGCTCGCCACGGTCACGGTCTGCGCCGCCGGCCCGCCATTGGACCAGCCGGTGAAACTCCATAAGCGGCCTTGCGAATCGGTCTGGGTGGCGGGCGCCGAGAAGGTGTGGGTTGAGCCCACGGCCCAGGCGAAATACCAGGTGTTCCAATTGCTGCGCCCGTCCACGGTCAAATTCAATCCGGGGGGTTGGGTCAGGAATGTGTTGAGCGAAGCGGGCGTGTAGGTAGCCGTGAGAGTGACCGGGTTGGAGGATAAAGGCACCGTGTAGGGGTGATTGACCGCCCCGCCATCACTCCACGACGAAAACACCCAATAATTACCCGTCAAATCCTGTTGCGGCGAAACCGCGGCGATATTGTGCACGGTTCCCCAGCCCAAGGACTCGGTGTTGGGAGCCGAGGTGGGCTCAGTGTCGATCACCAATTTGAGTCCCTCCGGCTGGGTGGCGAAAGTGATCGAAGTGGCCTTGGTGAAATTGGCAATCGCAGTCACGCCCTGAGTGAGTGTGACGGTGTCGGTAACTCCCGAGATCGCCTGATCGGCGCCAGCCGTCCAGCCCGCGAATGCATACCCGATATTGGGCACGGCCGTAAGGACCTCTGGGGTGCCGGCGGGATACCATTGCGGGCCCAGTGACCCCATTTGGTTACCGTTCAGCAGGATTACGCCAGGCGCTCCACCACAGGAGACAGTACCGCAATTATTGGTAATGGAGACGGTGAGTGGGAAAGAAACGATGAAACTCGCCGTATATTGAGTTACGCCGGCCATGGCCGTCACCCAAGTCTCGGTCGTGGGCACGGTGGTGTTGCCGTACGTCCAGTCCTGAAACGTATACACCTCGGGCGCCCCGGCGTAAGGCTGAATTGGGGAACCCACGGCCAGCGAATGGCCGGTGCCGACCGCCCAGGTAAAGGTCTGGGTCTGTGAAAAGGTTTGGCCGTCGACCACGATTTGTAGTCCGGGGGGCGAGCTTGAAACAGTCACCAGTACACTCTGCGCGCGAGCCTGCGGCGCTAGCGCGAGGCAACTGAAAACAGCCGCCGCCGTGAAGACGGCCCTCGCCACAACGTTTCTAGTCAAGCCGGATTTTGCGCTGGAGCGCTCAAACATTTCTGACACCAGAAGCCTCGATTCCGACGTGAGTATACGCGTAAACCCGCAGAAATACACGACTAACTTTGGTAATGCCGGAACTGCTAGCCATTTCGATCATTGATTCACATCCGATTTGGTTCTGTAATTCGAATAGTCGCGTGAGGACTATATTGTATGCGTGGGACAAGACTACTCTTTTCGATTGCCATGATGCTTCTGACGGCCGGAGCCGGGCGGTCAGTTGCCCAGACTTTTGGGACCGTGGTGCCAATCGGGGGCACGCCCTCCGATATCGCCCTTGATGAGCCGCGGGGCGTTTTGTACATCGCGGATTTTGGCTGCGCTTGCATTGATGTGCTGTCGCTCGCCGACAACACCATTCACACTTCCATTAACGTGGCCCCGTATCCGGCGGCGATCGCGCTGTCGCCCAGCGGGCAATATCTGGTGTCGGTCCACTATGCCAACTTCGGGTCTTCCAGCTCGTCGGTGGCGGCCGCGGGCGGAAATCTGATCACGGTGATCGATCTGAACAACAGCCAGGCCCAGACGACATATGCGCTGGGCGAAGCTCCGTTAGGGGTGAGTTTCGTGAACACTCTCAGCGGCGACCAGGCTGGCGTGGCCGTTATCGCCACCGCCGCGAGCATCATGACGCTGGACCCGGAAACCGGAGAGATGAACGTCCTGACTGCACTGTCCGCGATCACGAAGACGATTCCGCAGAACTCGCCTAACTATCCGGGTCAGTTCACTCAGGCCGCCGTCAACACGTCGGCCGATGGTTGGACCGTATGGGGTGTTCTCGGCGGCGGAACCGGCGTTCAGCCGATGTTCTGGTATAACGGGTTCAATGGTTCATTCGGCGCGGCCACGTGGACGACCACGCCGGCGCTCCAGCCGCGAGTCAGCGTATCCGGAGACGGTTCTCACGGCATGGTCGGCTGGGCTCAGTTCAATCAGAATTTCAGCATGGTCGCCGAGTATCCGAACAACGTATTAGTGGCCAATGTTACCGGCCACGCCTGGGATTCGATCAACAACATCCTCTACGCGCAAATCCCCGATGCGGCCATGGCCGCCGGAACTCCCGTGGCCGCTTCCAACGGGGCGTCGGCGTTCACCACGCCGATGCCGGCTCTCCTCGTTATGGATGCGGACAACCTGACCTTCCGGGAGCGTCTGACGCTTCGGGAAAACCTGGTCGGGCGCGCTGTCTTGAACGCGGCGGCTACCGTGATGTACGCCGTCTCCGATAGCGGCGTGACCATACTGCCAGTGGGTTCGCAGAACCAGTACAACCGAGTGGAGCCGGGCCAGGAGGACGTGCTGGTCCAGGCCGGCTTCTGCAACCAATCGAATGCGAGCCAGACCTTCACGCTTGCCGATCCAGGCGGAAATCACACCGATTTCGAGCTGAGTCCGGGACCCGGCATTATCGTCTCGCCCGCTTCGGGCTTCACACCGGCCACCATCACGGTGACCGCCAATCCGTCCGCCTTTGCCGGCGCGCTAGGCACCACGGTGGTTCCGATCAAGATCCTCTCGGGAAGCGCCATAAACAAGCCGATTCCGGTGCGCGTGCTGGTCAACAACCCGGATGAGAACCAGCGGGGCACGGTGGTCGACGTTCCCGGCGTGCTGAGCGACATTCTCGCGGACAACAGCCGCAACCGGTTCTACATTACCCGGCAGGACCGCAACCAGGTGCTGGTCTTTAACGGCGCCACCAACCAGTTAATCACGACCTTGCGCACCATGACCACGCCCACCGGAATGGCCATCACTCTCGACAATAAGTACCTGTTGGTCGCCAACGCCGATTCTCAATTAGTGAGCCAGTTCGACCTGGACGCGCTCCAGCCGGTAACGCCGATCACGTTGTCGGGGACGAATCTCAGCGATTTTGGCCGGTCGATCGCAGTGTCCAATAGCGCCATCCTGGCCATGTCGAAGGACGGCATAACGTCTAACGGCGACGTGTCCGTGCTCGACTTGGTGAACAAGGTAAACACTGCACTGCCAACCCTGGGACCCTGGTCGAACACTTCCGGGGCGGTTTCTCCTAAGTCCGTACTGACTGCCTCGTCCAACGGGGCCGACATTCTGATGGCCGGACCCGATGGTCATGTCTACCTGTATAGCGCCGCGGCTGGGAATTTTGTGGCCACGCGGCAGGACTATACTTCTTTGTCCGGCTCGTACGGCGCCTCCAGTTACCAGAATTACGTGGTCGGCAGCGCCTACCTCGATTCGTCGCTGGTGCCGATAGGCGCCTTCAATACCGCTGGCGGCGATCCCTCCGGCTTCGCCTTCACCGATCAGAACAACACTGCCAGCGGCTACCTCACGACGGCGCCGAATGCTACCAGTCCGGGCACGATTCAGTTCTTCTCGCCCCTTTCATCGGCCGCTGAAAGCCCCATCCCGTTGGTGGAGGCGCCGCTGCTCCCCTCGAGCGGCAGCACTCCCACCGGCAGCGCTGGCACGACTGCCTCTTCCTCCGCTGCCTATCCCAGCCCCGATGGCACTGTATCGAACAACGGATCGGGAGTCAACGCTGACGATCAGTTGAGCAGCTTCATCCGCACCATAGCGCCGTTGCCCGGCTTGAACGAGATCGTCGTGCTGAGCACTTCCGGCTTTACCGTGCTGAGCCAGAATTACGCTGCTTCCTTCGTGCCGCCGGTGATCACCAGCCTGGTGAACGCGGCCAACGACACGGCGCCGGTAGCGCCGGGCGGCCTGATCACCGTCTGGGGCAACAACATGAGCCCGGTCAGCTTGGTCGCTTCGCAAGTCCCGCTGCCGACCGCGCTGGGGCAATCCTGCCTGAGCGTGAACGGCACGCCGGTGCCGCTGTTGTTCGTTGGGCCGACGCAGGTCAATGCGCAACTGCCGAATAACGTTCTGGGTCCCTCCACCGTCAGCATTCACACACCGGGTGGGGTCAGCAATAGCTTCCACTTCACGGTCGATTCGACCGCGCCGGCCGTGTTCATGTCCGGCACCGCCGGGCCGACCACGGGCCTGGCCACCGTCATTCGCGCCGCCAACAACCAGCTCGTGACACCCACCAATCCGATTCGTCCCGGAGACACGCTGGTGATTTACCTCACCGGCATGGGACTCACCAGTCCCGCGGTCACGCCGGGCGTAGCCGCACCCGCCAGCCCCCTGGCCTTGGCGTCTGTTAAACCGACGGTGACGTTGGGCGGCACCGAACTGGAGATCCAGTACGCCGGTCTGGCGCCGGACGAGGTGGGGGTCTACCAGATCAACGTCGTCGTTCCCAGCGGCGTAACCCAGGGCATGAGCGAGCCTCTGGTAATAAACCAGGGCAGCGCCAGCGGCTCCAACACCACGCTCAACGAGCGTGTGGTGGCCAACTAGCCGTCTCCCGGAGAACGATATGAAAACGATCGGAAAGACATTTCTGCTGCTCGCTTTCGGCCTGTGTGCCTACGCCCAGCAATGGGAAGTGGGGGGTATCGGCGGAGTGGGCTTCCTCGACACCGTCCACGTGAACACGGCCACCGCCGGTTCCGGCAACGCGGGATTCTCAACGGGCGCGGTGGCTGGCGCGTTCATCGGCAGCTACCTCAACGCGCACTGGAGCGGCGAAATCCGCTATGAGTTCTTCGATAGCAGCTTGAAGCTGTCGGGTGACGGCTCTTCGGCCACGTTTAGCGGCGTCGCCCACGCCGTTCACTACGACCTGATCTACCATTTCAACCGGAAGCATTCGCCCGTGCAGTTCTTTGTGGCGCTCGGCGGCGGCATGAAGATCTTCGATGGCACCGGCGCGCCGAACGCCTACCAGCCTCTGCAACAGTTCGGATACTTCACGCAGACCCACCAGATCGAACCGATGCTCAGCGCCGGCGGCGGCATCAGCTACAAGTTGGGGGATCACCTTTACTTCCGCACCGAGATACGCGATTTCGTCTCGCCGTTCCCCAAGAACGTCATAGCGCCGGCGGTGGCGCAACCATCGGGTCAGCAGGCCAGTTTCGGAAAGGTGCTGCAGAATCTGGTTCCCATGGTGGGTATCGAGTACTTATTCTGACGCGAGCGGCGGGTACATGGCAGGTCGGGATCTTGCCCGTTGGCAGGTCGGGGACCTGCCTCACTTTTACATGTGGTACAGCATGACGTACACGACCACGCCGGTGACACTCACGTACAGCCAGATGGGTAGCGTCCAGCGTGCGATGCGCCGGTGGGCATCGTAGCGCGCCGTGAGGCTGCGGCGCAGCGTGATAATCGCGAGCACCGGAACTGCCGCGGCCAGCACCGTGTGCGTCCCCAGTATGCTCAGATAGATGGCGCGCAGCGGGCCGGCGTGTTGAAACCGCACGTGGCCAACTTGCAGGTGATAGACCACGTAGCACACCAGGAATGTGCAGGAGACGATGAACGCCGTCGTCATCACCCGGCGGTGGGCTTCGCGCCGCTTGCGCCGGATCAGCAGATAACCCCAAACCAGGAGAACGGCCGCGGTGGCATTCAGGAAAGCGCTGATGGAAGGAAGAATTGCAGTCATAGTGGGGCAGACCCCCTGGTCTGCGCGGGACGCCCTCGTCCCGCAGTCAATGCGATGCGAACAGGCCGACGAGGGCGTCGGCCGCAGACCAGGGGGTCCGCCCCACAACAGTGCCCACAATCTATCATGCCGTGCTATGCGTGCTCTTTTGGCCAGCCATGATTCCCGAGGCCGCCAGCAGCACTAAGCCGAACGCCAGCGTAACCAGCAGGCTGGTCACTGCTCCCGGCTGCGCATTCGGCAGCGCCAGCGTGTGATTCAGCAGCGCGATCGAATATGTCAGCGGATTGGCCCACATCAACAGCCGCACCCATCCGTGCGCCGTGGCCATCGGGAACAGCGAACCGGAGACCATCCACATCGGCACCAGCAAAAGATTCATGATCGCATGAAACCCGGCCGTGGATTCCATCCGCCAGGCAATCACGAAGCCGAGCCCCGTTAGCGTAAACGAAATCAGCAGAATGGCCAGCGCCACGGGAAGCAGTTCGACGAGTCCGATGCGCACACCCGCCAGCGGCGCGAAGCAGAGGAAGATCAGCCCCTGCACCCACGCCAGGGTGGCCGAGCCCAGGATCTTGCCCAGCACCAGGCTGGAGCGAGGCGCCGGCGAAACCATCATCGATAACAGGAATCCTTCGCGCCGGTCTTCGATGATGGAAATCGTCGAGAAAATGGCCGAGAACATCACCGTCAGCACCAGTGCGCCGGAGTAATAGCGCCCCAGGTCGTTCGATCCCGATCCGATCAGCAGCCAGAATACCAGCGGCGAGGCGACCACGCCCAGCACGCGGCTTTTCTGCCGCCAGAAGCGGACCAGTTCCCGCTGCCAGAGCGTGGCGGCGGGCCGCAAGAAGCTATTCAATTTGCGCCCCCGTTTCGCGCACGAAGACATCTTCGAGCGTCGGCTTGTGCAAGCCCACCGATTGGATGGCGCCGGGGAACGCCTCCACCACTTCGGCGATGAAGCGGTGCCCGTTTTGGATTTCGACGCGCACCTGGCCGTCCACCAGGCTCGAGCGCAAACCGAAGCGCTGTTCGACCGCGCCCGCCAGGGCCTTCGCGTCCTCCGCCTCCAGCACCACCACGTCGCCGCCAATGCGAGCGCGCAGCGCTTGCGGGCTGCCCTCGGTCACAATCCGTCCCTGGTGCAACAGCAGCAGGCGGTTGCAGCGGTCGGCCTCTTCGAGGACGTGGGTGGTGAGGAGAATCGTCACTCCTTCTTGTTCGCGCAGCCGTTCGATGTGGCGCGTCAAATCGCGCCGCGCCGCGGGATCGAGGCCGGTCGATGCTTCGTCCATCAGCAGCACCGGCGGCCGGTGCAGCAGCGCTTTGGCGATTTCGACGCGCCGGCGCAGGCCGCCGGAGAGCTTCTCCACCAAGTCCTGGCGGCGATCCTCCAGGCCCAGTTGCGTCATGGCATGCTCCATGCGCTCGCGCAGCAACGCGCCCGAAAGCCCGTGCAGATGGCCCTGCGCCCGCAGGTTCTCTTCCACGGTCAGCGCCTTATCGAGACTTTGCGTCTGGAACACCACGCCGACCTGGCGCCGCACCGCTGCCCGGTCGCGCACCACGTCGCAACCGCCGATCACGGCGCGTCCTTCGCTCGGCGCCATCATGGTGGAAAGGATGCGGAAGAGGGTGGACTTGCCGCTGCCGTTCGGCCCCAGCAGGCCGAAGATCTCGCCTTTCGCTACTTCGAAATTGACGTCGCGCAGAGCCGTGCGCTCGCCATATCGATGCGTCAGGTTTTCGACTTCAATCACAGGCCTGGCCTGTCGAGAAGCATCAGCCCGTAAAGAAACGGCAGGTACACCACCGAGGTGAGCAGAACGCCGCGCGCACGCGCCACGGTCCGCTCGCGGGCCACGCGCACGCCCGCGTACAGGAACCACAAGCCGAGCAGCAGCGCTCCCGCCAGGTAGATGCGCCCCGACATTCCCAGCATACCCGGAACCAGGCTGACCGGGATCAGCGCGAGGCCGAAGAGCACGATCTGCCGCGCCGTCGAGCGGCCATCCGGTTCCACCACCGGGAGCATGCGGATGCCGGCGCGCGCGTAATCTTCTTTGTACATCCAGGCGATCGAATAGAAATGGGGGAACTGCCAGAGGAAGAGGATGGCAAACAGAATCCAGGAATCCGCCGACAAGCGTCCCGCCGCGGCCGCATAGCCGATCACCGGCGGCATCGCGCCCGGAATGGCGCCGATGGTGGTGGACCACCAGGTGCGCTGCTTGAGCGGGGTATAGAAAAACAAGTAGCTGGCGAGCGTGAATACGCCGATCCAGGCGGTCAGCGGATTCACTCCCAGCCACAAATCGGCAAATCCGGCCACCGAAAGCGCCACGCCGAAAGCCAGCGCCGGCCCTGAGCCCAGTCGTCCCGAAGGCAGCGGCCGGTTAGCCGTGCGCCGCATCTTGCGGTCGGCCTCCCGCTCGATCCACTGGTTGAGCGCGGCGGTGCCGGAAGCGATGAGGCCCGTCCCAAGCATGGTGTGGAACAACCGCAGCACGCCAACGTGCTGCAGAAACTGGCTCCAGCCGCCCGTTCCGGCCAGTCCGAAAAAGTAGCCGATTCCCGTGCTCATGAGAATCAGCCAGGTGATCCGCGGCTTGGTCAGCTCAATGTAATCGCGCATGTGTGGGATCGATGGCTGCCCGCTCGCTTGGCCGGGCATGATTATGAGATGCATCCGCAGTGGAGCAAGCTTCCCAAAACCCGCTCGTAATTCGCCCTCCCGTCGACATCACCCGGCAATCAGCCATCCGCGCGCCCACCAGTGTTGAAGTTCCCAACGGATCGGCGCGACCCCGGGGATCGCCGACGACTTTCTATTGTAGACTTTTTCCGGCCTGCGATGGACTGAAATGGGCCCGGCGTCTAAAATGGAGGATCTGATGGACCAAGTCAAAAACGAAGAGGCCCGCAAGCCCTGGTTGATGGGCGCGGGGCTGGCCGTGGCGCTTATCGCGGCCGCCAAACTCGCGCTGCACCTGTATGCCGGGCGGCATTACGGCTTCTTCGTCGACGAATTGTACTACCTCGCCTGCGCGCGCCACCTTGCATGGGGCTATGTGGATCCACTGCTGTCCAAAACAGGACAGGGTTGTGCACGCGGCTGGTGAATACACGGGGCTTTTGACCATGGGGATTGATCCTGTTGGGTGAGGTCTGCTTGCCGAATTTGCATTAGCCTGT
>JBELAO010000041.1:0-46830 GCA_049508735.1 Bryobacteraceae bacterium | reverse complement strand
TAGCCCGATAGGGTCGCGCACGTTCGGCTAACGGAGCCGCGACCGGAGGGAGCGGTCAGGTCGCATCCTCAAACACGGCAATTCCATCGCCTTGCTCGTCGACGACAGAGAAAATGGCTGCCGAGGCTTCGGAATTGGAAGCCCTCACTTCGGCAGCGGTGTTCGAGGAGACCTGACCGCTCCCTCCCGTCGCGGCTCCGATAGCCGAACTGGGCAAGAACGAGGCGCATCGTGAGGGCGGGAACTCACGATGCTAGCTCGTTAGGGTCGCGCACGTTCGGCTAACGGAGCCGCGACCGGAGGGAGCGGACAGGTCGCATCCTCAAACACGGCCATTCCATCGCCTTGCTCGTCGACGACAGAGAAAATGGCTGCCGAGGCTTCGGAATTGGAGGCCCTCACTTCGGCAGCGGTGTTCGAGGAGACGTGACCGCTCCCTCCGGTCGCGGCTCCGATAGCCGAACTGCGCGAGCACGAGGCGCATCGTGAGGGCGGGAACTCACGATGCTAGCTCGATAGGGTCGCGCACGTTCGGCTAACGGAGCCGCGACCGGAGGGAGCGGTCAGGTCGCATCCTCAAACACGGCCATTCCACCGCCTTGCTCTTCGACGACAGAGAGAATGGCTGCCGAGACTTCGGGATTGGAGGCCCTCACTTCGGCAGCGGTGTTCGAGGAGACCTGACCGCTCCCTCCGGTCGCGGCTCCGATCGCCGAACTGCGCGAGCACGAGGCGCATCGTGAGGGCGGGAACTCACGATGCTAGCTCGTTAGGGTCGCGCACGTTCGCTAACGGAGCCGCGACCGGAGGGAGCGGTGAGGTCGCATCCTCAAACACGGCCATTCCATCGCCTTGCTCGTCGACGACAGAGAGAATGGCTGCCGAGACTTCGGAATTGGAGGCCCTCACTTCGGCAGCGGTGTTCGAGGAGACCTGACCGCTCCCTCCGGTCGCGGCTCCGATAGGGCCGCGGCTCGCTCCCTCCCGTGACGCGCCACGGAAATGAGGACGTCGAGCCATGCCACCAATTCGTGGCATCCTGGGTCAGGAGCAAGACGTGAAGAACTTCCATCTGCCGTTGCCGGAGCAGACTTACAGCCGCCTCCGCGCGGAGGCTGAACGGACGCAGGTACCGGCTACCGCCCTGGCGCGCGAGGCCATCGATCTGTGGTTGCGGCACCAGTTGCGGAATGCCCGGCACCAGGCGATTGCCGCCTATGCCGAGGAGATGGCGGGTTCGGATCTCGACCTCGACCCGGCACTGGAGGCGGCCGGAATCGAGCATCTGGTGAAAGCTGGTAGGGAACCGCGGTGACGCGTGGCGAGGTTTACTGGGCCGATCTCGTTCCGCGATCGGGTTCCGGGGCTCAGACTTCGACCGTGACCTTGTCGCTGGCTAGATCGTATCCTTCATCCTTGGCGGTCCTGACCGCATCGGCCCGAAGGGTCTCCGGGTCGGCATTCTTCGAGCCCTTCCAGTGACGGCGAATCACTTCGTCGCCGATATGGATGCGCACCAGCCACTTCGATTCTTCGCTGTCCCAGGTAACTTCCGCCCTGTCGGCGCGTAGCACAGGCATAGAGAACTCTCCCGCAGCCGGGGCGCTCTTACCGTCGCCTCGGCGCTGCTTAGAATGTACATCACATTCGCCCGCCGGGAAAGGGCCGCGGGAGGACCGCAGCGGACGCTGCCCCGTCAGTTGACCGTGTAGGCGGCCTTGAGCGCGAAGGGGGCGATCTCAATATCGAATTGCGTCCCACCGGCGAGAGCCATCCGATAGGTGCCGCGCATCTTGCCGGTTGGCGTCTTGAGGGGGCACCAGGACGAGTATTGGAAAGATTCGCCGGGGGTCAGCACGGGTTGCTCGCCGACCACGCCCATACCTTCGACTTCCTCGGTGTGCTCCGAGGCGTCCGTGATGATCCAATGCCGGCTGAGCAGTTGAACGGTCTCCGGCCCCTGGTTGGTAATGCGGACCGTGTACTCGAAGACCCATTCGCCCTGTTGCGGCCGCGAGTTTTCGGGCGAGTGCCGAGACAGGACTTCGACGCGTATGGAGTTGGTGACCGCATCGGAGATGGGAGCAAGCGTGGAAGCCAGATCGGACATGATCGCCGCCTATCATATCAGGACAGCCGCCGTTGTGTGCGGCGCTACCGGACGCCGGTGGAGAGCAACGGTTCCTCGTCGTGGTGCTTCTTGAATTTGCGCTTTACGTCCGGCCAGAATTCCTTGAGGACGTTGGAAAACGCGTCCGTGCCGCACGCCACAAACAACCTCTGCAGGTTGTCGTGCCAGTCGCGCGTGTCGGGGTAATATGCATTCGAGATGGCCACGGCAATCGAGTTGCCGCCCCATTCGGAAAAATTGAAAGTGCGGCGGCCGGAATCCATGCGGGCAACTTCGATCGCGACGATCGCATGCAGTGTCCGGTGCAGCTTGGAACCCGTCCCCGAGCGGAAGTAGCGCGGATCCTGATGGAAAATGCCGGGGACGAACCCTTCGGTCATCATGTTGCCGATCATCTGGTCGCCGTAAGCGGTGGCGAGGCGCTTGGCGTATCCCGCCATGCCTTGGCCGAAGGAAGGATTCTGGTTCTCGATCTGATAGAGCGCGGCGAACGCCCCGGCGGTGGGAAACACCGGCCAATCGAAAGAATCCTTAAACGCAATGGTGATTTTCTGTTTTGCCGTGATGGGATGAAAGGGGATGGAATCTTCGGTGGTGCGGTTGTTGGGGAGCACGCCAAAAATGCGCTTGTCCTCGTGCGGCGGCTCGGCCTGAACCGTGGTGGGCTGCACGGGTGACGGGCCGCCCTCCGTGCCGGGAGATGCGGATGGATCCGCTGGCGCGGCGGACTGCCCGAGCGCGGGCACACCTTCGCCCCAGGCGGCGAAAAGCGCCAAAAAGACTATGGTCCCCCACCGTTTGGTTGGCATTCGTTGTTTAGATCGAGGCTCTCCCTACTTAGATGCTTTCCCGGCGTTCCCGTTTCGCCAACCTTGCGCGAAACCGGAGTTTGCTTCCTTGGTTGTTAATTCGCGCCGGGCGGGTGAACGTTCCATTGTTTGTTTGAACACTCGCGGCACGCGAAGGTTCTGCGTTCTCATGATACGGTAGAGGGTGAAATGGCTGCCACAGAATCCACCATGCTCGGGCTCGGCACGGCCGCGCCGGATTTCGAACTGACGGACGTTGTCGGCAATCGCAAGGTGCGGCTGGATAGCTTTCCGCATCAGGGGCTCCTGGTGATGTTCCTCTGCCGGCATTGCCCCTACGTGAAGCATATTGCGCCGGGCCTGGCCGCGCTGGCGAAGGACTACGCGGGCACCGAGCTCGACATCGTGGCCATCTCTTCCAATGATGCCGACGCCTATCCCGACGATGGACCCGATGGGCTGCGTTTGATGGCGCGCGAGCTTGGCTTCTGGTTTCCCTACTGCTACGACGATACGCAGCAAGTCGCCAAGGCGTATCAGGCTGCCTGCACGCCCGACTTTTTCCTGTTCGATGCGGGCCGCAAGCTGGTTTACCGCGGCCAATTCGACGATTCGCGGCCGGGCAACGGAGTGCCGGTCTCAGGCCGGGATTTGCGCGCCGCCATCGATGCCGTGCTTGCCGGCCGCGCGATTGGCGCCCAGCAGAGGCCGAGCATTGGCTGCAACATCAAGTGGAAACCCGGCAACGCGCCGGCCTACCGCGGCTAAGCCTCGTCACGGACGGCGTTGACGGGAAAAGCGCACGCTCTCGTTCCCTCTATCCAATGTGAGAATCTGCCATCCGGCTTCCCGCCAGGAGGTTTGCATGGTCCACCAACTGTCCGTGTTGTAGGCGCCGCGGGGCAAAGTCCGGCCCAGGATCGCCTCAATCTCGCCGAACGTAAACGTGATGGATTTCACGGTCTGCGTTTCCAGGTAGGCCTTAAGGGGATCGTAAACGCTCATCAGAACCCACTATGTCGCCAAACTCACGGTATTGTCGAGTACAAAGTTCGTTGTTTCTGTTGTTTTTCTCTTTTTCTTCGCCCATAATGGAAAAGAGATCCGCTTATGGCGCTGACAAAACGGCAACGACAGTTGCTCGATCTGATTGCCGACTTCAGGGATGAGCAGGGGTATTGCCCGAGCTACGAGGAAATCGCGCACGGTCTGCAGTTGGCATCGCTGGCAACCGTGCACAAGCACATCACCGCGCTGGAACATAAGGGTTACCTGAAACGCGGTTTCAACCAAAGCCGCTCCTTGGAACCGACACCCAAGTTCATGCAGGAGCGGCAGCGCACGCCGCCGGGCGTGCCGTTGCTGGGACGCATCGCGGCCGGCGCGCCGGTGGAAGCCCTGGAACAAAGGGAAGAGTTGCACTTCGCCGACTTCGCTGGCAACGGCAACACCTACGCCCTGGAGGTGCGGGGCGATTCCATGATCGAGGACCACATCTGCGATGGCGACGTGATTCTGCTGGAGCGCATACAGGAAGCACGCGACGGCGACATTGTGGTGGCGCTGGTGGGCGGGAATGAGACCACGCTGAAACGGTTCTATCGCGAGCCTGGTGGCATTATCCGCTTGCAACCGGCAAATTCAACGCTGAAGCCGATCCTGGTACCGGCGCGGGACGTGCAGATTCAAGGCCGCCTGTTGGCGGTGTTGCGAAAGTACAAATAACTCGGTTGTAACCTAGCAGCGGAATAAAATCTCGCAAGGGCTCCCCAGTTAGTGCCAGCAGCCGCCCGCCTCGCCGTAACCCGCCGATCCAATCCAGACGTTAAGCGAAAGCCTTGGCGCGCAATTCCTGCTCGGCGCGCAACCAGTCTTCCTCGGGCGAGCCGCCCTGGTAGCCGCGTCCAGCCCAGTAAGTGTAAGCCAGGGCCGCGATTTCGCCCTCGGCCGGCGCGCAGTTAGCTTCTGTTGCGATCACTTCCGCGGCGGTTACAGTTTCCGGCGCGGCAGGTGACGTCTTCAGACCATGTTTGGCCCGAGGTGTGGCGGCGGACTTGCGCCGCGCGGGAGCGGACGCGGTGGGGATAACGATATCGTTTTCTTTTGTACGCTTTGTTGGCATTTGTTTTTTCCAGAAGTTAATACGACTAAGTCCTATTTTACTCGACCCGTCCCGGAAGCGCTATCGGAAGTTTCTATCAGTTTAATTACGATATAGTGCTCCGTCATAGCTGAGGCACCGCAACGAGCGAGCACAGGAGGTATAGTGATAACAGATTGCGCGCAGGCATCATTCTCGCGGTTTTGGCCGGACTCGCCGCGCAGGCGCGGGCGGCGGCGCCGAAGGTGGTGGCCGCGGATATAGATGGCGTGGTGCATCCCATCACAGCGGAAATTATAGCCGGCGCCATTGCGCAGGCGCGGCAGGAAGACGCCGCTCTGATCGTCATTCGTCTCAACACGCCGGGCGGGTTGATGGATGCCATGCGCGAAACCATACAGGAGATCGTTTCTTCGCCGGTCCCCGTGGTGACGTTTGTGGCGCCTAGCGGCGGCCGTGCGGCCTCGGCGGGTTTCTTTCTTCTCGAATCGGGCGATGTGGCGGCCATGGCGCCGGGCACCAACACCGGCGCGGCCCATCCGGTGCTGATGACCGGCGAAATGGATGCGCTGATGAAAGAGAAAGTGGAGAACGACGCCGCCGCGGAGATGCGCAGCATCACGACCAAGCGCGGGCGCAATAGCGAACTGGCGGAAACCGCGGTGCGCCAGAGCAAGTCGTTCACCGAGAAAGAGGCGCTGGACAATCACCTCATCGATCTGGTCGCCGCGGATACGCCCGCCCTGCTGGCCGCGCTGGAGGGCCGCACGGTGACGCGGTTCGACGGGCGCACGCAGACGCTCGAGTTGCGGGGAGCAATCGTCGAGGTTTATGAGAGGACCTGGCGGCAGCGCATCGTCTCCGCCATCGCCGATCCCAACATCGCGCTGGTCCTGCTGGTGATCGGAGCGCTGGCAATTTACATTGAATTCACCTCGCCGGGGTTGATCGCGCCCGGCGTGGTCGGCGCCATCCTGGTGCTGCTCGGGCTTTCGGCGATCTCGGTGCTGCCCATCAACTGGCTGGGCGCGGCACTGCTGCTGGTATCGTTCACTCTGTTCGCGCTGGAAGCCAAGTTCGCGGCGCACGGCGTGCTGGCGGTGGGCGGCACGGTTTCGATGGTGCTGGGCGCGGTAATGCTCATCGATAGTCCGCTGCCGGAGCTGCGCATCCATTGGAGCACGGCCATTGGCCTCGCGCTGCCATTTTCCCTGATTACTGCCGGCCTGGTGTCGCTGGCCGTGCGCGCGCGGCGCAACAAGGTAGTGACCGGCGCGCAGGGAATGATTGGCGAGACCGGCTCCGCCGTGACCGACCTGGCGCCGTCCGGCAAGGTATTCGTGCATGGGGAATATTGGAACGCGGTGGCGCTCCAAAACGTGCCCGCGGGCGCGCAGGTGCGCGTAACCGCGATCCGGCAACTGACGCTTTCCGTAGAGCCGGTGGCGGATCAGATGGGAGGCTGAACATGTTCGATGTGTCGACGATTGCGATTATCCTGATCGTGTTATATCTGCTGAGCTCCATCAAGATTCTGCGCGAATACGAGCGCGGCGTAATCTTCCGGCTGGGGCGTCTGCTGGCTGAACCCAAGGGGCCCGGCATCATTCTCGTGTTTGCGCCGATCGATCGGATTGTTCGCGTTTCCTTGCGCATCGACACGCTGGAAGTACCCGGTCAGGACGTTGTGACGCGCGACAACGTGACCGTGAAGGTGAACGCCGTCGTATATTTTCGCGTGATCGAACCGCGCCTGGCGGTGGTGGAAGTTTCCAATTTCCTGTATGCCACTTCGCAACTGGCGCAAACCACGCTGCGCAGCGTGCTGGGCGAAGTGGAGTTGGACGAGTTGTTGAGCCAGCGGGAGAAACTGAACGTGCGGCTGCAATCCATCCTGGACCAGCACACTTCCACCTGGGGCGTGAAGGTGACCATGGTGGAAGTCAAGCAGGTGGACTTGGCCGAGCAGATGATCCGCGCCATTGCGAGGCAGGCCGAGGCCGAGCGCGAGCGGCGCGCCAAAGTCATCCACGCGGAAGGTGAGTATACGGCATCCACCAAGCTGGCCATGGCGGCGGAAGTGATTCAGAAGCAGCCGGCGGCCATCACGCTGCGCTACCTGCAAACGCTGGTGGAAATCGGAACGGAGAAGAATACGACTATCGTGTTCCCGCTGCCGGTGGATATACTTGCTTCTTTGGGGCGCGCGCTGGACCGGGCGGGCACGCCGCCGGCCGGGACGGGCGATTCCAAACCGGAATAGCGCGGGTGTGCGTTTCAGAGAAGCGCGCGGGATCGATTCGAGCGTAGCTGCAAAACAGGTCGGAGTAAATGAGGCGAGACGGCGAGACGGGTGAATTCGAGCTGGTGTTGGGCAACGGGCAGCTCCTGAGCGGCCTGTTTATCGTGGTTCTGTTGTTCGCGGTGTTTTTTGCCCTCGGGTATGTGGTGGGCCAGAATTCGCCGCGTTCCGCCAAGTTGTCAGACGCGGGCGCAACGCCGTCGAGCGACCGCCCACAGCCGGTGACGGCGCCGCCGCCAGCGACGCCGGCCGGGACCGCTGGGGTAGAGACGCCGCCGGTTCAACCGCCCGACGCCAACGCCGCCGCCGGCCAGGGGACGCCCAACGCCCCGGCAACAGAGGCCCCCGAGGCCGGCGCCGCGACGCCTGCCGGCGAATCCGACTCGCTTGCGCCCGGCTCTTATTGGCAAGTGATGGCGCTCAAGCAGGCGGACGCGGAGGTGGTGGTGCGCAGTCTCAAGGACAAAGGATTCCCTTCGCTGATGGCGCCCGGGCGAAACAACCTGACGCGCGTGTTGGTGGGTCCGTATGAAGACATGGCGGCGATGAGCAAGGCCAAGACCGAACTGGAAAACGCCGGATTTCATCCCATCAAGAAGTAGCCGGCGCAGCAGCCCCACCGCTAAAGAAATTCATCGCAAGCCACGGATGAACACAGATGAACACAGATAAGACTCTTGCCTCCGATCCGTGTTCATCGGTGTTCATCGGTGGCCAAGGTTCGCCTCCGCTCACCGCGACCGGTCTCGTGCAGATCGGCGCGCCTAGGCCGCGGCTGCCGGATTGGGCGCGCAGGCCGCGCACGCATCATGAATCCCTGCACCGGCTGAAGAGCGGGCTGCGGCGGCGGAACCTGCACACTGTGTGCGAATCGGCGCGCTGCCCCAACATCCACGAATGCTTCCACCGTGCGGCCGCCACCTTCATGATTCTGGGCAACCGCTGCACGCGCGGCTGCGGTTTCTGCTCGGTCCCCAAGCTCAATCCGCGCCGGCATGACACCGAACTCGACCCGGCCGAGCCCGCCAACGTAGCGCGCATGGCCGCCGAAATGGGCCTCCGCTACGTGGTCATCACCAGCGTCAACCGCGACGATCTGGAGGACGGCGGCTCCGGTCATTTCGCCGAGACCGTGCGCGAGGTGCGGCGCGCGCTGCCGGAAGCGCGCGTGGAAGTGCTGACGCCGGATTTCTGTGGCGACCTGGCCGCGGTGGCACGCGTCCTCGATGCCGGCCCGCATGTTTTCAACCACAATATGGAAACCGTGCCGCGGCTGTATGCGCGCGTGCGGCCGCAGGCGGACTACCGGCAGTCGCTCGAGGTGCTGCACTTTGCGCGCGCCTCCGCGCCGGCTGCGACGCTGGTCAAGTCCGGCTTCATGGTAGGGTTGGGCGAAACCGCGGATGAAGTCCACGCGCTGCTCGCCGACTTGCGTCAGGCGGGCGCCGACGTAGCCACCATCGGACAATACTTGCAGCCCACGCGCCGCAATCTGCCGGTAGTGGAATACGTCGCGCTCGAACAGTTCGAGAGCTACCGCGCGCACGGCATGGCGCTCGGATTCAAGATGGTGTTCAGCGGCCCGCTGGTGCGCAGCTCCTACATGGCGGACGCGGTAAGCGAACAGGCGCGGCGCGGCCCGTGCTGAACTGGCTGTTGGCGCTGGCTTCGGCCGGCCTCCTGGTGCTGGCCTTCCCCGGCTTCGATCTGGCCTGGCTGGCGCCGGTAGCTCTTGTCCCCTTGCTGGTTGCGGTGGCGCGCGAACCACGGCCGTGGCGGCGCTTCCTGTTGGGTTGGGCTTCGGGCATCGTCTATTGGTTTGGCGTCTGCCACTGGATTCAGTTCACGCTCTCCGTTCACGGCGGGATGGGCAACGCCGCCGCCTGGGCCTTGCTCACGCTGTTCGCGGTGATCAAGGGCCTGCATGTGGCGGTGTTCGCGCTGCTGGCGGGATTCCTGATCGGCCGCTGGTGGACCACGCCGGCGGTGGCCGCGCTGTGGGTGGCGGTGGAATCCACCCACGGGTTTTTCGGCTTCGCATGGCTGGCGCTGGGCAACGCCGGAATCGATATGAGCCTGCCCATGCGCCTGGCGCCATTCACGGGCGTGTACGGCGTTTCCTTCGTGTTCGCAACCATGTCGGCGGCGCTGGCGCTCCGCCTGCTGGGACGGCCACGGATGGAGCTGGCGTGGATGGTGGCCCTCCTCTTGCTTCCTCTTCTACCGGCTCTTCCCGACGCCCAGCATGGACGCGAAAGCGCCTTGCTCGAGCAGCCCAACCTCTCGGAGACCGAAGAGTGGAACGCCGAATCGGTGGATCGCGCCACCCGCGCCATGGCCGAAGACACCGAACGCGCCGCCGCCGTCGACAGCGCGCATCCGCCCTCCATCGTGGTATGGCCGGAGGTGCCGGCGCCGTTCTTCTACGACGAAGATCCCGCCTTTCGCGCCGCCACGGACGCTCTGGCGCGATCCACCCACGCCGCACTGCTGATGGGGACGGTGGCGCATACGCCCGATGGCGCGCCGCTCAATTCGGCCACGCTGGTATCGCCTGAGGGTTTTCGCGTCAGCCGTTATGACAAGGTGAACCTGGTGCCGTTCGGCGAGTACGTGCCCTGGCCGCTCGGCGCGCTGACCGAGAAGATTTCGAAGGAAGCGGGCGATTTCGCCGCCGGACGCGGCGTGGTGGTTTCGCCGGTGGGCGATCACAAGATCGGCGTGTTCATCTGCTACGAATCGGTGTTTCCGAATTTCGTGCGGCGGTTCGCGGCCGGAGGGGCGCAAGTGCTCTTCACCATCTCCAACGACGGCTGGTTCGGCAACACCGCCGCGCGCCGGCAGCACCTGGACATCGTGCGCATGCGCGCGGCTGAAAACCGGCGCTGGATTCTGCGCGCCGCCAACGACGGCATCACCGCCTCCATCGACCCCGCCGGCCGCGTACGTTCCACGCTGCCGCTATTTGTCGAGGCGGCGTCCGCCGTCCGTTTCAACTACGAAACCGGGCAGACCTTCTACACTCGTCACGGCGAGTGGTTTCCGGTGCTGTGCGCGCTGCTGGCCGCTGCGTGGCTGGTGGCCGGCAAGCTGGCACGTGCCTGAGCGCGGGCGAGAGCGTCTCACTCAGAGCTTGCGCCCCGGCGGCGGCCTCACTGTCGATTCCCTCAGCCCGAATTCCGAAGCTGGACGCCTTGTATCAGGGCACGGCTTGAGCCGTGCCGTCGACAGCGCACATTCTAAAGGCGTTAGTCACTGTTTGCCGGCCAGGGGCTAAAGCCCGTCAGGTTCATCCCATTCCGGCATGGCTCAAGCCGTGCCCTGATACAAGACTTGCTTCTTCTTGGTCTTCCGCTGTGGAAATGCAACTTCGCCGAGGATCACTTTGGAGTTTACGCTCAGTGGACAGCTTTCGCCTTCGGTTGAAACTCGGCGATCTGGAACGACTGGCGGACGATCTCGCGAGCTTGGTCGAGCCCGCTCACTTCGCCCGAGCCGATGGCTTGCACCAGCAGATTGCCGGCGGCGGTGGCTTCGTTCGGGCCGGCCACCACCTTGCGGCCGGTCACGTCCGCCACCAGTTGGTTGAGCAGTGTGTTGCGCGAGCCTCCGCCCACGATGTGGATGGTGTGAATCCGGCTCCGCGTGAGGCCTTCCAAGCCCTCGAGCACATCGCGGTAGCGGTGCGCCAGGCTCTCCAGAATGGCGCGGCAGAATTCGCCCTTGGTTTTCGGCGCTTCGAGCGACCGCTCGCCGCACCAGGCGGCGATGCGGGCCGGCATGTCGCCCGGCTGCAGGAAATCGTCCGGATCGACGATGGTCCGCGCCGGGCCGGCCGCTTCGGCCATCTGCATGAGTTCGTCGTAGCCGAAGCGTTCGCCCTCCGCCGCCCAGGCGCGGCGGCATTCCTGCAACAACCATAGGCCGGCGATATTCTTGAGCAGCCGCGTGCGGCCCGCCACGCCGGCTTCGTTGGTGAAGTTCAACTGGTACGATTGCTCGCCGATCACCGGCGCAGCGGATTCAAGCCCCATTAACGACCACGTGCCCGAGCTGATATAGCACCAGCCATCGCCGCGCGCGGGAACCGCCGCCACGGCCGACGCCGTGTCGTGCGATCCCACTGCATGCACGGGCACGGCGCCCAGGCCGGTCGATTCGGCGAGGCGCGGCAGCAGAGGCCCGAGCGTGGATCCGGGCTCGATCAAATCCGCCAGGATGCGGCTTGGAATGCCGAGCCGCTCCAGCATATCCGCGGCGAACGAGCGCGCCTTGGGATCGTAGAACTGCGAAGTGCTCGAGATGGTTACTTCGTTGCGCTCGACGCCGGTCAGCCAGTAACTGAGCAGGTCCGGCATGAACAGCAGCCGCCGGGCGTTGTCGAGCGCCGAAGGGTTGGCCAGCCGCGCCGCGTACAACTGATACAACGAGTTGATCGACATGATCTGGATACCGGTGCGCGCGAAGACCTCGGCGCGCGGCACGGTTTCGAACAGCCGGTCCGTCACGCCATTGGTGCGCGGGTCGCGATAATGGCGCGGGCAATCGATCAACCCGCCATCGGCGCCCAGCAATCCGAAATCGACGCCCCAGGTATCTACGCCGATCCCCGCCGGTTTCAGGTGCCGCTCGCGCCCGGCGATGGTCAGCCCTTCGACAATTTCATGGAACAGGCGGAAGGCGTCCCAGTAAAGGCCGGAAGGCAACTCCACCGGCTGGTTGGGGAAGCGGCGGATTTCTTCGATCTCCAATCGCCCGCCCGCCAGCGTGCCCAGCATCACTCGCCCGCTTTCGGCGCCTAAATCTGCCGCAAGATAACTCGACATGCTGCGCGTCATTGTAATTCGTGGCGGCAATGGATTCAAATTCCCGGCCAAGCTGTGCCGCGCCCCTCCACAAGTGGGATTGAAGATTCCATCGCGGGTGGGCTAGCATCGGAAAGAAGTGTCTAAGGTCCAGAAGTCCGCCCCCAAAGCCCAACCGCCCGCTGCCAAGCCGCAGCCTTCCAAGACGCAGGCCCCCAAGATGCGGCTACCCGCCGACTTGTGGATCTGCCTGCTGCTGCTGGCGGCCATCTTTGGCGTCTACGCGCAGTCGCGCCAGTTCGCGTTCGTCAACTACGACGACCCGGATTACGTGACCGCGAATCCGCACGTGCGGCAAGGCATTACCGCGGATGGCGCTCTCTGGGCTCTCACCTCCACCGAAGCTGCCAATTGGTTTCCGGTCACGCGCCTCTCGCATATGCTGGACGTGCAGCTTTTCGGCATGGACGCCGGCTGGCACCATCTAGTGAGCGTGCTCATCCACGCCGCGGCGTCGGTGCTGCTGTTCCTGCTGCTCATGCGCGCGACCGGCGCTCGGGCCCCCAGTGCCTTCGTGGCCTTCGTCTTTGCGCTGCACCCGCTGCACGTGGAATCGGTGGCGTGGGTGGCGGAGCGGAAGGACGTGCTGTGCGCGCTCTTTTGGTTCCTCGCGTTGTGGGCGTACGTCCGCGGCTGGCGCGCGCTGGTGATTGTGGCGTTCGTGCTGGGGCTGATGTCGAAACCGATGATCGTGACGCTGCCGCTGACACTGCTGCTGCTCGATATGTGGCCGCTCAAGCGCGGCTTGCGCCTGCGGGAGAAGCTTCCGTTGTTTGCGCTGGCCGCGGCGGGAGCGGTGGTGACCATCGTCGTGCAGAAGGCCGGCGGAGCGGTGAATCCGGCGGCCATGTTCGGCCTCGGCAACGCGCTGGTTTCCTACGTCGTGTATGTCGCCAAGACCTTCTGGCCGGCCGGCCTGGCCGTATTCTACCCGTATCCGGAGCGAGTAGCGTTATGGCACGTCGCGCTGGCCGTGGCGGCGCTGGCCGCGATTAGCTGGCAAGCGATCCGCCTCCGCGGGGCGCGTCCCTACCTGGCGGCCGGCTGGTTTTGGTTTCTCGCAACGCTACTTCCGGTGATTGGAATTGTGCGGGTGGGCGAACAGGCCAGAGCCGATCGATACATGTACGTGCCCATGATCGGCCTGGCGGTGATGGTCGCGTGGGGCGGAACGGACCTGTTGCGAAAATGGCCCCGTCTTCGCGGGGCCCTCGCGATTGGCGCGTGCGTGGCGTGCGCGGGCGTGGCCTGGGCGCAGGTTGGCTATTGGCGGAATAGCGAAACGCTGTTCGCGCACGCGCTCGAAGTCACCACTGACAACTACATCGCCGAGCATAACCTGGGCACCTATCTGACGGACCAGCCGGGAAGGCTGCCGGAGGCGGTAACGCATCTGGAGCGGGCCGTGCGGCTGCAACCGGAATTGGGCCAGGCGCATTCCGACCTTGGCATCGCGCTGGCCGGGACACCAGGGCGGCTCGAGGACGCGATCGCGGAGTTCCGCACGGCGATGCGCTTGCGGCCGGATTCCGAGGTTCCTCATATCAATATGGCCAATGCGCTGGCGCAGGCCGGCCGTCTGAAAGAAGCGGAGGCCGAGTACGAGACCGCGCTGCGGATGCAGCCGGATGCGCCCGGCGTCAAGGATCGCATGGCCCGCGTGACGGCGGAGATGCACTTCCAGACAGGAGTTGCGCTGGCCAAGGGCGGCCATCCGAGCGAAGCCGCGGCTGAGCTCGACACCGCCGTCGAAATCGACCCGGCTTACAAGGACGCGCACAAAACCAGCGTGGCGCTGGCGCAGACGCACTATCAGGCGGGGATTGCCTTTGCGCAAGCGGGCCACCCAAGCGATGCCGCTGCCGAGTTTCAAACCGCCCTGCGATTCGACCCGGATTTCGCCGAGGCGCACAACAATCTCGGCGTAGTCCTGTCCGACATGCCGGGCAAAGAGGAAGAGGCCATCGCCCAATTCCGCGAAGCCCTGCGCCTCCGCCCCGAGTACGACGACGCCCGCAACAATTTGCAGTCGCTAGAGGAGAGGCGACCACCGGGGCGGTGAGTAGGCCGGCGCTTACGGGCGCTGGCTAACTGTGCAATTGGTTGCTGTCCCCGGTTCCCAACTGCAGTCGCTAGAGGAGAGGCGACCACCGGGGCGGTGAGTAGGCCGGCGCTTACGGGCGCTGGCTAACTGTGCAATTGGTTGCTGTCCCCGGTTCCCGCTCCGGACGTGAAACCCGTGACCGTACCAAATTACTCCAATCGGAGATCGCGCGGACACATCAGGGAGGCCAGTTTTCGCCGACGGATGTTGGGAGGCAAAAGCTGGGCAATGAGGCGCAATCTGGGCGCGCCGGTGCGATGGCGGGCGGCAGGAGCGATGCTTCTAATCGCCGCCGGCCAGGCGGCCGGCCTCAGTCCTTCGCCGGGACCACGGAGATATCCTTTACTCCTGCGCGCTTCGCCCGCCGCACGAACGATTTATCGAAGGAGACGAATTGCCCGCCGGGCGGCCTGCTACTGAGGTGCATCGCGTCGGCGAGTTCGACGCCGTGGGCCACCAGCGCCATCGCGGCAGCGACTGAAGGTTCATCCTCCGCCTTCACGTTCTTCAGGCCCAGCAGCTTGGTAAATGCCTCGACGATCGCGCTCTCGTCGAATCCGTACAGACTTCCGAGGACCCAGCCCGTTTCGAGCAAGACCGTCTTCGCGATCCAGATTGGCTGGCTCGCGAACAGGCGCCGCGCGGCCGCCGCCTGCCGCGGCTCATCGCCCGTCAGCAGCCGAACCAGGATGTTAGTATCGACCGCGATCACGCCGCCGCCTCACTTCCCGGCCGATGGCGGCGCTCATCTGCGCGGGCGTTTTCGGCCGCGTCCTGGACCGCAGGCATCCGGCCACTTCCGCCAGATCGCTCTCTGGGAAGCGCGCAGCCGGCCGGAGCATAATCCCGTCGCCGGTCTCTTCGACCGTGAACTTCATGCCCGGCCTCCAAGCCCGAGCATCCCGAATATCCTTAGGCAGAATGACCTGCCCTTTGGTGGAAAGCCGCGTGGTCTCCATGAGTAAGACTCCAGTAAGATTATGGCACATGCGGGGTTAGTGCGAGCATAAAATGAGTGGGGCAGGTCCCCGACCTGCCAACTCCGTGGGCCCGCTGGGCTGTTGGCAGGTCGGGGACCTGCCCTACCACGCATCGAGGCGATCATTGACAGGCTACGTGTTTCCGAGTGGCAGGCTACAACGGCTTTCGAGTTACAGCTTGTGAGTTCGGCTTTAGTTGACGGCCTTCAGTGCAAAGAGGCTCCGCCTGTGCGTTAATGTGAGGATGACCTGGAAGCGGGCATCTCTCCTCGGATTTGTCACGGCCGTTCTGTGTTTCCTCTGGCTGTTTTACGAGAGGGCGGTCTTTGGCAACGGGCCGGTCACGATTGCCATTCAGGTGGCAGCCGCGGCCGTTATGGTCTGGGCGCGTGTGACATTCGGAAGGCGCAGCTTTCACGCGGTGGCAAATCCCACGGAGGGCGGGTTGGTCACAAACGGCCCTTATCGCTACCTCCGGCACCCGATTTACGCGGCGGTGCTGTACTTCCTATGGGCGGGCATCGCCGCTCATCTATCGCTAGCGAACGTGATCGTCGCTCTTGTCGCCACGGCCGGCCTCGCGGTCCGGATGCTCGCCGAAGAGACTCTCATCGTCGGCCAGTACCCGGAATACGCCGGCTACGCCGCTCGTACGCGACGCGTGGTGCCGTTCGTGTTCTAGCTCGTGGGGCCGCGAGAGCAGCTTTCGCCATTACTGCGTGGTCGGCCGGATGTCGGATATTTCGCCTTTTTGCAACTGGCCGGGATCGTTGGGAGGCTTGAAATCGTTGGTGTTGAGAATGCGCCATGGCTCGCCGGGAGGTGAAACCGCCAGCACCAGGGCAACCGTGAAGCGCGGGCCCTGGAAGTATTCGACTTTGATCTCGTGAACGCCGTGCGTCAGGGTCGCGCTCCCGGTGATGGCCCGAGCCGAATGCTGCCCATCGTTGTCGATGACCACCTGATTGTTCAGATACAGCTTGGCTCCGTCATCGGACAACAAGCTGAACCGGTATTGCCCCGGGTTTTGGATCCAGACTCTGCCGGTGTACTCGATGGCGAACCACTCAAATCGGTCCGTGATGCTCGGGAATCCCTCGTCGAAGTTCTGCGGCCACACGTTCAACAGTGTGGTGTAAATCGAGCCGGCCGGCTGCATCTTCGCAAACTTCGGCAGCCTGCCGGTTCCAGGTTTCAGGTAAAACACGCGGCCCTGCAAGCCGGACGCGTCTACAACGGTGGTTCCGAACGTGTATTCTGGTTTTTTCTCCTGCGCCTGCAAGGAACCGAGCGCCAGCCCAACCGCCAGCCCTGCCGGCCACAGCTTGCCGAGCCGCATATTTACTATTACGTACGCGTGCGACGTCGAGGTTGCAGAAATCGCGAGCCGGCGTGGCGCGGCTTGCCCGTGCACCATCCGGGGCCGTCGGCCCAGAGGGTCGAGAGTCATCTCGACATTTCTTGGCTCTGGAGAAGATCAAGATCGTCGGCACGAATGCGGACGCTGCACGCAGGACTGCGCGCGCCACGCCAAAGAACGCTGGCGGACCTAGAGCGCGGCGATCAGTTCGACACCGGCTCCGGCCAGAATCTTCGCGGCGGGTTCGCCAGTAGCGGGTATGCGGTAGACGTCGAAACCGTCGGAATAAACCACCGAGCCGTCGGCGCCGAGGTCAAACGACAGGACGCCATCAGCGACCATCTCCGCCTGACCGGCGGATTGCGGAGTCTGGCGCATCAGGAGCCAGGAGCTGGGAGGCTTGGCGGCCCCTCCGGGAACGTCCTTGGCGGCGAAGATCGGCCGCCCGGTGCGCCGCTCCACGAACAGATCGATCAGCTTCCCAATCACCCAGAGGATTCGGAACGGCAGCAGGACGGTATGCTCCAGCGCGGCCCAGGGGGTGGCCGATTGCGGCGCCCTGCAATTGGGTTTGCGTATGTAGTACAGACTCCCGTCAGCAGCCATCCGCGGCCAGAGAAAATCGAAATTGTCATCCTGCACGAGGCACGAGATCTCGCCCGTGTCCAGGTCGAGCTGTTGCACGGAGGATGGTCCACGCCCGGCGTAGCGTCCGCGCGGGTCCCGCGCGAGACCGGCACTCTGAAATACCAGGCGGCGTCCGGGACCGGGCGCCCAACATGGCGCCTCATCCGCCGATTCGCCGTCGGTCACTTCGGTCAGGTCCGATCCATCGGTCTTCAATACCGCGACATTCGCGCTGCCGTTACGGTGGTAGATGGAAACCGCGAACTCGTCGCCGGTCGGACGCGCGTCGAGGTGGCGAACACGAAAATCGGCGGTGTGAAAGAGCCGCTGTTCGGCCCCGGCATCGTTCCTGGCGAACACCCCGCTGATCTCATCGGTCTCGAGCGTGTACAATAGTTCGCCCGGATTGAGGCCGCGCGCGACGCTCGTGATGGCGATCCGAAACTCGCCCGGGTCGCGTTCAGGGCACGCATGGACTGCGCTGCTCAGAGCCTGTCCTCCGCGGCCCTGCGTCTTCCATGCGTTCCGGTTATAGATCTGGATGGCTCGATCCCGCAGAGAACGCCCAAAGGGGCTCTCCAGAATCCGGCTGGCGCCGTCGCCTTGCATGTAGAGTTGGCCTTGAGAGATGTAAGCGAGGAAAGGGTTGGTCACGGGAATCCAGTTCCCATTGTCCGGACGCGCTCCTCTTTCCGGCAAGTTATCGAAGGTTGATGCGGTTTGGATGCCGCTCGTAGGTGCGAAGTCGGTGCGGGGGACAAACTCGGTGCGGGGGACAGACAGCACCGTCCACGCGGCGCAAGAGCGGCGCCTTGGGACAGTGTAGTCTGTCCCCCGGTCGCCTCACTTCGGCGTGAACGTCGAATCCACCGCGAACCGCTTGTAGTTGCTGTAGGAAATGCGCAGGCGTTCGCGCTGCGGGCCGGCGCGGAATTGCAGCGTGTCGTCGGCCAGCGTGTAAACCGGGAACCAATACTTGCCATCGACCGGTTTGCGCACGGTGGTGAAGCGGGGGAACAGGTTTTCGCTCTGGGTGGATAGAATCTGCGGCACCGCGTGGCCTTCGATGCGCACGATGTTGAAATCTTTCTTGTCCGCCCAGATCAGCCCGTCAAAGAATCGCTGCCCCTCGAGAATCTGCCGCGGACGCACCTGCAATACCCAGCAGTCCACGCCATCCATGGTCTCGTCGCCCTTCGACTTGGTTTCGTAGTTCCATAAGCGGTCTTCGGTGAGCACCAGCGGCTGAATGTCGCGGAAGTCGCGAAAGTCCTCCGGCGTCAGCTTCAGCCTGGTGAGGCCGTTTTCCGGCTTGCCGATCAGCACTTCGGAGCGCTCCTGCTGCGGTGAGAAAATGATGTCCCGCACCTCGCGGTACTGGCCGCGCAAGATGCCGCGTTCGTCCAACTGCTCCACGGTGAGGGTCTGCCGGTAGGTGTACTGGTTGCGCTCGGCTTCGGTTTCGCTTTCGCGATGCGCCACCAGTTTAGCCAGGTTGGGCGGGGCCTCCTGCGCGCGCGCGGCGGGCAACCACGGCAGCGATGTTAGAATGAGGCCGATGGCCAAAACGTTTGGCGGCTTCCGGGCGGCCCTGCTGGCCGGCTGGATGGTGCTGGGCGTGGTGGGGTTGCTATTCGCGCGGGCCAAGGGCATTCCATTCGCCGCGGCGCTGCCGGTGATCGCCGCTTTCCTGGCGGAATATCCATTCTATCTGCTGGCCGGTTTCCCGGAGGTGCGGCAACGCCTGGCCAGCCTGAACGTCCTGCACTCCGGTCGGGCTTCGTCGACGCTGCCTGCCATCCTCACTGGCTCGCTGCTGCTTCCGTACCTGCTGTGCTGCCTGGGCCCGGTCGGTTTTGACTGGCTGGCGTTGGTCCGCTTGGTGGCGCTGGGTCTGGCGGTCAGCTTGTGGTATGTGATTCTGCCGGCGGCGGCGCTGCTGGACTCGGCGTTTCTGGTGCTGATCGGCTGGGTCACGCTGGGCCACTATTTCGACAGGATATACCCGCGCCTCTTCGGCCAGCACCTGGAGACTCTTGGCGCGATCGGCCTGCTCCATGTGGTGGCGCTGACCTTGATGCTGCAACGCCCCACGGCGGAAACCGGCTATGGCTTTTGGCCAAACCAGCGGGAATGGATCATCGGCGCGCGGCACTACCTCTTCTTCCTGCTGGTGGGTGGACCACTGGCGCTACTGCTCAGAACCGCGCATTTGGCAAGCGCGCCGGCTCCATTGTGGATCGTCATCGGCACCTTCTTCGGCTCTCTCTGGGTGAGCTCGCTGGCGGAGGAATTCCTGTTCCGCGGTGTGTTGCAGCGCTGGATGGAAGATTGGACCGGCAATGCGCGCGCGGCGTTGCTGCTTACCGCGATCGTGTTCGGCCTGGCACATCTTTGGTTTCGCGGTTTCCCCAACTGGCGCTGGGTGCCTGTTGTCACGGTGCTCGGCTGGCTGTGCGGCCGTGCCCGCAACCAGGCCGGCAGCATTCGCGCCAGCGTGGTGACGCACGCGCTGGTGGTGTCCACCTGGCGCGCGTTCTTTGTGTAGTCAAAGAACTGGCGGCAAGACCGCCGGCGTTACCGGGACCCGCGGTACAATCCTCTCTATGGCAAAACTTGGATTCCTCGGACTCGGCATGATGGGTTACCCCATGGCGCGCAACCTGCTCCGCGCCGGGCATGAAGTCGCACTTTGGTCCAACCAGGGGGAGAAGGCTCGCAAATTGGCGGACGCCGAAAAGGGGCGCTACTGCGCCACGCCCAAAGAAGTGGCGGGAAATGCCGATTGCATCTTTCTCTGTGTGGGCGACACGCAGATGGCGCGCTCCGTCATCCTGGGTCCGGACGGAGTCGGCGCGGGCGCGCGCGCGGGCACGGTGGTCGCCGACGCGAGCACCATCAGCCCCAGCGAAAGCCGCAAGATCGGCCAAGTGCTCAAGAGGAAAGGCATCGAGATGCTCGACGCGCCTTGTACCGGGTCCACGCCTGGCGCCGAGAGCGGCAACCTGACCTTCATGGTCGGCGGAGACGCGGCCATTTTCGAGAGCATCAAGCCCTATTTCGAGCCGATGGGAAAGCGCCTGTTCTATTGCGGCGGCGCTGGCATGGGTCTGCAAGCTAAGCTCACGCAGAACCTGATTCTGTCGAACCTCATGATGGCGTTCAACGAAGGCATGGTGCTGGCGGCCAAGGGCGGCGTCGATCCGCAACTGATGTTCGAAGTTCTGGACGCCTCGGCCGCCAAATCGGGGCTAATCTCCTATAAGACCCCATTCGTCTTACGCCGCGACTTCCAGGCAAACTTCGCCACCAAGTGGATGCACAAGGACATCGGCCTCATGCTCGACTCCGGAAAGGAACTAGGCGTACCCCTGCCTGTGACATCTCTCACACAGCAAATCTTCCAGATGGCCATCTCCTCTGGTCTCGGCGACGACGATTTCTGCTCTACTATCAAGGTGTTAGAGAAAATGGCCGGGGTTGAAGTCAAGGCTTGAAGGAAAAAAACAAAAAATACAGATTTCTATTGCTTCCAAAATCAGAATCTACTATTATTGGAATTAAGCCGGGGAGGCAACTCCCACCAAAGCGAGACTAACCTCTAATATAGACCCCTGAAGCAACCTCCCCGGCGCCCGAAAGGGTCAAGAGGTCTTCCAAAAACCACAGAAAGACTCCAGCGGCAAGGTATTGGCATGCACGGCGACTCCAGGGAACGGCAAGGCGCCTCGGAAGGAGGAGAATGTCGAGACGGCTCTCCGAACTCCTGATGTTATCCGGCTTTTTCCGCACACTGAGGAAAAATGAGCTGACCCGCCTGGCTCAACCCAAGTTCCACCGCATCAGGGGTCGGACTCTCGACACGGCAAACAGGACTGGCCGCGCCACGTCTAAATTTCCGGGGTGTTCGGAATGCCTCGTGATATTATGACAGTTACGTCCCCGCAGGCGGCTCGATGAGAACGCTAACCGTACTAGGCTCAACCGGGTCCATCGGCACCAATACCCTTGATGTGGTCCGCCGCAACCGCCAACTCTACCGGGTGTACGCTCTGGTGGCGGGGCGAAACGTGGAGACGCTGACGAAACAGATAGTCGAGTTTCGTCCGCAGGTGGCGGCGGTGGCGACGCCGGAAGCCCTGGCCCGCCTCACCGAACTGCTGGCGGAATCCGGGCTGCCGCGCGCGGAGTGGCCGGAACTGCTGGCCGGTGCTGCTGCGCGCATCCAGGTTTCAGTGGCAGAGCAAGTCGACACGGTGATCTCGGCCATCGTCGGTGTTGCCGGCCTCGCAGCCACTTTCGAAGCGATTATCCGCGGAAAGCGAGTCGGCCTGGCGAGCAAAGAGGTTCTGGTATGCTCGGGCAAGCTGGTGATGGAAGCGGTCCGAGCGTTTGGCGCCGAACTCCTTCCGGTGGATAGCGAGCACAACGGCGCCCACCAATGTTTGCGCGCCGGCAGCCGTAGCCAGGTGGCGCGGCTGATCCTGACCGCTTCCGGCGGACCGTTCCGCGAGACTCCGGCCTCGGCGCTCGCTTCGGTGACTCCCGCCCAGGCTCTCAATCATCCAACATGGAGGATGGGCAACCGCATCACCATCGATTCCGCCACCATGATGAACAAAGGCCTCGAGGTGATCGAAGCGTGCTGGCTGTTCGATTTCACGCCCTCCCAAGTCGGCGTGGTGATCCATCCGCAATCCACCGTGCACGCCATGATCGAATACACGGATGGCAGTGTGCTGGCGCAAATTGCCGCCACCGACATGCGCATGCCCATCCAGTATGCCCTGACCTATCCGGAGCGGGCGGAGGCGCCGGTGCCGAAGATCGATTGGAACGAGGCGCGGCGGTGGGAATTCTATCCGCCCGACGTGCCCAAATATCCTCTGTTGCGGTTAGCGTATGAGTGCCAGGAGATCGGCGGTTCGGCCGCTTGCACGTTAAATGCCGCGGACGAAGTTGCGGTAGAAGCCTTCTTGCAAGAGAAAATCGGATTCCTGGGGATTCATGAAGTGGTCAGCGAGTGCCTTTCGAGAGTGCCCGTTCGCTGGCCGAGCTCGGTGGGGGAAGTGCTGGAGATCGACGCGGAGTCGCGGCGCGTGGCGCGCGAATTGACTAGCCGCGTAGTGACGGCTTAGGGAAACCCATGGTTGCAATTGGCGAGAACATTCTTTGGCTGCTGGTGCTGATCGGGGTCATGATTATGATCCATGAGTTGGGCCATTTTTGGGCAGCCCGCTATTTCAATGTCAAAGTGGAGTCTTTCAGCTTGGGCTTCGGTCCGCGTTTGTTCGGATTTCGCCGCGGCGAAACCGATTACCGGGTCTCTGCCATTTTGATCGGCGGTTACGTGAAGATGGCCGGCGACGCGGCGGTGCTGGAGCAGGTGAAGGCCGACAGCCCGGCCGCGCTCGCTCTGCCGGAGGGCAGCCCCGCCGATCCGCGCAGCCTGCTTTCGAAACCGCGCTGGCAGCGCGTCATCATCTCCGCGGCGGGACCGATCATGAACGTGGTGCTGGCCATCGCCATCCTGACCGGCCTGTACATGTTCAAGTATCAGAAGATCTCCGACGAGGACCTCTACGCGGTGATCGACCATGTGGCCGCCGGCTCGCCCGCCGCTCAGGCGGGGATCCAGGATGGCGACCGCATCGTCAAGCTCGACGGCAAGCGGAATCCCACCTGGGAGGATATCGGCGAGAAGGAGGTCACGGGAGCGTACCGGCCCCTGTATCTCACCGTTGAGAGGAATGGGCGGGATCTCGACTTCATCGTGACGCCGACCCTCAGCGAGCGCCTCGGCGTGGGCTACGCCGGCTGGGACGAACGGGGCGAGCTCCAGCTCAGTTTCGTCGAGCCGGGCTACCCGGCGGAAAAAGCCGGTCTCAAGAAAGGCGACCTGATCCTGGCGGTCAACGGACAGCCGATACACTCACCGACCCGGTTTCAGGAGGCAACCCGCAACAGCGGCGGCAAGCCCATCGAGATCGAGTACCGTCGGGACGGCCAAACCTATCGCGTCCTGGTGCAGCCGGTGATGGCCGAACTGGATGGCCCGAAGCACTGGATGATCGGCGTGGGGCCGCAGCAGAAGCTTCATTTCACCACCACCCGGCTCGCGTTCCCCAAGGCTTTGCAGGCGTCGCTCGAAGAGAACGGCAAGGGCGCTTTTCTGCTGGTCAAAGTGATTCAGGGGATGATCGAGCGGCGCATGTCGCCGAAGAACCTCTCGAGCCCCATCGGTATCGCCCAAATGTCGGGCGCAGCGGCGCGCGAGGGAGCCGCGGAGTTTCTCGGCTTCATGGCCATGATCAGCCTGCAACTGGCCATCTTCAACCTGCTGCCCATCCCCATCATGGATGGCGGCGCGATCCTGATGTTGTTGATCGAGATGGTGATGCAGCGCGATCTGAGCTTGAACGTGAAGGAAGCCGTGTTCAAGGTCGGTTTCGTCTTCATCATGATGTTGCTGGCATTCGCCGTCTTCAACGACATTTCGCGGTTCGCGCGTGGCTGACGAGAATGGCTTGCATCCGGAAGCCTCACAGAATCATCAGCTAAATGACTCCCGTCATGCCCTGTAGCTGCGTCCGCCAGACCGAACTGCCCGGTGTCACGCGTTTGTCCACGGACATTTCCTATCATCCCGATCGCACCGCGCGTTTCTACCATCACCCGCTGCGCGATCTTGCGGCGTTTCAGGCGGCGGCTCGGGCAGTTGACATGGCGCCGGAGCGGCGCGCCGCGCTGGTGGAAGCCTTGCGCGTGCAGAATCCGCCAAGCCTCTCCCTCGAGCGCCTGGCGCAACGTGGCACGCTCGCTGTCGCGGCGGGCCAGCAGGTCGGGCTGTTTTCCGGCCCCGCCTATACCATTTACAAAGCACTGCACGCCGCCCGCCTGGCGGAATGGCTCACCGCGCAAGGTCTGCCCGCCGTGCCGGTATTCTGGCTGGCCACCGAAGACCACGATTTCGCCGAGGTCAACCACACGTGGGTCTTCGACGCCCAACACCAGCCGGTGAAACTGGAAATGCGGCGCCAGACCGGGGCGCAGCCGGTGGGCGGGATCGATCTGGCCGCGCCTCCTATCGACGAGTTGCGCGCGGCGCTGGCGGGCCTGCCATTCGCAGACGAGGCCGTCGCTCTGGTTACCGAAACCTACGTAACGGGCCGCACTATGGGCCAGGCCTTCGGCGATCTGCTGCGGCGGCTGCTCCAGCGTTTCGATATTCCTCACGTCGATCCCATGCTGCCCGCCTTCCGCGAGCTCGCCGCGCCGGTGCTGCGCAGCGCCGTGGAGCGGGCGCCGGAGCTGACCGCTGCGGTACTCGAGCGCAACCGCGAGCTGGTCGAGGCCGGCTACCACGCGCAGGTCCACGTCGAACCGCAGAACGCTTTCTTCTTCCTGCTCGAGAACGGCAAGCGCCTGACGCTGCGCCGTCACAATGGCGATTACCAGCTCAACGGCCGCCGCTTCACTTCAGCCGAGTTGGCTGCGCGCGCGGCCGAGCTTTCGCCCAATGCCCTGTTGCGGCCGGTGGTGCAGGATTCGATTCTTCCCACCGTAGCCAGCATTCTCGGCCCCGCCGAAGCCGCGTATATCGCGCAGTCGGAAGTGCTCTACAGCCGGATCCTGGGACGCATGCCGGTGGCCGTGCCGCGCGCCGGCTTCACCATCCTCGATAGCCTCAGCCAGAAGCGCATCGATCGTTATGGCCTTTCGCTGGCCGATTTCTTCCATGGCAAAGAGGCTTTGCGCGAACGCATGGCCGCCGCGCTGGTCCCGCCCGATCTGACGATGCGCCTGCACGACACCCTGACGGATGTGGATGCCGCCGTGGAGCGGCTGCGCGCGCGCCTGCTGGCTTTCGACCCCACGCTCGAAAAAGCCCTGGCCACCAGCGCCCGCAAGATCCGCCACCAGGTCGCCAAGATCCAGGCCAAGACCGGCCGCGAAACGATGCGCCGCGACGAGCGCGCCAGCCGCGACGCCGCGTCACTCTATGGCTTGATCTACCCGGAACGGCATTTGCAGGAACGCCTGTACTCGATCCTGCCCTTCATCGCCAAACACGGCCCGGATTTGATCGACCAGCTCTACGAATCGATCCAGCTAGACTGCGCGGACCATCGAGTGCTGGTGATCTGAAGGAGCGATCAGCTGCCCGCTACCGTCGCGCCCCATTCCTCGGGGCTCACGTCCCGCGCGTGCCGGGAGAAGAGCCACTGATGGCCCTCCAGGTCTTCGACCGCGAACTGGAACTCGCCGTAAGCGGTCTCGTGAAGATCCTCGACGATCTTAGCGCCCGCCGCCTTCGCTCTCTCGAAGCGCGCTTCAACGTCTTCGACGAATACGGTGAGACTCTGAGTCTGGTGCCCAGCCTGTGCGGGCGCGTCGCGCCCCGGCCGCGTGCTGCCGAGCATGATCCACGCATCGCCGAGATGCATCTGCGCGCCTTGGACCGGGCCGCCCGGTTCGCCATATCGAAAATGTTCGGTGAAGCCGAACGCTTTTGTCAGCCAAATCATCGCATCGGCAACGTTCCGATATGTGAGATGGGGTAGCATGATATCCGCCGGCACGGAGCGGTTTTTCAGCATTCAACCAGTATATTGCGCCGCGCGTAAAGCAGGCGGTTGCGCCGCTATCTCGCCCCTCCGTTCAGCAACCCGCGCACCCTCAGCCAATCGGCCAGCCTTGCGGGCCAGGTGGCGAGCGCTTCGTCGGTCGCCGCCAGGCCGACTCCATGCGGTCCTTGCGCGTAGATGTGCATCTCGGCCGGGACGCCGGCCTTGCGCAGCGCGAGGTAAAAGAGCACGCTGTTTTCCACCGGCACGACCGGATCGGTGGTGGTATGGAAGAGGAACGTGGGCGGCGTGGCGGCGGTGACCTGCAACTCGTTCGAGAGATTCTCGACCAGCTTGGGATCGGGGTCCGGCCCCAGTAGATTGTCGCGCGAGCCCTGGTGCAGATACGGCGCAGTAAACGTGATGACTGGGTAAACCAGCACGGCGAAATCGGGGCGGCTGGAGACGCGGTCGATCACGTCGGCGGCATCGGGGTTGCCGGGATCGAAGTGCGTAGCGGCGGTGGACGCCAGGTGGCCTCCGGCGGAAAAGCCCATGATGCCGATACGGTCGGGCAGCACGCGGTATGTCGCGGCCTTGGCGCGCACCGTGCGGATGGCGCGCTGCGCGTCGCCCAGTTCGATGGGGTGGTGATAACGCGGGCCGAGCCGGTACTGGAGCACAAACGCCGCGACGCCGATCGAGTTTAGCCACTGCGCGATTTGCACGCCTTCGTGATCGAGCGCCAGGTGCGCATACCCGCCGCCGGGACAGACGACGATGGCGGTGCCCGTGCCGCGGCCTTCGGGCACCAGGTAAGGCGTGAGCGAGGGCTTGTCGGCGTCAGCGTTACCGAGCGCGCCGGGAGCGCCATCGGGCCAGAGCAGTTCCGGCTTGGGCGGATTGAGAGGCTGCGCGAACAGGGCAGCCGCAAACAGCGGGATAAACAGAACACGGATCATGGAGGCTACTGTACCACCTGGTAGGAGATGCCTTCCACGGGCTGCCGAATCTGGTTGGCAGGCGAAAGCGCCTGCCCCACGGTGGCTGCTCCTAGCCAGCGATGTGGCGCACTATGGCGGCGGTGAACTCGGCGGTTCCGGCTCGGCCGCCAACGTCGCCGGTGAGATGCTTGCCTTCCGCGTAAACTTGGGCGACGGCGCTCTTCAGGCGCTGGGCAGCGTCGCGCTCGCCGATGTGGGCGAGCATCAGTGCGGCGGATTGCATCAGGGCCGTCGGATTGGCGAGGCCCTTACCGGCGATATCGGGAGCGGTGCCGTGGACGGCCTCGAAGATGGCGTGGTGATCGCCCATGTTGGCGCCGGGTACGATGCCGAGGCCGCCGACCAAGCCCGCGGCGAGATCGGAAACGATGTCGCCATAGAGATTCGGCAGCACCAGCACGTCGAAGATTTGCGGGCGCATGACGAGCTGCATGCAGGCGTTATCGACGATGAGTTCGTTGTAGACGATTTCGGGAAACTGCGCGGCTGTCTGGCGGCAACATTTCAAGAACAAGCCGTCGCTCAGCTTCATGATGTTGGCCTTGTGGATGGCGGTGACCTTTTTGCGGCTTTCGCGGCGGGCGAACTCAAAAGCCGCCCGCGCAATCCGCAACGAGGCGTTTTCGGTGATGATCTTCAGGCTCTCCACCACGCCCGGAACCACCTCGTGCTCCAGGCCGGCGTAAAGGTCCTCGGTGTTCTCGCGGAAGATGGCGATGTCGAGCGCGAGATCGTCGAAGCGCGTCTTGAGGCCGGGCAGCGTCAGCACTGGGCGGAAGTTCACGTAGAGCCCCAGCTTCTTGCGGAGAACCACGTTGATGCTTTGGTGGCCGCCGCCGATAGGCGTGGTGGTGGGGCCCTTCAGCCCGACGCGCGTCATTTCTAGCGAAGCGAAAACGTCGTCGGGCAACAACTGGCCGTGCTCGGCCAGCGCCCGCGCTCCGGCATCGACGCGTTCCCATTCGATCGCGGCGCCGGTCGCTTCTACTGCGAGCGCGGTCGCATCGGCGACTTCGGGCCCAATCCCATCGCCCGGGATCAGCGTGATCTGGTGAGCCATCATCGTTATTATAAGGTTGAGGCGGAAGTGTGATTCCAGATTGGACCGCGGAGCGGCAGGGGATGGTCGAGAAGCAACTGCGGCGGCGCGGCATCCACGACGAGCGCGTGCTTCGGGCGATGGGCGAGATTCCGCGCGAGGAGTTCGTGCCGCTGGACTCGCGGATCGCGGCCTACGGCGACGAGCCGGTCGCGATCGGATTCGGACAGACGATTTCGCAGCCCTACATGACGGCGCTGATGGCGGCGGAACTGGAGCTGGAAGGCACGGAGACGGTGCTCGAAGTGGGCGCCGGCTGCGGATATGCGGCGGCGGTGTTGGGAGCGCTCGCCGTGCGCGTGGTTTCGCTCGAACTGATTCCGGAACTAGCCGAATTGGCCCGCCACAATCTGCGGCGCACCGGCCGCGATGGCAACATCGAGGTGATTGCAGCCGATGGGTCGCTGGGATATGCGCCGCTGGCGCCGTATGACGCCATAACGGTCGCGGCCGGCGCGCCGGATGTGCCGCCGGCGCTGCTCGATCAATTGCGCGATCCGGGGCGCCTGGTAATTCCGGTCGGGCAGTTCGAAGACCAGGAGCTGCGCGTGGTCGACCTGCATGCGGGGCACACCGACTGCCGGGTGTCGACGCTGTGCCGCTTCGTGCCGCTGCGCGGCGGCGAGGGGTGGGCGTGAGTGTCATAACAGCGCGATTCCGACGTGGCGCACGCACTCGTGCGTGCCACGTCGGCACTTTTGCCGACGCCCGGTTGCTCGGCCAAGAGCAGGTGTCGAAATGAGTTTCGACACGGCACGCACGAGTGCGTGCGCCACGTCGGTCGCCGGTGTTTGGACCGGCTCTTTCCCAGCAGGGCCCATATGCGCCTGAGAACAGCACACGACCGGCTCAAGGTGGAGCACAGCATCATCGATGGCGTGCGCGCGGTGCTGGAAGAGCTGCTGCGGGCGAACCCGGAAATCCGCTCGGTGATTCCGGGCGTGATCCGGCCAGTGCGAGATGCCAAGGGCAAAGTACGCGTGCGCGTGACGGTGCCAACGCAGAACGGATGGAAGGCAATTGCCTTGAGCGCGGGCGCTCGGCAGGAACTGTTCGTGAGCTGCGGCTGGGATAAGGAAGCCGTTGAGGAAGCGTTCCGCAAAGCGGGGGCGGTAGTGGAGTAGGGGTTGACAGGCGAAATCCGCCTCGGGCCCGAAAACCGGGGCGCCTGCCCCACGCGCCTTGCAGCCATTCGATGTGAGTGGGGCAGGCGCTTTCGCCTGTCAACCTCCCCGTACGCGCACCAGCTCCCGCAACAGCGCCCGCTGTTTTTCGCCAATAGCCTCCCAGTCGAAGTTGCGTTTGGCGTGCCAGAAGGCGGCATCGGCGATTTGCGCGCGGCGGTCGGAATCGGCGATGAGGGTTGCGATGCCTGCGGCGAACGATTCCGGCGTATCGGCGATCCAAACGCTGTGGCGATCGAGCAGCCCCAAGCCGGCGCATCCGGACGTGGTGGAGACCACCGCGCGCCGCATGGCCATGGCTTCGAGAACTTTTACGTTGGTGCCGGCGGAGACGGTGGTGGGCACGATGATGAGATTGGCTTCGCGGTAGAGCGGGCGGACGTCGGCGACAAATCCGAGCAGGCGTATGCGCGGGTCCGCGGCGGGCTCCGGCGTTTCGGCGAAGGCGCGCCAATAAGTAAGATGATCGGGGCCGCAGACCACGGTCAGCTCCATTTGCGGAAACTTGTCGCGCAGCAGCGGCCAGACGCGCTCGGTGAAAAACCGATAAGCGGCCACGTTCGGAAAGTGACGGAAAGAGCCGATGAACAGCAGACGCTGCCCCGGCGTTTCCGGCGCCGGCTCAAAACGGGCCAGGTCAACACCGTTTTCGATCACAACAGCCGCTGCCTTGGGGCCGAGCATCTCCGCGTCCTTGGGCGACATCACCACTACGCGGCGGGCGGCACGAACGGCGCGGGTTTCGAAGCGGCGCCAGCGAAACCAGTCCAACCAGGCGGTGAGAGTCCGCTCGCGGCGCGCGATCTGAGCGAACAGATCGAAGGTGACATCGTGCTCCACCAGCGCATCGCCGGCATAGCGGGCGAGCTGCGTGTATTCAACCTGCAGCGCCTCGAAGCCGAAGGCGGCACGCTCCCGCGCGATGGCCTTTTGCATGGCGGGCGAGCGGAATTCGTGGACCTCCGGCGGCAGTAGCGTGGACCAGCGCGGCTCGCGGTAGCGGGGCTTGGTGACAAGGACCACGCGCGCGCAGAATTCGAGGACTGGGGCAGCCGGCGGCGAGGCATCGTCATCGGTGAACGCGAATAGCTCGATATCGAACTCGCGCGCGGCCTCGCGCAGCAGGTTGAAGATGCGCACCGCCCCGCCGTGCGCGAGCGGGTAGGGGAAGTAAGGCGAGAGCACTGCGATGCGGCGGCGCTCCAGCGAGCAAGGCCGGCCATCGAGCACGCGATCGCCCGTGGGCGTTACGGTATGTTCGCGCTTCGGCCAGGGCCACCACCAGGGACGCAGATAGATGCGGTCGAGCGGCACGCCGCGCCAGAACAAAAAGGACGCCAGGCTGGGTCGCAGATGGTGGCGCTCCAGGCGCGAGTTATAAGCCAGGATTTTGCGCGGAGCCAACAGGTACGCCGCGCGGCGCAGGGAGCTCGACTGGCGCGTGAGCATCACCGGGGCGAGCCCAATGCGGTGGCGCCGTAACTCGCGGCGCAACTCGGGCCAGTTGGCTTCGGTCGCCACAAAGTGACGCCGATCGGGCACCAGCGCGCGCACTTCTTCCGCCATGCGGCGGCACGGCTCGGCATCGCCGGTCGCAAAGGTCACCACCACGGCTTCGGGATCTTTGCCGAGCAGCGAGAAGATCCAGCGCTTAAACCACTGTTTCACTCGATCGACCTCGTGCTCCACAGAACTGCCGAAGCCGCCAGCGGCATAACGGCCGCGATGGAGGTGACCGGCGCGTAGCCGTACAGATCGATGAGACGGCCGAATGCCGGCGAGACGACCACCTGCACGGCGCCGTAGGAAGCCACCAGGCAGGAGACCGCGAAGGCCGCGTGAGCGCCGGAGAATACATCAAGCGGCAACGTGTACATATTCACGCTGAAGGCAGCCACGGCGAAGATGCTGAGCGAGATTCCGGCGGCGGCCCAGGCGGCGGTTGGCGCGGCGGGCACCGCCGCGGTGACCAGCGCCACTATGCTTGCCAGCAGGCACACGCGGAAACGCCCGCGCGGCGGAGGCGCACCGCGGCGGATGAAGCGTAGCGATAGCCAGCCGCCGGCGAATCCGCCCAGCGTCGCCGCCAGCGGGGGAATCCACGCATACCAGGCGGCTTGGGCGACCGTCAGGTGGTGCACATCCACAAGATAAAGCGTAGTCCAGTTGGTCCACAACGAGTAGCCGATCATGCTGAGAGCGTTGGCTGCAACGAAAGCCCACAGCCGGCGGTCGCGCAGCAGGCTGGTGGTTTCGGCGGTTTCGGCTTGGAGAGGCGGCGCAGGGCCGCTGCGGCGCGCCGCCCAATTCCAAATCGGAATCCAGAGCAGGCCGAGCACGCCGGTTGCGACGAAGGCGGCGCGCCAACCGGCCTGCAACGCAATCCACGTGGCCACGGGCGGGGCCAGCACCATTCCCAGGCTGACGCCGGCTTGATTGAGCGCGTTGCCAAGGGCGCGTTCGGCGGGGCGCAGGTATTGGCGGATCGCCTTGCCCGCCGCGGGAATGCCGGCCGCTTCGCCGGCGCCGAGCACCGCCCGGCAGCCCAGCAGGCCAGCGAATCCGTGCGTCAAGCCGGTGGCGATGCCGGCGCAAGACCACAAGCCAACCGCGATGTTGATGACGCGGCTGAGGCCGGTGCGATCGATCAGCACTCCGGCCAGCGGCGCGCTGGCGGCGTATGTGATCGAGAACGCGGCGAGGATGAGCCCGTAGTCCGCGTTCGACAAATGAAACTCGGCGCGCACCAGCGGCGCCAGCGTGGCCAGCGATTGGCGGTCGAGATAGTTGATGGCCGAAGAAAGTACGAAAACGGACAGCAGCAGCCAGCGGACAGGCGCCGCATCATGAGAATCGGTCACTGGAATTCGATGGTGGCCACTTCGCCGGCAGTGCCCAGCCGGACGTTGGGTTTGGGAAAGTATGCGATCGACACCGGGCGAGGCGTCTGCCGGCCGCAGCCCAGCGTTTGCCCACTGGCGCCCAGGATCGCCACCTTGGCGGAATCGGCGACCAGCAGTTTGACGGTCTTGTGATCGTCTCCTTCAACCACCACACGCGCTTGCGATCCGAGGCACTCCACCTGTTTCAACATGCCGTGAATTTTGCCGCCGGGAGTGGGGCCGTCCCACCACGGCACGGGCTTCTGCCCCGGCTGGGCGGAGCCGTCATTGTATTTGGATTCGAGCGCGTGCACGTTGGCGAGCGCCTGCTGCTTGAGTTGAGCGAGGGCGCGGGCGTCCTCGTCGGCTTTGCGCTGCCGCTCGGCATCTTCGTAGTCGGCGTGCTGTTGTTCGATCGCGACGCGCGCCTGGTGCATGCGCTCGCGCTCGGCCGGATCGGTAGCGGCCTGTTCGCCCGCGCTCCACGCCTTGGCGGCTTCCGCGTAGTTGTGATCGGCCAGGTAGCATTCAGCCAGCGCTTTCCAGTACGCGGGATTGCGTGGATTGCGCTCGGCGGCGGCTTTCCAGTGCGCGGTGCGTTTGGCGGAATCGGTATCGCGCGCGGCCATCAGCGCGAATGGCTCGTCAAGCTTTGGATTGATACCCGCGGCGCGCAGCAGCGCCTGCGTCGCCTTGGCGTTATCCGGTTCGAGTTTGGCGTACTCGATGTAGCAGCGCGCGCTTGAGCTCTGCGCATCCATCGCGGCGGAGAAGTGGCGGCGGGCTTCGTCCAGTCGATGATCGCGCAGAGCCAGCAGTCCCAGGCCCTCTTCGGCTTCGGCGATTTTCAGGTGGGCGCGCAGCAGCGTCGCATACTCGGCGGCTGATTGATCGCCGGCCAGCAGATCTGCGCGCGCCAGACGGGCGTCGGTATCGGAGACGCTCCGCTCGATGAAATCTTTCGGCGCCATCGGCAAACTGGAAATGGTGCCGGGTTGAAAATTGCCCGCCTCGAAATGCCGCCGCACCAGCATCTCGATTTCCGCGGCGGATTTCCCGTAGGCATTGCGATAAGCCGGGTCCTCATCCACGCCCTTGCGCAGATTGTACAACAGCACTCTGATGCGGCCGAAGTATTCCGGGTTGGTGACCAACAGGTGAATGCGGGCCCAATCCATATCCGGTTGGGGCGGCGGCGCGCCCACCGATATCTGAATGCCTTTGACATTGAAAGTGGAGAAGAATTCGATCAGGCCGTGCTCGAAAGCCGGCGGCATCTGCGCGGTGTTGGTGGCCAGAAACAGGCGGGTGAGTTCGCTCCACACAGCCGGCGAAACCGGGGCCTTATCCTCAAGCACTATCGCATAGCAACCGCGGCCCTGGATGATGGAATCGTTCGTGCTCCAGCCGCGCGCGTTCTTGAAAAGCAGAATGTGTACGGGCTGCGGCGTCTGGAGATTGGTTTCCCCCACCACCTCGCCCAGCGCGTGGCGGAACTCTTCGAAACGAACCATGGTTTCGCGGCCGCGCTGGCCAGCGTCAGTCAAAACCTCGAACGGGCCCGACGTGAATTTGATCCAGTGATCGTCGGCGGCCAGGAGGCAAGGGAGCAGGAAGAGGAGAGGCAGCCGCCGCATAGCTCTTCCATTATCCCGCGAGACCGATGGGACATGCGGAGATCGGCAAGGCACCGGAAACCGGGGGTGGGCAGCCACGCCGCAAGTAAGTCGATCACGGTGCTGTGCCTGTGCGAGCGCAAGCACTGCGCAAGCAAGCATGTCACGGTTGGCCCCGGTTCTGATAAGATGAAATTCTGCGACCGTGGCGCTATCGTCTAACGGTTAGGACGGAGCCCTCTCAAGGCTTAAATACGGGTTCGATTCCCGTTAGCGCTACCAAACCACCTAAAATCATCTACTTACAAAGTCGACGTACAAAGCTGGGCGCTGGGGCGCTCCGCCAAATACGGGGCCAGGGCGCGAATCCAGATCGAATTCGCGCCCTAATACCGGGAAACTCAAGAATCGTCCCTTTTCCGAAAGTGATCCGGCGGATTGGCCGAGATCGCATTGTCTGCCATGATACTCCGCTCGATCTCGCGGCATTAGAGTGGCGCTACATGACATTGAGAACGTGATCGCCCTAAACGACCTTGAAGCCTCCAGACTGCTGGCAGCAAGACGCGGTATTCGCGCGGCGTGCGCCCAGAGGATGGCGCGAATACTTCGCGTGGCACTCGCATCCGTAATGAGTTGCACGAGCAACGGCAGTTCGCTGGGCGGTCGACCGTCGCGCGCAGGCCGGGCTTCGTTGATCGGAGTTGTGGTGGCCGTCGTCATCGCGAAGCCCGCTTTGCGCAGCCGCTCCGCGTTGATTGCCTCGCGCGGAGTGGGGCCTTCCGACTGCCTCAGACTGCCAAAATCCGCTCGACGCGGCGTCTGCGTTCCTGCCGGCGTGGCAGCAAAGAACCGGCGGCAAAACCGCCGGGCGCTACCGAAGAAACGAGCGCCGTAGCGCCGCCGCACCCACGAACGTTGGCGTCTCGCCGCAAAGGTCAGTCTTCGCTCTCACGCATCGCCCAAAGCGTGATACCAGCCCCGCTTAGCGTCAGCAACCCGGCTGTCGCGTACAGCATCGTTCCCGTGAAGGTGATGACCGGGAGCGCAACAAACCAGGCCACTGACCCTCCCGCGCACGCGACTGCGCTCCACGCCACCATGTCCAGAATCGCCGGCAGCAGGCTTGGCTTGGGAAGCGGATCGGCGGGAATCCGCCTGCCGAGCCGGTCGAGGAGCGAGGAGGGCGCGCGCACGTCGCCATACTCCGCGCTCAAGGCCGTCCCGAGCTCGGAGAGTGTCTGCGCCAGGGCCCTGCACGCGCCGCACTGCGCCACGTGAGCATCCACGCGCGCCCGTTCGCCCTCTTCCAGCGCGTCGTAACCGGCCAGGAGGTTCTCGAACTCGCTGCAACCTGTATTCATACTTTTCTCACCGAGGCCCCGGTCAATTGCGCCGCCAGCTCCAGTTTCGCGCGATGCAACAGCGTTTTCACTGTGCCCATAGGCAGATCGAGCATGCGCGCGACTTCTTCATACGACCGCTCCTGCATGTAATAGAGGCGCAACACCTGGCTGTACTGCGGCCGCAACTGCCCTACCATCGCCTCCACGTCCAAAACCGCGCGGGCCGGCGCCCCCGGCCGGCCGTGCCCTTCCGCGACGGCCAGCGCCGACGGTTCCTCCATCGAAATGCCGGCGCGCGACCGCGACGCGGCCAGCGCGGTAAGACTGGCATTCCTGGTGATCGAATAAATCCACGTGCTGAGCGTCGAGCCGCCGCGAAACCCGGCCAGACCCTTCCATATCCTCAGCAGCGCCTCCTGCGCCGCATCCTCCGCCAGCGTCCTGTCCCCCACAATGGCCACCGCCAATCTGTAGATCCGATCCTGGAAGCTCGACGCGAGCAAATCGAACGCCTCACGCGTCCGGCCTTGCTCGAGATGCTGCCTGATGAGATCTTCCATCCGTACCGCGCCGTTGCACCTGTCATTTTAGACCTGAGCTGTGCGGCTCAATGTTTCAGCGCAGTGTTGAAACATTCGCATGGTCGCGCAAGGTCTCAACGGTTGAAAAGGAGAATTCGAAACCATGTCGGGTGAAACCGCCTTCGAGGGAATGCTCACCTTTGTCATAGCATTTCTCGCCTTTCTCACAGTGATTCTTTACCTGCGCCACCGCGAAGCGCTGTCGCGGCACCAGGAGCGTCTGGCGGCGATCGAGAAGGGGATCCCGGTTCCTCTCACCGAGACCCGTCCGTCGAAATTGCCGCGCATCTACCTGTTGCGCGGGCTGCAATGGCTGTTCGTCGGCCTCAGCATCTCCCTCGTGCTGCTCTCCATGTCCGCCGCCAACCGTCGGCCGTTGTCGCTCGAATCCAAAGTCAGGACGGCGCAACTGCTCAAGGCCGAGGGCGCCAGCGAGGAGCAAGTCGGCCAGTATATGAAGTCCGCCAGGGACGAGACGGAAGGCATGCCCTATGCCGCGGCATCCGTCGGACTGGTCCCGATGAGCGTCGGGCTGGCATACTTGGTTTTCTATCGTAGGGAAACGGAACGAACGGAAGAGCACGCGGCGAAATAGCAGTCGACCCGATGCCCCCCCTACATGGCTGGAAGCGCAGGCGGTGCGTACACATGGCGACAGCTTTGTCGAGAAGAGGAGCCCAGGATCTCCACCCACGTGTTGGGCGCAATCGTAGCCAGACCGCCCTCCGCATTCGCCACTAGCGTGACAGTCGGAGCGGCCGTGGTCAGAGGATGGGCGCAAGACCGACCGGGGACCCTCCCGCTCCGAAAATCGAGGAGTGGGGATCGATCTGGCCAGTGGCAACGTTGATGGTGGCAATGCCGGAACCGAAGCCGACATAGTAAGTGCCGTCTTCAAGAAGCAGCACGGAGGTTAGATACCCGTTACTGTCGGTAGTGCCTACCTGGGTGGCCGCGCCAGTTGTCGTGTCGATGGTGTAAAGATTGCTGCGGAACTCCATGTACAGCGTGCTGGAACCTACGGACAGGCTCGCATAGTAGCCCTGACCGTTGGGTACGGCGCTGGCGCCGAGCGGCCCAATCGCCGTCATGGCGCCCGTCTGGGGATTTATCGAAAATAGAGTAGCCACATCAAATGAACCCGTACTGCCCAGGCCGTAGAGTCCAGTGGTGGTTGAGCCGAAAGTGGCGAGATTTGGGGTGCCGGTCACTCCTCCTATGAGGGTGAGGTTCGCGTTGGCCGTGTCGACCGAATAAAGCAGCCCGTTCTGTTCGGTGTAAAGAACACCATTCGCAACCGCCAGGCCGTCGTACCCCCCGGATCCCATATTGCCGATCAAAGTGAACGCGCCCGAGTCGAGGTCGACGATCCCGAACGGATTCTGGATTCCCTGCGCCGCTGTTGTGAGCATATAGGCGTTCGCCGGCAGCACGTGTTGATGGCGGTGGGCCGCGGGCAGAGGATCGGGCGCAAGACCGACCAGGGACCCTGGTCCTCCGGAAAGCGCGGAGCCGGGCGTGATCTGGCCGGTGGTGACGTTGATCGTGCCAATTTCGGAACCAGAGCCCGAGTAATAAGTGCCGTTTTCGAAAAGTGGCACGGAGGTTAGATAGCCGTTACTGTCGGTCGCTCCCACCTGCGTGGCTGCGCCGGTGGTCGTGTTGATGATGTAGAGATTGCTGTTGAACTCCATGTACAGCGTGCTGGAACCTACGGACAGCCTCGCATAGTAGCCTTGACCATTAGGTACGGCGCTGGCGCCGAGCGGCCCAACCGCCGTCATGGCGCCCGTCTGGGGATTTATCGAAAATAGGGTAGCCTCATCAAAAGAACCCGTACTGCCCAAGCCGTACAGTCCAGTTGTGGTTGAGCCGAAAGTGGCGAGATTGTTGCCGATCAGCCCGCCGATGAGGGTGAGACTTGCGTTGCTGGTGTTGACCGAATAAAGGAGTCCGTTCTGCTCGGTGTACAGAACACCGTTCGCAACAGCCAAGCCGTCATATCCCCCGGATCCCATATTGCCGATCAAAGTAAACGCGCCCGATTTAAGGTCGACGGTCCCGAGCGGATTCTCGACCCCCAGCGCCGCTGTTCCGAGCATATAAGCCAAATTGTCGGCCCGTAAGCTGGCTGGGAGCGCGACGAGAACTCCCATCGTCAAAAGACATGTGGTGGCGTGTTTGCGAATATTCAAATTCCCTCCTGTTTCCGATTCGACTACCCATTATCGTACCGCCGCTGGCGTGCGTGAGTTCCTGAGCTGGCGGACCAGGTGCTGCGCCTCAGTGCACATCGGCATCGGAAGACTATCGTGGCTCACCGGCTGGCGGCGGGATGTGATCTACGGCCTACGCCTGCTGAGTCCCGCTCTGATTTTCGAGCTGCCGCTAGAAGTTAATCCTTTGATTCGGAGCGGTGTTCGCGCTCCGGCGCTCCGGGCCACTATGTGCTGAGGCGGGGATAAGGGCTGTCGCCCCTTTCCCCGCAGAGGGCAACGCTCCTGCGCTTTTCTCCGTATCGTTTCTCTTGACGAATCCGATCGCGCTGAGGTGATGTTACGAAGCGGAGCAGGCACGAGGTTGGAACGTCGTGGCCGGGAACAGCAACGCAAAGGTCGTGCCTCTACCTGGCTCGCTTGCCACCTCGATCGTGCCCTGGGTCTGTTTCACGATTCCATAAACAGTCGCAAGACCCAGGCCCGTTCCTTTGCCCTCTGCCTTGGTCGTGAAGAATGGCTCGAAGATGTGCGCCATCACGGCCGGAGACATACCGATGCCGGTGTCGCTGACACTCAGTTGGATCTGGCGGGTCGCCGGAATGAACGCAGTCTCAATTCCCAGCCGGCCGCCCTCGGGCATGGCATCCCTCGCGTTCACGGCGAGGTTCATCAGGATCTGCTCGATCTGGCCGGGGTCGGCATGAAGTGCTCCCGCGCGTGGGTCGAGTGAGACGTCGACCTTGATTGCATCGCCGATCACGCGCGTAAGCATCTTTTCGAAATTGCGCACCAGATCATTTAGGTCAACCTCGCGCGATGCCGCGGTCTGAGGCCGGCTGAAGTCCAGCAGTCGGTGAGCCAGGTCGGCCGCGCGCCTGGCCGCATTGTCGATCTGGACAAACGCTTCGTGCAAGTGGTCCTCCGGAGTCAGTTCACTCAATCCAAACTGCGCGTACCCCGTAATCACGGTGAGCAGGTTGTTGAAATCATGCGCGACGGCGCCGGCCAGACGGCCGATGCTATCCATTTTCTGCGCCTGCCGGAACTGCTCCTCGATCCTCTGCCGCTCCGCCTCGGCCCGGCGCAGGTCTTTCCGGGCTAGCGCGTCCCGAATCTCCCGCCCCACAGTAGGGGCCAGACGCGCCAGATTGTTCTTCATCAGATAGTCGTGGGCGCCCGCCTTCATCATGGCCACTGCGCGGTCCTCACCGATGGTGCCGGAAACCACCAGGAACGGGATATCATGGCCGCCTTCGCGCACGATCGCCAAAGCCGTAGGGGCGTCAAATTGGGGCAAGTGATGGTCGGCGATGATCACGTCGTATTCCGGGTTAGCCAGCGCCGCGCGCAGCGCGTCGGCGGTTTGCACGCGGTTCATGCGAACATCGTAACCGGCGCTTTCCAGATGCCGCACGATCAGCCCCGCGTCGCTTTCCGAGTCTTCAATCAAGAGAAGGCGCAAGGGTTGATTCATGGCGCACCGCCTTTCCTGCTCACGTCGGGAAGGACCGCAGCAAGTAATTGCTCGCGTGTGTAAGGCTTGGGCAGGAATTTGCACGCCTCGATGTTACCGAAGTGTTGCTGCACATCGAGGTCCTGGAAACCGCTACTGACAATCACCCGGATGTCCGGCCGTAGTTTGCGAATAATGGGTAAAGCTACGTCCCCGGGCATTTCGGGCATGGCCATGTCTAGCAAGATGACTCGTACAGTGCCCCCTTCGCTGGTGAGGCGCTCGATGGCTTCCCTGCCGCTGCCGGCTTCCAGCACAGGGATGCCGTGCTTCCTAAGGAACGTACCGGCGAGCTTACGGATCATCGGCTCGTCGTCGACAATCAGCACGGCGCCGTGTCCGTCGCCGGAACTCGCGTCGCGTGCGGTCGCCACGTGCGCGGGCTCTGGAGCCTTGATAATAGGCAGAACCGCCCGAATATGAGTGCCCACCCCGACCGTACTCTCGATCACAATCCGGCCGTTCAGCGCGCGAACGATTCCTTCGACGGCAGCCAGCCCCAGCCCCCGGCCCGGGAACTTAGTGGTGAAGAATGGGTCGAAGATCCGCTTCTTTGTTTCCGAGTCCATTCCGGACCCGTTGTCGGAGACCTCGATCAATATTGAATCGCACTCCAGACCGGTGCGCACGTTGACGATTCCGGGCCTGCCTTCCGGGATTGCTTCCACCGCGTTCAAGATCAGGTTCGAAAACACCTGCTCCATTTGGCCGGGATCCATCAGCAACGGCGGGAGATCCGGACAGAAGTCGGTGAGCAGCCGTATGCTCGCCGGCAGTGACGGAAGGATGATCGCGACGGCCCGCTCGGCGACGCTGGAGGCGGATACGGGCTTACGAATGAAGGCGCCTTTGCCCGCATAGGCGAGCAGTTGGCGTGTGAGACCGGCTGCCCGTTGGACCGATTCGAGAGCGGCCGGCAGACAAGGGTTGGCTTTGCAAGCGGGGCAGGAATCCTCCCAAGCCAGGGCGATGTTGCCGCTCACCGCGGTCAGAATATTATTGAAATCGTGCGCAATCCCACCGGCCAGCAGGCCGATGCTCTCCAGCTTCTGAGCCTGCTGCAAGCGCTGCTCGGCGTTTTTCTTCTCGCTGATGTCGCGCACAATCGTGACGGCGCCTATGATCCGGCCGGCGGCGTCGCGCATGGGCGCGGCAGAGGTTTCGAAGGTCCGATTCGCGGCCGGCTGTTCCACGCCGACGACGGTCTCGCCCGCCAGCGCCCGGTGAGTGGCACCCCCACCCGGCGGGGCGGGAAGCTGAAGCTTCTCCAGGATTGCCGCGACTCCCATTCCGGTGGGATCGAACCCGAAAATGGCCGCTGCCGCCGGATTGGTGCGAATGGCAATGCCCGCCGTGTCGCACACGAGAACGGCATCCATTTGCGCGATGAAGACGGCATCCAGTAGTTCGTGGCTCCGTTCCGTCTCCTGGCGCGCGATGCGGAGCGCCTCATCGGCGGCCTTGCGCTCGCGGCGGACGGATGCTTCCTGGATTTCGCGCTCCACGGCCGGCACCAGCCGCAGCAGGCTGCTCTTCGACAGGAAGTCGTGGGCGCCCGCTATCATTATGGCCACGGCGCGGTCCTCGCCTACGGCTCCGGAGACAACGAGGAAAGGTATGTCCAGCCCCGTGCCTTGCAGAACGGCCAGGGCGGAAGGAGCGTCGAAATGCGGCAGGTGGTAGTCGGCTATGATCACGTCCCAAGTCGACTTTTCTAAGGCGGACCGCATCTGCGGGGCTGTCTCCACGCGCTCGGAGTGCACGTCGTAGCCGGCGTTCTTGAGGAGGCGAACGATCAGTTGTGCATCGCTCTCGGAATCCTCCACCTGGAGCAGGGTTAATGGTCTACTCATAAACCTTCACTCACAATGGATACTTTACTTTCGGCGGCGACTCATTCCAGACCAGCCAGTATAAGCCGAGTTGCTCAATTGCCTCGGTGAACTGTTTGAAATCCACCGGCTTGCGGATGTAACTGTTGGCGCCCAAGTCGTAGCCGGCGGCGACATCCTGTTCCTCCTTTGAGGAAGTCAGGATCACCACGGGCAGGCGCCTCGTTCGGGCGTCTCCGCGCAGTCGGCGCAGCACCTCCAAACCTGGAACCTTGGGCAGTTTGAGGTCGAGCAGCGTGATGGCCGGTAAGTCCGAGACGTCCCGGCCCGCGTAGGCACCCTCGCTCCAAAGGTAATCCAGGGCTTCCTTGCCGTCCCGGGCGACCACCAACTGGTTGGCAATGCGGCCTTTTTCCAGGGCCCTCTTGGTGAGATCGACGTCGCTCGAATTGTCTTCAATCAACAGAATGATCTTCTGGTCGCTCACTGCTCACCCTCAATCGTGAAATAAAAGCTGGCTCCACGGTCCGGCTCCGCTTCCGCCCAAACGCGTCCGCCGTGGCGGTGAATCACGCGTTGCACGGTGGCCAGCCCAATGCCGGTGCCAGGAAATTCGGCATCGCTATGCAGGCGCTGAAAGGCGCCGAAAAGCGTGCTTGCATACGCCATATCGAAACCTACGCCGTTGTCGCGAACCGCGAAGGCGGTCTCGCCGTCGCGCTCGATGGATTCAAATTCAATGCGCGCCAGCACCCGCGGGCCGGTGAACTTGACGGCATTGTGCAGCAGGTTCGTCAACGCGATCTCCAGCAAGTGCGCGTCACCGAGGGCGGTTAACCCCGGCCGGATCGCGAAGTCCAGGCGCCGTTGCGGATGAGCTTCGCGGAGCCTGGCGGCGATCGATTCGGCGGTCAGGCTCAGGTCCACCGCGTCACGATGCATCTCGGAGCGGGTGATGCGCGAGAGCTGTAGCAAATCGTCAATGAGATGACCCATGCGCTGGGTCTCAGAACGGACGCGGTTGAGGTACTCGATCCCGCGCTGCTCCAGTTGGCGGCCGTAGTCCTCCACCAGAGCCAGGCTCCAGCCGTCGATGCCGCGCAGCGGCGCGCGCAGGTCGTGGGACACGGAATACGCGAATGCTTCGAGCTCCTTATTGGAGGCTTCGAGCTGTGCGGTGCGGCGGAGGACTCGCTGTTCCAGCTCCGCATTCAGCCGGCGAATCTCCTCGTCCGCCCGCTTGCGGTCCGTGATATCGCGTCCCACAACCACCGACCCGACGATCCGGCCGTCCCGGTCGCGAATAGGGCCGAAGCTGTAGCTTCCGATCCAGCTCTCGCCGGTGTCCTTACGCCGCAGGCTGTATTCGGCGTTGGCCGCCCTTTCCCCGCGAAGGGCGCGCGGCACCGCCCACATATCCGGCGGCGCCGGAGTCCCGTCCGGCAGAAACACATCCAGAATCGCGGGGTACGCGGCAAAGGTTTCGAAACATTCTGCCTTGCTGCCGAACTTGTGGAACGTCGCGAATGCGTCGTTTAAGTGGACAAATCGCCCTCCAGCGTCGGAGATGAACACGGCGTCGGTCATGCTCGCCAGCGCCGCCTCCAACTTCGCGCGGCTTTCGCGCAGCGCCTCTTCAGCCCTCTTGCGCTCGGTGATGTCGCGATTGATCTCGAGGTATCTGGCCGGCCGGCCGGTATTGTCGCGCTGAAGAACCTGCCGGCTCTCGACCGCGATTTGCCGCCCGTCGGAGCGGGTGTGGGCCAGTTCCCCGTACCAACGGCCTTCACGAGCCAGAATGCGGTCCACTTCGGCAATCGAAGTCTCCGAGCTGGTGTGCAAGAGTTCATGCAGGGTCCGGCCGACCGCTTCTGTTACCGTCCAGCCATAAATCTCTTGGGCGCCGGAGTTCCATCCGGTGATGACGCGGTTGCCGTCGGCGGTGATGATGGCGTCGTGGGAAAGATCGATCAGCCGGGCCCGCTGGGCCAGCACCTTTTCGGCCTGATTGTGCTGCTGGATCTGGCGTTCGATCGTGGCACCGGCAAGGATCAGCAGGACCACCAGCGATCCACTGCCCAACCCCAGAATCCAGCGCGTGCGGGAGTCGGCCGCGCTGGCGACCGCAGTGCGGTTGTGGAGGAGCCGGCGCTCATCGTCATCCACGGAGTCCAGGATGGCGCGCAGTTGATCCATCAACTCATGACCGCCGCTGGTGCGCGTGAAGTTGGCCGCGGCCTCCATTCCCTGGCGGTCCCGCAGATCGATGGCCACGCCCAGCAGATCCATCCTCGCCCGCACTTGTCGATCAAGCTCATCCAGGCGAGCCTGTTGAGCGTGATTATCCTCGGTCAGGCGACGAAGAGTGGCGCGCGCCCGCCGTTCGGATGCCATGGCGGACTGGTATGCCTGGAGAGATCGAGCGTTACCGGTGAGGAGATATTCGCGCTGGGACGTTTCGGCGCCCTCCAGCGCCGACCGCACCGACGCCACCGCGCTGAGCACCTGGTACGTATGCTCCACCCAGTGTTCGGCATCAACGGTGCTTCTTAAGCCCGTCCAAACCAGTGAGGTCAGAATCCCTAACGCCACCGCGCCGCCGGCGGCCGCGGCAATCCGCCGTATCATCGGCGCTCCGACTGGATCGAGGTACTGTCTCTCAGGATCGTCGGCCTCAGCCTGGCTGGAGAACTTGCCGTTGGGTGGCGCCAGGAGGCTGATGGTGATGCCAGTCAAGGTAAACAGACCGAGCCCAACAAGGTCGACGGGTCGCGCGATAGCAAACGAGAACCGCGGCTCCAGGAAGAAATACACTACGCTCACGACGCTGAGCGCGGTAGAGGCTAAGCCGGGTCCGAGCCCTCCCAGCCGCGCCGTAATCAGAACCGCGATGAAGAAGGTCAGGTACGGGGCTTGGCTGCCGACGACCGGGTCGAGAGCCAGCCTGAGGCCCACGGCAGCAGCCACGGTCAAAGCGGCGAAGGCATAGTGGGCTGTGAGGAATCTTCTCAAGAACCTAGCCGGGATGTGAAAAGCCACGGAACGTCACCTCCGGCAAAGCTCAGGCGACCGCTGGAGCACTCACAGCAAAGAGGATAGTGGCAACTGGAGTTCCAAACAGCATTTCCAGGAGGATAACGCTGATTTAGGGTCTTTTGGATATATTGAAGTCAACCCAGCGTGGCGGACGTGTTGAAATACGCTCTAGCATTGGGCCAAATCCCCCACCTTCGCCCCCGACTAAGCGGTAGGTGCCAGCCAAACGCTCCAACTGGCCGCGCTGTCAGCGATATCAGATTATCAGAATGTTCACTCGCCGCCGGCTTACACGCATGGGGCGCCTTCGACGGTCTAAGACACAAGCGCGGACGGCGGAACCTCGATTTCGCCGCTAGCGATGTAGGCCGTGGCGCCACCAACGCTGACAGAGGTCACGACGCCTCCGCTTTTACGCGCCTCCGCTTCGATTTCGCTTCGGCGCCCCATCGAGACACCTTGCTGGATCGAAAGGCGATAGGCCGTCCCGCCAAAATCATGCTTCGATGCCATGGCGCCGACGAGGGCGGCGCAGGCGCTGCCCGTCGCGGGATCCTCTTCGACGCCCAGCGCGGGTGCGCACATGCGAGCATAGAGGTTGCCGCCGTCCCGTAGATCTCCGGCGAAGAAAAAGAGGTTGGGGGACCACGCTCGCGAGAGCGTTGCTGTCCAGGCGGCACGATTGACCGCCGCCCGATCGACAGCCTCGTTCGACTTCAGTTGGGCAAAACAGAAGGGAAGACCGACGCCCGCGAAAAAGGATTGACTCACCTCGGCAGGCTCGAGGGAGAGGACGGCGGCGAGATCGGCCGGAGCAGGTGCGCCGGTAGGCGTGTCAATCTTCCCTGACAACGTCAATGTGCCGTGATACCCCCCGTTTCGCTGAGCGACATCGACCACCACGGAACCGATATTCTCCTCCAGAATCAGTCGGAGGGGATCAACAGTCTGTGCATGTTGTTTCATCACCAGCGCACAGGCGGTCCCGATCGTGGGATGTCCTGCGAAGTTGAGCTCTGCCCGAGGCGTGAAGATACGCACTCGATAGGAGTTCGCGGGATCGTTCTTCGGCAGGACGAAGGTCGATTCAGGAAAGTTGAACTCGCGAGCGATTCTCTGCATGCCCTCGGTCGAAATGCCGGTGGCGTCCGGCAGAATCGCGAGTTGGTTGCCGCCGAACGGCGTTGAACTGAACACATCGACGAGGTGAAAGGCATATTTCATAAGATCATCCTGCTTGCGCCAACTCAAGCCTTCACGACGAGGTCCATCTCAACGCAGGCCCCCAGTGGCAGCGCGGCAGCTGCGATCGTCGTGCGGGCGGGGAAGGGCTGTCTGAAATGCTTGGCGTAAACGCCATTGAGCGCCACGTAGTCACTCATGTTCGTGAGAAACACACCGACGCGCACGACATCATCGAAACTCTTGCCGGCCGCCCTGAGAACCGCCGCGAGATTCTGGAAGACGCGCTCCGTCTCGGCCGCGATACCTCCCGCCACCAGCTTGCCCGTCGTCGGGTCTTGGCCGACCTGACCGCTGAAATAGAGGAAACCGCCGGCTTCAACGGCCTGGGAAAACGGGCCGACCGGCGGGGCGAGTTCCGGCGAGGTAATTGTGGTCTTGCTCATGGAATACTCCTGTGGACAGTGGGTTCGATGATCAGGACAGTGGAGCCGACAGTCTGCCGAGTTTGCATCGCATGAGGCATCGGGGCTTCCACAAAAGCATAAACTCCTTACTCTTTATAACGGAGAACCGACAATTCCACAAGTTCATTATCATCACAATGATATTGCCATCTCCGCACGATTCTGTTTTTCGTTGGGACTCATTTCATCACCGACAGATACGCCGCCCACGGGCCAACCTCATGCTTATAGCGCTTGGCCATTACACGACTGATTTGCAAAAGGTGGCTCAAGTCGTGCGCGGTCCACGTCGCCATCAGTTGCCGGGCGGTTACCACGCCAAGTCCTGGATGCATCCCCTTCAATTCCAGTTTCTCTGGCGTCAGGTGCATTGCCCGAAGTCTCGCGATACTATCCAGTCGCAAATCCGCGAATTCCTGCAACAAGGCCGGGAGCGATTTCCCATCACGCTCGCGGAGCTGCGCCTCGCGATCGAAAGGCTCAAAGGGGCGGCTGATGCCGTACTCCAGAATGATCGCTAGGCGCGGAATCCAGTCGGCCTTCTCTGCGTGAATCAAATGGCCAATGACGACGCAGGGACTCCATGTTCCGGGGCCCTCGGTGGCGGCAGTCCACGCGTCCGGCAAATCACCCAACAACGCCTCGAGCGTTGCGGGCGTGCGGGTCAATACGGACAGGCATTCTTCGACAAAATCTGGTTCCATGGCCGGTCAGTTCTGCACCCAAATACCCAAATCAGCTTGGATGCGAAGGATCGTTATCGCATCGGCGGCGGCCAGATCACCCCACGGCGCTCCTACTTAGACCAGGGCGGAACCACGCCGTTGCTGCGCGCGTACGCGATCGACTGCCCCAGATGCTCGTGTTGATCTTCGAGAAGCAGCATCAGCGCGCCCAGCTTCGTCATGTCTCTTCCGAACAGTTTCACCGGCGCCTGCAGGTCGTTGTCGGAAAGTCCCGTAATCGCTTTTTGCAGATTGACGTAAGAAGCCTTCAGAGCTTCCTGCAATTTCTCCGGATCGG
>JBELAO010000040.1:0-48111 GCA_049508735.1 Bryobacteraceae bacterium | reverse complement strand
CCAAAAACCGAACCGTCTGAAAGCGGTGAGCTACGTGCGGCGTCCGGCGCAGGCCGCCGCGCGTGCCGCGGCCGATCTCACAACCGCCGTGGCGCTGAAGGGCATTGACGTCTTCGTCTTCTGGCCTTCGCGCGATCCCAATGCGCTCGCCGCGGTGGTGGGCAAACTGGCGGGCGATGGGCTCGATCTGCAAATGATCGATAACCGCGGCGTGAAGGTGTGGCCGGCGGGGCGCGCGGAGACTTTCTGCACCGATAGCTTCCGCTGCCGCTTCATGGCAGAAGGCGGCACGGACCAGGCGAAGTGCATCGCGCTGCTCTCGCGCGTCGCCCAGGCCGGAATCGAGATCGCCGCCACGCAGGCGCTGCACACGTTCGACGGTCAGCCGGGCTTTACGCTCGCGCAGGGACAGTAGAATACGGTATGGCCGATACGCCGCTGGTCGCAATCATCATGGGCAGCAAATCGGACTGGGAAGTGATGCGTCTGGCCGATGAGACGCTGGCCCGGTTCGACGTTCCTCACGAGTGCCGCGTGCTTTCGGCGCACCGCACGCCCGCGCAGACGGCGGAATATGTCAGCCAGGCCGAATCGCGCGGCATCGAAGTCGTGATTGCCGCTGCCGGCGGCGCCGCACACCTGGCGGGGGTTTGCGCCGCGCACACGCTGCTTCCGGTGTTAGGCGTGCCGATGGAAAGCGCGTCATTGAAGGGCATGGATTCGCTGCTCTCGACCGTGCAGATGCCGGCCGGCATTCCGGTGGGCACGCTCGCCATCGGACCGGCGGGCGCGCGCAACGCCGCGCTGTTGGCCATCGCCATCCTGGCCGCGAGCCGGCCCGCTCTGCGCGAAAAACTCCGCCGCTTCCGCGAAGAACAAAGCGAAAAGGTGTTGCGCGAAACGCTGCCATAGGCAGGGCGCGCTCCAGCTTGCCGCTAGTGTTCCCGTGCCCGCATCAGCGGCGGTCCGTCATAGCGCGCGTGCTATGATTGATTCGGAAGACCTTGCTGGAGGAATCAGCATGATATTTGGAAACTTCAGCGCCCCGGATATGATTATCATCTTCCTGGTGGCGCTCATCCTGTTCGGTCCAAAGAAACTTCCTGAGATCGGACGGAAGGTCGGCAAGGCATTGACCGAGTTTAGGCGCGCATCCAACGAATTGAAGGCGACGTTCGACCGCGAAATGAAGAACCTGGAGGCTGAAACGGGAATTAAGGAAGTGGTCAACCAGTATCAGTATGATACTTATAAATACGACTACCCTTCTTACGATGCAACCTATGACGGTGCTTACGTTGCACCGTCTTTAGAACCAGCCGCCAACCCATCCACCGCAAGCGCATCCGCAACCGAGGGCGCTGAATCACCGGCAGTTGCCGCGCCGGAGGGAACCATTGCCCACGCTCCCGCGACGGAGCACGAGGGGCTAAGTTCCGGCCCCGCGGCGATTGCCGCCGCCGATCGTTCTGCTCAACCGGCGGCCAACGCGGAAAAACAAGCGTAACGAATGGACTCATCCGAAGAACAAATGGGGGGCGCCAAGCCCCCGAGCGGTTCCACGCCTGCCGGTGGCGGTGCGCTTATGCGAGCCAGGCAGCGCATGGGAGGCGGTCCGCCACCGCCGCCAACCGGCGACGAAGAGGAAGGCATGTTGCGCATGTCGTTTCTCGAACACCTCGAGGAACTGCGCAGGCGTATCATCTCGGCGCTGATCGGCGTGGGCGTGTCGTTTGGCGTGAGCTTCCTGTTCTGCGACCAGTTATGGAACATCATTAAGCAACCGGCCGTTACCGCGCTGAAGTCGCTCGGCTATGAGCAGCGGCTGGTGCAGATCACTCCCATGGAAACGCTCAACATCATCTGGTTCAAGCTGCCCTTGGTGTGTTCTATCTTTCTTGCTTCGCCGTGGGTGGTGTATCAGGTGTGGGCTTTTATTTCTCCCGGGCTGTACCGCAAGGAGCGCCGGTGGGCCGTACCTTTCATCGTGTCTTCCGCCGGGTTGTTCATCCTGGGCGGCCTGTTCGCCTACTTCGTCGCTTTTCGATTCGCCCTCACCTTCCTATTGGGCATGGGCCACGGCAAAGATATCGCGCCCTTCGTATCGGTAAGCGAGTATTTTGCGATGTTTGTCAACGTGGTGTTGGGCATCGGATTAGTATTCGAACTTCCGGTGGTCATATTCTTTCTCACTTTGTTGCGAATTGTAAGTCCATCATTCTTAATCAAACACAGCCGCTACGCCATTCTGATCATCTTCGTCATAGCTGCCATTGTGACTCCGACGCCGGATGCGTTTAATATGATGTTGTTCGCACTGCCCATGTGCCTGTTGTTTTACGTGGGTGTCTTCGCGGCATACATACTGACTCTCCATCGCGAAGATCGGCGATTTCCGTGGAAACCGGTCCTGATTATCGTCATAGCTGTACTATTGCTACTGGGAGTTGGGATATACGTAGCCATTACTCGTCATGCCATCAAAGTAGTACCGCATTGGCCTTTCTTGTCCCGTTAATAACCATCGGCTATAGAAAAATGCGCGGCCGCTGATGTAACATCGAGTGATTATCAAGGTAACCGCAGGCAGCGGCATTTAGTACGATGGATCTCTCCAAGGCTCTTCAGGACTTATACGCCGAAAAGGAAAAGTTAGAGCGCGCAATCGCTTCGTTGGAGGCTTTGCAGCGTGCCGGTGGAGAATTGCCCCGGCTTCCCAACAGCGGCAAGCGGCGCGGCCGCAAGTCGATGAACTTGCAAGAGCGCGCGGAAGTTTCCGAGCGCATGAAAAAATATTGGGCAAACCGCCGCAAACACAAGCCATAGTCGAGGCATCCTGGAAGCCGCCGTCTGTGCCCTAGCGGTTCCCAGCTCGCGTGCGAGCGAGTGCGCAACCGATCGCGGACGATTTGGTATCATAGTGAACGGAAGTGAAGTCCGTGGGCGACTAGCTCAGTTGGGAGAGCGCTGCGTTCGCAATGCAGAGGTCGGGGGTTCGAGCCCCCCGTCGTCCACCAAATTCTCCCGCGATGCGGTTGGGTGAGGCGCGAAGTTGACTCACGGCCGCTCCCGACGCTACAGTAAGAGTGTTCTTCTTCACTTGTTCCCGTCAGTCCCCATCGTCTAGCCCGGCCTAGGACATCGCCCTTTCACGGCGGTAACGGGGGTTCGAATCCCCCTGGGGACGCCAACCCGGATGTACGGCGCGCGTCGCGCTGTAAGGGAAAGAAGAAAAGCCGAGCCGACTCTCGGCTCTGCAGGCCTGACGGCCCGCGCCACGGCGGCGGCGGCAGAGCGCGCGACGGCGGCGGCGCGCTACCCTACACTTCCTCGGTCAGGTCCGGCTCGGGCAGCCGGTCGTGCGGCCTCGCCACCCAAACATACACGGTGGGCAGCAGGAAGACGTTCATCACCATGGCGACCATGAGCCCGCCTACGATTACGATGGCGAAGGGGCGCTGCGAGTCGGAGCCGATGGCGTGCGAGAGCGCGGCGGGCAGCAATCCCAGCGTGGCGACGAGCGTGGTCATCATAATCGGCCGCAAGCGCAGCACGGCCCCCTCAATGGCGGCTACCTCCACCGAGTCGCCGCGCGCGCGAAGCTGGTTGATGTACTCGAGCATGATGACGCCGGTCTGCACGCACACGCCAAACAGCGCCAGAAAGCCGACGCCCGACGAAACCGACATGTGGGTTCCGGTCACCAGCAGCGCCAGCAGGCCGCCGAGCGGCGCCATGGCCATGTTCACCAGCATCAGGCCGGCCCATTTGAAGGAATGGAACATGGTGTAGAGAATGATGAAGATCACCAGAACGGTTATCGGCAACACGACCATCAGGCGTTTCTGGGACCGCTGCTGGCTGGCGTATTCGCCGGCCCAATCGATGGTGTAGCCTTTGGGCAGCTTCACCTGCTGCTTGACTTTGCGGATGGCCTCTTCGACGGTGCTGCCCAGGTCGCGGCCGCGCACGGAATACTTCAGCGCGACGTAGCGCGAGTTCGCCTCGCGGTAAATCTCGGACGCGCCGTCGAGCTCGCGGACCTTGCATAACTGCGCGAGGGAAACGCGCTCGCCGGAGGGGCTGAGCAGGCGGATGCGCTCGATGGCTTCCCGGCTGTCGCGATAGGCCGGCAGATAGCGCGCCACCAGGTCGAAGCGCTGCTCGCCTTGCAGCACCTGGCTGACAGCGTTGCCGCCGACGGCGGTCTGAATGGCGTCCTGCACATCGGCGACATTGATGCCGAAGCGCGCCGCGGCATCGCGGTCGACCCGGAACTCGAGGTTGGGCTGGCCGATCACGCGGAACAAACCCAGGTCCTCGATGCCGCGGACAGTACGCATCACGTTGACGATCTCGTCGCCCTTGGCTTCCAACAGCTTCAAATCGGCGCCATAGATCTTGACCGCCAGCTCGCCTTTGACGCCGCTCACGGCTTCCTCCATATTGTCGGAGATGGGCTGCGAGAAATTCCAGAGCACGCCGGGCAGTTTCTCCACTTCGCGGTCCAGTGCGGCGATCAGCTCATCCTTGTCCTGGCGAAACACCGGCCGCCACTGATCCTTGGGTTTCAGGTCGACAAAGTACTCCGTGTTGAAGAAGCCGGTGGTGTCGTTACCATCGTCGGGTCTGCCCACTTGCGAAACGACTTGGGTGACCTCGGGGAACGAGGCGAAAATCACCCGCGCCTGGTTCATCAGCCGGGTGCCCTCGGTGGGACCGGTGGAGGGCGCCAGCGTGCCGCGCGCCCAAATCGCGCCTTCGTCCAGGTGGGGCAGAAACTCGGAGCCAATGATGCCGCTGGTCAGCAAGTATGCGGCCGCTACCAGCGACAACACGGCTGCGCCCAGCGGCGCCCAACGATGCTCGATGGCCCACTTCAAGGCCTCCCGGTATAGGTTGGTCACGAACATCAACACCGGGTTGTGCCATTCCCTGGATTCGCGGCGGAATAGGAAGCTCGAAAGCACCGGCGCCAGCACGATGGAAAACAGCAGGGCGCCGGCCAGCGCGAAAGCCACCGTCCACGCCATTGGCTTGAAGAGGCGCCCTTCCACGCTCTGCAGGGTAAAGATGGGCAGGTACGCGGTGATGATGATGGCGATGGCGTAAAACACCGGCCGCTGCACTTCATGAGCGGCCTCGCGGATGCGCTCCATGGCTGTTTTGGGCGTGCCTCGCTCGCCCAGATGACGCACGATGTTCTCCACCATCACCACGGCGCCATCCACCACCATGCCGAAATCGAGCGCTCCCAGCGAGAGCAGATTGGCCGGAATGTGGCGCAGGTCGAGGCAGATCGCGGCGAACAGCAGCGAAAACGGGATGGTCAAGGCCACGATCAGCGCGCCCCGCACATTCCCCAGAAACAGGAACAGGACGATGGAGACCAGGATGATTCCTTCGGTGAGGTTGTGCAGCACGGTGTGCGTGGTGTAGTGCACCAGGTCGCTGCGGTCCAGGAACGGGACCACTTTGACGCCGGGTGGCAGAATGCTGGTGTTGAGCTGGTCGACTTTGGCGTGAGTGTCCTTGAGTACCTGGTCGGAATCGGCGCCCTTGCGCAGCAGCGCGATGCCTTCGATGACATCGTCATTGTCGATGACCCTGCCATCGGCGCGGTGAATGGCCTTGCCAATCTGCCCCAGGCGGATCTTAGGACCCTGTTCGACGGTGGCGATGTCGGAAACGCGAATGGCCGTGCCGTTTTGTGTCTTCAGAACGATTTTGCCGATGTCCTCGATATGATCGACCAGGCCAACTTCGCGCACATTGACCTGCTGCAAGCCCTGCTCGATGAAGTTGCCGCCGGCGTTGACGTTGTTGTTGCCGAGCTGCTGCTCCACCTGCGCGATGCTCAATCCGTAGTCCACCAGCTTGTCGGGGTCGATGCGCACCTGGTATTCCTTGGTGGAACCGCCGAAGCTGGCCACGTCGACCACGTTGGGCACCGATTTGAACTGCTTTTCGAGCGTCCAATCCTCGAGCGCCTTCAGTTCCAGCAGGTCGTACTCGGGATTGTCGCTGTGCAGCGTGTACCAGTAGATCTGGCCTACCGGGCTCCAGTCGGTGCCCATCTGTGGCTGCAGACCCTGCGGCAGAGCGACCTCGGAGAGGCGCTCCAGCACCCTGGCGCGGTTCCAGTCGTTATCGGATTCGTCGTCGAAGACCAGCATCAGGCTGGAGAGCCCGAATAGGGAAGTGGAGCGCAAATGCTCCAGGTGGGGCAGACCGTTCATGACGATTTCGAGCGGAACGGTTACCTGCTGCTCGACCTCCTCCGCGGCGCGCCCCGGCCACTGCGTGATGACCTGGACGTAATTGTTGGCCACGTCGGGATAAGCCTCGATCGGCAGGTTCTCAAAGGAAATCACGCCCCAGAAGAACAAGAGCACAGCCACGACCAGCACGAGGAAACGGCTGGTAAGCGCGAAATCGACGATTCGCCGAATCATTCGCGTGTCACCCGGCTTACTGCTCCGCCGTGTTCTGGAGCACCAGCGCGTTCGAGACCACGGTGTCTCCCGGCGCGATACCGCTGGTAATTTCCTGAAGATTGGGAGGCAGCATTTTGCCGCCCGTCACGCCTACCCTGCGGAAGGTTTTCTCGCCCGCCGGCACATAAACCCAATCGCGGTCGTGCAGGTGCAGAATCGCCGAAGCAGGCACCACGGCGGAGGATTCTTTCCGCTGGCTGTGGAAGGTGGCCGTAACGAACATCCCCAGGCGCATCAAGCCTGGGTTGGGAACCTGGAGCCGTACCTTGGCGGTGCGGATGTTGGGATCCATGATGGGGCCGATGTTATCGATGCGCGCGCGCAACACCTGTCCCGGATAGGCGGCGAGATGGATGTCGGCGAATTCGCCCATGCGGACGCTCGCCAGGTCGTTCTCATACACGTCGCAGATTACCCAGACGGTGGAGAGATCCGCGATGGTGAACAGGTTGGGCGAGTTGTCGAGCGTCTTGACGCCGCCCGCGTTGGTGACATTCTGCTCGACGATGACACCGGAAATCGGCGCGAAGATGTCCACCAGCGAACTGGGATGATTGACGTCGACGCCCAGAACCTTGAGGCGCTCGAGCGCGGTGTCCACGTCCACCTGCCCCTTATCGGCGGCGTCTTGCGCAACCTCGAGGTCTTTCTGCGCCATGGCGCCCTTGTCGTAAAGAAGTTGCGTGCGGGAAAGCTGAGCCTTGAGCAGGGTCTGATCGGCCAGCGCATGGCGGTAATCGGAGAAGGCGGATGAAATGTCGGAGCTCTGCACGCGCATCAACAACTGCCCCTTGGTGACAGTGTCGCCTAGCTTGGCGTTAATGGCGACCACGCGGCCGGAAGCGAGCGAAATCACCGGCACGTTGCGCGAAACATCGGCGCTCACCACGCCGGTCACTTGCAACTCCGGCGCCGTCTCGCGCAGCACCGCGGTGGCCAAGGGGAACTGCTCGGCATGGTCCACTTTGACCACGTTTACGTCGGTTTCGTTTTCGACCTGCGCCGGCGGCGGCGCCTCGGCCTTGGGATCCGGCTGGCCCTTGGCCCGGCAGCCCGCCAGTGCCAGCGCTAGCGCCGCAAGCAGGCAGGCGGCGGTACGCCATCCGCTCTTCATGGAATCACCTCGCGGCCGACCGCCAGATTCAGTTGCCCCGCGGCCGTCAGATAACTGGCGATCAGGTTGAGGTAGGCGACTTGGACCGCCCGGTAATCGTGCTGTGCGTCCAGAAAGTCCACCAGCGCGGCGCCTCCGTGTTGATAGGAAAATGAAACGGTGTCGCGCACGCTGGTGGCGCGCGCGAGAAAGCCCTCCGCCCCGCGGTATCCCCGCAGCAGATTCACCGCCGAGATCACCGTGAAGTAGGCCGAATCGACGTCGTTGAAGACCTGATTCTGGGCGGCGTCGCGCAATCGCTGTGCGTGCTGGATGTCGATCTCGGTCCGCGCCTTCTCACCCTGGTTCTTGTCGAAAATGCGCAGCGGAATACTGATGCTGCCGCCCACGTAGACCTGGATCGGAGGGTTGCGCCCGAAATCCACGCTGAAGGTCGGATCGGTCGAGCCATTGGCCACCGCCAGCTTGTGGTCGGTTTCCGCCTTGTCCACCGCCTGCACCGCCGCCTTCAAGTCCGGCCGGGTATCGAGCGCGATGGTGTGGAACTCCTCGAGGGGAGTCAACTGCTCGGCGAAATCGAACGGCCCCGTCACGTCGAACTTGTCCACCGGCGAGCGGTCGCTCAGCATGGCTTGCAAGGTGATCTTGGCCGTGCGCAGGTTCACCATCGCGGTTTCGTAATCGGATTGATACTGCGGCAACTGGAGCTCGATGCGGTCCAGATCTACGCGGGCGATGTCGCCGGCCTTATAACGGTCGCGGCTGATGCCGAGCTCCTTGTGGAAGTACTCCAGGTTGTCCTGGGCCAGCGCCAGCACCTGCTTGGCTTGCAAGGTTTGGACAAAAGCCGAGCGCAGCGTGAACAGGAGGGTGCGTTCCAGGTCCGTCTGCTGCGATACTGCGATGGCGGTGCCCTTCTGCGCGCTTTCCAGGCGCAACTCGCGTTTGTGCGCCCGCTCATGCAGGTAATCGAACTCCGCCAGGGGCTCGGTGTACTGAAACGGGCGGTAGGGGTTCGTGCTGAACGGGTCGATCTGGTCGAGCGTAAACGAGAAATTCGGATTCGGGCGCAGGTTGGCGGTGATTTCCTGGTCCTTGGATTCCTGAATGTTGATTTGGCCGGCCTGCAAGGTCGGGTTGATGGCGGCGAACTTCTCTTTCACCTGCTGCCAGGTGAGCGCCGTCTGCGCGAAGGCGGGGAGCAGGCACGCAGCCGTCATCGCCGCGCCGATGCGCAGAGCGGCGCGGGCGATCATTTTGGCAGGGGCTGGCGGGATTGGTTTCAAGTTTCGCTTCATGGATCGAGGGGCCGGGCCCGCGATATGGTTGGCAAGAGGTTCCTCTTCGACTTTAGCGGCTCCGATCATGGGTACACCACCTATCTTTCGGACGCGGTCAGCCTATCTTTCAGTTACCGGCCTTGGGTTGTAGCGCGATTGTATCTACAATTTTAGTAAGGGTACATCCGTGCAAATGCCACAACTTCAGGGTAACGTCCGCGTGGCTGCGGCTGCTCTGCTGATCCTGGCTGTGGCCCTGCTGGACTGGCAGGTCGATCCGCCGCTGGCGTTCGGCTTTCTGTATCTCGGGCCGATTCTGCTGGTGGGCACCGTGTGGCCCCGCTCAGGGATACTGGCGACGGCAGTGCTATGCACGCTGCTTTCGCATGTTTTTGCGCCGCATTTTCCGCTCAGCCTGTCGCTGCCGGAGGACTTCCTGGTGTTCATCGCGCTGGCCGGCACCGGGCTGTTCGCTTTTGAGATCAGCCGAACCCGCGCGCGTGAGCTCGAGAATCTTCACCGCGTGGAAAGCGAAGTGGCTGCGCGTCGCTCGGCGGAAGAGCAGCTCGAGTTTCTGATCGAAAGCAGCCCCGTGGCCATCCTGACCACGGCGCCGGATTGTCTGATCCTCCGGGCCAATCAGGCTGCGCACAAGCTGTTCGGAGTGGCGGACGGCGAATTGGCGGGCAGGAGCATCCGGCGCTATGTGCCGGCGCTCGGCCGGGTGCCCTTCGGCGGCACGCTGCAACCGACATTTCGCACCGAGATGCAGTGCCGCGGCCAGCGCTCGAGCGGCGACGTGTTCCTGGCGGACGTTTTCTTTTCCACGTACCAGACGGCTATGGGACCGCGCCTCGCTGCCCTGGTGGTGGACGCTTCCGAGCAGTTGCGGGAACGCGAGGAATCGGGGCTGGAACAATTGCTGGCCGGTTCACGCATCCTGGTGGGCGCGGTTTCCCACGAGATCCGCAACGTCTGCGGCGCGATCGCGGTGATTTACGAAAACCTGGCCCGATCGGGGGCGTTGCGGGCGGATCGGGATTTTGAGGCGCTGGGATCGCTGGTGGAAACGCTCACACGCATTGCCTCGGTGGAGCTCAAGCACAGCCAGCGGCCCAGCCCGGTGGGCGGCATCGATCTGTTCGAAACCCTGGATGAGCTGCGGATCGTGCTGGAGCCCTACTGCCTGGAAGCGGGAATCGACGTGCATTGGAGCGTGCCGGAAGAACTGCCGCCGGTATGGGCCGACCGTCACAGCCTGCTGCAGGTGTTGCTGAATCTCATCAAGAACAGCCAGCGCGCGCTGGACGGCGCGGCGGCCAAGCGGATCGATATCGCGGTCTCGGCCAACGAGCATGCGGTTTTGCTCCGCGTCACCGATTCCGGTCCGGGCATCGGCTCCACGGAAAAGCTCTTTCAGCCCTTTCAACACGGCGCGCAGTCCACCGGGCTGGGGCTGTTTCTTTCGCGCGCCTTCGTGCGTTCTTTCCACGGCGAGCTGCGGCACGATCCGGCGGTGGCCGGCTGCTCGTTCGTTATCGAACTGGCCGTGGCCGGCCCTAGCGAGCGCGAATTCTCGCGCACGGCGGAACATGGAACCCATCCGGTTGCTACTGCTTGACGATCACGTGCTGTTCCGCGAGAGTCTCGGCCGGCTGCTGGCCTCGGAACAGGATTTCGTAATGGCAGGCCATTGCGGGACCTCGGCCGAAGCGCTGGAGATCCTCAGGAAGGCGCCGGTGGATGTGATCCTGCTCGACTACGACCTGGGCGACGATCACGGAGCGCAGTTCCTCGAGGCCGCGGGCCGCGCCGGCTACCGCGGCAAGACTCTGATGGTGACCGCCGGCATGAGCGCCACCGAAAGCTCGCTGGCGCTGAAACTGGGCGCCTCCGGTATTTTTCTCAAGCATAATTCTCCCAGCAGCCTGGCCCAGGCCATCCGCCAGGTGGCGGCGGGCGAAATGTGGGTGGATCCCAAGGTGATTCAATCGCTGGCCGACAACGTCAGCTTCCGCGAGGAACAGAACCTTCGCCGGCTGCTTACCGAACGTGAACAGGAGGTATTACAAGGACTCTTTGAAGGATTGACAAATAAGGAGATCGCCGCGCAGCTCGGCGTCTCGGAAAGCGCCGTCAAAGCCACGCTGCAACAGCTCTTCCAAAAGACTCACGTGCGCACGCGCAGCCAACTGGTGCGAATCGCGCTCGAATCTTCGCTAGGCACCACGCGAAGGTAAACGTCCCGTGGCGCGCCGCCGCGCCGGGGGTTCCACGTGCGGATGCAGGCGATTGTAGATCGCCCATGCAATCCCTGCCAGCACGCCGAGAACGATCAGAATCTCGGGCACATCCAATCTCATCACCCACCTGCCTGACTAGATTGTACGTCGAATCACACCCAAATGAAACCGGCAAGTAAGGCTCTCTCCATTGCGCTCAGATGCTTCCGTGAATCGGGCCACGGAATGCCCTGGCGGCAATTCGCTATCCTGTTGAAGTATGCTCAGCGATCAGTTGCGCGAAGCGGGGGTGGTGGGCGCGGGCGGAGCCGGGTTCCCAACCTACGTGAAAGCCAAGTCGCAGGTGGAATTCGTGATCGCCAACGGCGCCGAATGCGAGCCGCTGATGCACAAAGATGCAGAGCTCATGAAGCATTTCCCCGCCGAGATCCTGGCCGGCATGGAAGCCATGATCGACGCTACCGGCGCGAAGTCCGGCAAGTTCGGCATCAAGACCAAGAACCAGGCATCCATTGACGCGCTGAAACGCAGCCAGCCTTCCACCCGCATCGAGTTCGTCGAACTGGGCGATTTCTATCCCTCGGGCGACGAATATGAATTGGTATACAGCTCCACCGGCCGGCTGATTCCGCCGGGCGGCATTCCGCTCCAGGTCGGCTGCGTGGTGAACAACGTGGAGACGCTGTACAACGTGCAGCAGGCTATCGACGGCCGGCCGGTGACGCGGAAGTTTCTCTCCATCAGCGGCGCCGTCGCGCAGCCGAAATCCCTCTGGGCGCCAGTGGGCACACCGTTTCGCGACGTGCTCCACATGGCCGGCGGCGCCACTGTATCCGACTACGGTATCTTCGTCAGCGGCATCATGATGGGCACGCTCACCTTCGACGCCGATGACGCGATCACCAAAACCACCGGCGGCCTGATCGTGCTCCCCCGCGACCATTACCTGATGACGCGCCGCACGCGCTCGCAGGCGGAGATGAATCACATCGGCAAATCCGCGTGCGATCAGTGCAGCTACTGCACGGAGTTTTGCCCGCGCTACCTGCTGGGTTACGAAGTGCAGCCGCACAAGGTGATGCGCAGCCTCGGCTTCACCTCGACCGGTGCCGACATCTGGAACCAATGGTCCGAGCTGTGCTGCGCCTGCGGCCTCTGCACGCTTTACGCCTGTCCCGAGGATCTCTACCCCAAGGAAGCCTGCGACGATGGCAAGCGCGACCGCCGCGCCGCCGGGTTGCAGTTCATCCAACAGAAACCGGTCACAGTGCATCCCATGAAGGAGTACCGGCGCGTGCCGCTCTCTCAGTTGCGGCGCCGGTTGCAGGTGGAGGAGTATGAGCGGGAGACGCCATACGACCCCGCCACTTGCCAGCCAGCGATGGTGCGCATCCGCATGAAGCAGCACGCCGGCGAGCCGGCCGTGCCGGTGGTTCGCGAGGGGCAGAAAGTCAAGCTGGGGCAAGTGGCCGGACGCGTCGACGACTCCAAGCTCGGCGCACCCGTACACGCAAGCATCGCCGGCAAGGTGCGCGCGGTCACCCCCGAATACGTGGAGATAGTGGCATAAATCATGACCGCCAATTCCATTGGATTAATCGAACTGACCAGCGTCGCAGCCGGCTATCAGGTGACCGACGCCATGCTCAAGACGGCGGCGGTAGATCTGATGCTGTCGCGTTCCATTTGCTCCGGCAAGTACATGGTGATGGTGAAGGGCGAGGTGGGCGCCGTCGAGGCCAGCGTCGCGGCGGGCGTCGGCGCGGGCAATTTTTCCGTGATCGATTCCTTCGTGATTCCCAACCTGCACGAATCGGTCTTCCCGGCCATCGCCGGCGCCTCCAAGGTGGAGACGCTCGAAGCGCTGGGAATTCTGGAATCGTTCTCGGTGGCCGCGCTGATTGAAGGCGCCGACGCGGCAGCGAAAACGGCTGCCGTTCAGTTGATTGAGATCCGCCTGGCGATGGCGCTCGGCGGCAAAGCTTTCGTCACGTTGACCGGCGATGTCGCCGCCGTGCAGGCCGCCATCGATGCCGGCGCCGCCGTGGTGGGCCAGAAGGGCATGTTGGTGAACAAAGTCGTCATCCCGCGCCCGAGGCCGGAGTTGCTTAGCGAGATGATCTGAGGAGCTGCCGTGACGCTAAGTCAAATCGACGCGACTTACGCCTGCCCGCAGGTTCGTCCTTCATGGTCGATTACCCATTTTGCGAATCTCCGGACGTGCTCCTTTGATGCGCCGGTGAGACACCTGTGCGCGACCTCGAATGTTCGCTTTCGGTCGAGATGGATCGCGAGCCGCAACTGATCGCGGAACTGCTCGGAAAACCTCCCGGACGCGAGACGGTCAGTGATACAGGTGACGAGCCGTTGACGCAGTTTCGGGTCTATTTCGCAGTGTTTCAAACGACGGCACATCATTGCCCGCGCCCTCCCATGCCAAATGCCCTTCGTGTCCGCGAGGATGAACTCGACGCACTTCTCGACTGCGCCAACCTCCTTTGACGCCAGGTCGGCCGCAAGATCGTAAAGGTCTCCCTTGTCCAGCGCTTCAAGTTCCTTAGGGTTGGTCTGGCTCATGTCATCATCGAGCGACTGCTTTTATCGTCCAGAGTATCAAACGTCTGCTGCTTGCCATCTCAAGGAACAGCCAGCCTGCTGCGGGACCCAGCGAATCGGGCCTCGTGCTAAGCTGTGGCTATGAAGCTCACGATCGAGCTTGATCGCGAACTCGATGGCCGCTGGATTGCCGAGGTGCCGGAATTGAACGTTCTCCTCTACGGCGATTCGAGGCAGGATGCGATCGAGCGAGCTCAGTCGGCCGCCCAGGAGATTGTCCTCGACCGGATCGCACACGGCGAACTGCCTCCGGACTCGGCGCATGCTGTTTTCGACATAGCTGCATGAGTTCCTGGCCGGCCGCTAAGGCGCGGCGCGTGTTTGCCGCTTTGCAACGGATCGGCTGGCGCCACGATCGCACGGTGGGCTCTCACAGAATCATGAAGAAAGATGGATTGGCGGATTATCCATTCTCGTTCCATGATTCGGAAGAACTCGGCCCTGCCATCCTTGCGAGAATCTCAAAACAGACGGGGCTTCAACCCAGAGACCTGTGACCTTATCGAACCTGCGGGCCACATTCCCTACTCGGTACTTGCTGTACAACTCCGATGCGCCGGCGCCGTTGGCGAAGCTCGACGAGATAATCCGACTCACGTGGCGCGGGCAGCCCTGCCTGCATAGTCGGCAGTCGTGGCGACTTTTGTTCGCAACCGCAGCGTCGCGCGCACCAGCGAAGAAAAGAAATGTCGAGATGACTCTCGACACAGCAGGCTCGACAGCCCGCGCCACGCGCTGACTCGGTCTTCGGGTAATAATACGTGTACTTGCTGCACAGATCCGACCCGCGGACGCCGTTGGCGAACCTCGAAATGATTTGATTCGCGTGGCGGGGGCGGTCCTGCCTGATGTGTCGAGAGTCGTCTCGACATTTCCTTGCCGCTCTTACGCCCGCCGGCGCATCTCGGCGCGGGCTTCGGCTTCGGCGGTGCGGGCCCGCTCGGATTCGCGCTTATCGTGCAGCTTCTTGCCTTTGGCCACCGCCAGCTCGCACTTGATGCGGCCCTGCTTCAGGTAGATCTTGGTGGGGATGAGAGCCAGGCCTTTTTCCCGCGTGATGCCCAGCAGCTTGTCGATTTCCCTGCGGTGCAGCAGCAGCTTGCGGTTGCGAACCGGGGGGTGGTTTTCGCGGTTGCCGTGCGAGTACTGGCTGATGTGCGCGTTGAGAAGCCAGGCTTCGTTGGCGATCACCGCGCCGTAGGCGTCCTTGAGCTGGACCTTGCCGTCCTTGGCGGCCTTCACTTCGGTCCCGGTGAGCACCATGCCGGCTTCGAAGCGGTCCATCAAAAAGTAGTTGTGATGCGCCTGCCGGTTATCGCTGAGGATCTTGAAGCGCGCGTCTTTCTCGTCCGCCAATTTTGTTCTCCACGCCTCAAGCCCCAGGCGCGTCAATGCTTTTAGATGTCCCGGACAAGCGAAGTGCGACTTCATCTTAGCACAGGCCTTGCGGCGAGCCTTACGAAAGCAGGAACATGCGCTTTTTCAATCGTTTAACCGCAGTCTGGCTGGCCGCCGCGATGCTCGCGCCGCTGGCCCCTCTGGAAGCCAAAACGCGCAAGGGCGACAAGTACCTGGCCGAAGGCCGCATCGCGGAGGGCAAGAAAGACTGGGACACGGCGCTGGCCGACTACGAGAAGGCGCTTTCCGAAGATCCGGGCGAGATGACTTATCAGATGGCGGCCGAAAAGGCCCGCTTCCAGTGTGCCCAGGTGCACGTCGATAAGGGGCTGCGCTTGCGCGGCCAGGGGCAACTGGACGAGAGCCTGGCGGAGTTCGAGAAGGCATACGGCATCAACCCGGGCTCGGCCATCGCCGCCCAGGAAGTCGACCTCACGCGGCAGATGATCGAGCGCGAGCGCAAGCGCCAAGCTGCCACCGGCAAGGAAGCGACACCGGCCGAGCGGGCTCTGACCCCGGTCCAGGAATACCATCAACAGGAACAGGACCGGCTGGGCCGGCTGCTTGGCGTGCCCGAGCTGAAACCGCTCAATCCCCAGCCCATCAACCTGAAAATGAACAACAAGACTAAGGTCTTGTTCGACACGGTGGCCAAGTACGCGGGAGTCAATCTGCTCTGGGACCCCGAGTATAAGGCCCCGACGCCCGACGGCTTCAACGTGGAGCTGAACGATTCCACCATCGAGCAGTCGCTGGATTATCTGGCGCTGCTCACGAAATCGTTCTGGCAGGCGATTTCGGCCAATACGATTTTTGTGACCAATGAGAGCCAACAAAAGCGCCAGGCCTATGAAGGGCAGGTGCTCAAGGTTTTCTACCTGCAGAATATCTCGAACGACGCGGAGTTGAACGAACTGGTGAGCATGCTCCGGACGGTGGCCGATCTGCAAAAGGTTTCCGCCTATAAGGGGCAGAATGCCATCATTGCGCGCGGCGAGGCGGACAGGGTGGAACTGGCGGAGAAGATCATCAACGACATCGATAAACCCAAAGCCGAGGTGGTGGTGGACCTGATGGTGATCGAGGCCAGCACTACTTTCAGCAAGCAGGTCACCGCGGCGATCGCCTCCACTGGGTTGAATCTGCCGCTGTCGTTCAACCCGCGCTCCAGCATCCAGGTGCCCAGCAGCACGACCAGCACCGCCGCCGCCAGTACGGGCGCCACTGGCACCACCGGCAACACTGGCACAGGCACCACCAGCGGCAGCAGCACGGGTACGCTGATTCCGATCAACCAGCTATCGCACATCGGCAGCTCGGACTTTGCCACCACGCTGCCCAGCGCGCTGTTGCAGGCCGCATTGAGCGATGCCGGATCGAAGATCCTGCAAGCGCCGCAACTGCGGAGCGTGGACAATGTCAAAGCCACGCTGAAGATCGGCGAGAAGGAACCGATCGCCACCGGCAGCTTCCAGCCGGGCGTGGCCGGAGTGGGCGTCAATCCGTTGGTGAACACCCAGTTCACGTATCAAGATGTGGGCGTCAACGTGGAGCTCACGCCGCGCGTGCATGAGAACGGCGACGTCAGCATGCACATTGACCTGGATATCTCGACGGTCGCCAGCTACGTCAACGTGGGCGGCATCAGCCAGCCGGTGATCGGCCAGCGCAAAGTGCAGCACGACATCCGCATGCGAGAGGGCGAAGTGGGGCTGCTGGGGGGCTTGATCAATAGCGAGGACGACAAGACGATAACCGGAATTCCCGGCCTGGCCAGCATTCCGCTGCTGGGCAACCTGTTCAAGGGCTCCAGCGTCAACCACAACCGCGATGAGCTGATGATCGTGGTGATCCCGCACGTGATCCGGCAGCCCGAGATCACCGCGCAGAACCTGCGCACGGTCGCGGTGGGCACGAGTGTCGTTCATCTGAACCGCGCGCCGAGGCCGCAGGAGGCCTCCGTGGCGCAGGCGCCGCCGGTGGCCGATATACAGCCTCCGCCGCCGCCGGGCACAGTGACGCCAGCCACCGTTCCGCCACCCACCAACCCGGCTTCGTCGCCGCCGACCACCGCGCCGGCCATCAACAACCCGTTGCCGGGTCCGCCGCCGGCCACCGCGCCGCCGTTCGCGCCGGGAGCTGAGCCTCCACCTACCGGCGGCTCCCCGATGGCGGACTTCAATGGACCGGCGCGAGCCTATTTCAAGCCTGGGCACGTGGATGCGGCTGTCGGCGGCGCCTTCACGGTGGCCGTTCAGTTCGATAACGGGCTGGACGTGGCTTCCGCGCCGATGACCATCGAGTTCGATCCGAAGCTGCTCCGCCTGAACGATATTGCGCTGGGCGGCCTGCTGTCTTCCGCGGCCCAGAAACCGGTATTCAACAAGAATATTCAGAACGAGCGCGGAGCGGCCAGTGTGACCCTCAATGTGATTCCGAACAACCCCGGCGTTACGGCGGCTTCGGGCACCCTGGTCACGCTCGACTTTCAAGCCGTAGCCGCGGGCAGCGGCAGGGTGACCATAACATCGCTGGCGGTGAAGAATTCCCGCGGCAGCGTGCTTCACACCGGCAGCCCGCAGCTCACGGTCACGGTAAAGTAAGAGGCGTCATGCGGCGGCGGCGGCAAAGCGGATTGACCTTGGTGGAGCTGATCGTGGCGTTCACCATCATGCTCATCCTCACCAGCATGGCGGTGCCGCTGGCGCGCGCCAAGGTGCGGGCGCAGCGCGAGCGCGCGCTGCGCTATGCGCTCGACGACATGCGCCTGGCCATCGACAAGTACAAAGACTACTGCGATATGGGCGTGTTCGGACCGGCCAAGCAGGGCACCAACTGCTGGCCGGAGACGCTCGAGTCGCTGGTGGAGGGAGTCAAGATCGGCAGTTCCGCCGACGATAAGAAGATCAAGCTGCTGCGCCGCATTCCGCGCGACCCGTTCACGAACACGAGCGAATGGGGCATGCGCAGCGATCAGGACGATGCCAACTCGACGAGTTGGGGCGGCCAGAACGTTTTCGATGTGTATAGCAAGACCGACCAGAAGGCGCCCGATGGAACGGCATATTCGGAGTGGTGAGCGTGTTGTCGCGAAATAGTTGGGCCAGATCCGGGCCGGGCGTCGGCAAGGGTGCCGCCGCGGCACCGAGGGGTGCGTGCGCCACGCGCCGCGGCTTCACCTTCGTCGAGCTGATGGTGGTGATCTCGATCATCGTGATCCTCATCAGCATGGCCATCCCGATTTACCAGAAATCGATCATCCGCGCCAAGGAGAGCGTGCTGGCCAACAACCTGTTCACGCTGCGCACGGTGATCGACAATTACACCTACGACAAGGAAAAAGCGCCGCAAGCGCTACAAGACCTGGTGGGCGAAGGCTATCTCAAGGATGTGCCGACCGACCCGATGACCGGCGACAACTCGAGCTGGAAGATCGTCATGGAAGACGCCAGCCAGGCGCTCAACCAGGCCGAACCCGGCATCTTCGACGTGCACAGCGGCTCGGACAAGAAGGCGCTCGACGGGAGCGCGTACGCGGACTGGTAGAGCCGCCCAATGGCCGCTCTACACAAGCGCTGCTTCGATGGCGGCGATCACTTCGGGCGACTCGGGAGCCATCTTGGAGCCGAAACGGGCAATCACCTTCCCGTCTCTATCCGCCAGGAATTTCGTGAAGTTCCACCGAATCTCGCCGCCGGTCGACGGATTGGCTTGCTTATCGGTCAGAAACCGATACAGCGGGGTCTTGTCCGATCCTTTTACCGAGACCTTGGCGAACATGGGAAACGTGACGTGGTACCTGGTGGAGCAGAATTCCTGAATCGCCTGGTTGCTCCCCGGCTCCTGCCATAAGAAATTGTTGGCGGGAAATCCCAGCACCACGAAACCCCTGTCCCGGTATTTGTTGTAGAGAGCTTCCAAGCCGGCGTATTGAGGCGTAAAGCCGCAGCGGCTGGCCACGTTGACGATCAGCGCCACCTTGCCTTGGAATTGCGCCAGAGGGACCGGCTGGCCGTCGATGGAGTTCAAGGTGAATTCGTGGATGCTGGAAGCCGCGGAGGCAGATTCGGAGGAAAAGGGGAACCCGTCGAGCAAAGTCGATAGCTTCACACTTATAGAGATGCACGCGCGCGAGGCGCGATGCAGATACGTTCGGCTTTTGGCGCGGAGAATACTCCGGTTGACGCCTGACTTCGGTTGAAAGATCACGCACGCGCGGCAAAGATGAGAAAAGCCGAGATGACTCTCGGCTCTGCAGGCCAGACGGCCCGCGCCACGGCGGCCGATGCGAGAGTGCATTAGGATGGTCATTGAACTGCGAGTAGCTGCTCGGTGCCATACTAATTGGTGCGAACTCAATTCGGCGGTAGAAAACAAGTGTGTCGCATTGACCCGGTGGTGTCCCACTGTTGCGCGGGATTGCTGCTGTTCGGCTCACTCTCATGGGCGAGTCTGCCTCTCCACTTCGAGCCAAATCGAGGCCAGGTAGGCGTGCCAGTCGAGTTCCTGGCGCGGGCCAGCGGTTACAGCCTCTTCCTCACCCGGGACTCCGCGGCGCTGATCTTCAAAGGCGAAAACGGGAAACCTGGTCGCACCCTGCGCATCGTGGCAGCGGATGCGAATCACGCGGCCAGCCCGATTGGCATCGACCCTCTGCCCGGCAAGAGCAACTATCTACTGGGCGCGGACCCGCGAAACTGGCGGACGAACATTGCAAACTTCGCACGCGTGAAGTATGGGGGCATTTATCCCGGCATCGATCTGATTTTCCACGGAGAGGGCGGCCAGCTTGAATACGATTTCGTAGTGGCGCCAGGCCACGACCCAGCGGCGATCCGTCTGCGTTTCGAAGGCGCTCAATCTCTGCGCATCGACCGGGAAGGCGACCTCATCATCCGCGTAGGCGGCCGCGAGGTCCGCGAGCGAAAGCCGCGCGTTTATCAGCTGGACGGCGCCACGAGGCGCGAAGTCGGCGGCGCGTTCACGCTGGGGAAAGACCACAGCGCCGGTTTCCGGCTGGGCAAATACGATCGCGGGCGCCCCTTGATTATCGATCCGGTCCTGAGCTTTTCGACGTTTCTCGGGAGCAGCGCCTCGAATTCGGCCAACGCGGTTGCGTTGGACCCGGCGGGGCATATCTATGTCGCCGGCACCACGTCTTCGACGGACTTCCCGGTTACCGCAAGCGCCTTTCAGCCGGTATCTGGCGGCGGAGCATGCGAGATCTCTCCGCCGCCCGTGCCCTGCCCCTACATCTTTGTCTCGAAGTTCACCAACGACGGCAGCACGCTTCTGTTTTCGACCTATCTCGGCGGCGCCGGGCAGAACTCGCTGGCTGGCATGGCGATCGACCAGGGCGGCAACGTGTATCTTACCGGCGTTCCGAGCGGCAGCGATTTTCCCAAGCTGGCGCCGCTCGACGGCTACCCCGCGCAACTGGGTGGTTCGTATGTGGCCAAACTCAGCGCGGATGGCTCCTCGCTGATTTACGCGACCTCCTTGCCGGTTACCACCTCGGCGGTAGCCGTGGACTCGACGGGCGCTGTGTATCTGACGGGTACCACCGGCGGATCATACGGCGGCCCTTTGCCGGTGGTGAATGCCTTGCAGAGCACAATTACCAAGCCGCTGGTTTTCAAGACAACCGATGCCGCTGTGCACTGGCAGGGCCTGACGAATGGCCTGTCGGGGGATTTGGTTGACTCGATCAAGGTAGATCCAACTAATTCGCAAACTTTGTATTTAGGGATGGACCAAGCACTCTATAAGAGCACGGATGGCGGATCAACCTGGACGGCGATTCAAAACGGGCTGCCTCCCGAGAGTCCGTTGACCGCGAATCTGTCGCCGAGATCGCTGGCGATCGATCCAACTAACTCCCAGACTCTCTACCTGGGGACTGATTACGGAGTCTATAAGAGCACCGATGGCGGCGCGGACTGGGCGCTTTCCGGAACGGGCGCCAACAGGTGGGTTACCAGCGTCGCGATCGACCCGCTCGACACGGCTACGCTATACGCGGTAACTTCGGCTGATACTTACTCGGCGCTTTATAAGAGTACGGACGCTGGCGCGACCTGGAACCTTACGGGCTTACCGGCGCCGGCGAACAGTCCGTACTTTGTAACCGCCATAATCCTGGACCCGCAGACCCCAACAACTCTTTATGCCAGCACGTCGTCGGGGGTTATGAAGAGCCTGGATGCAGGTGTCACCTGGGCTGCCATTACTAGTGGCTTTATTACTGACACCGACATTACCGCCCTGGTTATCGACCCGGTCAATCCACAGGCGCTGTACGCGGTCGCCAATGGCTATAACGCCGCGCCATACTGGACATCCGACGGCGGCGCACATTGGACACAGGGCCAGTGGTCGCCCGACGGCGGTTTGTTACGGTATGGGCTTTGCCTGCTGGTGGACCCGGTGGTCCACACGACGATTTGGCTGGTGACTGACGAGGGTTTGCTGGTGAGCCGCGACGCGGGCGCCACCTGGGGCGCGCCGCCAACCGATCTACCTTACTACAATGTCCAACGGCTGGGGTCCGGTTCCGACGGGTCGATTTACGCGATCGCCAATAACGACGGCACCGATGCCTTCGTCATGAAGCTGGATGGAAGTGGGAGCAAGCTGGTTTATTCGACGTATCTGGGCGGCAGCGGATCGGACTTGGGAAACGGGATCGCGGTGGACAGCGCCGGCCGGGCATATATTACCGGCATCACCTCGTCTTTCGATTTCCCGATTGCGAACGCGCTCGAACCACACCCGGCGGGGTTCTTGGATGGGTTCGTAACGGTGCTCGATGGCGCGGGTTCCCAGCTTGTATGGTCTACCTATCTGGGCGGCAGCGGCGATGATTGGCCTTCGGCTATCGCTCTAGATCCGGCGGGAGACGTACATCTGGCGGGATGGACTTACTCAGCGGATTTTCCACTTAGCCATGCTTCCCAATCGGTCTTCGCGGGCAGCGCGGGTGAGTTCACGCCCAATGCCTTCGCTACTAAGTTGAAGAGCGATGGCTCCAGTCTCATCTTCTCGACTTACCTGGGCGGAAGCAACGGCGATTCGGCCTGGGCGGTAGCTGCCGATCCGGCGGGCAATACTTACATCGCGGGCACCACCGCGAGCACGGATTTTCCGGTGCTGAACGCGGTCCAATCCACGCTAACCGGAGTTTCGAATGCCTTTGTAGCTAACTGGAATGGCCAGACCGGCACTCTCGACTACTCGACCTACCTGGGAGGCAGCAACAACGATATCGCGCACGCCATAGCGGCCGATGGCGCCGGCAATGCGTACATTGCTGGTCTCACCAGTTCGCCGAATTTCCCAAGCAAGTACGCCTTTCAGTACAGCTATAGCGACTGTTCCACCAATCTTGGCATGGGCTGCACGGGTTCGGACGCCTTCCTGGCCAAGATCTCACCGGCTACCGGGCCGGCGATTGCATTGGCGGGAGCGGCCAACGCCGCCAGCTACGGCACCGTAGTCGCGCCGGGCGAAATCGTCAGCATTTTCGGAACCGCGCTGGCCGTGACCACTGCGACGGCAGGCGCGGCTCCGCTGCCGCTGAAGCTCTCGGATGTGAACGTGTCCGTGAACGGTCTGGTAGCGCCGCTGCTGTACGTCTCTCCGGTGCAGATCAACGCACAGATCCCCTTCGAAACAGCGGCGGGAACGGCGCAGATTCAAGTGGCTTCAAGCGCGGGCACGGCATCGCTGGAGATAGCGGTCGCGCCCGCGGCTCCGGCTATCTTCACGCTAAACTCGACCGGGAGCGGAGCCGGCGCCATTGAACACGGTCTCACCGGTCAAGCGATCACGGACGCTAATCCCGCCGCGGCGGGCGAAATCGTCTCGGTATATTGCACCGGTCTGGGCGCGGTGAATCCGCCGGGAGTTACCGGCGCGGCCGGCCCCATTCCGCCGGCGATGACCGTGTTGCAGGTGCGAGCCTATGTTGCGGGTGAGCCGGCCACTGTCAGTTATGCCGGCCTGGCTCCCGGCTATGCGGGTCTCTACCAGATCAACGTGCAAATCCCCGCGGGCACGCCGTCCGGCGCGCAGACTCTTCAAGTGTCGGCCGGCGGCGCCGGCAGCAACACAGTCAGCGTGGCTATCCAATAAACAGCCAAGCAAGTGTCGAGACGAGTCTCGACACGGCAGGCACGAGTGCCCGCGCCACGACGAGGCACCGGGCAGGCCGGTTGGCTATTTCCGGATCGCGATCCAGGCGTCGATCTTGGCTTCCAGCATATCGAGCGGCAGCGGGCCCTGGTCGAGTACAGCGTCGTGAAAGGCGCGCAGATCGAACTTAGCTCCTAACTCCCGTTGCGCGCGTTCGCGGAGGGAGAGAATCTTCATCTGTCCCATCTTGTAAGAGAGCGCCTGCGCCGGCCAGGCAACGTAGCGATCGACCTCGGTCTCGATGTTCTGATCGTCCATCGCCGTGTGTTGATGGAAGAAGTCGACCATCTGCTGGCGCGTCCAGTGTTTCGCGTGGACGCCGGTATCGACCACCCAGCGCACGGAGCGCCACATCTCATTCTGCAAACGCCCGTATTCGCTGTACGGATCGCGATAAAAGCCAACTTCTTTTCCCAGGCGCTCGGCGTAGAATGCCCACCCTTCGGTGTAGGCATTCAGATCCAGGTCATACCGGCGGAACGGCGCCAGGCCAGTGAGTTCCTGCGCAATTGAGAATTGCAAGTGATGTCCGGGGACCCCTTCGTGATAGGCGATGGCTTCCACGTTGAGCAGCAATCGCTTCTCCGGCGCATACTCGTTGACGTTGATGCGCCCGGGGCGCGAGCCGTCTCCGGCGCCCGGCGAATAGTCGGCAGGAACGTTGTCGGCGCTGAGGAACGCTTCCATCGGCACCACGTCCAGCTTGGTTTTGGGCAGCCGTCCGAACAACTCCGGCAATTTACCGTACATCTGATCGCGATATTGCGTGTACAAGCCCAGCAGTTGCTGGCCGCTCCTGGCGTGCAGTTTCGGGTCCTGCCGGATGTGATCGTTGAACGATTTCAGATCGGCGAATCCTTGCGCCTTGGCGACGGCCTGCATCTCGGTTTCGATTTCCGCCACGCTCTTCAGGCCAAGCTGGTGAATCTGCTCGGCGGTGAAATCGCTGGTGGTTTCGTGGCGGACGGCGAATCGATAGCGGGCTTCGCCGTCGGGCAGGGCCCACACGCCGGGATCGAGCCGCCCGTTCGGCGCGTAATCTTCGCGCACGAATTTGGCGAACTTCGCGTACGCCGGCGCCACGGCGTCCTTGACCGCGCTCTCGATTGCCTCGCGCAGAGGCTTGCGCTCCGCCTCGGAAATCGAATCCGGAAACTTGCGCAGCGGCGCGGTGAATGGGCTCTTGTCGAGCGTGTAGCCGGCGATCTCCTGCGACTGCCCGGACACTTTTTCGAGCAGATAGCGCGGCGGCATGCGGTGGTCGCGCAGCCCGTCGCGCATGTGTGCCATCGCCTGGTCGAGCACGCGCGGGATCTGGCGCAAGCGGGACAGGTAATCCCGATAGTCCTTCACGTTGCGGAAGGGCGTATCGAGGGCCAGCGTGGCGTATCCCAGGTGAACGCCGCCAAACTGGGTCGCCGGCATCTCCCAATCCCGGAATGGCGCGCTCTCGATGGCTTCGCGCAAGTTGCGCAGCATGAGCGCGCGGTTGAGTTTCTCCTGCTCCGGAAATCCTGTGACGTCGACCGCTTCGAAGCGCTCCAGCGACTGGCGGGCGTGTTCGAGATCCGCGGCAATTGCCTGATCGGAGAAATCGCTCAGCCGGTCGTTGTAGCGATCGTCCCCGACGTGGGTGGCCAATTCCGGCTGCGTGCGCAGCGTGTATTCCCACTCATCGTTCAGCAGACGATTCAGCTCCGCCCGCCGGGCCTCCAGGGTCTGCCCGCCCACCTGGGCTAAAAGAGGGACGATTGGAGCCATGGCGATAGAAAAGAGCACAACCGATGCACGCACGATCGAGTCCTCCGAAACCTATATTCTATACATCCGCGCAACGAAAGCTGCCGCGGCAGGACGGGCTACCGGCGGTGCCAGCTCATCAAGAGTGGTTGCGCGGGTATGGTTGGCAGGCGGAAGCGCCTGCCCCACTTGACGAGTGATCACAAAGCCTCCTGAGAGACGAACTCTTGCGTACGCATACCCAGGTTCGCGCGATTTCCGCAGCGGTGGAGAGCTTCGCCATTTCTTCGGTAGCACACCCGGCGAAGTCCCGCATTTGAAATGCGACCTGTACATCTCTTATACTGGGTGTTCCATTGCACACACGGATTCTTCCGTAATCCCCGAGGAGGATTTACCAGATGGTTAGCACTTCGGACACGCGTAGTGTCCTGCCACTTCGAGCCGCACGGGCCCTGTCCAGTTCCCTGTTGCGGATCATTTTTTCGATGCTCGCCCTGGCGGCTGGCGCCGTCCCGGCGCTGGCGCAGGAGCAAGGGGGCGGAGAGGCTAATCTTCACCTTCCCGATCTGCGCGTCGCCACGTTCCTGGGCGGCATCAACGGTCACAATCTGCTGCTCGGTGGTTTGCTGGTCAGCGCGTTGGGCCTGGTTTTCGGGCTCGTTATCTTCGTTCGCTTGCGCAATATGCCGGTTCATGCATGCATGCGCGAAGTTTCCGAGCTGATTTACGAGACCTGCAAGACCTACCTGGCCACGCAGGGCAAGTTTTTGATGGTGCTCGAGATCTTCATTGCCGTTATCATCGTGTTCTACTTCGGACTGCTCCAAGGGCTGGCGGCTTATAAGGTCATCGTAATCCTGGCGTTTAGCGTGGTCGGCATCTCCGGCAGCTTCGCGGTAGCGGCGTTCGGCATGCGGGTCAACACCTTCGCCAATTCTCGCACCGCGTTTGCATCGCTCACCGGCAAGGCTTTCCCCTGTTACAACATCCCGCTGCAAGCCGGGATGAGCATCGGCATGCTGCTGGTTTCGGTCGAGCTGCTGATCATGCTCTCCATCCTGCTCTTCATTCCTGGCGATCTGGCCGGCCCTTGCTTCATCGGTTTCGCCATCGGCGAATCGCTCGGCGCCGCGGCCCTGCGCGTGGCCGGCGGCATCTTCACCAAGATCGCCGACATCGGCAGCGACCTGATGAAGATCGTGTTCAAGATCAAGGAAGACGACGTGCGCAACCCCGGCGTGATCGCCGATTGCACGGGCGACAACGCGGGCGATTCGGTGGGGCCCTCGGCCGACGGTTTCGAAACCTACGGCGTCACTGGCGTGGCGCTGATCACCTTCATCCTTCTCGCCGTTCACAGCGACCTGGTCAAAGTCCAGCTCCTGGTCTGGATCTTCTCGATGCGCGTGATGATGGTTCTCTCTTCGGCGGCCGGCTACTTCATTAACGGCGCCATCGCCAAGGCCCGCTTTGGCAATTCAGTCAAGTTCAATTTCGAAACGCCGCTCACCACGCTGGTCTGGCTCACCTCGATCCTTTCGATCGCGCTCACCTTTGTCGTCAGCTACTTCATGATCCCCGGCCTGGCCGGCAGCCCCGACCTGTGGTGGCAACTGGCCACCGTGATCAGTTGCGGCACGCTGGCCGGCGCGCTGATCCCGGAGTTCGTCAAGGTGTTCACGTCCACTAATTCGCGGCACGTGCGCGAAATCGTCACCAGCTCGCGCGAAGGCGGCGCATCGCTCAACATTCTCTCCGGCTTCGTGGCCGGCAACTTCAGCGCCTATTGGCTGGGCATGGCGATGCTGGCGTTGATGTCGGTCGGATACCTGGTCAGCCTGTCGTTCCCCGAAACGCTGATGATGGCTCCGGCAGTCTTCGCATTCGGCCTGGTGGCATTCGGCTTCCTCGGCATGGGTCCGGTGACCATCGCGGTGGATAGCTACGGCCCGGTCACCGACAACGCGCAATCGGTCTACGAACTTTCCACCATCGAGACCCAGCCCGACATTTCGGCGGATCTTCAGAAAAACTTCGGCTTCACGCCCAACTTCGAAAAAGCCAAGGAAAACCTGGAAGAGAACGACGGCGCCGGCAATACTTTCAAGGCTACCTCCAAGCCAGTGCTGATCGGCACGGCGGTGGTTGGCGCCACCACGATGACGTTCGCCACCATCGTTTCGCTCACCCACGGCCTGCAGCCGCAGTACATCGTGAACCTGTCGTTGATGCACGCTCCGTTCCTGCTCGGCATCATCGCGGGCGGCGCGGTCATCTACTGGTTCACCGGCGCCAGCGCGCAGGCGGTGACCACCGGCGCTTATCGCGCGGTCGAATTCATCAAGCGGAACATCCATTTGGAGAGCGCCGAAAAGGCCTCTGTCGCCGATTCGAAAAAAGTGGTCGAGATCTGCACGAAGTACGCGCAGAAGGGCATGCTGAACATCTTCCTCACGGTGTTTTTCGCAACGCTTGCGTTCGCGTTCATCGAGCCGTTCTTCTTCGTCGGCTACCTGATCTCGATCGCCCTGTTCGGCCTCTATCAGGCCATCTTCATGGCAGACGCCGGCGGCGCCTGGGACAACGCCAAGAAGGTTGTCGAAACCGAGTTGCGCGCCAAAGGCACTCCGCTGCACGATGCCTGCGTGGTTGGCGACACGGTAGGCGATCCATTCAAGGATACGAGCTCGGTAGCCTTGAACCCGATCATCAAGTTCACCACCCTGTTCGGCTTGCTGGCGGTATCGCTGGCCGTGGATGTCGGCAACAAACAAGGCCACGTTCTGACCACCATACTGTCCGCCGTCTTCTTCGTGATCTCCGCGTTCTTCGTTTACCGCAGCTTCTACGGCATGCGGATCGAAAGCGAAAACAAAGAGTAATCAGCGCCGCTCGCTGGCGGCCGTGGCTTCCGGTTTGTGGAGCCGCGGCCGCCGGGGAGTACCCGCTTCCCGTTTTTCTCCCAACACAAATCCGTCCTTGATCGTCCCCGCCGCCAACCCTGATGCTGTGCGAGGGCTCCGGCGTCTCAGTCGAGGCGTCACCTGACGATTCTATACCGCAACCGTGCTAGCCTCGGTGAGGTGGGGCGTCTCCAAAACAGCAGGCGGCTGTGGATGTACCGTGCCGCCCCTTTCCTGTTGGGCATTTCCATTTTCGCCGTGAACGAGGCGCCTGTTCTCAGCGGATATCTGGCTCCCCCGCCCGCGTACGTCGCAAGCCTCATTCCACAACACATCGATGATTTTCAGTACCAAACCTGGATCAAAGCCTACCAGCGAACAAAATGCGGCCTTCTTCCCGACTACCACGCTCCTTGGATAACCGAACCAGCGATGTTCAATCCGTACTTCTGGTTTATCGGCCGCACCAGTGCCGCGTTTCGAGTTGATGGTCTTTGGATCTACCATCTCCTGTACCTGGCGCTCCACATCGCTGGCGGCTACGCATTGTTCTTCGCTCTGCGCGCCTTTGCCTACTCGCGAACTGAAGCTCGATTGGCGTTGCTGGTTTCGTTTTGCTGCGTTCCCGTCGCATCGGTATTGGCGGTTTTGACGCTTCCAATCCCGAAATCCAATCCGTGGACCGATCTCATATGGTACGCCACCAAAGTTCACGGCTGGTACAACAACGATGGCTTTATCGATGGTATTTCCGGAAGTCCACTGGTGCTCTTCGGCTCCGTCTCAACCGTCTTATGTATGGGACTCCTGGCGAAGTATCTGCGGACGAACTTGCCAAAGTACCTATGGTGGACCGGATTAGTGGCCGCCGTCGGCGCTTTCATCCACCCCTTCGAGATTCTTGTCGTTATGGGAGCGGGTGGGCTCACGCTCCTAATGCGCAGGCGCTGGCCGTGGGCTCGGACAATCAAGGAAGTGACGTGCCTGGCGATTCCGGGTGTGGCCGGCATTGCCCCGTACTTGTACTTGATGTCCCGGCACGCATGGCTCCGGGAGACCGGTGCACAAAGCCGCTGGATACCGCCTTTTTCTCCCCCCATGCTCCTGTTGATGCTCGGGCTCCCCGCCCTGTTTTGTGTGCTCTCTTATGCTGTGCCGCTGGGGAAAAGATCAGTCACCGATCCGCTGCTCCATTGCTGGTTCGGCGGGGTGCTGGTGGGACTCTATGTTCCCTGGGTGCCTTGGTCTCACCATCTGCTCGATGGCGTTTTTTGTGCAACCGCCATGCTGCTGGTGCGCCAAGCGGCTCGTTGCGATTCCCTTCGGCGCCTTTGGATCGAGCGTCCGGTTGCGGCCCGCGTATCGATTGGAGTCTGGGTTATGCTCTCCCTGGCGGCGCACGGAATCTACTTGGCGGATGCTACCGCAGCCGGCAGGACGGCGGGCGGCGGAGGCTCAACGGTGACATCGAAGACCGACCTCGCTGTCCTGATCTGGCTTCGAGAGAACGCAAGGGAAAACGACCTGGTTCTCTCGCCCAAATCCAATGCCGGCTTGTTCGCTGAGGCACCCATGCACAGTTTTGCAAGCCACTGGTTATACAGCCTCACCTTCACCGAGCAGACACACTTGTCGGATGCGTTTTACCAGGGAGTGCTGGACCGCAGCGCGGCAGACGCTCTACTCACGGGCTACGGCGTCCGGTACGTAGTGATACCAAACGAATCTCCCGCGGAACGCTACTTTTCCAATCAAACGCCGGTCACCCGAATCGGATCGGACGCGATCTACCGAATGCCGGACGCCGCCATGCGTCCCTTCACTCCGCTCCATCGTTCAACGATCGGGAAGTGACCTTTCTTCGTAACGCCGGCGGTCTTGCCGCTGTCGTTTTGCGAGTTGCGGCGGTATCTACCCGAGCTTCGTCGCGCCCGTCAGGAAACGGTCGATGCCTTGCGCGGCTTTGCGGCCTTCGGCGATGGCCCGGACTACCAGCGATTGCCCGCAGTGCATATCACCGGCGGCCAACACGCAACGGCGCGCGCGGATCAAGAGGAACCAGCTTATCGGCGTTGACCGGTGGCTCCCGCAAATGGCCGTGGCTGCGAAGGGTCCTTGCCGGACTATAATTGCCGTATGCCTGAAACTGCTTTTCCGCGCCGGAGCTTTCTGAGAGGAGTGACCGCGGCAACGGCTCTCTCGTACTCGCGCGTTTACGGCGCCAATGAGCGCATACAACTCGGCCTGATCGGCTGCGGCGAGCGCGGCTGCTACGACGCCGGCAATTTCGTCAAGACCGGCGCGGTGGAGGTAACGGCGCTGTGCGACATCTGGGGCGCGCAGATCGATAAGGCGAAGCAGGACGCGCCCAACGCGCGCACGTTCAGCGACCATCGCGCGCTGCTCGATAGCAAGGAAATCGATGTCGCGCTGATCGGCACGCCGGACCACTGGCACGTGCCGATCGCGATCGACGCGCTCAGCGCGGGCAAGGATGTGTTCGTCGAAAAGCCGCTGACGCTGACCATCGAGGAAGGTCCGGCGGTGGTGAAAGCGGCGCGGATCAACAACCGCATCTGCCAGGTGGGCATGCAGCAGCGCTCCGGCAAGCACTATATCGAGGCCAAGCGCGAGTACATCGATAGCGGAAGAATCGGCAAGGTCACGCTGGCGCGCACCTGGTGGTACGGCAATGGCTACCATTTGCGCAGGGCGCCCGAGTATCTCATGACCAAGCCGCAGGACCTGGATTGGGCGCACTACCTGGGCCGGCTGAAATGGCGCGACTGGGATCCGCAGCAGTATTGGAACTGGCGAGCGTATCTCGATTTCGGCGGCGGGCAGGTGACCGACCTGTTCACCCACTGGATCGACGTGGTGCACATGTTCCTCGGCTCCGATGTGCCGACGTCGGCGGTGGCGGCCGGCGGCGTGTACAACTACAAGGACGGGCGCACGGCGCCGGATACGATCAACGTGCTGCTGGAATACCCGGCGCAGTTCACGGCAACGTTTGAAGCCACGCTGGCTCCGGGAATCTCGGGCGCGGCGGTCGAGTTCGCGGGAACCCAGGGGCGTCTGTACATCGACCGGCAGCATTATGAATTTCGCGCGGCGGGCCGTGGCGCCGCGCCGGTGACGGTACAGGCGGACAGCAGCATCGACATGGACCACGTCGAGAACTTCCTGGAGTGCGTGAAGTCGCGCAAGCTGCCGAACGGCGACGCGCTGGCCGGCCACCGGTCGGCGCAGGCTTCGCACCTGGGCAACATCGCGTACATGCAGAAGCGCCGGATCGATTTCGACCCGGTACGGGAAGCGATCCAGCCGTTCTAGCCACTACCGTGGCGCGGGCTGTCGATCCTGGCTGTCGAGCGTGCCGAGCCGAGAGCAGAGTCGTCTCGGCTTTTCTTCCTAATGCGATGGCACGGGGCTCATCGCGTGCGCCACGGCGTGCAGGGTGATATCGACATGGTCCTCCACGTGGAGGAGGAAGGTGCTGGGGTTCTTCATCCCCCATCTCTGGTACGGCACCGTGAAGTGGGCGGTGATGTCGTATTGACTCCCGGACACGTGGATCTCGACCGGCGCGGTGAGCTCATGTTCGACGCCGTGAATGGTGAAGAGGCCGTGCACCTGGATCTCGCTGATGCCCTGCGGCGCCGGCTTGCCTTCCACGCGGCCGGGGCGAAACACGATATCGGGGAAGCGCTGGCTCTCCAGAATCTCTTTGTGCATTTTCTGATCGCGCGAGTCGTTGCCGCTCGCGCCCGAGCGCGCATCCACCAGCAACTCACCGGAGGCTTTGCCGGAAGCGGGGTCGAAATGAATGGCGCCACGCTTGAACTGGAAAGAGCCGTGTACGGTGTGCAGGGTGGCGCCGAGCGTGAACTCCACCTTGGATTGGGCGGGGTCCATTTCGAGCGAAAGATCCTGCGCGTGGACCGGCGAGATTAGCGGCAAGGCGCAGGCCGTCAGAAACAGGATCGAAGAACCGCACCGGCGCTTCGGGAAGCGCGGTAAATCACCGGCGGCAAGACCGCCGGCGTCACCGTGCAGGAAAGAACGAAAGTGTTGGATCATGACGTCAACATTTGCCAGCCAAGGGCGAGCCCGTTAGCGGCGGTATCGAAAAACGAAAGCTCACCCACGTGCAGGGCCAGCATGCGGGAAAGCAAACGGGGACGCGCGGCAAAAGCATGCAGCACGCGGCTGCGCAGGCTGGCACGGCGATCGAGCAGCAGCATCAAACCGGCCATCAATTCGGGGCGCCGGCCCAGCCGCCGGTGGGCAGCCTGATATGGATGGAGATCGCCGGCGGCGAGCGAGTCGGCCAATGCGACCGCTTGCTGAAACAGCAGGCACAGGCCTTCTCCGGTGATGGCATCGACCGATCCCGAGGCATCTCCGACCAGCGCGATATTGCCGCGGCAGACACGCTCGAGACGGCGCGAGGCGGAAACTCCGCCGCGCTCGCTCGATCGAGCGCCGGCGGCGGCCAGACGTCGCGCCAGCAGCGGGAAACGCGGCAGGACGTGGTCCAGGCGCAGGCGATGATCGCGCGAGATCAGCACGACGCAGACTTCGGCGCCACCGACCGGCGTCACGTAAAGCTGGCAGCCTTCGCCCCAGTGAATCTCCATGAAATCGCTCCAGGGGGCTACCGAAAAGTGGCGGCGGAAACCATAACGGCGGCCATCGCGCACGCAGGCATCCAGACCGGCCCAACGCCGCACCACCGAATTGCCGCCATCCGCGCCGACGATCCAGCGCGCGCGCAGGAGCTCGCCCGCCACGCGAACGCCGTCGTGATCGATACCGGTAACGGACGCACCCCACATCAGGCGCACGCCGGCTTCGGCGGCGCGCTCGACCATCAATTCGTGCAACGCGGTGCGGCGCATACCGAATCCCACACCTTGCGGGAAAGGAGCTTCCACGGCGAGATCCCGGTCGCAAAAGCGGATGCCGCGGAAGGGCTGGGCGCCGGCACCCGCGAGCGAGATGCCAAGGGCCGCGGCTGCGGCAACGCCATCCGGCATGATGCCCTCGCCACACGCTTTGTCGATGGGAGGCTCGGAACGGTCGGCCACCGTGACGTCAAAACCGCGGCGGCGCGCGGCGATGGCCGCGGCAAGCCCCGCGGGGCCGCCGCCGATGATGAAGACATCGGTAGATTGAGTTAGACCGGTCATCATTCAGGAAGTGTGCATCAGCAAGAAACCCGCCCGCAAGCGGGCGCTGGCAAGCTAAAAAAGCGTGCCCTACCATCCACGACGAAGGCATCGGTGGGTTGAGTTAGGCCGGTCATCATTACATCCGCTCCCTTACGGACGCGGCTCAGAGGAAATCGGTTGCTACGTGGGTGTTGGCCTACCATCCAGGTTAGTGGCGGCGGCGAACGCGGATGTTGCGGCGACGTAAATAACGCGTAAAAGCCTACCGAAGCGCGGCTCCCATGCCACCGGCGCCGGTGGACACGGCCGGTAGCAGCCGCGCCAGTTCCTCGGCGTACAGCGGATTGTGAGGATACTCGCGCACCAGCCCTTCCAGCAGCGTCCGCGCCCGCCATGTATTGTGGTCGCGCAGCGCCGCCACCGCCAGCAGCAGCTTGGCGAAGGGAGCCAGGTAGTGGCCCTTCTCGGCGGTCAACTGCAACTTCTCGATGCCTACCGCCTTGTCGGTTTCGCCGCCGGCCAGCCGCAGCAGCCAGCGCACGGGGAGCGGCTTGATGCTCAGCATGTAATTCTCGACGCCGATGGCGATCCAGGCATCGTACATCTCCGGATGCGCGGCCAGCAGCCTTTCGGCCATGCTACGGCTGGCTTTCATCTCCTGAAACGACGCGGCGTAGCGTGTCTCGATCAACGCCATATAATCGGAGTGCAGGCCGTTGGCCAGGATGGCGGCGAACTGGCAATCGGCACTCTGCGGGCAGCGCGCCGCCAGCCGGTGTGCGGTATCGAGCTCGGCATCGAATTTGCGCTTGACGATAGGGTCGGGCGCCAGCTTGTGATCGGTGAAAAAGTGCTGGTCGTGAGTGAAGAATTCCGACTGTAAAATGTGCAAGCGGTCGAACTCGGTGAACAGATACGCCGCCGCGTCGGAAGCCGGCCCCATCGGATCGTCGGGATGAGTGCTCTGCCAGTCCGCAAACGTGCGATGGGCGCCGGCGAATTGAAGATCGTACATTTGCCGGTAACCCGTTTCGAGCGGCGTTTCAGCGCTAGCGGCGGCGGCCAGCGCGCAGAGACAGAAGCAAAGAATCAGGGTGCTGAGCGACATGGCGTCAATGAGGGTTGAGCACGTTGCAGGCCAACGTCGCGGCAACATCCACGCAGTGCTTCCCCTTCTTAGAGGTCCTCTCCAGACAGCTTAACACTTATTGCGACGCGGCCTCGGGGATAGGGGTTGCAGTGTCGCGGCTTTATTGCGGGGCGTATCAAGTTAACCCCTCAAGTCCTGAAACGCGGCTTGAATCTCCCGTTTGGCCTCAGGGCTGGGCGGAACCAACGGCAAGCGCGGAGGGCCGCCGTAATAGCCGTTCAAGTCCATGGCGTACTTCAAGCCGGGAATCCCGTAGCGCGCGGTTACCAGCGCGGACGGGCGGCCGATGCGGCTCTGCCAGTCCATGCCGGCGGCTTCGTCGCGGGTGCGGAAGGCTTCCCAGATGGCGATGGTCGAGTACGGCGCTGCATTGGCGTATGCAAGAATTGCACCGCAGGCGCCCATCAGCAGCGATGGCCACAGCGTGGGCGCCGAGCCGACCAGCACCTGGAAACCGTGCTTCACTTCGCGGATCATCTGCATGACTTTTTCGAGATTGCCGGAGCTTTCCTTGATGGCGATGATGTTGGGATGCTCGGAAAGGGCGGCCACCGCCTCGGCGGGAATATCCACGCCGGTGGTCTGCGGCCAGTTGTAGATGATGAGCGGGATCTTGGCGCGGTCGGCGACCGAGCGGTAATAGAGCATCTGCGCATCGCCCCGATTGATCAGGTTTTTGTAATAATGCGGTGTGCGCACCATGGCGGCTTTGTAACCCATTTCGGCGGCGCGGTTGGTGAGCGAAACCGTCTCGCGCACGCTTTCCACGCCGGTGCCGGCGATGAGCAGTTTTTCCGCGGCGGCGTGCTTGGACACCAACTCCCACACGGTGTACTTCTCGGCTTCGGTCAGCATCACGCTTTCACCGGTCGAGCCCATGACGACGTAGCCGGAGAGCGCTGTGCGGTTCCACTTTTCCACGTTGTGCTGAATCTTGGCGGAGTAAATGTTGCCTTCGTAATCAAACGGGGTGGTGATTGGTGGGAAAATACCTTGTAGTTTCATGATAGGGTGGGAGCCCGAGAAAAGCGCGGCCCGACATTTCACGATAACAATGTTCTCGCTCGAAATCGATTCGAATACGGACGGCCGAGATCTGCTGATCGCGGAGTTGTGGGAGCTGGGCTCGGCTGGGATTGTCGAGCTGAGCGACACGGGTGTGCGTGCGTTCTTCGAAGACGGCGCGGACCGGGCGGGGCTGCTGTCGCGTTACCCGCACGCGGCCGTGCGCGAAGAGGAGAATCGCGATTGGGTGCAGGAGGCGCGCGACCTATTGCAGCCGATGGAAGTGGGCAGCCGCTTTTTTCTGGTGCCCGAATGGCGCGACGATCCGACGCCGCCCGGCCGCTTCCGCATCACGGTGAACCCCGGCCTCGCGTTCGGCACCGGTGTACATGAGACCACGCGGTTGTGCCTGGAAGCGCTGGAGGAATTGGTGACGCCCGGAATCGACGTGCTGGATGTGGGCACAGGCTCCGGCATTCTCGCCGAAGCCGCGCGATTGCTCGGCGCATCGCGCGTGATCGCATGCGATATCGACCCGGAGGCCGTGCGCATCGCCGGGCAGGGATTCATCGGATCGGCCGATGCAGTGCGTTCGGGTGCCGTGGACCTGGTGGTCGCCAATATCAGCCCGGAAGCGATCCTCGCGCTGGCGCCGGAGTTTGTGCGCGTGCTGCGGGCGGGCGGGACGCTGGTGGCCAGCGGGTTCAACTTCAGTGAAGCAGACGCGGTGAAGGCGGCGCTGGCGGGGGTTCGTGAGATACGGCAAAAGGGGGAGTGGGCGGCGGTGGTGGCGGCCGCATCACGCTCGGAGTGTTAGGATTGGCAAGTGCCCGTTCCGAATTGGCAAAAGGTCGTCCCGACGGAAGAAGATTGGGGGGATTACCGGAGGGATCTGGACCAGGAGTGGGCGCACCGCCAGTTTGCGGGCCGGACAAACGCAGAGATGCTTCCGGAGTTCGGCCGCAATGTGCTGGAAAGGGCTGAAGAACTCCACTGGATGCCGGCGATACCATTTCGGTACTACATGCTCGGCTTCCGCGATTACATATTGGCGGGCGAATTCGCCGAATCGTTCGCATCAGACGCGGCAAGTTGCTTCCTCAGGCTCGTTCTGGTACTGCTCGAGGAAGAGCCGGCCAAAATCGCCCCCATCATGCCTGAGTTGCTCCCAACACTGCGGCATGTCGGCGTCAATCAAGTCTCGTTTGATGCCGAGGAAGACATCTACGGGAGCTTTCGAGACACGCTTGCCCGCATCGAATCGTTGTCTGCGTCTCCCAGCAGGCGGTCCAAGAATGGCGGCGGCCCAAGCTCCCTAGGAGCGCAAGACAGTAGCCCACGGCGCAAGCCGTCGGGAAAGGGCGGCAGTGTGCACAAGCCCCGGAATGGGGCGTAAGGGGTTCCCGGCAACGCTGTTCCGCCCCGTTCCGGGGCTGGGACCGGGGGATACCAGATCCACACGGCTTCGCCGTGGGCTACTTTCTGCCGCCCTCCGGGCTTGCCGGCGCTACCCAACGCATTTCATGAAAGAACGAGGGCCACGGATAAACACGGATAAGAAAACGAGAGGTCTTATCAGCGTTTATCTGTGTTCATCTGTGGCCGTCCAGTCTACTTCGTAAGCCGCCACGGCGTATCTTCGACGGGCGTGCCGAGGAACTTCAGCTTCGCGGTTTGGGTGCCGTCCAGGGACATCTCAAACCGCGCCTTTGGTGAACCCTGGAAGCTGAGGATCTTGCCTTCCAGCTTCGCGTCGCTGATCTTCATGGCGTGCTCGGGAGTGGGAGGATCGATCACTGAGACGCACTGGCCATCGTCCCCGTTCATATTGGCAATAGCGATATCGCCTGTCACGTCTTTGCCGCTGATCTTGAGGTTCAAAATGACGAAAGGGTTGCCGTCCTGGCATATCCCTTTCCATGTCCCCGCGAAGGAATTCGCGTTCTCATCGGGCTCTTTGTCCTGAGCCAGCTGTGCCCAGGGCAGCGCCACAGCCAGCGCAGCCACTGGCAAGAGTACGCGGAAGTACGGTATTGGATTCATCCACTCTCTTTGTGCCATGCGGGTTTAGACACCAAGCCGAGGCCTATGGTTTCCGGCTCGCCTGCAAACTTCTTTCACAGGCGGAGCCCCCGTTTCGCAGGTCGGGGACCTGCGCCACTTTCGCCTACGGGCGAGAATAGGTAAATGGCTATTCTGATGCCGGCGGTTTTCTTCGGGCATGGCAATCCGATGAATGCGCTCAGCCGCAATCGCTACACAGAGGCTTGGGCGGAACTGGGGCGCACGCTGCCGAGGCCGAAGGCGATCCTGGCGATTTCGGCGCATTGGTTCGTGCCGCGGACGGGTGTCACGGTTTCCACGGCGCCGAAGACCATTCACGATTTCGGAGGCTTCCCGCGCGAGCTTTACGGCGTCGAGTATCCTGCGCCGGGCGACCCGGAGCTGGCGAATCGCGTGCGGAAACTGCTGGCGCCGACGGCGGTGACGCTCGACGAAAGCTGGGGGCTCGACCACGGTACATGGTCCGTGATGTGCCACACGTATCCGGAGGCCGATATCCCGGTGGTGCAGTTGAGCATCGACGAAACCAAGCCGGCGAGCTTTCATTATGAAATCGGCGAGCGGCTGGCGCCGCTGCGCGAGGAGGGCGTTCTCATAGCGGGAAGCGGGAACCTGGTGCACAACCTGCACGCATATGCATGGGGCCGGCATGATGTGGAGCCATACGACTGGGCGGTGCGCTTCGAACAAGAGGCGCGCGACAGGATTCTCTCAGGCGAGAACCGGAAGCTGATTCATTACGAAAAGCTGGGACGCGAAGCGCTGCTTTCGATACCGACACCGGACCATTACCTGCCGCTGCTGTATGTGCTGGCCACGCGGCAGCCGCAGGACGCGGCGGGCTTCCCCGTGGAAGGAGTGGATGGCGGATCGGTCTCGATGCTGGCGGTGAAGGTAGGGTAAGGGGGCGACACGCCGCGGCCGGCGGTTCGCTGTATGCGAAGCGTGGGGGAGTGAGCGATTATTGTAGCTGCAGCGATGCTGGAGTATGTCGACTGAGAAACAACACGGCGAGCAGATCATTACCACCGGTTCACATGACAATTATTTCTGGCTGAGCAGCTCCGAGCAATTTATCGGCGCGCTGGTTCGACTTTGTGCGGATGCCATTGTCGGGCGGTACTTGGCCGTAACGTCGATCGATAGCGGCCGCGCCTGGCTAACCGATCGCCAACGATCCGCCGGGTGGCGGCTTGATTCCGAGATCGCATACAGCTCAAGGATCGCCGACGTCGAGGAACTCTTTTACCAGCGGGATGGCGGTGAATCTCCCGGCTACGACGAGTGGTACATATTTGATGAGCCTCCCGCCAGATTGGGAGAGATCATTCGGCAGAACCCATTTCTAGAAGCCCACGCGCCGAGACCCGGTCGGCTAATGGTGTTCGTCAACTTGGGCTTCAACATTCACGATTTCCCCTCGGAGGTTGTCGAGATGTTCTGGCGTCAATTGAAATGGATCCGGCCTGCCGCTTATATCGCCGATGGCCCAGAATACCTGACGTTCGTCTGTCAGGACCGCCAGCTCTTCGGCTCCGTCTGCCAGCGCCTGACTGAGGCGCTGCGCTGACGGCTGCCGCGTTAGTCCGCCCAATCCGTCGCCAGCCGCACCAGCGTCCGGACGGGCAAACCGGTCGGGCCTTTGGGCATGTGGGGCTGGGCTTCGTCCAAGTAGGCGGTGCCGGCGATATCCAGGTGGACCCATGGGGTTTCTTCGGCGAATTCCTTGAGGAAAATCGCGGCGGTGATGGCGCCGCCCCAGCGGGTTCCGATGTTGGCGAGGTCGGCGAAGGGGCTTTTCAGGCCTTCCTTGTAATCGTCGTCGAGTGGCATGGGCCACATGCGTTCGCCTTCGGCGCGCGCGGCGCGCAAGACACGGTCGCGCATCGCGTCGTTATTCGAAAACAGGCCGCTGTAAATGTGGCCGAGCGCGACGACAATGGCGCCCGTGAGCGTGGCCGCATCCACCAGGTGGGTGCAGCCCAGCCGGCGCGCGTACGCCAGGGCATCGGCCAGAATGAGGCGCCCTTCGGCATCGGTATTCAATACCTCGACGGTTTTGCCGGACATGGCGGTGACGATATCGCCGGGGCGCTGGGCGCGGCTGCCGGGCATGTTTTCGACGCAGGGAATGAAGGCGGTAACGGCGAGCGGCGGTTTCAATTGGGCGATGGCGCGCATGGCGCCGAGCATGGCCGCGCCGCCGCACATATCGTACTTCATCTTCTCCATGCCCTCGGCGGGTTTGATGGAGATGCCGCCGGTGTCGAAGGTGACGCCTTTGCCGACCAGGCCGAGGTGGTCCGCCGAAGCGGCGTTCGCCGGGCGGTAGCGGAGGACGATGAGCGCGGGTGGTTCAGCGCTGCCCTGGGCAACGCCGAGCAGCGCGCCCATGCCGAGGCGCTCGATATCGGCGCGTTCGAGCACCTCGCACTCGAGCCCCTGCTGTTCGGCCATTTCGCGCGCGGCGGCGGCCATTTTCAGCGGGGTGAGGAGATTGGCAGGCTCGTTGGCGAGCGAGCGTGTGAAGTTCTGGGACTCGGCGAGCACGTGCCCCCGCGACACCGCAGCGTCGAGATCGGCGGCGCCCTTCGGGCAGACCACAGAAAACTCCGCCAGCGCCTTCTTATCGTCGCCGGTCTTGTGGCGATCGGGTTCGAAGTCGCCGAGGATGGCGCCTTCGACGGCGGCCGAGGCGAATTCGGCGCCGGCGCGGTTTCCTTCGATTAGCACCGCGGCCGACACCACTTTCTTCTTTTTCAGGAAGCGGACCGACGCGGCGACCAGCTTGCGCAACTCGGCGGTGTCGAAACGTTCGGCCTTACCGGCGCCGGCCAGCAGCACACGCGCGGCGGTGGCGCCGGCCGGGTTATGCAGCAGCGTGAATTCGCCGGCCTTTCCAGCCACTTCGCCGGATTCGGCGTATGGCGCGGCGCCGAAGCGCGATTCCTTCTCTCCTTCGAAGACCGGCACAATCAGCGCGCCGGCGGCAACCTGTTCGGCGGGAGTCAGTTCGAGCGTGATTTTCATCAGCTACGATTGTCACCGAACCGCGCCGCGGCTTGCAAATCGAGGGCCTGCGTCGGCTACAATGCGGTCACGATGGAAACCGATTTCTTGCAGGGCCGCACGGCGGTGATCACGGGTGGCAGCCGGGGGCTGGGAAAGGCGATCGCGGTGGCGCTCGGGTCGGCCGGGGCGCGGCTGGCGCTGGTTTCCCGCGACGCGGAGGCGCTCGAACGAGCGGCGGCCGAGATTCGCGGCGGCGGAGCGGAGGTAGAGGTCTTCCCAACCGACGTGACCCAGGAGCGGCAGGTGCGGCAGTTGGAACGCAACGTCCTCGCCAGATTCGAGCGGGTGGATATTCTGGTGAACAATGCCGGCACCAACGTGCGTTGTGCGGTAGATGAGTTCACGCTGGACGATTGGAACCGGGTGATCGCGACCAACCTGACCAGCGCGTTTCTGTTGTGCCGTTCGTTTGTGCCACAGATGAAAGGCCGCGGATACGGGCGCATCCTCAACCTGAGTTCGATCATGGGCCACATTTCCCTGCCCGGGCGGGCAGCCTACTCCGCCAGCAAGGCCGGCTTGCTGGGATTTACCAGGGCGCTGGCACTGGAGCTTGCCACGGAGGGAATCGCGGTGGTTGCCATCAGCCCGGGGCCGTTCGTCACGGAGATGAATACGCCGCTGCTGGAGGACCCGGCGCTGAATGCCCAATTCATCGCGCGAATCCCGGCGGGGCGCTGGGGGGAAGTGCGTGAGGTGGGCCAGCTCGCCTTGTTCCTGTGCTCGCCGGATGCCGGGTTTATCACGGGGACGGACATTGTGATCGATGGCGGATGGACCGCGCAATAGCGGCGGTTCGATAACGCACACTCTTTGGCGGTCCGCCAGGCGAAATCCCGCGACGGCTGCGGCGGGTTCGGGCTATGATCGAAGAATGAAAAAAGCGCTGACGATTCTCTCATTGATGCTATGGCTTGCGGTGGTTGGTCTAGCGCAGGAAAAGAAGGGTGGGAAGCCGGAGGTGGGGGGCGGTTACATTCCCAAGCACGGTCCCGCCGCGGCGCGTCAGGCCGCGCCGGCACCGGCGCATCGGGAAGCGGATAAGCCCGGCCATCCGGAAGCTCCTCACGTTCACACGAACGGCGAGTGGGTTGGGCACGATTCCGGCAAGGGCGACGCTGCGTATCATCTGGACAAACCGTGGGAGCATGGCCGCTTCCCGGGAGGCATAGGACATGGGCACGTGTTCCGCCTGGTGGGCGGGGGCCCGCAGCGGTTCTGGTTTGGCGGTTTCTATTTCAATGTGGCGGCGGCCGACATCGCATTTTGCGATGGCTGGCTATGGGACACGGACCAGATCGTGCTGTACGACGATCCCGACCACGTGGGCTGGTACCTATGCTACAACGTTCGCTTGGGCACGTACGTTCACGTAATGTACCTGGGCAATTCGTAAGAAGACGTCCGGCGAGTCTTGTTCCGGCGAGTGGAGGACGGTTTCAACAGGGCTTGCGGTGCAAAGGGAGTAGCTCTGCGATCCGGCAAGCGCGCGGTTCAACCGGGCGAGGCGCTTTGGCGTCGCGACCGGGGAGACGCGTTGAATGTTGTTACAATGCGACAGCGGGCTAAGAAGAGGCGTCCAAAGCGAGATGTGGTCTTGTCCCAGTTGCGGAGGGCACGATGTCCGTCGTTCCCGCGCGCGGAATTTGCTGGATGACCTGATGGCCAACTTCCGCCGGTTTCCGTTTCGCTGCCGGGCGTGTTCGCGGAGATTCTACCGGTATGTCGCGGCCGACGGAGAGGTTCCTGAAGTTGAGGCAGACGCCGAAAACACTCCCAGCGAAAGCCATCACGGAACCGACGGCCCACGCTGAGGGTTCTTGATTGCGAACACCGGGTTAAACCCGCCGGACAACCACGCTGGCTTCATTGAATAGCACCTCCACCATGCTGAAGTGCTCGTCGTAATACTGGCTCGAATACTCGGTCATGCGTTGGCGCGAAACCACGACCTGGACAATACCGGCCTGCACGACGGCGCGCGCGCAATCCATGCAGGGCATAATTTCGACGTAGATGGTGCAGCCCTCGGTGGGCGTGCCGGCGCGGGCGGCGTTGCAGATGGCGTTGCGCTCGGCGTGCTCGATCCACAAGTACTTGGTAGGACGCACCAGGCGCTCCGGCACGTCGTCGCGAATACCGCGCGGAAACGAGTTGTAGCCGGTGGAGCGGATCTCGTGGTTGGGCCCGACGACAACGCAGCCGATCTGCGTATTAGGATCCTTGCTGCGCGCCGCCACCACCTTACAGATATCCAGGTAATACTGGTCCCACCCGGGGATATTGCGCATAGTTTCCGTCACTGTATCACAGGCGCGCGCCGGCCGGGAGCGTAGATCGTGGCGCGCGTTGCGGCTTGGCCGCGGAAGACGCTACACTGAAGACAATTCCACCGGAATTCCCCGGTCGTCTAATGGTAGGACAGCGGCCTTTGGAGCCGTGAATCGTGGTTCGAATCCATGCCGGGGAGCCAAACAAAATCGGGCTTTCGATTCTGCATTTTGCGGGCTACGCCAAGCTGAACACTCGAACACTGTGGGAGGTCCGTCCGGACCAGGTGTGAATCAGAGCCAGATGCCCTAACGAAAGTCCCCGAGCGTAAGGCCCGCGGCCGGCCCAGACCCGTCTGCGGGATCTGCTCGCATTTGGCTTCATCCTCTGTGCCACTCTGTTGGCTTATCTGCCGGCACTGGGAGGCGGGCTGATTTGGGACGATCCGAACTACGTGACCCGACCGGAGCATCGGTCTCTTCACGGTCTGTGGCGGATCTGGACCGACCTCGGCCTGTCCGCCATGGGCCAGTATTGTCCGCTGGTGCAAAGCGCTGCTGCTCAAACCGAGCCCGCAACTGCGAGAGTTTATCGAGCGTCGCGCGCCTCTCGAAGAAACGTGATCGTTGACTTGGTGGAAGTTGGAGACGCCCTCCGGTCGGCCACCCGATTGCAGTCTTGTGAGGACTGCGGCTGCACAGGGCGGTGCCAGGTGCACCGGATCAGGGCGTTTTGTGCCCTTGGTCGGGGCGCCAAGCGGTAGCGGTGCGTGCAGATTCTGTCCACCGCGAGTGCAAAGTCTGCACTGGGGAGACATTCGTTGAAGTTTCGTCGAACGGGGTGTGGCGTAGCTGAGACGGAAACACGACACGTCAGCGACCAGAGGAGATTTGGTACGTCCTGTGCAAACGAAAGAAGGTGAGTGCGCTTCTACGGGAGGAAACAGCATGCACTACACCCACCGCAAAGCCGCCGGGCAGCACGAACCTAGTAGTGTACCGGGCCGCCGGCCTCGAGGACTGGAGCAGCAACCGAGGCTCTTGCTTTTGGTAATCGCGATTCTCGCAGCCCTGTCAGTGCCCGCCAAGGCTCAATCGCCGGCCGATTCGGGAGATTCCTCCGGCCCTTCTGCGAGCACGACCCCGGCCCAACCGGACCTGCCGTACATCCGTCCGACACAGGCAATCAAGCTCCGCAATTTTCTCTTCGACGGGTTCGGCCCGTATCCCATCGCCGGCGCAGCGCTCGCGGCTGGCATTAGCCAAGCCAGCGATGGAATCCCGGAGTGGAAGCAAGGCGCTGAGGGTTATGGCAAACGGATCGGGTCTTTCTTCGGAATCGCGGCGGTAAGCACCACCACCCGTTATGCGCTGTCGGAAGCCTTCAGGCAAGACGCGCTGTACTACCGCTGTGAGTGCACCGGCGTGTTTCCGCGGCTGAGACATGCCGTGATTTCGACCCTTACCGCGCGCCGCGGCAGCGATGGCCACCGCGTCTTCTCTGTCCCTGCGCTGGTTGCGCCGTATGCGGGCACGATGACCGCCGTCTACGGCTGGTACCCCGGCCGCTTCGGCGCCAAGGATGCGTTTCGCATGGGGAACTACAACCTGCTGGCATACATGGGCGGGAACATCACCCTGGAGTTCCTCTATGGCGGACCACACTCCTTGCTTTCTCGCCTGCACTTAAATAGTAGACACGGAGCGCCAAATCCGGGTTCAACTCCATGATCGATGGGAAATTGAGGGCGGTCGCAGGCATAGACCTTTCACTTCCGCGGTTAGACATCTTGCACACATCCCCAACTGTAAGTTCCGCCAGGAACCTGATCGGCGAGTTTTTCGAGTGGTTCGGCGATCTGGGTGTATTTATCTGGCAAGTCGTGCGGGCTGCGGTGACGCCGCCGTTTGAATTCCGCGAATTGTTCCGACAGCTCGACGAGATCGGATCCAAGTCCCTGCCGGTGGTCGCTTTGGCCGGCGGCGCTATCGGGGTTGTACTCTCATTGGAAGCCCGTCACAGCCTGACCCGATTTGGGGCCAAATCGCTGCTTCCCGCCGCTATCGTCTTTGCCGTTCTGGACGAGACCGGTCCGATCATCACCGGTCTGGTAGCGAGTGGCCGGCTGGGCGCTGGCATCGGTGCGGAGTTGGCGTCGATGAAAGTGACTGAGCAGATCGACGCCATCGAGGCGTCCGCGGTAAACCCCTATCGGCTGCTGGCAGCGCCCCGCATCCTAGCTTGCATCCTGATGTTGCCGTTGCTAACCCTGGCCGCCGACTTCTGCGGTTTGGTAATGGGCTGGGTTGCGCAGACTTTGGTTGAGCCGATCTCCTTTTACCGGTTTATCAACGATGGTTTTAAGGGCGCCACTTTCAACGATCTACTGCCACCCACGTTTAAGACCGCTGTGTTTGGCCTGATCATTGGGCTGGTCGCGTGTTTTCAGGGAATGCGGACACGGGGAGGCGCGGTGGGCGTGGGCCGCGCGGCCACCAGCTCGGTAGTCTTGTCCTCGCTGTTTGTGATCCTGGCCGATGTTGTCCTGGTGAAAATCATCATCGCATTTTTCCCGTAAGCGCCGATGAAACGGCTGGCGAAACGAGTATGGATACAACCGATCCAATTACGATGGAGCGAGAAAAAGCCGGGGAAGAGGGCAATGCACCCGTCGTCGCCGTCGAGGACGTGCATAAGTCCTTCGGAGAGCAAAAGGTTTTGACGGGGGTTAGCTTGCAAGTGAGCCGCGGCGAGACCTTGGCGGTGCTGGGGCGCAGCGGCAGCGGTAAGAGCGTATTGCTGAGACTCATCATCGGCCTGCGGAAGCCCGACTCCGGATCGGTTCGCATCCACGGCCAAGACATCGCCGGCCTGGCACTCGATCGGCTCGGCGAAATCAGGATAAGAATGGGCTTTCTGTTTCAGTATGGGGCGCTTTACGACTCGCTCACCGTCGAGCAAAACGTGGCTTTTCCGCTGCAACACCATAAGAAGGAGATGTCGAGGTCCGAGCGGGGCGGCCGCGTCAGAGAATTATTGGCGGAAGTGGGGATGGAGCGCGACATGGAGAAGATGCCTTCGGATATCTCGGGTGGAATGCAGAAACGAGTGGGGCTGGCCCGTGCACTGGCTTTGGAGCCGGACATTCTGCTGCTTGACGAGCCGACTGCAGGACTCGACCCCATCAGTGCCGCCGAGATCTGCGACTTGGTCCTCACGCTCCAGGAGCAACATCACATGGCGTCCATCGTAGTGACTCACGATCTACATAGCGCGAAAACGATTGCGAACCGTCTGATCCTGCTCCATGAGGGAACGATCGCGATCGAAGGCGCCTTCGAAGAACTTCAGCATAGTGACGTCGAGTTTGTCAGGGAGTTCCTAAGGGACTCGTAGGAGGAAAGATGTCGAGAGCGGCGCGGTTAGGAGCCTTCATCGTTGCGACACTGGCAATTCTGGTGGCCGGTGTCCTCATCATCGGGAACAAGCAGTATCTTTTCAGCTCCACATACCAATTGAAGACGCAGTTCGACAATGTGGCGGGCCTGGATGAAGGAGCCGATGTGCGCGTGGGCGGCGTTCACAGTGGAACTGTGCGCCAGATCCTGTTGCCTCACAAGCCGGGCGGCAAGGTCACGGTAGTCATGGATCTCGGCAAGTCGACGCACGAGATCGTCAAAGGGGACTCCGTGGCGTCAATCGAAACCGAGGGCGTGTTGGGTAGCCAGTATATGGCGATTTCATTTGGGTCCTCAGGGAAAGCCGACGTGCGGGATGGCGACAGCATCGCCAGCCTGCCGCCACTCGAGGTATCGGCCCTGCTGAACAAGGCGAACGGCATTCTGGATAGCGGCCAGCAAGCCCTTGAGAATACCAGTCGAGCGACGGCGAATCTAGCCTCGATCAGCGCCAAGATCGATGGAGGCCAGGGTACCGTGGGAGCGCTGGTTAACGACAAGCAGCTCTACAGCGATGTCGAGCAGACGGCTGGCGCCGCGCGTGACACGATGGTCCATGCGCAAGCAGGAGTTACCGACTTCGCGGAAAACATGGAAGCCATGAAACACAACTTCCTCTTGCGTGGGTTTTTCAAAAACCGCGGCTACGAAGATTCCGCCGACCTGGCAATCAATGAGATCGAACGGCTGCCGCAAGGCGTGCCGATCAAGGAGTTTACGTACCCGGCGAAGCAGCTTTTCGATAAGCACGATACGGCCGAACTGAAGAACCAGAAGTCTCTCAACGCCGGCGGCGAGTTCCTGGCTAACAATCAGTTTGGGTTTGCGGTAGTCCTGGCATCCACCAGGGAAGGCGATACCCAGAAAGACTTGGTGCTAACGGAAGCGCGGTCCATGGTGGTGCGCGAGTATCTTGTCGAGACCTTTGAATTCGACGATAGTCAGCTCAAGACTCTGGGAATGGGTAAGCAGACGAGCGCGACTGTGGATGCCGGCTGGGGTACAGTACGGCTTCTCATCTATCCGGTCGGAACCGAGATTCCGCCTAACAAACAGATCCAGACGGGGACCCTATCCAAAACGACGTTAAATCAGCCGGTGCAGACCCCCGTGGCTGCAACAACCAAACCTCAGCCTTTCAGCGCTCGCGAGAACTCCCCAGCCCCTGTTCAGAAGTGACCCACCGAATCGTTAGCTGGCAAGCAGATTTGGTTTTTGTTCGAGGCGCGACGATGACGAATCACCAGCGGCTAAGAGCGCATACGGCTACGCCGAACCCCCCGATCGCCAGCCCGGCGAAGCGGTTCATCAATAGCAGGAGCCCATGGTTGAACCGGCCGCGGAAGTGGTTCACGAAGCTGCTCAGCACGATCCACCACGCCATCGAACCGCAGAAGATCCCGGTAACGAGAAACACGGTCAACCACCACTGCCTTTGATTCCCCATGCCGAGCGCCGCCAGGAGGGCGAGAAACGACAGCACCGTAGTCGGATTCGCGAGGGTCAAGAGAAATGTCGATCTCAAATCCGAGTACGCGCTCTCGTGGTCTTGTATTTGCGCGTCCAGCGGGTCGGGCCGCTTGAAGAAGTATGAGATGCCGATAACGACCAGTAGAATGCCGCCGAAAAAGCGAATCCGGAATTGTTCCCGTACAAGGAACTGGACGACGAGCGTGATGCTGAAGCCCGCGACACCGCCGTATAGCATATCGGCGGCCGCCGCTCCGAGGCCGGAGATCACGCCCGACCTCCATCCTCCTTCGATCGTCCGGTGAATGCACAGGATGTTTACCGGTCCCACCGGCATCGCAATCATCAGCCCGACGATGATTCCCCCTATCAGCAACTCGACTTCTCTCATTGGCCGGCTACACCTCGGACGGGATTCAGGAACTCCTCCGGCCCACGGCATAAGCTGCAGAAGCCG